>NZ_JBNYXO010000005.1:297068-454653 GCF_051380715.1 Janthinobacterium kochi
CAAAGTCGCCTTGAGCGGCTTTTTTTATTTGCGTCAGCGATTTCTTCGCTAGGGGGAATATGGCTAAGCTGTTAGCGCGCTTGCATGGCGTGCAAGAGGTCAGCGCTTAGCTCCCGCTTACCTACACCAACAGCGCAGAAACAGGTAGTGAATAAATCAAAGTCGCCTCGAGCGGCTTTTTTTATTTCCGAGACACTTTCCGCCATACCCCTCGGGGGAGTGTGGCGTAGGTCGGATTAGCGGGGCCGCCGAGGCGCAGCGTAATCCGACAACACCGTCGCCTTAAATTAACATCCATAGTCATGTCAGGTCGCTGATGCGGCTTTTTTTTGCGCCTGCTGAAATTGCAATGACGCAGTATTTCCATATCGTATGAGTATCTTCTGTTACATAGGGAGATCTCTGCAAATAAGATGGAAAATAAGAGGCCAGCAGTTGATTTCGTGAATCGCTTCGTGTTAAACTTCGCGCACGCTTTTTTGAGGGGCTAAGAAAAGCCTTCAACGAAGAGTCCGCTGAGAGTCAAGCCAGCACAGGTCCCCATCGTCTAGAGGCCTAGGACATCACCCTTTCACGGTGAGTACAGGGGTTCGAATCCCCTTGGGGACGCCAGGATTTAGTTGTAAAGCAAGAGTGCAGTGCTGAACGGGCCTGACAAGTCAGGCTTTTTTTGTTTCTGCGATTGCTGCAGTACCAGGTCAGGATGCAAAGTAATGCATTCAGGACAGATTTCTGTCCCCATCGTCTAGAGGCCTAGGACATCACCCTTTCACGGTGAGTACAGGGGTTCGAATCCCCTTGGGGACGCCAGATTCGCAAGTAGTAACAGGTCGGGATGCAAAGCAGCGCATCCAGGACAGATTTTCTGTCCCCATCGTCTAGAGGCCTAGGACATCACCCTTTCACGGTGAGTACAGGGGTTCGAATCCCCTTGGGGACGCCAGACCGGCTGAATCAGCCAACAAAAAAGCCGCCTGGGTAACAGTGCGGCTTTTTTGTTATTTGCCGGCATCCCAACGTTTTCCCCTTGATTTCTTGCCTGCTCATGCCATTACCTAGCGATCGCGCACCATCTCTGGCTATCTTCTGCAAAGTCGTCGACAACTACGGCGACATCGGCATTTGCTGGCGCCTGGCGCGGCAGTTGAGCGGCGAGCACGGCGTGGCTGTCACTTTGTGGGTTGACGATCTTGCAAGCTTCCAGCGCATCTGCCCCGGCATCGACGTGGCTGTGGAAATGCAGCAGGCCAGCGGCGTGACGGTGCGCCACTGGCGCGGCCAGGATGGCGCGTTTGCGCCGGCCGATATCGCCGATATCGTCATCGAGTTTTTTGCCTGCGACATTCCGCCTGGCTACATCGCCGCCATGGCGCAATGCACACCGCACCCGGTGTGGCTGAACCTGGAAGGCTTGACGGCGGAAGAGTGGGTCGAGGGCTGCCACGCATTGACTTCGCCGCGCCATGGCATGATCAAGCATTTTTTCTTTCCCGGCTTCACCAATAAAACGGGCGGCTTGCTGCGCGAAGCGGCGCTCGACGAGCAGCGACTGGCGTTCCAGGCCGATGCGGCCGCCATGGCGGCATTCCTGGGGCAATTCGGCGTGAGTCCGGCGGAAATGTCTGCTTTGAAAGTATCGCTGTTCTGCTACCCGTCCGCGCCCGTCGCCGAGCTGTTCGGCGTGTGGCAGGCTGGCAGCGAGCCCGTGACGTGCCTGGTGCCGGAAGGCGTCGCGTTCGATGCCGTTCAGGCATTTATCGGCGACGATGCGGTGGTGGCTGGCGCGGCGCGCACGCGCGGCGCGCTGACCGTGCGCGTGCTGCCTTTTGTGCCGCAAGACGATTACGACCGCTTGCTGTGGGCCTGCGACGTCAATCTCGTGCGCGGCGAGGATTCCTTCGTGCGGGCGCAATGGGCCGGCCGGCCTTTTCTCTGGCATATCTACCTGCAGGATGAAAACTTGCACCACGTGAAATTGCGCGCCTTCTTGCGGCGCTATGCGGCGGACGCGGATGGGCCGATAGCCAGCCTGGTGCAGGCAGCGCTGGCCTGGAATGGTGCCAGCGCGGACGCCTTGCCCTGGACGCAGTTGTGGCCCGCCTTGCAGGCCGATCTGCCGCGCATCAGCGCGCGCACGCACGTGTGGCAGCGGCAGATGCAGTCCAATGGCGATCTGGCAAGTAACTTGCTGGCGTTCGCCGGCGCGACGAGATAGGCGCTTGCCAAAAATTAAGGTAAAATGCCCGGTTATTTCTAACGTATTTTTAACCGATCAAACGCAAGCTTGCGGCGCTGATGGCGCCCAGGCGGCAGATGGTCTTCATGCAACCCACTTTTTACGTACATTCCTATGAAACCCGCAAAAGAAATTCGTGTTGGCAATATCATCATGGTCGACAGCAAGCCAATGATCGTGTTGCGTTCTGATGTCAACGGTTCGAGCCGCACGGGCTTCACCTACAAATGGAAGATGAAAAATCTTCTGACGAACACCCCGATGGAAAACGTGTTCCGCGGCGACGACAAGTTTGACGTTGTTGTTCTGGATAAAAAGCCAGTGACGTATTCGTACTTCGCCGACCCGCTGTTCGTCTTCATGGACACCGAGTACAACCAGTACGAAATCGAAGAAGAAAACCTGGGCGATGCATTGCATTACCTGAAAGATGGCATGGAATGCGAAGCCATTTTCTACGACGGCAAAGCCATCTCCGTTGAACTGCCTACGACCATCGCCCGTCAAGTGGTGTACTCGGAGCCTGCAGTCAAGGGCAACACTTCGGGCAACGTCCTGAAAGAAGCCAAGATCGAAAACGCCATCGACGCGCACCGCCATATCGTGCAAGTGCCGCTGTTCGTGGCACAGGACGACGTCATCGAAATCGACACCCGTACCAACGAATACAAGCGTGTCGTACGCAACTGATAGATCGTCACGCTGCGCTGCTCGCAGGGCCCGGCAAACGCCGGCCTGGCTTGCCCCAGTGCTTGACCATCAAGAAACGCTGCCTTCGGGCGGCGTTTTTTTTTGCTTAAAAAATAATTCCCTTCGACAACAATTGAGTTGCAAGGACTGCTATGCTATGGCTAGCACACTATTGCGTTAGAAACATTGAGGTTTCCTGGAGGTACCATGCAGCGTAGTCATATGTTGCGCAACGGCGCATATCGGGGTGCGGCGCCTGCCGCGGCGGCCGTGCCGGCGCGCGTGTCGCGCCCCGTACTAACCCGTGCCACAGCGCCCGCCAGCCCCATGGCTCATCTGCTCGATGCGGGCGTCTTGCCACAACAGCAGATGATGCAGGCAGGCAAGCTCAGTTCCCATGCGTTGACGTCGCAGTACCTGGCCCGCATCCGCTCGCTGTCGAGCACCGGCGCGCGTGCTTATCCCGGCATTGAAATCAATCCCGATGCGCTGAAAATTGCCCTGGAAATGGACCGCGAGCGGCAGGTGCGCAAGGTGCGCGGCCCCTTGCATGGCATCCCCATCGTCTTGCGCGACAATATTGCCACGGGCGACCGCATGAAGACGCGCACCCAGGCGCCCCTGGCCACGCAGGCCAGCTGCGATTCCTTTGTCGCGGCGCGCTTGCGCGCAGCCGGCGCCGTCATCATCGGCAAAAGCAATTTGCGCCAGTGGGCTGCCGTCAGCGTGCCGCATGCCAGTGCCAGCTGGGCCGGCCTGACCATTCTGGCCGTGGACAGTGCGGCGGACGGCTCCATCGTCGCGCCTGCATCAACGTGCGGCCTGGTTGCCATCAAGCCCACGGGCAGGGCTGCCAGCGGGCAGGACAGCGAGCCAACCACGGCAGGACCAATGGCGCCCAGCGTGCGCGAGGCGGCCTGGCTGCTCGCTGCCCTGAATGGCGAGCGTCTGGCCGATGGCATGGTGCTCGATGTCGCCGGCTTGCGTGGGCGCCGCATCGGCGTGGCGCGCTACCTGTTCGGCCAGTGTGCCGGGACCGATGCCGCGATCGAGCAGGCTCTGCTGGTGCTGCGCGAACAGGGGGCGGAACTGATCGAGCCGCCGGCCGCGTTTGAGCCTGGCGGCATCGCAGCGTTGCTGTGCTCGCATAAGCTCGATGCGCTGGTGGGGCCCACATGTCATGGGGTATCGCAGGCGCAGTCCGCCTTGCCGCATATCACGGTGCCGGCTGGCGTGGTAAAGGGCTTGCCCATCGGTTTGTCCTTCATTGGCCCTGCCCACGGCGACATGCCGCTCATTGCGATGGCCTATGCCTACGAGCAGGCGACGTTGCACCGGCGCACGCCCGCATTGCCATCCAGCATCACGCAGGCGCTGCGTTGACCATGATGATACCTTTCGTTTTCATTCGATAAACTATGCTTGCAACCTTGCTGCTGAGTGCGGCCGCGGCCGCCACCCCGACTCCTTTTGATGCTGCGCAACTGTCAGGCAGCTGGTCCGACAGCGTGAATACCAGTAGTGTTTGCGAAGAAGCGCGGCACTTTACGCGCATGCAGTTGTCTGACGACCATCAGCGGCTGGCGATCTTCAGCGACCGCACCTGGAAAAGCAAGCTGGGTGAAACCAATCGCTTTGCCGCGACGGTGGTGGCGGAAACGGAGCATAGCCTGATTCTGCGCTATGACAATGAAACCCGCTTCAATGCCGCTGGAAAGCTGGTGGAATGGCAGATGATCATCGTCGCGCCCGGCATGTACCGCTGGCGCGAGACGGGCTGGCCGGAAGGCAAGGTCAACGGGGTCGTCGGCATCCGCTGCTCTCCCTGATGCCGGTGTGTAAGGATGTCATTCTGCTATGCTGCCCACCTTAGCCGATGTTTTTAGGAGATTGCATGTCCGCACGTTTGCTGTTCACCCTGTTCCTGGCCGCCACCGTGGCGCTGGCCGCCATGCCGGCGCAAGCGCGTACGCCCAGGCAGTCGCTCATTGAGCAAGCGCAAAGCTGCGACGGTGGCCATACCTGTCCGTATTTCCCCGACGTCTACAAGGCGGACTACGCCTTTCGCAAGGCCTTCAATGTGGGATTGAAAAAGGCTGGCCTGAAGCGCCAGCGCTGGGTGCCGGATGGCGTTGCCAGTCCGCTCAAACCCGTCGAGATCGACGGCAAGACGCGCCTGCTCAGCAGTGTCTGCGAACCGCACAATTGCGGCCACCACTACACCATCCTGTATGACCCCGTCGAGCGCAGCATGACGGGCGTGTATATGGGCAGCGATGCCAAGGGCGGCTTGCGCACCGTGTACTTCGGCGAGCCCAGCATCGCCGAAGCCGACCTGCTGTTGAAGAACTGATGCACGCGCCACTGCGCATCTCCAGCGAGCGCGATGCACTGGACGTGCCCATGATCCACCGCTACCTGAGCGAGCAGTCGTACTGGAAGCCCGGCGTGGCGATCGAAACGGTGCGCAAGGGGATTGCCAACGCGCTGTGTTTCGGCGGCTATGTCGATGGCCGGCAAGTGGCGTTCGCCAGGGTCATCACCGATTACACGGATTTCGCCTATCTACGCGATGTCTTTGTGCTGCCGCAATATCAGGGGCGGGGATATGGCAAGCAGATGGTGGCCGCCGTGCTCGGCGATGCACGCTTGCGCGATGTCGCCTGGATGCTGGGGACCGATGACGCGCATGGCCTGTATGCAGGCTTTGGTTTTGTGCCACTGGAGGCGCCACAAAAATACATGCGCCGCCCCGCGCCGTAGAAATTATCAAAAAACCTCTAAGTAGCAAGAGAACAATTAGCATTATTACATTAAATAATGTTGCATTGACAATGGCATCATGTCATTATTCGCGCTTTGCAGCGTGCGCTGCGTTGCTGGTGCTGTGCTTTGTCGTCGCCCCCTGGGCGCAGGCAAAGGTGGTGTGCGGTCCGATTGGTCGTCCCTGGCACGTTTTCTCTTTACTTTAAAGGAATACATCATGAAACAATATGGAGCCGAGTTCCTCGGCACGTTCTGGCTGGTGCTGGGCGGTTGCGGCAGCGCAGTACTTGCCGCTGCCTTTCCCGGCCTTGGCATCGGCTTTGCCGGCGTGGCGCTGGCGTTTGGCCTGACGGTGCTGACCATGGCTTACGCCATCGGCCACATCTCGGGTTGCCATTTGAATCCCGCTGTCTCGATCGGTCTGTGGGCCGGTGGCCGCTTTCCCGCCAATCAACTGTTACCGTACATCATCGCGCAGGTGCTGGGCGCCATCGTGGCCGGCGGCGTGTTGTACGTGATCGCCAGCGGCCAGGCCGGCTTCGATGTCAGCAAGGGCTTTGCCTCGAACGGCTATGGCGCCCATTCGCCGGGCGGTTATTCGATGCTGTCGGCGCTGGTCATTGAAATCGTGCTGACGATGTTCTTCCTGATCGTCATCCTGGGCGCCACCGACAAGCGCGCGCCGGCAGGTTTTGCCCCGCTGCCGATCGGCCTGGCGCTGACCCTGATCCACCTGATCAGCATTCCCGTGACGAACACTTCCGTCAACCCGGCCCGCAGCACGGGCGTGGCCCTGTACGTGGGCGACTGGGCTACCAGCCAGCTGTGGCTGTTCTGGCTGGCACCCATCATCGGCGCCTTGCTGGGCGCGCTGGCCTATCGCTTGATCGCGGGCGAAAAAGAGTAGGTATCAGCATGAACAAAAGCAGCCTGCAGGCTGCTTTTGTCAATCGGCGGCGCGCCACTCGCTCAGATAGTGCTGCGGCGTGCGGCCCAGGATGCGGCGGAACATGGCGCTGAAGGCGCTGGGGCTGGCGTAGCCCAGCGCATAGGCGATGGCCGCCACGCCTTCGCCCCGGTCCAGGCGGCAGAAGGCCTCGGCCAGGTGGACTTGCTGCAGCCATTGGCGGTAGTGCAAGCCCGTTTCCTTGGGGAATAAGCGGATCAGGGTGCGCGCGCTGGCGCCCGCGTCCTGCGCCCATTCCTCGATGCTGCGCCGGCTGCCGGGCGCGTCCATGATGGCCGAGCAGACGGCCACCAGGCGGCGGTCGCGCGGCCAGGGTATGGCGAGGGGCACGGTGTCGGCCGCCGTCAGTTCCGACAGGATCAGGTGGGCCAGCCAGTCGCCGCGTCCCGCCAGCGCATATTCGATCGGTTCGGCCAACAAGGCCAGGATTAGCTCGCGCAGCAGCCGGCTCACTTCCAGCACCTTGCAATCGGCGCCATATGGGGCCGCCACCTGCGCATCGATATACACGGTGCGCATGCTCAGTTCGCTCAAGATGTGGACTTCATGCACGACACCCACGTGTATCAGCAGGGCGCGCCGGGGCGGCAGGATCCATACGCCATGCTCGGTGGAGACGCGCATCATCCCTTCCGTCGCATACAGCAGTTGCGCCCGCACATGGCTGTGCGGCGCCGTGTAATCGCCCGCCGCATATTGCCGGGACATGGCCGTCACGGGGCGCGGCACGTGCTGGTAATCGTGCGAGCTGGTGCTGCGGCTGAACGGCACGCCATCTGGGTGGGTCTGGGCGGTTGGGGGGCTGTACATGTGGGGCGTTGGCTTGTCTCTTGGTTGTCACTTGGGCGACGATTATTGGAAGTTGTCAGTTCAGCGACCATACTATACTGGCTTCTTTGCCGGGCCGCCCGCCGTGCCCGATTATTGCGGAAGACACATGCACACAACCACACCTGCTCCAGCATTGGCCAAGTCCGTGCCGGCGGCCCCCTCGCTTCATCGTTCCCAACAACCATCCGGTCTGGCCATGCACATCCTGGGCGCCGTCGCCTTCGTGCATTTGCTCAATGACTTGATCCAGGCATTATTGCCGTCGATTTACCCGATGCTGAAAGCCGAGTTTTCACTCAGTTTTACCCAGGTCGGCCTTATCACCCTGACGTTCCAGTGCACGGCATCGTTGCTGCAACCCTGGATCGGCTTGTACACGGACCGCCGTCCGCTGCCATTCCTGCTGCCCATCGGCATGTGTTTTACCCTGGCCGGCGTGCTGATGCTGTCCATCGTCTCGACCTTCCCGACCCTCTTGATCGCTGCGGGCCTGATCGGTGTCGGTTCCTCGACTTTCCACCCGGAAGCGTCGCGCGTGGCGCGCATGGCTTCGGGCGGGCGTTACGGCTTTGCGCAGTCGCTGTTCCAGGTGGGTGGCAACGTCGGCTCCGCCCTGGGACCGCTGCTGGCGGCGGCCGTCATCGTGAACCGCGGTCAGGGCAATATCGCCTGGTTCAGCCTGCTGGCCGTGCTGGCCATCGGCGTGCTGTACAAGGTCAGCCACTGGTACAGCGGCCACCTGGCCACCTTCAAGCCGAAGGCGGGCGGCCATGGGCCGAACTTGTCGCGCAACAAGGTCTTCCAAGCGCTGGGCGTGCTGGCCCTGCTGGTGTTCTCGAAGTACATCTACATGGCCAGCCTGTCGAGCTACTACACCTTTTACCTGATCGACAAGTTCCACCTGTCCATCGGCGCAGCGCAGCTGTACCTGTTCCTCTTCCTCGCCGCCGTGGCCGCCGGTACCTTCATGGGCGGCCCCATCGGCGACCGCATCGGCCGCAAGCGCGTGATCTGGATTTCCATCCTGGGCGCCGCGCCGTTCACCCTGCTGCTGCCGTATGTCGACCTGTTCTGGACGGCCGTGCTGACCGTGATCATCGGTTTCGTCATTTCCTCCGCCTTTTCCGCCATCGTCGTCTTTGCGCAGGAATTGGTGCCGGGCAAGGTGGGCATGATCGCGGGGATTTTCTTTGGCCTGATGTTCGGCGTGTCCGGCATCGCGGCCGCCGCCATGGGCCACCTGGCCGACGTGGCGGGCATCGCCTATGTGTATAAGCTCTGCTCTTACCTGCCGCTGCTGGGCATCCTGACGGTGCTGCTGCCGCATATCGAGCAGGCGAAAAAATAGCCAGCGTCGCGGGAGGGCTTGACGGCCCGCCCGCGCGCATGCGATATTTGCTCCATGATCTCTTCCATCCTCCTTCCAGTCCCTGCCCACCGCGCCGCCGCTGCGCTGTGTCCGTG
Source organism: Janthinobacterium kochi (assembly GCF_051380715.1). Lineage (NCBI taxonomy): Bacteria > Pseudomonadati > Pseudomonadota > Betaproteobacteria > Burkholderiales > Oxalobacteraceae > Janthinobacterium > Janthinobacterium kochi. Next base: position 306,023 of record NZ_JBNYXO010000005.1, read on the forward strand.
TACCTGGCTTCGTGAGGATGCGGCCCGGCGCCGTTAAACTTTTTACTCCTCATTCGATGGCCACAGTGTTGAAAAACCTGTGGCCATTTTCTTTTTCCGCAGCGCTAATGAAAGTCCCGCATGACACTCCATTTGTACGACACGTATAGCCGCAGCCTGCGGCCCTTCGAGACCATCGCCCCTGGCAAGGCGGGCCTGTACGCTTGCGGTCCCACCGTCTACGACTATGCGCACATCGGCAACCTGCGCACCTATCTGTTCGTCGATGGCTTGCGCCGCGCGCTCGAATTCAACGGCTTGCAGGTGCGCCACGTGATGAATATCACGGACGTGGGCCACCTGACGTCGGATGCGGACAGCGGCGACGACAAGATCGAGGCGCGCAGCACTCGCAGCGGCAAGTCCGCCTGGGACATCGCTGCCGAATTTACCTGCGCGTTCGAGGGCGATCTGCGCCAGTTGAATATCCTGCCGCCCACCGTCTGGTGCCGCGCCACCGACCATATCGTGGAACAGATCGCGTTCATCGGCGACCTGGAGGCCAAGGGGTATACCTACCGCACCGACGACGGCATCTATTTCGATACCACGCGCCAGGACGATTATGGCAAGCTGGCGCGCCTGAAGCGCGATGGCCTGCAGGCGGGCAAGCGGGTGGACCTGGGAGAGAAGCGCGATATCTGCGATTTTGCGCTGTGGAAGTTCAGCGGCGTGCCGGGCCAGCGCCAGATGGAGTGGGACAGCCCGTGGGGCCTGGGTTTTCCGGGCTGGCATATCGAATGCTCGGCCATGGCGGAAAAGCACCTGGGCACGTATTTCGACATCCATTGCGGCGGTGAAGACCACGTGGCCGTCCACCACAGCAACGAGATCGCGCAGACGCAGGCGCGCCACGGCACGCGCCTGGCCAATTTCTGGCTGCACGGCGCTTTCCTCAAGACGCAGGATGCGAAAATGTCGAAATCCTCGGGTGACTTTTTGCGCCTGCAAAGCCTGGTGGAGCAGGGCGTCGATCCGCTGGCTTACCGCTACCTGTGCCTGGGCGCCCATTACCGCAGCAGCCTCAATTTTACGGACGACGCCCTGCGCGCCGCCGCCAGCGGTCTGGCGCGCCTGCGCGTGGCCGTGCATGGCCTGGGTGATGCGGACGGCGATGCCGACCCGGCGTGGCTGGCGCGTTTTATGATCTGCATCAACGATGACCTGAATTATCCGCGCGCGCTGGCCGTGGTCTGGGAGCTGCTGAAAAGTGATGTACCCGATAGCGCCAAGAAAGCGACCTTGCTGCGCTTCGACGAGGCCTTGGGTTTGGACTTGCTGCACTGGCAGCCGGCGCAGGTGGACGTGCCGCAGCAGGTGCGGGCGTGGATGGCGCAGCGGGCTATCGCCCGCGCGCAGCGCCAGTGGACCGAGGCGGACCGTTTGCGGGCGCTGGCGCGTGTGGCAGGCTATGACATTGAAGATACGCCGCAGGGCCAGCAGGCGCGCGTCTTGTGAGTGCCTTATGCGTGCCGGCGGGGCATAATGACCGCCTGATGAACACGGGAGATGTCGTGAAGCGTAGCGTGCTGTTATTGAGTTCTTGTCTTGCCTTCCCGTCTGCCCAGGCGGTCAGCGAGTGTCCCGGCTTTCCCGCCCTGGCCACGTCGGGCGAGGCGCTGCTGGCGCAAGTGCGCGCGCTGCCCCCCGTCGGCATCGACCGCGAACGGCAGGCGTGCGCGCCGGCGACCGTCATCGATTTCGCCTACAGCGGCGGGACATTATGCAGTTTCGGCGTTGACAAGGAGAGCGTGGAGGCGGCGACGGCCGCCGTCACGCGCCTGGCGGAGGGCGGCGAACTGGTCGAATATCTGTATCTGTTCCCGTATGCGCCCGCCTCGCACGCGCGCTTGCTGGCGCTGCTGGTCGCGCGTTTTAGCCAAGTCGACAAGGTGGCCTGGCCGGCCTTCCTGCAGGCTGCCAGGCCGGGCAAGGAAACCACGGCCCTGTTTGCGCACGGCGCTTACTATATTTCGCTGGGCAAGCCCACCGAAGGCGATTCCGCCGCATGGTATTCGAATGTGATCTTTGAAAAGGTGGACAAGCCCGCGCTGGGCGTGCGCAAAGTCTGCCGGGAAGGGAGTGATGGCTGAAGCCGAGGCCTTTCCGGCGGCATTGGCCGGCACGATGGCGCAGCTGCTGCCGGTGCTGTCCACAGGCCAGCTGCACGCACCGTCGGCACCGTTTGACGTGCATCAGGATGGCCGCCTGCTGCGCATCCCCATGCGCACCTATTATCACCGTGAGCAGCTGCTGGCCTGTACGCATCTGGCAGACGACGCGGGTGTGCTCGCCCTTTGCCTGGGCACGCGCCATCATGACGGTCATCTGCGCGAAGCCTGTTTAAGACAGTTGTTGCTGCAGGAGCGGGCCTGGACGATACCCTTCGTCGTGCACCTGTGCGGCGAATACGTGCTGGAGATTGTCGAGGCAATTGAAGCGGCGCTGCCGGCCTGGAATGGCGAGGCGCTGGCGCGCTATCTGCGGGAGAACCCCGCGTATGTGGACACGCTGGAGCGGCGCACGATCAGTTACTGGAGTTGTTATTACCGCCGGCGCTACCCGGTGTGGGAAGATTATCCGGCACGCAGGACCATGGCGGCCCTGCGTGCACTAGCGTTGCTTACGCCTCGATAAAACGCATCTTGAAGCTGCGGCCCTTGATGTTGCCGAAGTCGCGGCCCAGGGAGTTACCGGCGTTGAGGCGCTTGAAGGCTGCTTCGGCGACCTTGCGATCGAGTGCCACGTAGGTCATGAACTCGAAGACGTTGATCTTGCCCACTTGCTCCTTGGTCAGGCCCGCATCGCCCGTCAGCGCGCCCAGCAAGTCGCCCGGACGCAGCTTGTCCTTCTTGCCGCCCATGATGCACAGGGTGACCATGGGCGCCGGCAGCGCCTCCATACCGTCATCTTCCGCCAGTTCTTTCAGGTCGTGCCATTCGGCGGCACTGTTCTGGTACTGCTCGATCAGCTTGACCCATTTTTTCTCGTTCGGCGCGCACAGCGACAGGGCCAGGCCCTTCTTGCTGCCGCGGCCCGTGCGGCCGATGCGGTGGATGTGCACTTCCGTGTCTTTCGAGACGTCGACGTTGATCACGGCGCCCAGGTCGGAAATATCGAGCCCGCGCGCGGCGACGTCGGTGGCGACCAGCACGGAGCAGCTGCGGTTGGCGAACAGCACCAGGATTTCATCGCGCTCGCGCTGTTCCAGCTCGCCATACAGGGCCAGCGCGGAAAAGCCTTGCTGGCGCAGTTCTTCGGCCAGTTCGCGGCAATGCACTTTGGTGTTGCAGAAGGCCAGGGTCGATTCCGGCTTGAAGTGTTTCAGCAGCTTGCCGACGGCGCTATTGCGTTCGTCGAAGCCGATTTCATAGAAGCGCTGCTCGATCTTGTCGTTGTCGTGCTGCGCCTCGACCGTCACTTCCAGCGGATTGACGAGGAACGACGCCGTGGCGCGGCGGATATCTTCCGGATACGTGGCCGAGAAGAGCAGGGTCTGGCGGCGTGCGGGACAGGCGCTGACGATGCCGGCGATTTCCTCGTAAAAGCCCATGTCCGTCATGCGGTCCGCTTCATCGAGCACCAGCGTTTGCACGTGGTTCAGGTTGATGGTGCCGCGGCCCAGGTGGTCGCGCATGCGGCCCGGCGTACCGACGACGATGTGGGCGCCGTGTTCCAGCGAGGCGATTTGCGGGCGCATCGGCGCGCCGCCTGTCAGGGTCAGGATCTTGATATTGCCGGCTGCGCGGGCCAGGCGGCGCAATTCATTGGCCACCTGGTCGGCCAGTTCGCGCGTGGGGCACAGCACCAGGCCCTGCACGGCAAACCAGGCCGGATTGAGCTTGTGCAGGATGCCGATGCCGAAGGCGGCTGTCTTGCCGCTGCCCGTCTTGGCCTGGGCGATCAGGTCGCGGCCATCGAGCACCGCCGGCAGGCTTTGCGCCTGGATGGTGGTCATCTCGTGGTAGCCGAGCGAGTCCAGATTGGCCAAAAAGGCGGGCGTCAGCGGCAGGCTGGAAAAAGAATTGGTGGTGGCGGTGGTGGTGTTCATAGGGGCGGAGCCGGTAAAAAGCGGGTGGATGGGCACAGTCTACAGGCTTACGCCCTTGTGCGGTGGTGTGGAAGCCAGCGGCAAACGGCCGCCGGCATGGGGTTAATTATCGGGTGCCCAGATGGGCAAGCCGGTCAGATCCAGGCCGGCGTCGCGTGTCCACACGGGGAGGCCCGTGGCGTCGGTCGGCTCCAGCAATTCGAGCTGCACCTGCTTCAAAGCCACCTTGCGCGCACGCGTGCGGCGCTGCGGTTCCGGCGCCTGGTCTGGCGCCTCGTGCGCTGGCAGCGGGCCGAAGCCGGGCAAGTCGATGGTGGCGTTGTCTTTTTTATCTCTCATTTACTAACCTCTGTCCCTGGCCTGCGAAAGCCAAGGGGCGGGCAAGGTGCTGCCTGCCTATGTCTATACGCTTTAACTTCATCCACAAAACAAAAGCCCGGCTACTGGAGTCGGGCTCATTGTGGATGCAACCGTCAGGAATACCTGTCCTGCGGATTTAAGTGCGGCACGCAGTGTATCACAGGCGTGCCGCACTGTGGGAGGCTTAGCGGAAGCTCAAGGCGCCAGTCAAGTCGCCCGGCGGCAGCGCGCCGCGGGCCGCAAAGGCGTCGTTGCGCACTTTCAGGCCTTCGAGCAGCGGCAAGTCATGCAGGCGCGTGATCAGGCGCAGGATCGACGTGGTGTCGTAGAAGCTGTGGTCGACGGCGCCTTTTTTTGCGTACGGCGAGACGACGATGGCGGGAATACGCGTGCCCGGACCCCAGCGGTCGCCTTTTGGCGGCGCCACGTGGTCCCACCAGCCGCCGTTTTCGTCAAACGTGATCACCACGATCATGTCTTTCCACTGCGGCGATTCCTTCAAATGCTGGATGATGTTGGCCACGTGCTGGTCGCCCGACTCGATGTCCGAATAGCCGGCGTGCAGGTTCAGATTGCCCTGCGGCTTGTAGAAAGTCACGGCCGGCAGCTTGCCCGCCACGGCGGCGGCGAGGAATTTGTTCGAGATCGGGCTGTCGCCCGTGCCGCCGTCGCGCAGGTGTTCGGCGCGCGCCGCCGTGCCAGGGGCGAACTGCTTGAAGTAGTTCAGCGGCTGGTGGTGGAACTGGAAGTTCGGCTTGCTGCCGCCGCCCTTCTGGTCGAGCGCCGCTTGCCAGCCGCCGCCATACCAGGCCCAGCTGACACCCTGGCGCGACAGCAGGTCGCCGATGGTGTCATAGGTTTGTGGCGGCAGGGTGTTGGCGTCGGCCGGGTCGGCATGCAGCGGGTCGCCGTCGAAGGCGGGGCGGACATAGCTGGGCTGGTACGGCGGCGCCATGGTGTTGACGGCATAGCCGTCCGGCGTGAGGGCGCCGTCGTTGACGTATTTCGGCTTGCCATCGAGCGCGGAGGCGGGGCACTCGGGAGAAATGGCCAGGCGCACGCCTTGCGGGCCATCGGACAGCACGGCGATCTTTTTCTTCGCCGCCGTTTCGGCAGCATTGAAATATTCGTTGGCGCGGCCCGTGACGAGGAACTGGTGGTTCATGTAGGAGCCGCCGAAGGCCGCCATGAAGAAGTTGTCGCACAGCGTGTACTGCTCGGCGATCTGCCACAGGTTCAGGTTTTTCGACGTTTCGCCGTAATGGCCCATTACCAGGCCACCGCTGTCGGCCCACGCGGCAAAGCCGTCGTTCTTGCCGCCGTTGATCTGCATCTGGTTGTTATAGAAGCGGTGCACCAGGTCGCGCGTGATGATGCTCTCGGGCAGGGGCTTGCCGGCCGCGTCGCTCAATTTGTAGGGCGCGTTCGGCAGGCCGGAAATCTGGTCTTCCTTGATCAGGTAATCGATGCCGCCGATATTTTGCTGGTTCGGCACCAGGCCGCCCCAGATCTTGGGCAGGGTGGCCAGCGGCTTGCCATCGCGGTCCAGTTGCTGCGCCTGTTCTGGCGTGACGGCGGACAGGGGCGCGCTGGTGCCGGGGAAGTTGGCGAACAGGTTGTTGAAGCTGCGGTTTTCCAGGTAGATCACCACCACGTTCTTGACGTGCGCCTTGAGTTTCGCGTCGAGCGAGCCCCTGGCGATGGTCTTTCTGGCTGGCGCGGCATCGGCCAGCGCCGGCAGGCTGGCGGCCAGGCCGACTGCGGAAGCGGCCTGGAAAATGCGCCGGCGCGAGGGATTGGCGGGTTGGTCGGCCGGATCGGCTAGCAGGGCGGGGGCGAGGTCCTTCACACATTCTCCTTGGGTAATTCTGTGGCACGGGGCAGTATCTGTGCCCGTGAAGCGGAAAATTGTATCACCGGCCCCTGGATGATGCGAAATATTCGGCCCGCCCCGTTCAGTGCATCAGAACTGATACCGCACGGTCAACGCCACCTTGCGCGCCGGACCATGCATGCCCGAGTACCACCAGTCCGATACGGAAGCCGTGTACTGCTTGTCGAACAGGTTGGCCACGTTGACGGTGGCAGAGAGCTTGTCGCTGACGTCGTAGCGCGCCATCAGGCTGGCCACCGAGTACGCCTTCTGTTCCCAGTGCAGGGTACTGTTGATCTGCCACGCGTCGATGTCGGAATGCACGCGGCTTTGCCAGTTCACACCGCCGCCCAACATCAGGCGATGCAGCTCGCCGGGCAGGCGATACGTGGTCCACAGTTTCACCAGGTGGCGTGGGAAGGTGGTCAGGATCGCCTTGCCGGTATTGTTTTCCGTCTGGCTGTAAGACCACGACGCCGAGATGTTCCAGTCCGGCGTGATGGCGCCCGTCGCTTCCAGGTCCACGCCCTGGGTTCTGGCGCCCTTGATGGTGCGGTTGGCGGGATTGTTCGTGCCGGGTACGGTGTAGCCGGGATCCGATTCGGCCAGGTTGCTCTGGCGGATCTGGTACAGCGCGGCAGCCGTGTTCAGGCGGCCATCGAGCCAGCCGCTCTTGACGCCCGCTTCAAAGGTCTTGCCTTCGCGCGGCGCCAGCAGCTTGCCGTAGCGGTCCTGCGATGCCTGCGGCTGGTAGATGGTGGAGTAGCTGGCGTAGGCGCTGTGCGTGCCGTCGATGTCGAACACCAGGCCGCCATACGGCGTGAAGACCCGGCTTTCCGAGGCTGGCGACGCGCTGTAAAAATTCACGGAAGGTGCGTCCGAGATGTAGTTCTCGCTGTAGCGCAGCACTTTTGCCCCGGCGATCAATTTCAGGCGCTCGGATAGCGTAAAGCGGCTGGCCGCGTAGGCGCTGGCCTGGCGGCGCGTGCTGTCGTAAGTGACGACAGCATTGCCAAACGCGGGTGTTGCCGTGCGGTTCCAGCGGTACAGGTTAGCGGGCGTGCTTGCGACGCCGCCGCCGAAGCGGCCATCCGTCGTGCTTTGGAATTCGCTGTAGTCCATGCCCAGCACCAGGTCGTGCTGGCGGCCGAACGCGCCGAACGGGCCGCGTACATTGACGTCCACGCTGTTGACCTGGAGCTGGTAATCGCGGTAGTCGGCGTTTAACCGCAGGCCATCGCCCGTGGCCTGGTCGGGAAAGCCGCCACTCACGTCCAGGTAGATGGAGCGCTCTTCTTGCGACGACTGCACGCGGTTGGTCGAGATTTTCAGCTTCCAGTCGTTCGCCAGTGCGTGTTCCACAGTGGCGAAGAGGTCGGTCGAATTGCTGTCGAAGCGATTCGACGTGGCCGCCGGGCTGAAGGAGCGCGGCAGGTCCGTCATGGCGCCATTGCTGTAGAACAGGGGGAAGCCCAGGTAGGACAAGGATCCGTTCGAGCGCTTGCGCTGGTGCGTGACGCCGGCTGTCAGTTTCGTGTCGGCGGACAGGTCCGCCTCGACCACGCCGTAGACCACTTTCTTGTCGCGGCTGTAGCCGTCGATGATGCCGTCGCCTTCCTCGTACACCGTCACCAGACGGGCGCGCACGGTGCGCGCTTCGTTGAGCGGGCCGGCAACGTCGGCCAGGACGCGCCGTTCATTGTAGGAGCCCAGCTCGCCCTCGACGGATGCCTGGAACTGGGGCGTCGGCTTTTTGCGCACCATGTTGATGGCGCCCGAGGCGTCGCCTGCGCCCGTCATCAGGCCCGAGGCGCCGCGCAGCACTTCGATGCGGTCATACAGCGCCATGTCGGCCAGGCTTTGCGACGGTATCGCATTGAGGCCCAGGTTTTCCGAATGGGTGTTGACGCCATCGAGCTGGTAATTGGTGATCGAATAGCCGCGCGAAGTAAAGCCCGTACGCTCGCTGCCTAGCGAGAACAGGGTGATGCCCGGCGTTTGCGCCATCACTTGCGCAATCGTGCTCAAGCCCTGGTCCTGCATGCGCTGCTGCGTGATGACGCTGACCGACTGCGGCGTTTCCCGAATCGACAGGCCCAGCGGCGTGGCCGTGGCGATCGGCAGGGCGGAGACATACGCGCCCGAGCCTTCCGTCGCATCCTGCTGCGCCTTGACCGACACTTCCGGCATCATCGAGAGCGCCTGGCTACCCGCCGCCGCATCGGCCGGGCGCAGCACATAGCTGCCATTGGCGCTGCGCTCGGCCTTCAGGCCCGTGCCGCGCAGCACGCCGTTCAGGGCGGCCAGCACATCGTGGCGGCCCGTGAGGCCTGCCGACGTCTTGCCGCGCGTCTGTTCCGGCGTGAAGCTGAGGATGACCCGGGACTGGCTGGCGACCTGGCGCAGCGCCGCGGACAAGTCGCCGGCCGGCACCTGGAAGTCCTGGCTGGCCGCTGGCGCTGCGGAGCTTTCCTGCGCCAGGGCTGGCGCCTGGGCGTTCAGCAGCAGGGCCGAACCGATAAAGACGAGTTGGATGGCATACGCCATGCGCTTGATGCGCGGCTTGGAATGAATGGCAGGAGACATGGTTACCTTGTGGTGTAGTCGTCAAAAAGAACGTTGCCTACACAGGTCACGCGAGAAACGCAAACGGGTAAGGTTTTTTTGCGGTGGACTCAAGATAAATGTCTAGCGCTGCCGGCGCGCCTCCACCTGCACCCAGTAGCGTGTGCGCAGGCGCACGTCGACGGGCAGGGAATTGGGCAGCGACAGCAGCACGGCTTCCAGGTCGGCCAGCGGGAAGACGCCGGAGATGCGCAGGCCGGCGACGGCGTCGTCGCAACCCAGCAAGCCGTGGCGGTAGCGGCTCAGTTCATTCAGGAACTCGCGCAGCGGCATGGCGTCGGCCAGCAGCAAGCCCTGGCGCCAGGCCCAGATGTCGGGCGAGACGGCGTGCGCGGGCAGGATTTGTTGCGCCGTCATGCCGCCGCCCTGGCCCGCCTGGATCACGCGGTTGCCGTCGCCATGGCGCGGCGTCAGCCGCACGGCGCCTTCTTCGACGGCGACCAGGGTATTGCCGTCCGCCTGGCGCACCGAGTAGCGCGTGCCCAGCGCCTGCGCCTGGCCTTGCGCAGTGTCGACGAGGAAGGGACGGTAGGGCAGGCCCGTTTCGCGGGCGGTGGCGATGAAGACTTCGCCCTGCACCAGTTGCAGCAGCCGTTGCGTGCCCGTGTAGCGGATGTTGACGGCGCTGCCGCCATTCAGGTGCAAACGGCTGCCGTCGGGCAGGGTCAGCTCGCGGCGCTCGCCCACGCCCGTGGCCATGTCGGCCAGTGCGGCGCGTGCCATGTCGGGCGCATATTCCGAGCGCGCGCCGAACCAGCCCGTGATGCCGATGGTCGATACCCACGCCAGCAGCTGCAGGCTGTTGCGCCGCGAGACGGAACGCGAGTTGGGACTTTGCAGCAGCGCCTTGCGGCTGGCTTGCCCATCGAGTTGCCGCAAGCCGCCGCTGGCGCTTTCGATGTGTTTCCACGCCCGTTCATGGTCGGGGTGTGCCTGGCGCCACTGGTGCCAGGCCGTCTTTTCCGCCGGCGTGGTGGCGCCGCTCATCAGGGTGGTCAGCCATTCGGCTGCCTGCATGGCGATGGCCAGGTCGATGGGCTGGCCCAGTGCATAGACGGTGGCGGTGCGCATGTCAGGCGGCGGCAAAATCGGGCACGGCAAAAAAGCACAGCAAATTGGCCTTGCTCAGGTATTTTTTGACGGAATGCGTGCTGGTGCCCAGTTCGGCGGCGATCTCGGCGTAGCTCATGCCGTCCAAGTGGGCCAGCAGGAAGGCGGCCCTGGCCTTGGTGGAGAGCTGGTCCAGTGCGCGGTCGATCAATTGCAGCGATTCGAGCAGGAGGGACATCGCTTCCGGCGAGGGCGCGCAGGCTTGCGGCTGATGCCGCAGGGCGTCGAGGTAGGTCCGTTCGAGCTCTTCGCGCCGGCAGTGATTGGCCAGCAGGCGTTTGGCGATAGTAGCCAGGAAAGGGCGTGGCTGCGCGATTTCAGCACTGCTGCGCGCAAGGAAAATCTTGAGGAAGGTATCCTGCGCCAGGTCGCCCGCCAGCCCCGCATCGTGCAGGCGACGCTTCAGCCAGTGCAGCAACCAGGAGTGGTGCGCGGCATACAGGGCCTGGAAATCGGACGGCGGGGAAGGGGCGGACAGCATGTGTACAGTACTGCTTAATCTAAATGAGAATTGTTCTCATAATAACGCAGCAGCGCACGCCAGGCAATCAGGAAAATGCGGCGTTGCTGAAATGCGACTGCGCGCCCGGCCCGCGCGCGGTGGTAGCTTTGCGCTGCCGCACGGCAGATGTAAAAGTTTCCTTGGCGCAAGCTTTCATGTGAGAAAATGCGGGTTGTCGATGTGGTGCGGAGCGAAAAATGATGTGGATGGTTGGCGGTGTCCTGGTTCTTTTGGTCGCCAGATTTTTATGGTTGGCCTTTTTTCATCGGGTCAACGCGATGTCGCGCCAGGCGGAACTGATGAACTGGCTCGACATCGGCCGGGTGTCAAATGCCGATGGCGGCAAGGATATTTTGTTGGCGAGAAATGAGCGCGGCGCCCGGATCGACTGGCGCACGGGCGAGGTCTGGTTGATGAATCCCAAGGTAGAGCAGCCGTTTGCCGACTTTCTCGCCGTCGAGCGCTGGCTGACTTTGCGTGACATGCCGACGGCGGGCAAGCCGGCGCCAGCTGCGCCAGCGGAGCCTGAACCAGAACCAGCGCCTGAACCCGGGCCGGTGCGCGATACCTTGCCGGCCTTCCAGCAAAAGGTCGACGATTGCCTGGCCAAGGCGCAGGGTGGCCAGGAATTGCTGGAAACGAAGCAGGCCTTCGAGGCTGGCAGCGAGCCTTACCTCGAGGCGTCGACTGAACTGAGCAAGACCGCGCTGGAGCTCGATGTCTCGCCGGCGATGGTGGCCACCTTTCATATCAGCGCGTTTGCCGCCCTGGCTGAAACGGCGGGAGCCGACAAGCTGGAAAGAGTGGCGGCCAGCCTGCAAGCGGCGGCCAGGCAGATCAGGGCCAGCGTTGCCGTGTAAAAATATGGGCAAGTCTAGAAATGAAAAAACCGCTGAATCCCTTGCAGGAGTCAGCGGTTTTTATGTATTGGTTGCGGGGACAGGATTTGAACCTGTGACCTTCGGGTTATGAGCCCGACGAGCTGCCAGACTGCTCCACCCCGCAGGCGAATTATAACCGAGTTTGTTGCATTGCGAAAGAGCGGATTGGCACGGAGGGTATTTCGCTTGCATGAGGGCGCTGGGCATGTTGCGCCGCAATAGAAAAAGCCGCCGATCCCTTTGCAAGGATCAGCGGCTTTCATGTATCTGGTTGCGGGGACAGGATTTGAACCTGTGACCTTCGGGTTATGAGCCCGACGAGCTGCCAGACTGCTCCACCCCGCAGGCGAATTATAGCGGGGTTTGCTGCAATGCGCAATGGCCTTACAGCAGATAGGAAATCAGGCAGCTGCCAGGCGCCACAGCGACGTGATTTCCTTCGAGCGGGCCGCATGCAGGCTGTCCGTCGCATCCTGCGCGCGCGGGTGCGTGGGTTTCACGTCCAGGCGGTCGATCACTTTCAAGCCCGCCTGTTCTATCCATTCGAGCAATTGTGCGCGTGGGCGCAGGCCCAGGTGCTCGGCCAGGTCGGATAAAATCAGCCAGCCTTCGCCGGCGGCTTCCAGATGCTCGGCCAGGCCGGCGAGGAAGCCGCGCAGCATGCGGCTGTCCGGATCGTAGACGGCGTATTCGATGGGCGAGCTGGGACGGGCCGGCAGCCATGGCGGATTGCACACGACGAGTGGCGCGCGGCCCGCAGGGAACATGTCGGCCTGCAGCACCTCGACCTTATCGAGCAAATCGAGGCGGGCCAGGTTTTCGCGCGCGCAGGACAGGGCGCGCGGGTCCTGGTCGGTGGCGACGATGCGGTCGATGCCGCGCTGCGCCAGCACGGCGGCCAGCACGCCCGTGCCGGTGCCGATGTCGAAGGCCAGGTTGGCGCGCGGGGGCAGGGGTGCGTCGGCCACCAGGCCAACGTATTCGCCGCGGATCGGCGCGAACACGCCGTAATGCGGGTGGATGCGCTGGCCCAGGGCCGGCAGTTCCACGCCCGTGCGGCGCCATTCGTGCGCGCCGATCAGGCCCAGCAGCTCGCGCAGCGAGGCGACGAACGGCTCTTCGCCGCGGCCATACGCTTCATTGCAAGCCAGTTTCACGTCCGGCGCGCGGCGCAGCGGAATCGTGTAGTCGGCGTCAAAAGGTAGCAGCAGCATGGCCAGGGTGCGGGCGCGTTGCGACTGCGCCTGGCGGTGCAGATGGAACGCTTGCGTGGCGGATGGTTCGGGTTGCGCCAGCTTGGTGGCCTTGGCCTTTTTGCTCGGTTTGTCGTTTTTGTGGTCGGCGCGCCGCGCCAGCGCCTGCAGCAGCTGGCGCGCGTTCTGGAAGTCGCCACGCCACAGCATGGCCGTGCCTTCGCAGGCCAGGCGGTAAGCCTGGTCGGCCGTCGTGCGGTCATCGGCGATGACGACGCGCTTGGGCGGCGGCATGCCGCTTTCCGAGCGCCAGCGGGCCGAATGCTCGGCGCCGTTTTCGCTCCAGTGGATCTGCGGATGAACGGTAGGTGAAGAAGTGTCGGACATGGGATTCAATCGATAGAAGGGGGCGCGCGGCATGGTCGCCTGCGCAGGCCGTCTTCCATTATACGTCGCTGGCCGTGCTGTTTGCCGTGTCGGTACCATAGGCGAGTGCCAGCGCGCGGGCGCGCGCCTGCTCTTCGGGCGTGGATTCCGCGGCTTTCTTGTCAGCTTTGGCGGCCTCGGCGGCATGGTCAGGCTGCACCAGCTTGAGCAAACGCAAGCTCAGGCTGCCCGCCAGGTCGCCATCCTTGCCGCTGGCGCTGGCGCCGTCGGACATGCCCTGATACAGATTGCTTTGCAATTGCTGGCCCAGCAGCTTGAACAGGTCGTGCAGGTTGCCGCCGAAGTGGGTGGCGGGCAATTCCTTGGCGGGCAGGGCGGCGTCATCGGCGGAGCTTGCTTCCTCAGATGCCTCTTGCGTTTGCTCAAGGACGCTCGCGCTGATGTTCGATTGATATTGCACTTCCACTTCGAAGTCGAAGGTCTGGCCATCGGCCGTAGTGATCTTGCCCTTGCCGATGAAATGCGCGTTTTCATCGAGACTGAAGGCGGCTGCGCGGCTGCTGCCGCCAGCGCCCGAAACGCTGGCACTGCCGCTGCTGAAGCTGGAACCGGCTTGCAGGTCGACCGAATCGAAGGCGACAGTGGCGCCGTCGCCGAACAGCTGGCGCGTCATGTTGCTCAGAAAATCTTGTGCCACGTCGACGGTGGCGTTGCCCAGCGCATCGGTCCGTTGCGAGAGTCCCTTGGCCGACAGGTCCAGGCCATTTTTCGACAGGGCCACCACGTCTTGCGCGGTGCGCTGCATCAAGGACGAAGCGGCCAGACCGGCCGCGCCGGCGCCCGCTTTTTGCGACGCTTGCCCTGTCAGGGGTGTGGCGGCAGGTTGGCGCGAGCCGGGAGCGAGGGGGGGAACGAGGGCGGGAAGCTGGGACATGAACAAATTCCGAATGAGCAAGTACTCAGTTAACGGCAGTCGTGTCCCATTCTTTAACCATTAGTGATGGTGCGACCAGCTACCGTCGGGCGACTCCAGGTAGGACTTGACGGCATCGGCCTGGCCCGTGGCGTGGCGCTTGAGTTCGCCGCATGCGCAGATGCCCTGGTAAGGCTGGATATGCGAGCAGGCGGAGACTTTTTGCAGGTAGACCTGCATGGATTTGTGACATTTTACGCACTTGAAGGTGAGGCTGCGGGCGGCTTTCATGGGTTTCCTTGAACTGTTGCGGGGCGTAGGCGGTGCCTGCGCGAAGGCGGCGATTTTAACGCACTCCGGCCATCGTTACACGTTGTTGCATCTGCGCCACGCGCAGGTCAACTGAATCCGCGCCATGACGTTGAACGTATATAGGAGGTCGTCTGACCGCCATTGAAGAGGTAGCACCATGGACAAGCATGACAAGGAAAAGCCTGTACAGCCCGCCAAGGAGCTGGTCAGGAAGTGGTTGAAAGCGGAACTGGAACAGCGCCGCCCGCCGCCCGACCCCGAGCAGATCCGTCGCGAACTGGGCTGGGATTTGCTCAGGCTGGGACGGGAACCCCTGCTTCGCTGACGCCCTTGCCACTCCGTTAGCGCACCGTCACCACGCTCTTGCCGCCGGACCCCGGCTGCACGAGGATACGGGTGGCGATGCGCTCCGTCATTTCCTGGACGTGCGAGATGACGCCTACCTTGCGTCCCATCGCTTGCAGGCCGTCGAGCGCATCCATGGCCACGCGCAGGGTTTCCGTGTCCAGGCTGCCGAAGCCCTCGTCGATGAACAGCGATTCCACGCGCACCCGGTTCGAGGACAGCGAGGCCAGGCCCAGCGCCAGTGCCAGCGAGACGAGGAACGATTCGCCTCCCGACAGCGAGTGCACGGAACGCAGTTCGCCGCCCATGTCCTGGTCGCGCACCATCAGGCCGAGAGACGGATTGTTCGGGTTGTCGATGCGTTCGAGCTGATAGCGGCGCGCCAGGTGGTTCAAATGCGCGTTGGCATAGCCGAGCAGCACTTCCAGCGTGAATTGCTGGGCATAGTTGCGAAATTTCTTGCCGTCGGCCGAGCCGATCAATTCGTTCAGGCTGGCCCAGCGCCGCTCGATGGCGGCCTGCGCCTCGATCTGCGCCAGCATCGCCTGTGCGCTGTGGCGCCTGGCGTCGTCCTGCGCGATGGCCAGGCGTAATCGCGTCGCTTCCTGGTTGGCTGCCTGGCGTTCCGCGCCAAGCGCGTCGAGCGCCGCCTGCAGCGCGGCCACATCCGTTTCCAGTGCTTCCGGCGGCCGCTCCAGGTGGTCCGCATGCTGTTGCCGGCGTTCGGCCAGCACGGAGAGCGCCGCCGTGTGGCCGTCGGCGATTACTTGCAGGGCATCGCGTTCGGCGCGCATGGCTTCCGGCGCGATGGACAGATGCGCGCGCAAGCCGGCCATGTCGGCGGGCGCATGGGCCGGATGGGCCAGCTGGAAGCGGCGCAGCCAGTCCTCCAGCGCTGCCGCGGTATCGCTGTCTTGCTGGCGCAAGGTATCCAGGCGCCGGGCCGCTTGCGCACACGCTTCGTCGAGCCGCGCGCGCGCCTGGCTGGCCGACTGCGCCGCCGCTTGCTGCTGCGCCAGCTGATCTTTTGCGCGCGCGACGGCGCCTGCCAGCGCGCCTTCCACCTCGGCCACGGGCAGGCCATCCCACAGCGCCGCGCGCTGCGCTTGCAGCGCCTTCAGCTGCGCATCGAGGGCGGCGTATGCCGCATGCGCTTCCAGTGCCAGTTGTTGTGTCGTGTGCGCAGCCGCATTGGCCGCGTCCAGCTGCGCGGCCAGGGTCGCCAGCGCGTGGAGGCGGCTATCCTGCTCCGCCTGCTGTTTCAGCCATTGGCGGCTTTCCGTTTCGCGCGCCGCACGGAAGGCGGCAGGGCCGGCGCGCCAGCCATCCTTCCAGTCTTCGGCGCCATCCGTGTCGGCAAAGGCGGCATCGAGCTGCGCCAGCAAGCCATCGAGGGCGCTGCGCGACGTCTCCGCCTTGTCCTTGCTGGCCACCTGCTGCGCCTGCAACTGCGCCAGCCGTGTCTGCGTCTCGGCAACGGCGGCCGTCAGGCGCGCGTGTTCGGTGCCGGCCAGTTCGTGCGCCGCCTGCGCTTGCTCGCGCCGCGCGCTGGCCTGGCGCAGCGCCGTCTCCTGCTGTGCCAGCGCCTGCAAATCGGCCGCATCGGCCGCCATCTGCTGCGTGAACCAGTCCGCGCGCTGGTTTGCCGGCGGCAGTTGCAAGGTAGCGCCATGCGGCTGCCACTGCGCCTCCAGGGTGGCGATGGCGGGCGGCAGGGTCGCCAGTTCGGCTTCTATTTGTGCCTGTTCGCGCGCATAGCCGGCCAGCGCCGCCTTGTGCGTGGCCAGCTGCTCCAGATTATTGCGCGCCTGCGTGCGGCAAGCCAGCACTTCATCTTGCAAGCTGGCCAGCATTGCGTGCAAGGCGTGGTCGGCATGACTGTACGGGTGCTCCAGCGCGCCGCAGACGGGGCAGGGCTGCTGGTCCTGCAAGGTGGCGCGCAGCTGTTCGACGCTGGCCGCGCATGCCGCTTCGGCACCCTTCAAGGATTTTTCCGCCTGCGCCAGGCCAGCTTCCAGCAGCGCCGTCCGGGCGGCTTGCGCCGCCAGCGCCGTGTTTTCCGCCAGCGCGGCCTGGGCCAGTTGCGCGGCCCGTGCTTGACCATGCGCCAGTTCCTGCTGCTTGCGCGCCAGCTCCGTCCACGTCTTTTCTGCCGCATTCAACTGGCGCGCATGGTCTTCCAGCTGGCCGCGCTGTTGCTGCAGCAGCTGTCCGTCGATGGCTTGCACGGCGCCAGCCGCTGCCCGCCGCTCGGCATCGCGCGCGGCCAGCGCCAGTGCGGCAGCGGCCAGCGCGGCGTGCTCTTCACGCGCAGAATCGCTGGCGTGGCGCATCAGCTGCGCCGAAGCGGCCACGCTGGCATCTGCCGCATCGGCTTGCGCGGCGGCCTGGCCGGCCTGGGCGAACAGCTGGTCCGACAATTGCCATGACGTGGCCAGCGCCTGCCAGTGCTGGTGCGATGCCAGCCACAGGCGGCCCGTTTCCTGCTCCACCTGCATGGCGTGCTGGCGCTGCTGCAGTACCTGCAACGCGCTGCGCGCCGACTCGTTGGCCTGGTCGGCGCCTTGCGCGGCCTGCCTTGCCTGGCCATGTGCGGGCAGTTGCGCGAGGATGCTGGCGTCGAGCGCCTTGGCGGTATCGAGCAGGGGCGCAGCATCGCGCTGCACCATTTCCTGCGTCTGCAAAGCGGCTGCCGTTTGCTGCACGCTGGCAGCCAGTTGCGCTTCGGCGGCAACGGCTTGCGCCGCCTGCACGCGCGACGCTTCCAGCGCGGCGCCGGTGCTGGCGATCTCGCTTGCCAGGCGCGCCACGTCGTCGACCAGGGGGCGCGCCGGCTGCAGCAATTCCCACTGCGCCAGCGCCGTGCGGCGTTCTTCCGCGGCGGCGCGCTCAAAGGCCGCGCTGTCGAGCGCCTCTTGCGCGGCAGTTACCTGGGTTTGCAGCTTGTGCGTCTCCTGGTGCCAGCGCTGCTGCAGTTCCAGCACTGCCTTGCGCAGGTCGATGTGTTGCAGCGTGGCCTCGGCTGCGCTGCACAGCGCCTCGGTGTCGGTGCGCTCTTGCGGCGACAAGGGCCGCTGGTCGGCCAGTTTTTCGCCCAGGCGTTCGAGGGCCTGTTTTTCCTTTTTCGCCCGCTCGAAGGCGCGCACGGAAATATCGGTATAGATGCTGCTGCCCGTCAGGGTTTCCAGCAATTCTCCCCGTTCATTGTCTTCCGTCTTGAGGAAGGTGGAAAACTCGTTTTGCGCCAGCAGCACGGCGCGCGTAAACTGGTCGAAGGACAGGCCGATGCGCTTTTCGATCTCTTCCTTGACTTCCGTCTTGGTGCCGCCGATGGGTTGCAGCGCGGGCAGCTGATGCAAGCTCATGGCGGTCGCTTGCAGCGCGCCTTCGGCCCGGGTACGCGAGCGGCGCACGCTCCAGCGCGCGCGGTAGCTGGCACCATCGTTGCCGACGAAGTCCACTTGCGCATAACCGTCTGGCGTGCCGCGGCGCAGCAGGGTGCGCGTATCCTGGGCGTTGACGGTTTCCTTGCCCACGTCGGGTAGGGCGCTGCCCCGGCCCAGCACTTTCAGCAGGCGTGGCGTGGCGTCGTACAGGGCCAGGCACAGGGCGTCGAGCAGGGTACTCTTGCCCGCGCCCGTGGGACCGCTGATGGCGAACAGGCCGGCGGACGCCAGCGGCTCGTGCTGGAAGTCGACTTCAAATTCGCCGGCCAGCGAGGCCAGATTCTTACCGCTGATTTTCAGGATTTTCATGGTTTTTCAGGTGCGCTCAAGCGCCGGGCAGCAGCAGTTCGGCCAGGGCCGAGAGGAGTTCTGGCGGCGCTTCCCTGGCGTATTTTTGCAGGTACAGGCGGCGGAAGATGTCGTCGGGTTGCAGCTGGCCCAATTGGTCGAGCGTCATGTTCTCGGGCGCGCTGCTGCGCGCAGCGCTCGACGTTTCGATCTTTGCCAGGCGTACTGGCTTGCCGTCCAGGGCGGTTTCGATGCGCGTGCGCAGGCCCGGCTCGGGCGCGTCCAGGCGCACGCGCACTTCCAGGAACGGTTGCGCTTCGGCCGGTGCATCGGGTACGTCGAGGGCGGCCAGCTGCGCCAGCACTTCGTTGATCGGCGCCGGCGTGGCGGGCACGCGCAAGAGGGGCACGGCGCGCGGCACTTCGATGACGCGTACCTCGCTTAATTGCTCGCCGTCGATATCGAGGCATAGCACCTGGTGGCGGTAGCTCACTTCGGCGAAGGACAGGGGGATCGGGCTGCCGCAGTAGCGGATGTGTTCCTGTCCGCCCACGGCCTGCGCCTTGTGCAGGTGGCCCAGCGCCGCATAGGCGATGGACGCATCAAAAATCCCCGACGGCAGCATCTCGGTGCCGCCGATGACGATGCGGCGTTCGGAATCGTTCGACATTTCGCCGCCCACCATGTGGCAATGGCCCATGGCAAGGATGGCTTGTCCCGGCTGGCGGCGCGCCAGCGCCAGATCCGTCAACTGGCGGTACAGCAGGGCGATGCCGCCCAGGTAGGCATCCTGGGTATCGCCGGCCGGCAGCTTCGGCACGTCGCCGGGGCGCAGGAAAGGCACGGCCAGGCACCAGGCCTGCACCTGCCCATCGGCGCCCGACAAGGGCAGCAGCAGGCGTTCCAGGTCGATCTGGCCATCTTCGCCGCGCAGCAAATGGCCGACGACGTGCGTGCCATGCGCGGCCAGCAGGGGGCCTGGCGCTTCGAGCCGTCCGGCCGAATCGTGGTTGCCGGCGACGATGAACAGTTGCAGCGCGGGCAGGCGCGCGCGCGCCTGCTGCAGGAACGCATACAGCTGCTTTTGCGAGGCAGCGGACGGATTGGCATTGTCGAACACGTCGCCCGCCACCAGCAGCACGTCGACGCGTTCGGCCACGAGCGTGTCGAGCAGCCAGTCGAGGAAGCGCTGGTGTTCGTAGCCCCGTTCATAGTTGTGCAGGGTCTGGCCCAGATGCCAGTCGGAAGTGTGCAGCAGGCGCATGGTGGGGCAAGGGTAGGGAAGACAGGCGCCAATATAGCAGGAATGACAGGAATGAGAGGGGTCAGACCCTCTGGGTCTGACCCCAGCCTTCAGTTGGGCTTGCCCTCAACCATCAAGCCGTCAATGCGCCGGCCCTGTAGGTATTGCGCCCATCTTGCTTGGCCTGGTACAGCAGCACGTCGGCGCGCTGCAGCAGCACGGCAGGGGGGATGTCTTCGTCGCGGTAGAAGGCCAGGCCGATGCTGGCGGAAATGCGTACGGTGATGCCGTCGAGTTCGAACGGCTGCCGCATGACGGCGACGATCTTTTCCGCCAGCGCGGCCGCGTCGTCGGGCTTGGCGATCTGTTCCATGATGATGGTGAATTCGTCGCCGCCCAGGCGGGCGATGATGTCGGTGACGCGCATGGTCTGCGTCAGGCGCTGGGCGAAGGCGCGCAGCAGGGCATCGCCGGTGCCGTGGCCATGCGTGTCGTTGACAGGTTTGAAACGGTCGATATCCATGTACATGACGGCCATCAGGTGCTGCTGCCGACGGCTCGCGTGCATGGCGTCGCTGAGTTTTTGCTGGAAGCCGGCGCGGTTCGACAAGCCCGTCAGCACATCGACCTGGGCCAGTTGCAGCAGGCGCTGCTTCTCGCGCTTTTGCACGGTGATATCCTGGCGCATCACGTGAAAGCCCACTACCTGCAGCTTGTCTTCGCCGATCTGCGGGATGTAGATCACTTCCATGCAGCGCTCGATGCCTTCCTTGTCGTCTACTTCCTCGAAGCTCAGGGTTTCGCCCGCCAGCACGCGCTCGATATACGGCGTCACCGTGCGGTAGCGCGCTTCGCCCACCGTATCGCGCACGCTGCTGCCCAGCGCCTGCCGGCCCGTCAGGCCGAGTTCGCGTTCATAGGCGATGTTCAGGAAGCGGTAGACCAGGTCGGCGTCGATGTACGCGATCATGGCCGGCAAGGTGTCGGCAATGGTGCGCAGGCGCGCTTCGCTTTCCAGCAGCGCCACTTCCGATTCGCGCAAGGTGGTGATGTCATCCAGGCTGCCCACGTAGCCTTCGATCCGGCCGTCGATGAGGATGGGGGCAATTTTGACGGAGACCCAGACCAGCCTGCCGTTGCGCTGCAGGTAGCGCAGGGTGGACTGGAATGGCGCATGGCTGCGCGTGAGCTGTTCCAGCGCCACATGCATCAGCGGATAGTCGTCCGGGTGCAGGGCGCTGGTCCAGCCGGCGCCCAGGGCGGTAGCGCGCGGCAGGCCCGTGATCGATTCGAAGGTGCGGTTGACGTAGGTGCAGCGGCGCTGGCGATCCAGGCGCACCAGGCCGAGCGGCGAGGCGTCGTTGACGGCGGCCAGTTCGGCCTGTTTCTTGCGCAGTTCCAGTTCCTGCTGGCGGCGCTGCGAGATATCCTCGGCGATGCACAGGATATGTTCGATCTGCTGGCGCTCGTCGAACACGGGCACGGAGATGGCGCGCAGGTAGCGCAGGCTGCCATCGCGCAGGCGCAGCGGCTTTTCCGTATGGTCGATGACGCCGCGCTCGGCCAGGATGGCGCGGTCGTCCTCGGCATCGTGCAGGCCGAAGCCGGGCGGGAAGGCCTGGCAATCGGTCTTGCCGATGACGTCGGCGGCCAGGTGGCCGGTGATATCCTCGGCCGCCTTGTTCCACACTTCCATCTGGCCGAAATTCTCCGGGCGTGCGCTTTTCACGTAGACCAGCACGGGCAAATGGTCGATCAGCGACTGCAGGAAACTGCGGTTATCCTGCAGCGCCAGCTCGTCATGCTTGCGCGCGCTGATGTCGCGCGAGGTGACGGCCACGCCGTCGGTGATCGGCACCACCTGGTGGCGCAGCCAGCGCGTGCCGCCCAAGGCCAGCGGCAGCTCGAATTCATCTTCCAGCGGCTGGCCCGTTTCCATCACCAGCACGAAGCGCTTGAAGAAACGCTCGTCGAGCAGCAGCGGCACCCGCGGCAGCACGCGCTGGCCCAGCAGTTCGGCGCGTGGCTTGCCCAGCATGTCGGCGGCCCGTTCGTTGAGGTCGGCGAAAATGAAGTCTTCCACCGGCTTGCCCGGTGCGGGGCGCCAGGCTTTCAGCAGCAGCACGGAGTCGAGGCTGCCCTGGTGGGCTGCGCGCAGCAAGGCTTGCGTTTCCTTGGCCTGGCGGATGCTGCGGCGCAGGCGTGCGCTCTGGCGCATCAGCAGGGCCGTAAAGCCGGCAATGAGCACGCTGGCGGCAAGCAGTGCGCCGACATACACCAGGCGGCGGTGTTCGAAGCGCGTCAGGGCGACGGCACGGCTGACGCCCACCACGGCCAGCAGCGGGTAGCGCGGCAGCTCGTGGTAGCTATAGATGCGCGCCGTCGTGTCGATGGGTGGTTCTATCAGCAGTTCTTCGGGGGCATGCTGCGGCGGTCCGGGCATGCGGAAGTCGATGCGGTCGCTGAGGATCAATTGCTCGCCGATGCGCCCGACCGTCAGGCCGCTGTCGCGCGCCACCAGCATCAGGGCGCCATGCTCATCGAGGTCCAGGCGGTCGTAATCGTCGATAAAATAGGTCGGGTCGACGAGGATGATGATCGCGCCGGCGAAGCGGCCCTGTCCATCGTTCAGGCGGCGCGCCAGACGGATGGTCCAGCGCTTGCTGGCGGCGTCGAGCATGGGCGTGTCGACCAGGGCCGTGTCGGACGCATTGGCGGCCAGCGCCCTGAAAAATGCCTGTGTGGCCAGGTTTTCCGGCAAATACGCGTTGGCGCTGTCGAGCACATTGCCCTGCGCGTCGATGAGGGCGATCGGCAGTGCCAGCTTCGACGGCAGCACGCTGTCGAGCAAGCCCTGGCGGCGCGTGAATTCATGCAGGCGCAGGCCGCCCTCCGATTCCTCGTACTTGAGCTTGAACAATTGCGTGGCGTGGTCGGTCTGGCGCAGGGTGAAACTGGTATGGTCGGCCAGGGTACGCGCCAGCGACTGACTGACGGCCACGGCGTCGCGCACGGCGCTGACGCGCTCCTGGCCCACCTGGTAAAAGACGGCCGCCCAGAGCGCCAGCAGCAAGATGAGCGCAAACAGGGGCACCAGGCTGAGACGGTACAGGTGGCGGGCAAGGCGTTGCAGGGGTCTTGTTATCGCTATCACGGGCGCTTGCAGGCTAGATTCATGAAAAAGGGGAAGGGCGGCGTGGCGCGCATGATAGCCGATTCGGCTGCCTTGCGCGTAACCTTGTTGCCGCCGCTTCCATCGTCTGTTCGCGGTCTGTCGCTAGACTTATTCTGCGTTAAATCAAGTATCTGTGGTGCTGCGCATGCTAAAAAAAAGCGCCGCAGTGGCGGCGCGGGCATGGGAAGTGGCAGAAAAAGTACAATTTGACCTGCATCGTCATTAAAATGGTGGCTTCTTCCTCCCATATTGAAAGTTGTCATGCAGAGTAAAAAGCCCGACGCGGCAAGACTGGACAAGATCGTGGCCGAAGCGCGCCGCGCCGCCGACCAGCGCGAGAGCGGTTACCGCGAGCGCTCGCTGAAGATGTATCCGTGGGTATGCGGCCGCTGCATGCGCGAATTCACGCGTGCCAACGTGCAGCAACTAACGGTGCACCACCGTGACCATAACCATGACAACAACCCGCCGGACGGCAGCAACTGGGAATTGCTGTGCCTGTATTGCCACGACAATGAGCACTCGCGCTACCTGGAAGCGGACCGTGGCGCCGGCCTGCTGTCGGCCGAGGTGGCGCCCGCGACGCACAATCCCTTCGCCGCGCTGGCCGGCCTGATCAAGAAGAAGGACTGAGCGGGCCGCGCCGCTTCCCCATGCGTATCTTGCTGACCGAAGACGACCCGCAACTGGGCCGCGCCACGCAGATCGGCCTGGAACAGGGCGGCCATGCCGTCGACTGGGTCACGAGCGCTGAACACGCGCACACGGCAGTGCGTCTGCACGACTATGGCTGCATTTTGCTTGACCTGGGCTTGCCGGGGCAGGACGGCATGCAGGCGCTGGGCATGCTGCGCGACAATGGCTACAGCGGCGCCGTGCTGATCATCACGGCGCGCGACCAGGTGGGTGAGCGCATCGCCGGGCTGGACGCGGGCGCCGACGACTTCATCGTGAAACCATTCGACCTCGACGAGCTGGCCGCGCGCATCCGCAGCGCCTGCCGCCGCTCCGCCGGCCGCCTGCGCGAAAACCTCGTGCATGGCAATCTGGTGCTCGATATCGCCGACCGGCAGGTGACGCAAGGGGGATTGCCCGTGACCTTGACGGTGAAGGAATTTCGCATCCTGCAATTGCTGCTGGAGCACGGTGGCCGGGTGCTGAGCCGGGAACAGATGGAGAAAAATCTGTACAGCTGGGGGGATGAAGTGGAGAGCAATGCCGTGCAAGTGCATATCCACCACCTGCGCAAGAAGCTGGGGCGGGACTTGATACGCACCGTGCATGCGATCGGTTACTGCATCGACAAGCCTAAAGCGGCTTGACGAAGGCGGCCCGCAGGCCGCCCGCTTGATCAGAAATCGACAGTGGCTGACAGCCACAGTCGGCGGCCATCCAGGCTGTTGACATAGCGGTTGGCGTAGGTCAACGTCGGCGCCGATGAGCCACGGTAAGGCTGGTAGTCGATGAAGTCCTTGTTGAGCAGGTTGTACACGGCCGCGTTCAGGGTGATGCGCTGGTTCAGCTGATAACTGGTGCCGACGTGTAGCATGGTGTAGCCCTGGTAGTCGCCCAGCGCGGCCTTGGCGGCACGCGTGGAAGCCGAGGTGCCCGGATCGCGGAAGCGCTCGCTGCGGTACTCGGCGCGCAGCCAGCCGTTCCACTCGCGCGCGATATCCCAGCTCAGGCGCGCGTTGACGGCGTGCTTGGGCGTGTCGCTCAGCGGCTTGCCGGCGTTGCTGCCGCTCTTCTGTTCGCTTTCCGTGTAGGTGTAGTTGGCGCTGGCCGACAAGGTCTTGCCCAGCGGGAAACTGGTGTTCAGCTCGACGCCGCGTGTGACGGCCTCATCCACGTTGACCGATTGGCCAAACGCGTCGACGTTGGGCCAGTTGCCGAAGCTGACGCAGCCGGGACGGTTCGGCGACGGACGGTAATCGCAGTTGACGAGGCCCGTGCCCGTGGTGATCTTGTCCTTGAATGCATTGTTGAACACGCTGCCGCTGGCGGTCCAGCCGGCCAGGTTGTCGAAATACGCGCCGATTTCCGTCGTCGTGCTCGTTTCCGGTTTCAGGTTTGGGCTGCCGACGAGGGGAATCGTGCCCTGGCCGCCGAAACCGTTGATGCCTGGCGACAGTTGTTCCACGCGCGGCGTCTTGTAGCCCTTGCTGACGCCGCCCTTGACGGTCCAGCTCGGCGTCGCGTTCCACACGGCATAGGCGCGGGGGCTGGTCTGGCCGCCGAAGATGCTGTGATCGTCATAGCGGGCGCCGAAGGTCAGCGCGAGATTCTCCTGCACCTGCCATTCGTCTTCCACGAACAGGGCTTTTTGCGTGAATTCGAATGTCTTTGGCGCCACGCCATCTGTCATTTCCGCTTTCCACCATTGCGCGCCGACGGTGGCCATGTGTTTGCCCAAAGGCATGACCAATTTGGTGTCAAACACCTGGCTTTCCACTTCCAGCGTGCGCGCGCTGCCGGCCACGGCGCCCGGCGTGCCTGGCGGAATCGTGCGGCCCAGGGTTTCCGTCTTGTTCAGCATGTAGCTGCTGTCGAGGGTGCCGAAGCCGAAGCGGCCCGTGTGCGACAGGGTCCACTGGTCGCGCTTGTATTTCTGTTCCGCGCCGTAGCCGCCCTGCACGCTCTTGGTGCCGAGCTGGCCCTTTGAATTGTCGTAGGTCTGGCGGCCCGCGTCGGCGTCGAGGATGACGGTGTGGTGGCGGTTCGGCGTGAAGGCCAGGCGCGCGCCAAAGTTTTCAATGTCCGCGCGCACGGGGTTGGCTCCCATGCTGGTGGATTTTTCCTCGCCGGCCGCATTGCTGTAGCGGATGTCGGCCGCATCGCGGCGCTGCTTGCTGCCGCGCAGGGACAGGCCGAGCAGGTCGGTGGCGATGGGACCGCTCAGGTAGAAGCGGCCATTTTTCACGTCGCCAAAGTCCGATTCCTGCTGCAAGGTGTAGTCGGCCGAGACGGAACCCATCCATTGCTTGCCCACCTTGCGCGTGATGATGTTGATCACGCCGCCCATGGCGTCCGAACCGTACAGGGTCGACATGGGGCCGCGGATGATTTCGATGCGCTCGATGGCGGCCAGCGGCGGCATGAAGCTCGTCTGCGTGCCGCCGAAGCCGTTTGGCGTGACGTTGCCGGCCGCGTTCTGGCGGCGCCCGTCGATCAGCACCAGCGTGTAGTCGCTGGGCATGCCGCGGATGCTGATGTTCATGCCGCCCGTCTTGTCGCCCGCCGCGCCCACGTCGATACCTTCCACGCTTTCCAGCGCCTGCGTCAGGTTGCCGAAGCGCTCCTTCGACAGCTCTTCGCGCGTCAGCACGGTAATAGAAGCCGGCGCCTGCCTGATATCCTGCTCGAAACCGGAGGCGGAGACCACCACTTCGGGCAGGCTGGCAGGCGTGCCCGTCTGGGCGTAGGCCGGCAGGCAGGACAGGGCGGTCAAGGCC
This sequence comes from Janthinobacterium kochi, assembly GCF_051380715.1. Taxonomy (NCBI): domain Bacteria; kingdom Pseudomonadati; phylum Pseudomonadota; class Betaproteobacteria; order Burkholderiales; family Oxalobacteraceae; genus Janthinobacterium; species Janthinobacterium kochi. The sequence goes on from NZ_JBNYXO010000005.1 coordinate 332,218, forward strand.
AGGGCCAGAGTGGTGGGACGCGGCAGGCGTGCGCGGCGGGTGCGGTTGGACATGCAAACTCCTGGAGGGTGGATCAATGATTGGTCTGTATTGTTTTGGTAATGGGAATCATGAAAGCAATAAGAATCATTAACAATTGCGGGCATGGCTTCCCAAAAAATATCTCGTTCCGGATCATGCGCAGAAGTTCTTAAGAGATTCTTAACAAGCTGGCCGGGAATGCGCCGCGCTTGCTTGGTGTCGGTTGCGGCGTCGTGTGCCTGGGCTGCGTGCATTGCCGGGCAAGCCGATAGCGATAAAACGTGCAAGTGTCACGCGGAATGCGGTATCTTTCAGCTATGCACAGCCCAGACAAGCACCTTTCTCCCGACCTCCCCCCTTTAACGCTGGCCACCGCGCGCGCCTTGCACCTGGCCGCGCAGGGCTTGCTGCAGGCGCAGCGCAAGAAGGCCGTGAAGGCCGACGTGCTGGCGGCCGTGCGGCAGATGGGCGTGCTGCAGATCGACACCATCCACGTGGTGGCGCGCAGCCCGTATCTGGTGCTGTGGAGCCGGCTTGGCGATTATCCGCAAGCATGGCTGGAGCAATTGCTGGCCGAGGGCGCGCTGTTCGAATACTGGGCGCATGAAGCCTGCTTCGTGCCCATCGAAGACTATGGCTTGTACCGCCACCGCATGCTCGACCCGGCCTCCATGGGCTGGAAGTATTCGGTCAAATGGATGGCCGAGCAGGGCGAGGCCGTGGCTTCGGTGCTCGAACACATCCGCGCCAACGGCGCCGCGCGCTCGGCTGACTTCGAACGCACGGACGGCAAGGCGGGCGGCTGGTGGAGCTGGAAGCCGGAGAAACGTTCGCTCGAAGTGCTGTTTACGTCGGGCGTGCTGATGATCGCCAAGCGCCACAATTTCCAGCGCTATTACGACCTGGCCGAGCGCGTGCTGCCCGGCTGGCACGATGGCTTGCTGCCGCCCGAAGAGCAGGTGCGCCGGCACTTGCTGCTGGCCAGCGTGAAGGCGCTGGGCCTGGCGCGGGCCAGCTGGATCAGCGACTACTTCCGTACGAAACAAGCGCGCGCCAGCCTGGCGCACGATTTGCAGGCGCTGGTGGACGAGGGCGCGCTGCTGCGCTGCGCTGTGGCCGGCTGGGATGATGCCGTCTACGTGCATGCCGGGCATGGGCAATTGCTGCGCGACGCGGCGGCCGGCAAGCTGGCACCCACCCTGACGACGATCTTGTCGCCATTCGATCCCGTCGTCTGGGACCGGCGCCGCGCGCTGGAATTGTTCGGCTTTGACTACCGGCTCGAATGCTATACGCCCGCTGAAAAACGCCGCCATGGCTATTTTAGCTTGCCGATTTTGCGCCGCGGCGCGCTGGTGGGGCGCCTGGACGCCAAGGCGCACCGCGCGCAGGGGCGCTTCGAGATCAAGTCGCTGGCGCTGGAAGACGGTGTGCGCCTCAGTGCCCGCCTGGTGCAGGACGTGGCCGGCGCCGTGCAGCGCCTGGCGCTCTGGCATGCCTGTCCCGCGATTGATATTGCGCGAGCGCAGCCTGCAGCCTTCGGCGCGCAGCTGGCCGAGGTCCTGCAGGATGCTGGCCAGACGGCAAGGCGGGCTGCATGATGCTGCCGCCGGCCCCACCCGAACTGCTCGACGCGAATGGCGTTCCATGCTTTGGCCGCTACACGGGGCAATTGAACGCCTTCGACTGGGCCGCGCTGGCGCCGCCGCATGCGCGCGGCGCCCTCTGGCGCCTGTTCCACCACAAGCGCTGGCATTATGTGGCGCTGTCCACGCCCACCCTGTTCTGCGGCGTGGCCATCGTCGATCTGGGCTGGACCAGCACGGCGTTCGCGTATGCCTTCGACCGCCACAAGGGCAAGATCGTGGCCAGCTTTTCGCAGGATGGCATCCCCGGCCTGTGCGCCACGCTGGCGCCGCATGCTGGCGCCAGCAGCCGTTTCCGCTTCCTCTCGCAAGTGATCGCCATCGAGGCCCAGCCGCAGCAGCGCTACCGTTTGCAGCTCGACTGCGGTCATTTCGGCATCGATGCGGAATTCGGCCCGCCCGTGGCGCCCACCTTGCTGGCCGTGGGACCCGTGGGCGAGGGCGGCTCCGTGCACGCCACGCAAAAGTCGGGCGGCTTGCCCTTGTGGGGCAGCGTGCGCTGCGGCGCCATGGGCTACAGCCTCGATGACGGTGTGGCCAGCTTCGATTATTCGAACGGGCTGCTGGCGCGCGAGACGGAATGGCGCTGGGCCTCGGCGCACAGCCTGGACCTGGGTTTCAACCTGCAGGCCGGCTATTTCGGCGCGCATGAAAACGCGCTGTGGCTCGATGGCCAGCTGTATGCGTTGGGCCGTGCGCATTTCGACTTCAATCCCGACAACCCGCTGGCGCCATGGCATGTGTGGACGGATGACGATCTGCTCGACGTGCATTTCAAGCCCGAGGGCGCGCGGCGCGAAGACAAGAACCTGTGGCTCGCGGCCAGCCGCTACATCCAGCCCATCGGCACTTTCAGCGGCTGGGTGCGTACCAGTGCGGAGTCTCCCAAGCGCATCGTGGCACATCTGGCGGGCGTGACGGAAAGCCACCGCTCGCGCTGGTAGGTGCGCGCGGATTTTTTGCGAAACGCGCGACAAGGTCAAGTTTTTTTGGCAGCGCATCCTATACACTGGGGTGTTACCAAGTAAGCCACTCCGGCAAACCATGAGGCCAGAACATGAGTATCCGTAATCTCGACAAGCTGTTCAAGCCAGCCTCGGTGGCCCTGATCGGCGCCACGGCGCGCGAACACAAGCTGGGCGCCATCGCGCTGGCCAACCTGCTGGGCGGCGGCTATCAGGGTGAGATCTGGCCCGTCAATCCCAAGTACGACGAGCTGATGGGCCTGAAATGCTACCGCAAGCTGGCACAACTGCCGAAAGCGCCGGACCTGGCCATCATCTGCACGCCGCCCGCCACCATTACGGCCCTGATCCGGGAACTGGGCGCGCTGGGCACGCGCGCCGCCATCGTCATGACGTCCGGCCTCGACCCCGTGCGCGAACAGTCGCTGCGCCTGGCCATGCTGAAGGCAGCCAAGCCGCATCTGCTGCGCATCCTGGGACCCAACAGCATGGGCTTGCTGGTGCCGAAACTGGGACTCAACGCCAGCTTCGCCCACCTGGGCGCGACCAGCGGCAAGATCGCCTTCGTGTCGCAATCGGGCGCGCTGGTGTCTGGCGTGCTCGATTGGGCCAATGCGCACGGCGTGGGCTTTTCCAAGTTCATTTCGCTCGGTGGCAGCTATGACATCGATTTCGGCGACTTGCTCGACTACCTGGCCGGCGACATCGACACGGCCGCCATCCTGCTGTACATGGAAGACATTCAGGCAGCGCGCAAATTCATGTCGGCGGCGCGGGCTGCCGCGCGCAGCAAGCCCGTCATCGTCTTGAAGGCGGGACGCGAGGCGGAAGGCGCGGCCGTGGCGGCCTGGCATACGGGCGCGCTGGCCGGTTCCGACGCCGTGTATGACGCGGCCATCCGCCGCGCCGGCATGCTGCGCGTGTATTCGGCAGAGGAACTGTTCGATGCCGTGGAAACGCTCACGCATATCCGCGCCCAGCGCGGCGAGCGTCTGGCGATTTTATGCAATGGCGGGGGACTGGGCGTGATGGCCACCGATGCGCTGGTGGGCAGCGGCGGCAAGCTGGCAGATTTGTCGCCGGACACCGTCATCGCCCTGGAAAAGGCCCTGCCACGGGGCTGGTCGCACGACAATCCCGTGGGCTTGCCCGGCGACGCGCCCGTGCAGCGCTATGTCGACGCCATCAAGCCGCTGCTCGACGAGCCGCAGGCGGACGCCTTGCTGCTGCTGCACGCGCCCACGGCCATGGTCTCGTCGATCGACATCGCCGAAGCCGTCACGCCGCTGATCAAGGCTACCTCGCGCACGGTGCTGTCGTGCCTGTTGGGCGGCACCACCGTGGCGCCCGCGCGCCAGGTCTTCAACCGGGCCGGCATCCCCACCTACGACACGCCGGAGAAAGCCGTGCATGGCTTCATGCAGATCGTGCAGTACCGGCGCAACCAGGAAACCCTGATGCAGGTGCCGGCGCAGCTGCCCATGTCGGCCACGCCGCGCCGCGCGCGCGTGCGCGAAATCGTCGCCGCCGCGCTGGCGGCCGGCCAGACGGTGCTGGGCGAATGCCGTTCGAAGGAAATCCTGGCCGCCTACGGCATTCCCGTGGCGATGACGCGCATGGCGGCCGACGTGGAGGAGGCGCTGGCCGTGGCGACGGACATCGGCTACCCGGTGGCGCTGAAAATCCATTCGCCCGACATCGCCCACAAATCCGACGTGGGCGGCGTGGCGCTAGACCTCGACACGCCCGACATCTTGCGCACGGCCGCTGCCGCCATGCTCAAGCGCGTGCGCCGCATGCGCCCCGATGCGCTGATCGACGGCTTTACGGTGCAGCAGATGGCGCGCCGGCCGCAATCGCATGAACTGATCGTCGGCGTCACCACGGACGCCGCGTTTGGCCCCGTCATCCTGGTGGGGCAGGGCGGCATCGCCGTGGAAGTGACGGCCGACCATGCTATCGGCTTGCCGCCGCTGAACATGGTGCTGGCGCGCGACATGCTGGCGCGCACGCGCGTGTCGAAACTGCTGGCCGGCTACCGCAACCAGCCGCCGGCCGACATCGACGCCATCTGCTACACCCTGATCCAGGTGGCCGAACTGGTGGCCGACATTGGCGAGCTGGCCGAACTCGACATCAATCCGCTGGTGGCCGATGCCGACGGCGTGATCGCCCTCGACGCACGCATCCGCCTGCAGCCGGGCCAGAAGAGCGACCGCCTGGCCATCCGCCCGTATCCGCAGGAGCTGGAAGAGCAGGTGACGTGGATGGGCCAGTCCATCCTGCTGCGCCCCATCCGCCCCGAGGACGCGCCGCAGCACATGGACCTGTTCAATGCGCTGGACCCGGACGACGTGCGCCTGCGCTTCTTTACTTCCATGCGCGAACTGCCCGTGTCGCAGCTGGCGCGCCTGACGCAGATCGACTACGACCGCGCCATGGCCTTCATCGCCACGCACACGGGCCCGGACGGCAAGCCGGAGACCCTGGGTGTGGTGCGCGCCGTGGCCGATCCGGACAATATCCACGCCGATTTCGCCATCGCCGTGCGCTCGGCCCTGAAAGCCAAGGGCCTGGGCCATATCCTGTTTGAAAAGCTGGTCGACTACTTCCGCAGCCGCGGCACGGAAGCGCTGGTGGGCGAGGCGATGGCGCGCAACAAGGGCATGCAGCGGCTGGTGAAAAGTTTTGGCGGCGAAGTCTCGCCGTCGGAAGAGCCAGGCGTGGTCAACCTGCATATCGGATTGCGCGCACCCTGAGAAAATGCAGGCGCGATGGCAGGGGTTTGTGCAGGATCAAACTGCCCCCTGTCGGTAGTCTTTACACTTTCACTTCCAGGATCAGACATCCAGCGCGTTTTCGGGAGTGAGTGCATGCTTACGGCAACATACATATTGGTTTCCCTGTCGGTGGAACAGACCAGCATCCGCATGAGTTTGTTGGCTTTTCAAAAGTACATGCAGGTGCAGCTGCGCCAGCAGAGCCGGCTCAGCCTGGCGCAACTGCAGTACGCGGGCGACTGGCTGAACCGGCTGTACCAGGGCGGCTACTGGCGCAAGGTGGAGATGTATCTGATCCCCGCCATTCGCCGGGCAGCGCCGCATACCGACGGTTTGCTCAGTGGTTTGCTCAATGAGCTCAATGGCTTGAACCACGCGGCGCTGGAAAGCATCAATGTCGTGCAGCAGCGCGCGGGCGCCGCCATCGATCATTCCGAATTGCAGGCCGAGCAGCTGTGCGCCGCCATCGATACCTTTTGCGCGGCCTTGCTGCAGCGCCTGGAAAAAGAAGAGCGCGAACTGTTTGCGCTGGCGCGCAAGGTCATCGTGGGCGAAGCGTGGTTTGCCATCGCCTACCAGTTCCTCGCCCACGATGCGCGCGCGCAGGAAGCACGCCGTGGCAAGGCGCAAGTGCTGCCCTTTGTTTTGCCAGTGCCTTTGCCGGCACCGGGCGCGCCTGATGGCGCCGCTGAAACCGCGGGCATCGCCGGCACCGCCGTCGCGGATACCTTGCCTGCCGTGCCACAGCCGCTGCGCGCGCAGGCTTGAACGGGTAGCGAGCGCACACCCCTGCCCACCCGTCTGCGCCGCTTCCACGCCCCTGATTTTGTGCTGGCGCCAGCATGGGAGTCATGTTGCGTTACTCATTTGGTAACTTGTGCAGACCTGTCCGATGCAATACCCCGGGCTTTGTTATGATGGTGGTTTTGATCCACGCGAAACCCGTCATGTTCGAATTTCTTTTCAAGCGTTCTGCCAGCAAGCCTTCCGCACCAGACCCTGTCGTGGCAGAACAGGCCGCCGCCTCGGCGCAGAGCGCATCGCGCCGCGCCGAACAGGTTGCGCGTGCCCACGCCGTGGCGGGCGACGAAGCCGCCGCCTTTGAATTCATTGTGTCCAGCGAATTTGCCGATGCCCGCCTGATCGCGGCCGAACACGTCCATGCCTTGCCCCTGTTGGAAAAAGTCCACCAGGCCATGCGCAATACGGACCGCCGCGTCGCCAAGCTGATGCAGGGCCGCATCGACCTGATCCGCCATCAGGCGGCGGAAACCCAGCGCGCCCAGGCCAGCATCGACACGGCCCAGCGCCTGTTGAACGATGACAAGCTGAGCCCGAATCAGGTAGCCGAACTGGACCGCCAATGGCAAGTCATCAAGGCCACGCCCGAACTGGCGACCGCCTTTACCGCTGCGCGTGCCGCGCTGGGAGCCCGCCTGGAAGCGCAAGTGGTGTTGCAGCGCGCCGTGATCGACGCCGTCGCCGCCGCGCGTGCGCTGGCGGGCAATGCCCAGTCCGCCGGGGAGCTGGCGCAGGCGCTGGCTCGCCTGGATGCGGAACATGCGCAACATGCACAATCGCCCGAGTGCGCTTCGCTGCCGAGACACCTGGAAAGTGATTTCATCCAGGCGCGCGAACAGGCGCAGTCCGCCTTGCAAGCCTTGCAGCAGCACCAGGCCGTGTTCGACGCGCGCCAGGCCGCGCTGGCCGAATGGCAGACGCAGGATGCTGCCACCCTCGATGTGGATGCCCTGAAACGCGCTTGGCAAGCCCTGCCGCGCCTGCCTGAGTCGCCGCTGTCCGACAGCCTGCAGCAGCAATTTGCGGCCCTGCTGGCCAGTGCGCCGGCGCCCGTGCAGGCGGCAGCGCCAGAAACCACACCGGCCCATGCCGAAGCTTTACCTGCGCCGCGCAAGCCGCGCCAGGAGCACGCACCCGTGTCGAAAGAAGCGACGGAGCAGTTCTTCAAGGTGCTCGACGCCATGGAAGCGGCCCTGCAGGATGGCTTGCTGCATGTGGCTTCCGAGCATGACAAGACTTTGCGTGATAACAAACACGGCCGCCTGACGCCTGCGCAAGCGGACCGCCTGGCCCATGTGCGCGGAGAGTTCAAGCGCCTGGCCGACTGGGCGCGCTGGGGCGGCAACGTGTCGCGCGAGGAACTGGTCAAGGCGGGCGAGGAATTGCCGGCACAGGAACTGCCAATGGCCGAGCTGGCCAAGAAAGTGGGCAGCCTGCGCGAGCGCTGGAAGTCGCTCGATACCTTGTCCGGCCCCGCGCCCAAGTCCCTGTGGGAGCGTTTCGACGCCGCCTGCAGCCTGGCGTATGCGCCGGCGGCCCAGCATTTCAAGCAACTGGCCGACGAGCGCCACGGCAATGCGGCCAAGGCCCAGGAATTGATCGCGGAAACGGCGGCCCTGGCCGCCGAAGAGAGTACCGACTGGAAACATGTCGCGTCAAGCTCGCAGCGCCTGCGCCAGGCCTGGACGCGCCTGGGCACCATCGACCGCAAGGAAAAGAAACGCCTGGATACGGAATTTGGCGCCGCGCTGGACGCCCTGTCGAAGCCGCTGGACACGCAGCGCCAGATCGAGACGGCGCGCCGCGAACAATTGATCGTCGAAGTAGGTTTGCTCAAGCCGTCCGAGCGCAACACGGTCGACATGCTGAAAGCCTTGCAAGACAAATGGCAGGAACTGGCGAGAGCCTTGCCGCTGGAGCGCCGCGCGGAACAGGCGCTGTGGCAGCGCTTCCGCGCCGCCTGCGACGATATTTTTGCCAGGCGTAAGGAAACGGCCCATGCGGCCGATCACGAGCGCCGCGAACACCTGCATGCGCGCGTAGCGCTGTGCGCCGCGCTGGAAACGGCCGTCGTGCCCGAGGGCGACGACAAGACCCGCAGCGCCTTTATCCAGCACTTGCTGCGCGACACGCGCGCCGCCTGGAACGCCTCCGGCCCTGTGCCACGCGCCAGCGAAGCGAAGATCGAGCAGCGCTACCAGGCCGCTGTTGCTGGCGTGCAAGCGCAAGCGGACGCCATCGCTGAACGGGCCGGTGCGGCCCAGGCCAACGCCTTGCGCGACAAGCTGCGTCTGGTGCAATCGCTGGAAGCCGCACTGGCTGATGGCGACGCCGGCGCCGACGCGCACGCGTGGGGTGAGCGCTGGAGCGCCTTGCCGCCGCTTGAAACCCAGTATGAACGCAGCCTGCAGCAGCGCTTTGCCGCAGCCCAGGCCGCACTGGGCGAGGGGAGCGCCGCTTACCTGCAGCAATTGCAGGCCAACCAGGAGCGCTTGCGCGATGAAGTGTTGCGCCTGGAAATCGTCGCCGGCGTCGACAGCGGCGCCGAATTTGCCCGCGACCGCCTGAAAATGCAGGTGGAAGTGTTGCAATCGTCGCTCAAATCAGGCCAGAAGCCGCTCACGCAAGTGGCGCAGCTGATGCAGCTGTGCGCGATAGCCGCCACCACCGATGCGCGCACGGCCAGCCGTATCGAAACCTTGCTGCGCCGCATTGGGGGCCACGCCAAATGAGTACAACCGTGCGCGTCCAGCAAGCTGATTTTGACCTCGGTCAAGAAATTGCACAATTGCGTGCAGGCAACCCCAAGGTGGGCGCCGTCGTCGGCTTTGTCGGCACGGTGCGCGACATGAACGAGGGGCTGGACGTGGCCGCCATGGAGCTCGAGCACTATCCGGGCATGACGGAAAAGTCCATCGAAGCGATCGTAACGCAGGCGGGGGAGCGCTGGCCCATGCTTGGTGCGCTGGTGATTCACCGCGTGGGGCCTTTGCTGCCGCAGGAGCAGATCGTGCTGGTGGCGGTCTCGTCCGCCCACCGGGGCGAGGCGTTTGCCGCTTGCGAGTTCATCATCGACTATCTGAAGACGGAAGCGCCGTTCTGGAAGAAGGAAGACACGCCGGAAGGCGCGCGTTGGGTCGATGCGCGTGACAGCGACGAGACTGCCCTGGACAAATGGACGGCAAAAGCACCCGCCATTTGAGGCGTTTTTGCCGCGCACGTCAGCATTTGCAAGAATGCATCAGTTTTCTGTTTTGTGTATGCTTGAAAAGTACTGCCTCACCCCAATTTGGTTAACAACTAATTAACCGGGAGCGCTTCTCATGCGACAAGACAAACTCACTACCAAATTACAGGAAGCCCTGGCCGATGCGCAAAGCTTGGCCGTGGGCAACGACAACCCCTATATCGAACCAGTCCACCTGCTGACGGCCCTGTTGAACCAGGACGACGGCGGCGCTCGCTCGCTCTTGCAGCGAGCCGGCGTCAACGTGGGCGGCCTGTCCAAGGCCCTGGGCGCCTCGATCGAACGCCTGCCGAAAGTATCGGGCACGGGAGGCGACGTGCAGGTCAGCCGCGAATTCGTGGCCTTGCTGAACCTGGCTGACAAGGAATCGCAAAAGGCGGGCGACCAGTTCGTGTCCAGTGAAATGGTCTTGTTGGCCATGACGGACGACAAGTCCGACTGCGGCAAGCTGGCGCGGGAAAACGGTCTGACCCGCAAGGCCCTGGAAGCGGCCATCGACGCCGTGCGCGGCGGCAACAAGGTCGACTCGCAGGAAGCCGAAGGCCAGCGTGAAGCCTTGAAAAAGTACACGCTGGACCTGACGGAGCGGGCGCGCAAGGGCAAGCTCGACCCTGTGATCGGGCGCGACGATGAAATCCGCCGCACCATCCAGATCCTGCAGCGCCGCAGCAAGAACAACCCCGTGCTGATCGGCGAACCGGGCGTGGGCAAGACGGCCATCGTCGAAGGCCTGGCGCAGCGCATCGTCAACGGTGAAGTGCCGGAATCGCTGAAAGGCAAGCGCGTACTCTCGCTGGACATGGCCGCCTTGCTGGCCGGCGCGAAATTCCGCGGTGAATTCGAGGAACGCCTGAAATCCGTGCTGAAGGAACTGGCCATGGATGAGGGGCAAACCATCGTCTTCATCGACGAGATGCACACCATGGTGGGCGCGGGCAAGGCTGAAGGCGCGATGGATGCCGGCAATATGCTCAAACCGGCGCTGGCGCGCGGCGAGCTCCATTGCGTGGGCGCAACCACCCTCGACGAGTACCGCAAGTACATCGAGAAGGATGCCGCGCTGGAACGCCGCTTCCAGAAAGTGCTGGTCGATGAACCGACCGTGGAAGCGACGATTGCCATCCTGCGCGGCTTGCAGGATAAATACGCGCTGCACCACAAGGTGGAAATCACGGACGCGGCCATCATCGCCGCCGCCGAGCTGTCGCACCGCTACATCACGGACCGTTTCCTGCCCGACAAGGCGATCGACCTGATCGATGAAGCGGCGGCGAAGATCAAGATCGAGATCGATTCGAAGCCGGAAGTGATGGACAAGCTGGAACGCCGCTTGATCCAGCTGAAGATCGAGCGCGAAGCCGTCAAGAAGGAAAAAGACGAAGCATCGTTGCGCCGCCTGGCCCTGATCGAGGAAGAAATCGTCAAGCTGCAGCGCGAATACAACGACTTCGAAGAAATCCTGAAGGCGGAAAAAGCCGTGGTGCAAGGCAGTACGCACATCAAGGAAGAGATCGAGAACGTCAAGCTGCAGATGGAGCAGGCCACGCGCGAGAGCAACTGGCAGAAAGTGTCGGAGCTGCAGTATGGCAAGCTGCCGCAACTGGAAGCCCAGCTCAAGCAGGCTGACAGCGGTATCCCGAAACGCGATCCCGACGAGCCGAAATTGCTGCGCACGGAAGTGGGCGCCGAGGAAATCGCCGAAGTGGTGTCGCGCGCGACGGGCATCCCCGTGTCGCGCATGATGCAGGGCGAGCGCGACAAGCTGCTGCATATCGAAGAGAAGCTGCATGAGCGCGTCGTGGGCCAGGATGAAGCAATCACGGCCGTGGCTGACGCCATTCGCCGCTCGCGCGCCGGCCTGTCCGACCCGAACCGTCCATATGGTTCCTTCATGTTCCTGGGACCGACGGGTGTCGGTAAAACCGAGCTGAGCAAGGCGCTGGCGACCTTCCTGTTCGATACGGAAGAATCGATGATCCGCATCGACATGAGCGAGTTCATGGAGAAGCATTCCGTGGCCCGTCTGATCGGCGCGCCACCGGGCTATGTCGGTTACGACGAGGGTGGCTACCTGACGGAAGCCGTGCGCCGCAAGCCGTACAGCGTGATCCTGCTCGACGAAGTGGAAAAGGCGCATGCCGACGTCTTCAACGTGCTGCTGCAAGTGCTCGACGACGGACGCATGACGGATGGCCAGGGCCGTACGGTGGACTTCAAGAATACCGTCATCATCATGACCTCGAACCTGGGTTCGCATAAAATCCAGGCCATGGAAAGCGATGATCCCGGTGTCGTGAAGCTGGCTGTGATGGCCGAGGTACGTTCGCACTTCCGTCCCGAATTCGTCAACCGCATTGACGAAATCGTCGTGTTCCACGGCCTCGACGAGAAAAACATCGGCGCCATCGCGAAGATCCAGCTGAAGATCCTCGAAGAACGCCTGGCGCGCATGGACATGCAGCTGAGCTTGACGGACGCGGCCTTGCAGCAAATCGCCGAAGCGGGCTACGACCCGGTATATGGCGCCCGTCCTTTGAAGCGGGCGATCCAGCAGCAGATCGAAAATCCGCTGTCGAAGCTGATCCTGGAAGGCAAGTTCGGCCCGAAAGACGAGATCCGCATCGATGCCCAGAACGGCAACCTGGTGTTTACGGGCGCCACGGTGGGGCTGGACAAGGTGTAACGTTGGCAAGGGCCGGGGTCAGACCCTCGTCACTGTCAGCGCTGATCTTTGCGTTGGCGGTGTTGGGGGTCTGACCCCAGCGGTGAAAGCAGGGCGGTATCAGGCTAGACCTGACACCGCCCTTCTTGCTATCATCGTCACTATTTTCTGACTAATTCCGGAGGCGGTACGATGGCAAACACATGGCAAGCAGGGCGGCGCATTGGAGTGGGGTTGACCTTGGCGGCGGCCGTGCTGGCATTGCCTGCCCAAGCTCAGGCTCAGGAAGAAAAAGTCCTGAACATCTATAACTGGTCGGACTATATCGGCGACGATACGATCAAGAATTTTGAGAAGGAAACGGGCATCAAGGTGCGCTACGACGTTTTCGATAATAACGAAATCCTCAATGCGAAACTGGTGGCGGGCAAGTCCGGCTACGATATCGTCGTGCCGACGGCCCAGTGGGCGCGCCTGCAGATCGACGCGGGCTTGCTGCGCAAACTCGACAAGAGCAAGCTGACGAACCTGGGCAACCTGGACCCCAACCTGCAGGCCAAGCTGTCGAAGATCGACCCGAACAACGATTACCTGGTCGACTGGCTGTGGGGCTACACGACGGTCGGCATCAACGTCAACAAGGTCAAGGCGGCGCTGGGCGGCATGCCCATGCCCGACAACGCCTGGGACTTGGTCTTCGACCCGAAATATGCAGCGAAGCTGAAGTCGTGCGGCGTGTCCTTCCTCGACTCTCCGTCGGAAGTGCTGCCGGCCGCCCTGCAATACCTGGGCAAGCCCGCGTATTCGAAAGCGGCCGCCGACTACCAGGAAGCGGGCAAGGTGCTGCAAGCCATCCGTCCTTACGTGACCCTGTTCAGCTCGTCAGGCTACATCAATGACATGGCCAATGGTTCCGTCTGCGTCGCGCTGGGCTGGTCGGGCGACATCAATATCGCGCGCCAGCGCGCCATCGATGCGAAAAATGGCAATGTGATCCAGGTGCTGGTGCCGAAGACGGCCGCCCTGATGTTCGATACCATGGCCATCCCCGCCGACGCGCCGCACCCTAACAATGCGCACCTGTTCATCAACTATATCTTGCGTCCGCAAGTGCATGCCAGCCTGAGCAACAAGGTGTTTTACGCGAATCCAAATCCGGCCAGCATCAAGTATGTACGCAAGGATATCGGCGAGAACAAGGCCATCTTCCTGTCGGACGCCGACAAGCAGCGCATGGCCGCGCCGGAAGCGACCACGGCCGATATCCGCCGCCTGATGACGCGCATCTATACGAAGTTCAAAACGGGAGTGTAAATAGAATGATGGCGCGATGGACGGGCTGGTGGCCGTCGCTGGCGCCATGCGATATTGCCGAGGTGAACACTACTCGTGGTAGCGGTCCATCAGCTTGTGGTGGCTGCCGCGCATTTCTTCGATCAGTTCAAAGGCGACGAAGCCGATGATGGCGGCGAAGATGGCGATGAAGAGAAAAACGAGGAAGGTGATTAACATGGTCTTTCAGCCGCCGTTGGACGGCCGTCCGCTGGGTTGCTCAGGTGCCAGAGCAGTGCTCCAACACGTAGTTGATGCAATTAAACTCTAGCAGATCGGCAGCGCTTTGCAAGGCTGCTGAGTTGTAATTCCTGCTAGTATTTGTCCCAGCGCACTTTTTGCGCATTTCCCTTATTTCACCACAAGGTCATGCGCCATCACGGCTTTTAAATAGACGCTGATGGGGTCGCCAGGCTCGTGTTGCGAAAACCACCAGGCGCTGGCCTTGCGCATTTCCCATTCCTGCTCCTCGCCCGTCAGCAGCAGGGCGGCCGCCTGTCCCAGGGTGGGCTGGTGGCCGACGATGAGCACGGTTTCCTTGCCGCCGGGCCAGTTGGCCGCCTTGAGGATGTCTTCCGCCTCGGCGCCAGGCGCCAGTTCCGGCATCAGCTTGAACTTGCGTCCCAGCGCTTCCGCCGTTTGCAAAGTGCGCAGGGCGGGACTGACAAGGATGCGGCAATTTTCCGGTAGTTGCGAAGCGAGCCATTCGCCCATGCGGCGCGCCTGTTTCTGGCCTTTGACGGTCAGGGCGCGTTCGAGGTCGGGCAGGCCCGGTTCCGCTTCTGCGTGTCGCCACAAGATGAGATCCATGCTGTGCTCCTCTGTGTAGAATTGCCTATTCGCCGACCTCCGCGACCGGCGTGCCCAGTGTGTGCATCAAATACTGCTGGGCGCTGAACGGCGTTTGCTTGCCGCGCGGCTTGCGGCGCGCGTAGTGGCCCGTCGGCTCCAGTTCCCATGCATTGGTATTATCCTTCAAATACGGATTGAGGCCCTCGGCGATCACGCGCCGCTTCAACGCCCGGTCCAGCACGGGGAAGGCCACTTCCACGCGGCGGAACAGGTTGCGGCTCATCCAGTCGGCGCTGGCCAGGTAGACATCGTGCGCCAGGTCGTTGCGGAAGTAGTAAATGCGGCTGTGTTCGAGGAAGCGGCCTATCACGGAGCGCACCTTGATGTTTTCCGACAGGCCCGGCACGCCCGGCTTCAGGGTGCAGGCGCCGCGCACGATCAGGTCGATCTTCACGCCATCGGTCGAGGCCGCATATAGGGCGCGGATCACGGATTCATCCACCAGTGCGTTGACTTTGACGATGATGCGCCCGCGCCGGCCAGAGCGGGCGATCTTCGCCTCGTTGCGGATGGCTTTGATGATCTCGCTTTGCAGGCCGAACGGCGCCAGCCACAGGTGGTTCAGGTTGTGCGGCTTGGTCAGGCTGGTCAGGTGGATGAAGACTTCATTGACTTCCACGGCCAGGTCCTGGTTGGCCGTCAGTAAACCAAAATCGGTGTACAACTTGGTGGTGGTGGGGTGATAGTTGCCGGTGCCCAAGTGGGCATAGAAGCGCAACGCGCCTTCTTCGCGGCGGATGACGAGCGCCACCTTGGCATGGGTTTTCAGGCCCACCACGCCGTACACGACTTGCGCGCCGGCCTGCTCCAGCCTGTCGGCCCAGTTGATATTGGCTTCTTCGTCGAAACGCGCCATCAATTCCACGATGACGGTCACTTCCTTGCCCATCTTCGCCGCCGTAATCAGCGACTCCATCAAGTCCGAATTCATGCCCGTGCGGTAGATCGTTTGCTTGATGGCGACGACGGACGGGTCGTAGGCAGCGCTGCGGATGAAGTCGATGACCGTCTGGAACGATTGGTACGGGTGGTGCAGCAGGATGTCGTGCTTGTTCAGGGCGGCAAAGATGTCATTGCCGATGGCTTTATGCGCCAGGCCTGGAAAGAACGGCGGGAAGCGCAGCTCCGGCTGCTGGACGTGGTCGATCATTTCTGACAGCCGCACCAGGTTCACGGGGCCGTTGACGCGGTACAGCCGGCTTTGATCCAGGCTGAACTGGTCGAGCAGGAACTGTGACAATTCTGGCGGGCAATTGCGCGCCACTTCCAGGCGCACCGAGGTGCCGAACTGGCGACCCACCAGTTCACCCTTCAAGGCCTGGCGCAGGTTCTTGACTTCGTCCTCATCCACCCACAGGTCGCTGTCGCGCGTGACGCGGAATTGCGAATAGGCGATCACTTCGCGCCCGGCGAACAGGTCCGAGATGTGCGCGTGGATGACGGACGACAATAAACAGAAGGACACGCCATCGCCGGAAATTTCGTCCGGCAGCTTGATGACACGCGGCAAGACGCGGGGCGCCTTGACGATGGCGATCGCCGTGCCGCGCCCGAACGCATCCTTGCCGCTCAGCGAGACGATGAAATTGAGGCTTTTATTCACCACTTGCGGGAACGGGTGGGCCGGGTCGAGGCCGATGGGCGTGAGCAGGGGGCGCACTTCGCGGTCGAAATATTGCTTGACCCAGGCGCGCTGCGCCTCGTTGCGGTCGCTGTCGCGCAGCAAATGCACGCCCGCTTCGCGCAGGGCCGGCAAGACGTCGTTATTTAATATCTCGTACTGGCGTTCCACCAGCGCATGGCATTCCTTGCCGATGCGCTCCAGGTTGGCTGCCAGGGCGGGGTGGCCGGCCAGCGAACCGCCGATGCTGCCGGCCGCCAGCAGGCTGGCCACGCGCACCTCGAAGAACTCATCCATGTTACTGCTGACGATGCACAAGTAGCGCAGGCGCTCGAGCAGCGGAATGTTCGGGTCTTCCGCCTGGGCCATCACGCGCCGGTTGAAAGTCAGTTGCGACAGCTCGCGGTCAAGCAGGATGCCCGATTTGGTCACTTCCATGTGCAGTTCAGGTTTCATATTCTTTTGTCTTTGCAGATAGTTAATTCTAGCCGTATTTCATCATGTATGACGCGCTGTGAGTGTAATCATGAAATATGACATAAGCGTGACATATACTGTCATAAAGCGTCGCGAGCCTTGTCATTTTTCGCGCCGAGAAGGGCATTTCTCGGGGCGTAGCCAATTATTTCAAGAATTTTTATCCATGTCATAAAGCTGTCATATTCACTTGCTAGACTGCGCAGCATTCAACCGGGACTTTGCGCCCTAACAACCCTGAGGACTTGATATGCAAATGAAGCAAATGTTCAAATTTATCGTCGTGGGCGCTTCGGCAGCGATGGCATTTTCTTCCGCTTCCGTCATGGCGGCAGATATGACAGGTGCTGGTGCTACTTTCCCGTACCCGATCTACGCCAAATGGGCCGAGACGTACAAAGCCAACACCGGCAATGGCCTGAACTACCAGTCCGTCGGTTCCGGCGCTGGCATCAAGCAAATCAAGGCCAAGACTGTTGAATTCGGCGCCTCGGACATGCCTTTGAAGGCGGAAGAGCTGGAAGAAGCGGGCCTGATGCAGTTCCCGGCCATCATGGGCGGCGTGGTCACCATCGTCAACCTGGACGGCGTGAAGCCCGGCCAGCTGAAAATGACGGGTAAAGTCGTTGGCGACATCTACCTGGGCAAGATCACCAAGTGGAGCGCTCCTGAGATCGCCGCACTGAACACGGGCGTCAAGCTGCCAGACACGGAAATTACCGTGGTACACCGCGCCGACGGTTCGGGCACCTCGTTCCTGTTCACCGACTTCCTGTCGAAAACCAACCCGGAATTCAAATCGAAAATCGGTGCTGGTACGGCTGTGAAATGGGCCGTGGGCGTGGGCGGCAAGGGTAACGAAGGCGTCGCCGCCAACGTACAGCGCATCAAGGGTTCGATCGGCTACGTCGAGTGGGCTTACGCCAAGAAAAACAAAATGTCGCACACCCAGCTGCAAAACAAGGACGGCAACTTCCTGCAGCCTGACGATGAAAACTTCAAGGCAGCAGCCGCTTCGGCACCTTGGACGCAAACCCCAGGCTTCGGCGTGGTCCTGACCGACCAGGCTGGCAAGAACAGCTGGCCTATCACGGGCGTGTCGTTCATCCTGATGCACAAAGTCCAGGCTGACGCAGGCAAGGCAAAAGAAGTTCTGAAATTCTTCGACTGGGCCTACAAAAACGGCGGCGCCGCTGCCGTTGAACTGGACTACGTGCCGATGCCAGCATCGGTCGTGAAACTGGTGCAGGAATCGTGGAAAGCCAATTTGAAAGATGCATCGGGCAAAGCGATCTATTAATTTGCTAGCTTGACCATGTAAGTACTGCACTATCCTTGCCCCGCCAGCAGCACGGCGGGGCAGGGAGTTAGCCAGGACCGCCCGCAAGCCCTTGCAGGCGCTCCTGGCTAAAAGAGCAAGATAAAAATAGCAATACCTGCAGTACCACCCATATGGCACACTATGAGCGCACAATCTACCTCCTCCACGATCCCCATGCCAGGCGGCACCATGACCGATTCCATCAGTCACGCGCAAATGCTTTCCACCATGCGCAAGCAGCGTTTCCAGGATTTCATGTTCCACAAGGTGACGATGCTGTTCGCCCTGTCGGTGCTGATCGTCCTGGTCGGCATCATCATTTCGCTGATCATGGAATCGATACCGGCCTTCAAGACCTTCGGCCTGCACTTCGTCGTCTCGGCCGAGTGGGACCCCGTCAATGACCAGTATGGCGCCCTGATCCCCATCATCGGCACCTTGGTGACGTCCGTCATCGCCTTGCTGATCGCCTTTCCCGTCAGCTTCGGCATCGCCCTGTTCCTCACGGAAATCTGCCCAGCCTGGCTGCGCCGCCCGCTGGGCACGGCTGTCGAGTTGCTGGCTGGCGTGCCATCGATCATCTACGGTATCTGGGGCCTGTTCGTGTTTGCGCCCCTGTTTGCCGACCACGTCCAGCCTGTCCTGAAAGCCACGCTGGGCAACGTGCCCGTCATCGGCCAGCTGTTCAGCGGCCCCATGATGGGCATCGGCTTGCTGACGGCCGGCCTGGTGCTGGCCATCATGATCATCCCCTTCATCGCGTCGGTGATGCGCGACGTGTTCGAGATCGTCCCCGCCGTGCTGAAGGAATCGGCCTACGGCCTGGGCTGCACGCGCTGGGAAGTGGTGCGCAAGATTGTCTTGCCTTACACCAAGACCGGCGTCGTCGGCGGCGTCATGCTGGGCCTGGGACGCGCACTGGGCGAAACCATGGCCGTCACCTTCGTCATCGGCAACGCGAATAAACTGTCGTGGTCGCTGTTTGCCGCCGGTAACAGCATCACCTCTTTGCTGGCCAATGAATTCGGCGAAGCGCAATCCGAGTTGCATGTGGCATCGCTGTTCTCGCTGGCCTTGATCCTGTTTGTGATCACCTTTATCGTCTTATCCGCCGCCAAGCTGATGCTGGCTGGCATGTCCCGCAAGGAAGGCACGAAATGAGCCAGCTCAGCCAAGTTAGCACCCACGATGTTCCGGCCAAGCCGGCCATGAACCCCGTCTACCGCAAACGCCTGTTGATGCACCGCATCGGCATCGCCCTGTCGGTGGCCGCCATGGCACTCGGCCTGGCCGTGCTCGTGTGGATCCTGTTCACGCTGGTGATCAAGGGTTTCGGCGCCTTGTCCGTCGACCTGTTCACGCAAACGACGCCGGCTCCCGGCAGCGAAGGCGGCGGCCTTATCAATGCCATCGTCGGCAGCGCCCTGATGGTCGGCCTGGCCACCGTGGTCAGCACCCCGATCGGCATCCTGGCCGGCATCTATCTGGCTGAATACGGTGAAGAAAACAAGTTTGCGCAAGTGACGCGCTTTGTCACCGACATCATGTTGTCGGCGCCATCGATCGTCATCGGCCTGTTCGTGTACGCGCTGTACGTGGCGCACGTCAAGCATTTCTCCGGTTACGCGGGCGCCATTGCCCTGTCGCTGATCGCCGTGCCGGTGGTGGTGCGCACAACGGACAATATGCTGCGCCTGGTGCCGAACAGCCTGCTCGAAGCCGCGTTTGCCCTCGGTGCGCCGCGCTGGAAGGTGGCCACCCTGGTGCGCTTGCGCGCCGTCAAGGCTGGCGTCATCACCGGTGTGCTGCTGGCATTGGCCCGCATCGCCGGCGAAACGGCGCCGCTGCTGTTCACAGCCCTGAATAACCAGTTCCAAAGCTTCAACATGAATGCACCGATGGCCAACTTGCCGTCCGTCATTGCATCGTTTGCGATGAGCCCGTACGACAACTGGCGCTCGCTGGCCTGGGGTGGCGCACTGCTGATCACCTTCAGCGTGCTGGCCTTGAATATCCTGTCGCGCACCGTGTTCAGCCAAAAAGTCCCTAATTAAACAGATATCGAGCGAAGCGAACCCACATGAATACGCAAATGAATCCAGCCCAAGACTTGGCACCAAAGAAAAAAACCATCGAGATTTCGGGCCTGAACTTTTTTTACGGCAAAACGCAAAGCTTGCATAATGTCAACCTGGACATCCATGAGAAGAAGGTGACGGCTTTCATCGGCCCGTCCGGTTGCGGCAAGTCGACCCTGCTGCGCACCTTGAACCGCATGTACGACCTGTATCCGGGCCAGCGCGCAGAAGGCTCCATCCTGTACCGCGGCCGCAACGTGCTCGACGCCGACCAGGACGTCAACATGCTGCGCGCCAAGGTTGGCATGGTGTTCCAGAAGCCGACGCCGTTCCCCATGTCGGTGTACGACAACATCGCCTTCGGCGTGCGCCTGTATGAAGACTTGTCGAAAGGCGAGATGGACGAGCGCGTCGAGTGGGCCTTGAAAAAGGCTGCGCTGTGGGGCGAGGTCAAGGATAAACTTTCGAAGAGCGGCCTGTCGCTGTCGGGCGGCCAGCAACAGCGTTTGTGCATCGCGCGCGGCGTGGCCGTGAAGCCGGACGTGTTGCTGCTCGATGAGCCGACCTCGGCGCTGGACCCGATTTCGACCTCGAAAGTGGAAGAGCTGATCAGCGAACTGAAACAGGATTACACGATCGCCATCGTGACGCACAATATGCAACAGGCAGCGCGCTGCTCCGACTACACGGCTTATATGTACTTGGGCGAGCTGGTGGAATTCGGCGAAACGGACCAGATTTTCATGAATCCGGCCCGCAAGGAAACGCAGGATTACATCACGGGCCGCTTCGGCTGATCCGTCGCGCACCGCTATATACAAGACAACTGAATACGGAGAGACAGCATGATAGGCGAACATTCATCCAAGCAATACGACAACGAACTCGAAGCGATCCGCTCGAAAGTGCTCCTGATGGGCGGCATCGTTGAAACCCAGTTCCTCGACGCGATGACGTGCTTTCGCATCGGCAATCCGGAACGCGCCGACCGCGTGATGCGCGAAGACGACGTCGTCAACCAACTGGAAGTGTCGCTCGATGACGCCTGCAGCCATTTGATCGTGCGCCGCCAGCCGGCCGCCAACGATTTGCGCACCATCATGGCCACCATCAAGGTGATTACCGACCTCGAGCGCGTCGGCGACGAGGCGACCAAAATCGCCCGCGTAGCGAAGAATCTGCACAAGCGCGGCAACGCCGTCGTCAACCATTACGAGATGGTGCGCGGCATTGCCAACACGGCCACCGACATGCTGCACGACGCGCTGGACGCGTTTGCCCGCAACGACGGCAAGCAGGCCTTACAATTAATTGCACAAGATGCCATCATCGACCATGAGTTTCGGTCTATCATGCGCAACTTGATCACCTTTATGATGGAAGACCCGCGCACGATTTCGGCGGCGCTCGACACCCTGTGGGTGGCCAAGGCCATCGAACGGATCGGCGACCATGCGAAAAACATCGCCGAATACGTGATTTACGTGGTTGAAGGCAAGGACATCCGTCACACCAAGGTGGCTGCTCCCGCCATTTCCGAGGAGCTCCCTGAGTAAGCTTTATGGCATCTGATAAAACCACGGTATTGATTGTTGAAGATGAGCCGGCCATCGTTGAACTGGTGACCTATTCGCTGCGCGAATCCGGCTGGAATTGCTGTTCTGTACAAAACGTTGCCGATGCCTGGGAATTCATCCAGCACCGCACGCCGCACCTGATCCTGCTGGACTGGATGTTGCCGGACCAGACGGGCTTGCGCCTGCTGTCGCGCATCCGCGCCGACCGCAATTTCGCCGCCATCCCCGTCATCATGCTCACCGCCAAGAGCATGGAAGAAGACAAGCTGGCTGGTCTGAACAGTGGGGCCGACGATTACGTCACCAAGCCGTTCTCGCCGCGCGAGCTGTTGGCGCGCGCCAAGGCGCTCTTGCGACGCAAGAGTCCGGAACACGCGCAGGCGCCCATGCGCGCCGGCAACGTGGCCTTGGACCCCGTCAGCTGCACCGTGATGATGGATGAACAGAAGATCGATATCGGCCATGCCGAATACAAGCTGCTGAAATTCCTGCTGGCCCATCCGGAGCGCGTGTTTTCGCGCAGCCAGCTGCTCGACAAGGTGTGGGGCGACCATGTGGTGATCGAGGAACGCACGGTCGATGTGCACGTATTGCGCTTGCGCAAAGCCTTGA
Organism: Janthinobacterium kochi; assembly: GCF_051380715.1. NCBI lineage: Bacteria > Pseudomonadati > Pseudomonadota > Betaproteobacteria > Burkholderiales > Oxalobacteraceae > Janthinobacterium > Janthinobacterium kochi. The sequence goes on from NZ_JBNYXO010000005.1 coordinate 354,210, forward strand.
AAGAGGCGGAAAGCCTGATCAAGACGGTACGCAGCGTCGGCTACATGTTGTCTGAAAAGTAAAGCTGGCCTCTATGAATCCGAAATTGCTGTTCTGGGTACCGGCCGCCTTGCGCATGGTGCTGGCGCTGCTGGGCGTTGCCGTCGTCTGGTATCTGTTTGGCGCCACGTATGCGCTGGGCATCGCTTTCATGCTGATGGCCATGATGGTGTTCGTGCAACTGTCGTATCTGTTCCAGCTGAGTAACTGGCTGGACAATCCGCAAAGCGCCAAGCTGCCCGACGGCTGGGGCGCCTGGACCAGCATCTTCGCGCGCCTGTACCGCATGCGCCGCGACGACGAGAAAAACCAGGCCGAGTTGACGGAATGGCTGGCGCGTTTCCGCCAGGCCATGCATCTGCTGCCGGACGGCGTCGTCATCATGGACGATGTGCTGTTCCTCGAATGGTGCAATCCGGCCGCCGAGAAACACCTGGGCCTCACGCACGAGCGCGACAAGGGCATGCGCGTGACGAACTTGATCCGCAGCCCCGAGTTCATGGATTACATCATCCTGGGCCGCTACGACCAGCCGCTGACGATCACCTTCCGCAACCGCAAGCTGATCGTGCAAATCATTCCGTTTGAAAACCGCCGCCAGATTCTCGTCACGCACGATGTGACGGAGACGGAACGCATCGAAATGATGCGCCGCGACTTCATCGCCAACGCGTCGCACGAATTGCGCACGCCGCTGACGGTCATCGTGGGCTTCCTGGAAATCGCTTCCGCCGAGCTGGACCTGGACGCCGCCACGCGCGCCGCCCACCTCAAGCTGATGACGGAGCAGGGCCACCGCATGCAGCATTTGATCGAAGACATGCTGACCTTGTCGCGCCTGGAATCGGTCGACTATCCGCTGCGTCCCGAGCCCGTGGATGTCAAAAAGCTCATGCAGCAAGTCTTGCGCGACGCCAAGGGTTTGTCGGCCGGCAAGCATGACGTGACCATGGAATGCAACGGTCCCGACGTGCTGGGCAGCTACGATGAACTGTACAGCGCTTTCGGCAACCTGGCTTCGAACGCTGTGCGCTATACACCGGCCGGCGGCAGCATCACCCTGCGCTGGCAGGATGGCCCGGCCGGACCGCAATTCATTGCGCAAGATACGGGCATCGGCATCAGCCCCGAGCATATCTCGCGCCTGACGGAACGTTTCTACCGCGTCGACAAGAGCCGTTCGCGCGAAACCCAGGGTACGGGCCTGGGCCTGGCCATCGTCAAGCACGTGTTGCTGCGCCATGGAGGCACTCTGGCCATCCAGTCCGTGGCCGACAAGGGCAGCAGCTTCATCGTCAGCATGCCCAAATCCGTCGTCACGCCGCTGCAGGGCGAGTTGCTGGTCAAGTAGCCGAGGGGGCACGCGCCCCTTGTTTCCTGTGCGACTAGTGCAAGGTTGGCATAAGTCGTTACAATCAGGCCATGACTTTAATCAACACTTCTTTTCGCCACGCCGGCGCCCAGCAACTGGCCCAGTCGCTGCAGGCTGCGCGCCAGGATACCCTGTCTCTGTTCGACTGTTATGTCAGTGCCGGCCTGGACGTGGTGGCGGGCCTGCCCCGCCATCCACGCCTCAATCCGCCGTTATGGCAACTCGCGCATATCGCCTGGTTCGCCGAGTGGTACATCCTGCGCGAAGCCGCTTCGAGCCATCCGGCTGACGCCATTTATAACTCCCTGCTGACGCGCGGCGACGACCTGTTCGACGCCAACATGGTGGAGCACCGTGCGCGCTGGAAGCTGGAACTGCCCAGTCCGGGCGCCGTGAAAACGTATTGCCGCGAAGTGCTCGACCGGGTCTTGGACAAGCTGTCGCGCGAAGCTAATGTCGACAGCGCCCTGGCGCCGTACCGGCTGGCGCTGGCGCATGAGGATTTGTGCGGCGAGGAAATGCTGGCCGGCTTGCAATGGCTGGGTCTGGAAGCGCCGGAGTCCCTGGCTACCAGTTCCGCCTTGTCGGCAGGGGCCGGGGAGGTCGCCTTTCCTGGCGGTTCCATCGAACTGGGCTCGCCACGCGGGGCCGGGTTTGCCTTCGACAATGAATCTCCACCCTATAGCTGCTACGTGCCGCCGTTTTCCATCGATGCTTGCGCCGTATCCAACGCCCAGTTTGCCGATTTTGTCGCCGATGGCGGCTACCAGAACCGCCAGTTCTGGAGCGCGGCCGGCAGCGCCTGGCTGATGCGGCAGGAGCGCTCGTCGCCTTTGTACTGGCTGCGCGAAGCGACGCAGTGGCGCACCATGCGTTTCGGCCAGCGCACGACCTTGCCGCCGAATGAAGCCGTGCGCCACATCAATCTGTATGAAGCGCAAGCGTACTGCGCCTGGGCGGGGCGGCGTCTGGCGACCGAGGCGGAATGGGAGTATGCTGCGCTGTCCGGCCATCCGCGCTTTCACTGGGGCCAGGTGTGGGAGTGGACGGCGACGCCGTTCGAGCCGTATCCGGGCTTTGCGCCCGATGCCTGGCGCGAATATTCGGCGCCGTATTTCATGCAGCACCAGGTGCTGCGCGGCGCCGCCTTCGCCACGCCGCCGCGCCTGCATTCGGCGCGCATGCGCACCTTTCATGCGCCCGAACGGGGCGACATCTTTGCCGGCCTGCGCACCTGCGCCTGGTAGCGTGCCGAGAACAGACATCATTTCAGGATACCCTTGAGTACAGATAACGCCCCACAGTTCATTCCCAAACGCATCACGCCCACGCCGGAGCAGGTCGCCATCCAGACGTCGCAAAAGAAAGTGGTCTTGATCGATGCCAATGCCGGCGCGGCCAAGACGACGACCCTGGCCCTGCGCTTGGCCGAGGCGCTGCACCGGGGCCGCGCGCCCGAACGCATGCTGGCCCTCGTGTTTACCGAGGCGGCGCGCGTGGCCCTGCGCCAGCGCCTGCTGGAAGTGGGTGTGCCGCTCGGTGTCGTCAAGCGCCTCGTCATCGACACCTTCGACGCTTTTGCCGCCAAGGTGCTGCTGCAGCTGGAAAACATGCAGGTGGCATCCATGCGCAGCGATGAAGAGCTGCGTCCCGTGGCCAGGGAAGCGCTGGAAGTCGTATCGGAAAAGTACGCTCACCGTTATCCGCTGGAAATCAATACGACCAACGGAGCGATTGCCGAGTTTTTGAAATTGCAGTTGCGTACCAAGGCGCGCCTGGATTTTCAAAATCCTGACTTCGAGAGCAACTCGCTGGACGACAACCTGGAAATGCTGGGCATGTCGCGCACGCACTATCTGTGGCTGCGCGAATACGAAGGCTTGCGCGGCGCCGACACGGGCGATATCCAGTTCCGCGCACCATTCGATGCCACCTACGATCTGGTGCGCATGCTCGACGGCGACGAGCCGCTGCGCCAGCAGTTGCCGGCCTTCCAGATCATCGTGGCCGATGAATTGCACGACTTGAACGAAGCGTCGTTCCGCCTGCTGACCATGCTGATACGCCGCGGCAACGCGTTTTTCTGTGGCGCCGGCGACAAGGATCAAGTCATTTACACGTGGTCGGGCGCCGACCACCGCTTCCTGCGCCAGCGCTTCGAGCAGGAATTCCCCACCTTGCAGCGCTTGCCATTGACGGCATCCTACCGCTACGGCCCGCAGCTGGCGCAGGCCGTCGGTATGCTGAAAAACAAGGCCAGCGTGTCGGCCCTGTCGCGCGCCACCCATATCGAAGTGCTCGAGTATGACCATGCGCAGCCGCAGGCGTGCAGCGCCCAGCTGATCGCCGCGCTCGAACGCGCGCATGCTGGCACGACGGCCATTTTGCTGCGCGACCGCGATCAGGCGATCCGCGTGGAAACGGCGCTGTTCCAGAGCGGCATCGCGTATGGCTTGGTGGACATGAACAGCTATCTGTTGAGCCTGGAAGTGCTGATGCTGCGCGGCATGGTCGCCATCGCCCGCAAGGACTTGCATGCAATCAAGAGCGGTCCGCGCCGCGGCGACATCCTCGAAGCCCTGGTGGCGTTCGCGGAAATCCCGTTTACGCGCGGTGAGCTCCAACAAGCCAAGGCCGACGTGGCCAACTACCCGGACTTGCTGGAAGGCTTTTTGACGAACCAGCTGGCCAAGTCGCATAACCAGGACAAGGCGGCGCTTACCCTGGCCGCCGTCGATTACCTGCGCGCGCTGCCTCCCGATGCGCTGGCGGGCGACGCCCTGCAGCACATCTTCGGCCTGATGCAACTGGAACAGACGGCGCGCCGCATCTATGTCGACCCGGCGCAGGCGCGGGTCGTGGCCCGTTCCCTGCACGGCTTTATTGCCGTGTGCCGCGAAGCGGGCGTGGCGCTCGGTGGCTTTGCCGGCTGGCTGGGTGAGATGGAAGAGGCCGTGACGGTCTCGACCGGCAAGGCCAGGCTGGTCATCGCCTGCATCGACCAGATCAAGGGCCTCGAGTACAACCACGTGATTTTGCCCTACCTGGCCGTCGATGAATTCCCGCGCAGCAAGACCGACCCGCTGGAAGAGGAAAACCGTTTTTATGTGGCCGCCACGCGCGCGCGCGACAGGCTCACCTTGCTGACACCGCAAGACCCCGCCTACCGGAGCCGCTACATCGCCGCCCTGCAGCTGAAAAACAAGATTGTTGCGCCCAGGGCATAAATCTTTTGCTCCACGGCCGCTTTTTGCGAAAGACGAAAATGGGCATACTGGACTGGTGTGATTGACAGCAATCTAACCAGACAGGAGTAAGGCATGAAGATTTTCTTGACAGGCGCGGCAGGATTTATTGGCAGTTCCATCGCGGCGGGCCTCGTGCGCGCCGGCCATCAGGTCACGGGCCTCGTGCGCAAACCGGAACAGGTGGCCGAGCTGGCCAAGATCGGCGTGTTGGGCGTGCAGGGCGATTTGAACGACCGCGCATTGCTCATCGAGCAGGCAAAGGCGGCGGACGCCATCATCAATGCGGCCAGCAGCGACCACCGGGGCGCCGTCGAAGCCATCCTCGACGCGCTGGCCGGCACGAACAAAGTGTTCCTGCACACGAGCGGCTCGTCCATCGTGGGCGACGCCTCGGGTGGCGAGGGGACGCAACAGATTTATTATGAAGACAAATTGCCTGCGCCCACGGCCGACAAGGCGGCCCGGGTCGCCATCGATGACTTGATATTGGCCAGCGCAAGCCAGGGCGTGCGCGCGAGCGTGCTGTGCAACACCTTGATCTACGGCCATGGCGCCTTGCCGCGCGACAGCGTGCAATTGCCCCGTTTGCTCAAGCAGGCGCGCAAGAGCGGCATCGTGCGCCACGTGGGGCCTGGCCGCAATATCTGGTCCAACGTGCATATCGACGACGTCGTCAGCCTGTATTTGCTGGCCTTGGAAAAGTCGCCTGCTGGCACGTTTTACTTTGTCGAGTCGGGTGAAGCGTCCTTCCGCGACATGACGGCCGCCATCGCCAAGGCACTGCACCTGGGTCCCGCGCAGGATTGGCCGCTGCCCGAGGCGGTTGCCGAATGGGGCTACGAAATGGCTTCTTACGGCCTTGGTTCCAACAGCCGCGTGCGCGGTGCACGGACGCGCACCCTGCTGGGCTGGCAGCCGCAGGGGCCATCGGTGCTCGAGTGGATCGAGAACGACATGCTGCAGCCGCCACACGCCAACGCCGTTTGATGCAGCTCAGCAAAGCCGCATCTGTGTGCGCTAGCGAACGGTGCTATGTGACGATCAGGAGTATGATGGTTTTGCTTGGTTGAGACGCACTGCCGTGAAGTTGGCGGCATGTTCGATCTTCCAGCAGGTCAGCCGGTCGCCTCAAGGATCGGCACCAGATTTCTGCCCGCGTTTGCGCCCTGCGCCACGCGGCTTTGCACTGCGAACCCCTTCTAGGCCGGCGCCAGCCGGTCTGCCTGTCGTTTCCGCCGCTGCGCCATTCACCGCCACCTGTCCGCCATTCGCCGAAGCGCAGTTTTCGCGCGCCCGAATTGCGCGTATCTTTACGATCAACCAACTCAAAGGTGGGACCGTGAAACCTGAACCAGCTTATTGCCGCCGTACCCAGCTGCTGTGGGGCGTGCTGCTGATCGCCATCGGCGCCGTGATCCTGCTGGACCGCCTCGATGTGATCTATCTCCACGATTACTATGCACTATGGCATTATTGGCCGCTGATACTGGTCGTCTTCGGCCTGAACAAGCTGCTCACGCCCGTGTCCGCCAAACAGGTGCTGAGTGGCTTGTGGCTGATCTTTTTCGCTGCCTGGTGGTATGTCTCGTACGAAGAACTGTGGAACTTGAATTTTTACAATAGCTGGCCAGCCTTGCTGATCGCCTGGGGCGTGGGCCTGGTGCTGGAACCGCTGCTGAACAAACATTTTATTGCCTATCGGGAGTCCGAGCATGAAAAATAGACCGCCGCTGCACTCGCCATCGCAGATCGTGCTGGGCGTCATCGTCATCGGCCTGGGGCTGCTGTTCCTGCTCGACAACCTCGGTTTCATCGATGTGCGCTACACCTTCCGCTTCTGGCCCACGGCGCTGATCGTGTTTGGCTTGCTGAAACTGTCGCAAAGCCGCAGTGCGAACGGCTATTTACTGGGCGGTATGCTGGTGCTGCTGGGCGTGGCCTGGACTCTCAAGCACATGGGCATCTTTTACATGAACTGGGACTTGCTGTGGCCCCTGCTGATCATCGGCCTGGGCGTGGCCGTGGTGTCGAAGTCCTTGCCCGGCGCGCAGCAACGCCAGCGCCGCCGGCGCTTTGCTGCACAGCAAGACAGCACCGCAGCGCCTGACTCTTTCGGTCAGGCCAGGAATGGCGCCGTGTCGCTGGACAAGGACGTCGCCGATACCAGTGCAGCGCCCGGCGCCAGCGGGCAGGCGGACGATGACAGCATCATCGAAGTGACGGCCATCCTGGGCGGCTATGTGCGGCGCGTGTCGTCGCAACGCTTCAGGGGCGGCGATATCAACGTCATCATGGCCGGCTGCGAAATCGACTTGCGCCAGGCCTCGATCGAAGGCGAGGCCGTGCTCAACGTATTTGCCCTGTGCGGCGGCGTCACCATCAAGATTCCGCCCGACTGGAGCGTGGTGCTGCAGGGCACGCCCATCCTCGGCGGCTTCGAAGAAAAGACCATCGTGCCGCCGAACCAGGCCAAGCGCCTGTACGTGACGGGCTACGCCATCATGGGCGGCCTGGAAATCCGCAACTAGGCGCGCATGTCGGGGCCCTTGTCGACGCGGCGCGGCGCCGTGGTGGTATTCCTGGTCTGCATCGCGCTGGGCCTGGCCCTGGCCTCCGTCCTGGCCAGGGTGGCCCACGCGCCCTGGCTCAATGCCGTCGTGCTGGTGGTGCCCGCCACGCTCGTGTATGCGATCGGTTCGGGTTTCTCCGCATTTTACCTGTGCCGCGCCTACCCCTTGCACGCCCGCCATCCGCTCGCCATTGCCGGGGTGATGGGTGTGGCCGCCCTGTTCGCGGGCTTGCTGTGGGCCACCTTGCTGCAATTTTTGAACAGCGTCAGCCTGTTGCTGGAGCTGCGCTGGCTGGGCGTGAACCTGACGCAGTCGCTGCTGGCCCTGTTCTTCGGCCTGGGCGTGCTGCTGTATTGCCTGGCTGCCGCCGTGCATTATCTGTTGCTGGAATTCGTGCGCGCCAGGATGGCCGAGCAGCGGGGCCTGGAAGCGCAGCTGATGGCGCAGGAAGCGCAACTGCGCATGCTGCGCACGCAGATCGATCCGCATTTCCTGTTCAACAGCCTGAACTCCATCAGCGCCTTGACGTCCATCAATGCGGCGGGTGCGCGCCAGATGACGGTGCAACTGGCCAGTTTTTTCCGCCAGAGCCTGAGCCTGGAAGCGCACCAGCACATCACTGTGCAAGAGGAACTGGTGCTGATCCGCCATTTTCTCGCCATCGAACAAGTGCGTTTTGGCGAACGCCTGCAAGTGGATGAGAGTATCGACGCGGCCGCGCTGGCGTGTCTGCTGCCGCCCATGCTGATACAGCCGCTGGTGGAAAATGCCGTCAAACATGGTATCTGCGGCTTGACGGAGGGCGGCATGATCGCCATCGAGGCCCGGCGCGCGGGCAGCCTGCTGCAGATCGCCGTGCGCAATCCGGTGGATGCGGATCAAGCGCCTGCGCGCGGCAATGGCGTGGGCCTGGAGAATGTACGCCAGCGCCTGGCCGGCGCCTATGGCCACCAGGCCAGCGTGCACTGGGGCCGGCGCGATGGCCATTTCGAGGTGATGATTTCCATGCCGGCGCAGACCAGCGACACGGAGGAAGCATGATGCAGGCAAGAATGCGGGTCGTCATCGTCGACGATGAATTGCTGGCGCGCAGCGTGCTGCGCGAATACCTGGCGCGCCATGACGATATCGACATCGTGGCCGAGTGCGCCAACGGCTTCGAAGCCGTCAAGGCCATCGCGGACCTGGAACCGGAACTGGTGTTTCTCGACATCCAGATGCCGCGCCTCGATGGTTTTGAAGTGGCCGAACTGATCGGCGCGAAGACAAAGCTGATCTTTGTCACGGCCTACGACCAGTACGCCTTGAAAGCGTTCGAATGCCATGCCCTGGACTATCTGCTGAAACCGTTCAGCGAACAGCGCTTCGAGCAGGCGCTGGCCCATGCGCGCGCCAACCGCAGCACGCCCGACACTGTGCAAACGCTGGCAGGCGAAGCGGCCACGCGCGCCGCGCCCCTGGACCGCGTGCTGATACGCGATGGCGCCAAGGTCCACGTGATCGCCAGCGCCCGCATCGATTACATCGAGGCGCAGGACGATTACATCAGCATCCGTTCCGAGGGCAAGTCCTACCTGAAAAACCAGACCCTGGCGGAGCTGGAAGCCCAGCTCGATCCCGCCAAGTTCCTGCGCGTGCACAGGTCGTATCTGCTCAATATCGACGGCATCCGCCGCATCGAGGCAGCCACCAAGGACAGCCACGTGGCCATCTTGCGCGATGACACGAGGATACCCGTGAGCAAGGCGGGGTATCAAAAGCTGAAGTTACTGGTTGGCTAGCTGCACATCCCACCAGGTGGGCAAGAGCTGGCGGATTTCCGGGCGCGAAAAACGGTCGTCGATCAGATACACGACGCCCTTGTCCGACTGCGTGCGGATGACGCGACCGGCGGCCTGCACCACCTTCTGCATGCCCGGATACAAATAGGTGTAGTCGTAGCCGGCGCCGAAGATATCGCCCATGCGTTGGCGGATTTGCTCGTTGACGGGATTGATCTGCGGCAAACCCAAGGTGGCGATGAAGGCGCCGATCAGGCGCGCGCCCGGCAAGTCGATGCCTTCGCCAAAGGCGCCACCGAGCACGGCAAAGCCGATGCCGCGCGTGTCCAGGCCGAAGCGGCCCAGGAATTGCGCGCGGGCACTATCGTCCATGCGGCGCGGTTGCTGCCAGATTGGTACGTCCGGATAATGCTGGGCAAACAGGGTCGCCGTCTTTTCCATGTAATCAAAACTGCTGAAAAAGGCCAGGTAGTTACCCGGCGTTTCTGCGTATTGGCGCGCCATCAGCTGGGCGATGGGCAGCAGCGAGGCGGCGCGGTGCTGGTAGCGCGTGGAAATGGTGTCGGCCACGCGTACGGACAATTGCTCCGCCTGGAACGGCGATTCCACGTCGACCCAGGCCGTGTCGGCCGGCATGCCCAGGGTGTCGCTGTAGTAATTCCACGGACTCAGGGTGGCGGAAAACAGGGCCGTGCTGTGGCTGGCCGCGAAGCGCTCTTTCAAAAAAGGGGCCGGGATGATGTTGCGGATGCAGACGGTGGAGCCAGTTTCCGTTTTACTGACGTCGAACAGCGAATGCGTGCCGAAGCTTTCCGCCAGGCGGTTGATCAGCAGCACGTCGAAATAAAAGCGCTGCAAGTCCTCGTCCAGTGCGGCAGCATGCTCGGCCAGGTAGTCGCCGAAGGCCGTCGCCACGCCTTGCAGGGCGCCAAAGAACTTGTCCGGCAAGGCGGGATGCACGTGATAGTCGCCGTCCTGTTCCTTCAGCAGGGCTGTCCACTGGCGCGCGAGGCGGTCCAGCGGCTTCTTCAGTCCCTCGGGCGCGAACTTGCGCAGCGTTTTCAGGTCGATCTGCGCCAGTTCGGCCGAATACATGCTGCGCGCGCGCGACACCATATTGTGCGCTTCGTCGACCAGCACATTGACCTTCCAGTCGTGGGCCAGGGTCATGCCGTACAGCATGGCGCTGAGGTCGAAGTAATAATTGTAGTCACCGATGACGACGTCGCTCCAGCGCGCCAGCTCCATGCCCAGGTAATACGGACAGATACCCTGCTGCAAGGCGATGGCGCGCACGGCTTCCTTGTCCAGGATCAAGCCGCTGGCCAGCGCCACTTCGCGCGCCAGCGGCAAGCGATCATAGAAGCCGCGCGCCAGCGGACACGATTCACCGTGACAGGCCTTGTCAGGATGTTCGCAGGCACTGGTCTTGGCGCTCAGTTCCAGCACGCGCAGGGGCAGCAGCGGGGCGCTATCCTTGAGGATGGCGCAGGCGTCGAGCGCCATTTGCCGCCCCGGCACCTTGGCGGCGAGGAAAAACAGTTTATCGAGGCCATGCGCGGCCGTCGCCTTCAACATGGGAAACAGGCTGCCCACCGTCTTGCCGATGCCTGTTGGCGCCTGCGCCAGCAAGCCGCAGCCACGGCTGCTGGCCTTGTACATGGCTTCTGCCAGCTGGCGCTGGCCCGGGCGAAAGTCGGCATGGGGAAAGACCATGGCCGTGAGTTGCGCGTCGCGGCTGGCGCGGTGCGCCATTTCTTGCTCGGCCCAGTCGAGGAAGAGGGCGCAATGCTGCTCGAAGAACAAGCGCAGCGCCTCGTCCGTGCATTCCTCATGCATCACCGTTTCTTTCTGGCTCACGATGTCGAAATACACGAGCGCCACGCGCAGCATGGGCAAGTTCAGTTGCTGGCACAGTAAATGGCCGTAGATGCGCGCCTGCGCCCAATGCAGCTGGCGGTGGTTGGCGGGCATGGCATCCAGGTCGCCCCGGTACGTCTTGATTTCTTCCAGCTGGCGCCGCGCGGGGTCGTAGCCATCGGCGCGGCCCCGCACATGCAGTGGCCCGAAGTCGCCGGAAAGCCTGATTTCGCGCTGGTAATCGTCGTCGCGCCGGCCGGTGACAGTGGCGTGGCCGGCCATGCCTTCCTGCGCCGTGGGCGAGGGCGTAAAACGCAAGTCCAGGTCGCCTATCTTGGCTGTGAATTCGCACAGGGCGCGCACGGCGATCGTGTACCTCCTGGCGCTCATGTGGCCACCTGCCATTGCAGGTAGCACACGCTGACAGGCATGGCATGCTCGGCGCAATATGCGATCCAGCGCAGCTGGTTGTCTTGCAGGCGGTCGCCCGGACCCTTGACTTCGATCATGCGGTAGCGCTGTTCGGCCGGCCAGAACTGGATCAGGTCGGGCAAGCCGCTGCGATTGCTTTTGATATCGAGCAAGATGCGCTCGAACGCCTTTTTCAGGTGGGCAGCCGGGATGCAAGTCAGCGCCAGGTGCAGCAAGCCACCGTCGAGCACATCCCAGCTGACGAAAGGCGAGACGATGCCGTGCTTGGCGGCATGCGTGGCATGGATGGCGGCCTGATAGCTGCCGTCGTCCAGCTGCGCCAGGCAGGCGGCGAAGTCCGTGCTGCGGCGCTGGTAAAAATCGGCGCTATGCAAGTCAGCCGGGCCACGGTGGAACGGGTGGAAGAAGGCGCCCGGCATGGCCTTGAAGATGGCGGGCCAGCATAGCAGGCCGAACAGCGAGTTGATCAGGGTGTTTTCCACGTAATACACGGGTGCGTCGTCCTGCATCAGGTGTTGCTGCACCACGCTTTCCACGTAGTACGCTTGTTCAGGATACGGTAGCAGCAGGTCGATGCGCTCGACGCTGGCCGCCGCGTTGGCCGCCTGTTTCGCATGGCCCAGCTTGCGCCGCAAACGGGGTGCCATGCGCAGCAGCAATTGCTGTTCCGCTTCGCTTTCCGGCGCGGCCAGCGCGATCATCAGGCGTTCGTAGGCCGCTTGTGGCTGCTCATCTTTTTCCAGCACGCGGATGGCGCGGCCCCGCGCGCCCGGATAGCGGCAATCGGCGTAGGCGCGATAGGCGGCGGTCCAGTCCTGGCATTTCTCCAGATGCTGGGCGATCTGGAAACGCAGCTTGTCGCGCCGGCTGGCCAGCCAGGTATTGTCCTCGGACAAGGGTAGCGCCGCCAGCTCCTGCAGCACCTCGTCTGCCGGCACGCTGTCGTTGTAGCGCTCGCGGCACTGGTGCAGCACTTCATAGTGCTCGATATCCTGGCGCGTGCGAAAGCCGCGCGATTGCGGCGAGAATTCCACTTTTTCGTATTGGTACACGCCGAGGTCGGACAGCACGAATTCCGACCAGTCCTGGTGATAGTTGCCAAAGTAAATCAGGCGCAGGCGGTCGCAAAGGGGTTGCAGGCCGATGCGGTACAGCACGTCGCTGGAGGTCGGATGCCATGCGGAAAACGGTTTCTCGTCCGCATGCTGTTCGCGCAAGGCGTCCAGTTGCTCGGCCTTGCGCGCCGTCTTCAGGGGCGCGGCGAGGTCGAAGGCCTGGGCGATTTCCCCTTTCAGCAGTTGCTCGAACAGTTCATCGAGCGAGATGACGGGATCGGCGACCACCCAGCCCGTGGCCAGCAAGGGCTGGGCGGCTGCGCGCGTGTCGCCGATTTCCGGGTAATTGAGCTTGCTGGCGCGAAATAGACAACCCTTGCGCATGACGAGGCGCACGAACAGGGCGCGCGACGGCTGCGGCAGTGCGCCGAATGCGGCGATGAACTGCGTTTCTTCAGCACTCAGCAGATCGGCGTAACGCGCGCTGATCCAGCTCAGCACATCCTGGAAATTATCCAGATAGTACAGGGGATTTTCCAGGACTCTCAACATGGGGGAAAGGGAAAAAGGACAAGTTGCAAGGTGATAGGTTGTACTGTGTTTATATACAGTTTAAACCTTCCGCCGCCGCTTGCCCAGCGATTTTATGTTCAGCCAGTCGTGCTGTAGGCAAAACAGCTGTCGAACTTTTCGTAGGGAATGAGTTCCTCGCGCAGGCTGGCCAGCTCGGTATCGGTCAGCAAACCCCGGTGCGCTTCTTTTCTGCCCTTCGGCAGTGTCACTTCGTAATTGATGATGTCCCTGGCCAGCAGCGCGGACAGGACTTGCGCCTGTTCCGGCGTCAGGTAGCGCGCATGCGTGCCCAGGGTTTTTTCCAGCTGGTCCCTGAAGTCCTCGTCACCGATCTCGTTGTACGTATCCTGGTCCGCCATGCTGTTCAATATCATGTGAAACATGAAATCTTGCAGGTTTCTCGCCAGGTACTGGGCTTCATTCTGGTCGTGCCACAGCAGCACGATGGGCATCTCGGCATCCTGCGCGCTTGCAGCAAAAAAGCAGTAGTGGTCGCCCGCGCCCGTTTGCGCGAACGGGATGAACTGGAAGGCGGGGGCTATCTGCCGATAATCGTCTGGATCGGCCAGTTCTTCCATGGCTGCCGCTACGGCCTTGACGCTCAGCAACTCGAAATCGTCGGCGTGCAGGAGCAGGGTGGGCCGGTTCTTCAATGTGGGATACACCAGCTTGTACCAGTCGGGGCCATATTCGCCCACGTCCAGCATGCCGTCGCGCTCCAGCTGGCGGTATAGCGAGGGGTAAGTAACGCCGTGTTGCTGTTCAATTTCTGACAGTGTCATGTGTGCCTTGTTAAACGTGATTCATGGGGCAATGATAGCCGAGGCGATGGCGTGCACGGTTAGTGCCATGGTAGCAATGATGGGTATAATTAATAAACATTTTAGTTTACTAATGTGGCGCGGTCACGTAGTCTTGCCAGACACTATCCATCGAGCCCGCATGAAAAATATCATCCTGATTTCCGCCGCCTGCCTGCTGGCGCTGCTGTCGACCATCGGTGCTTCCTTGCCGTACCCGATCCTGCCGCCCCTGTTTGCGGCCGAGGCGCCCAATGCCTTCAACAATTTTCTCGGCTTGCCGTCGAAACTGTTGTTCGGCCTGGCGCTGACCATCAACCCGCTGGGCTTGCTGATCGGCTCGGCTTTGCTGGGACCGCTGTCCGACCGCTATGGCCGCCGCCCCTTGCTGATGCGCACTGCCGTGGGTGCCGCCATCGGCCACGCCATCACGGCCTGGGCGCTGGTGATCCAATCCTATCCGCTGTTCATCGTCGCCCGTTTCATCACGGGTTTGCTGGAAGGAAACGGCGCCGTGGCACGCGCCATGCTGGCCGACCAGTTGACGGGACCGCTGCGCCTGCGCGCCATGTCCTGGCTGAACGGCGCGTTTTACCTGGGCTGGCTGGTGGGCCCCATCTTGGCGGGCGCGACCCTGCATTGGGGCGTGACGGTGCCGTTCTGGATCGCCGCCGCCGCCCTGATGCTCGTTGCCGTGCTGGTGACCGCCGGCTTGCCGCGCGAAACACCTTCGCTATTGACGACGTCGTGGTGGCAAGTGGCGCGCGACCGCCATTCGCTGAACCTGCTGCGCCATGCGGAGCTGCGTACCCTGTTCATCGTGCAACTGGCGCTGACCTGTGGCGTGGCCAGTTTTTACGAGTTTTATCCGCTGTGGCTGGTCGAGACGGCCAGTTACCGTGCGCAGGAGATTGCCTGGGTGAATGTGGGTTTGTGCGGCACGATGACCATCACGTCCTTGCTGGCGGGCGGTCCCAGCCGCCATGCGCCCTTGCTGCGCGCCAGCTGGTATGCCTGCGGCGTGGCGCTGGCCGTAGGGGTCTTGGCGTTAGGTAATATCTGGGTGGGCATTGCCGCCATCGTGCTGTTCGGCATTCCGAATGCGCTGTACAACACGGTGATACAGGGCTGGTGCGCCGAGCGCTTCAGCATGCACGGGCAGGGCGCAGTGATGGGCTTGTTGGCCACGACCTTTTGCATCGCCAACATCGTCGTGGCCCTGAGCGGCTCCGTGCTGACCCTGATCGACACGCGGCTGATTCTCGTTGCGGGTGCCGTGTCCGCCGCCTGGGCTGCCTGGCGCATGGCGGCCTGGCGCCGCCAGCTGGACGGCGCCGTTGATGCCAAGGCAGTGGCATGAACACGTCCGGGCAGACGCTGTTCCTGCTGAAGATGCGGGGGCCGCAGACGGCGCAGCAGTTGGCGGCCTTGCTCGATATCACCTCCATGGGCGCGCGGCGCCAGCTCGAGGCGGCGCAGGACAAGGGCCTGGTGGCGCACGAGGACGTGGCCGACAAGGTGGGGCGTCCGTCGCGGCGCTGGGCGCTGACGCGCGAGGGCCATGCGCGCTACCCCGACCGCCATGCCGACCTGACGCTGGAATTGATTACGCAAGTGAAAACCCTGTTCGGCGATGAAGGTCTCGATAAATTGATCGGCGCGCGCGAGCGCAGCAGCGAACTGGCCTACGGCAGGCTGGTCGACCCGCAGCTTGCGCTGGCGCAAAGAGTGGACAGTCTGGCGCGGGTGCGCGATGGCGAGGGCTACATGGCCCATGCCGAGCCGCAGGATGATGGCAGTGTCTTGCTCGTGGAAAACCATTGTCCGATTTGCGCGGCCGCCACGGCATGCCAGAATTTCTGCCGCTCGGAGCTGGCCATCTTTCAGCGGGTATTGGGGGACGATTGCACGGTGGAACGCAGCGAGTATCTGCTGGAGGGGGAAAGGCGCTGCGTGTATCGGATCATGCCGGTGAGGTGAGCCCATTCAAAGGCTGGGGTCAGACCCGGCGGGTCTGACCCCACATTGAGTCAACTTACTTCTTGGCAGCCTTCGGCTTGGCAGCCGGCGCCGCCTTTTCAGCCGCAGCTTGTGCGCCGGCCGTGGCTTTTTCCGTGGCCTGTGCCACTTGCGCGCTTGCCTTGGCAATTTGATCTTCCACGGTTTTCACGGCTTGCTTGGTGGCCTTGGTCACTTGCTCGTAGCCGAGGAAGGCATTGTCGATGGCGGCCTTGACGATGGCCACGGCGTTTTCCGAGCCTGGCGGCACGTTTTTCGTGACATCGTAGATCAGGGCGCTCAAATTGCTTTTCGCTTCGGCCACGTGGGCTTCTGCGGCCGTGGTGAATTCCGTGTGGATTTCCTTGATGATGTCGTCGAGTTGCTGTTTATACGCTTTTGCGCCGGCCACGCCCGGTTGCAGCTGGGCAGCAGCGGCGGCCATGGCGGCCTTCGGATCCTTGGCCTGGCTGATTTCCTTGCCGGCGGCAAGGCCATCCTCGATGCCGGACTTGGCGGTGGCCATGTTCAGTGCCAGCACCTGTTCCACGCCTTGCACGGCCTTGGAGGTCAGGGTGTTGAAGGTCATCAGCTGGAATTCAAACAGGGCCTTGGTGGCCGATGCGAATTGTTCGGGATTCGTAAACATGTGGTCTCCTCGGTTTGAATAGATACGTTCTTATCGTTCCATACTCTTTCGACGCCGCAATGCCATCGCTTGATCTCAAGCCGGTGCCCCGTGTGGTCATGGCCCCATTATTTAACAAGCGCCGGTTTTTCGCAACGGCTATCTTTGTACGGTCCCGAGGCCAGCTCCCAGCCAAATCCCAGGGTGGACTGGGCGCACGACAGGGTGCCGTCGATCTTGCTGCGCCACTGGTACCAAGGCGCCGGTCCGGCCGCTGCCCAGGCACAGGCGGCCAGCAGGGCCGTGGCGATCAGGTATTTCATAAGTGCTCCGAAAGAAAAGCCTGCGTGCATTGTAGCGCGCTTGCTGTTCAGGGCGCGGGCGATTGCGGCGCCGCAGCGGGCAGCTGCAGGGTGAAGGTGGTGCCGCTGCCGGCTCCGGTGCTGCTGGTGGCGTCGATATGGCCGCCCAGCACGCCCGTGACGATGTTGTGCGCCACGTGCAGGCCCAGGCCCGAACCGCCCGAACCGAGCTTGCTCGTGAAGAAGGGGTCGTAGACATGTGCCAAGTCGTCGGCGGCGATGCCCACGCCCGTGTCGCTGATGGACAGGGTGATCGTCTGCCCGTCGTCGCTGCCGCGCGCGGTGATGGCGATACTCCCCCCGCTGCGGCCGTCGAAGGCATGGCGCAGGCAGTTTTCCAGCAGATTGCTCAGCACCTGGCCCAGCGGACCGGGGTAGCTGTCCATGGCCAGGTCGTCCGGCACGTCTTGCGTCAGGCTCAGGCCGGCGGCCTTGAGCGGCGTGCACATGGGCAGCATCAGTTCGGCGATGAACTGGCGCAGCAGGAAGTGGCGGCGTTGCGAGCTGGCGCGGTCGACGGCGATCTGCTTGAAGCTCGAGACCAGGTCGGCGGCGCGCTGCAGGTTGCGCAGCATGATGGCGTCAGCCTCGCTGGCCTGGGTCAGGTAGGCGCCCAGTTCGGAGCGGCGCAAGCCGTCGAGGAAGCTGGCCTGGATTTCGCGCGTGCGTTCGGCCATGGTGGTGGCTACCACCAGGCCGTTGCCGATCGGCGTATTGAGTTCATGCGCGATGCCGGCCACCAGCGCACCGAGCGCGGCCAGCTTGTCGCGGCGCACCAGTTCTTCCTGCGTGATGGACAGGTTTTCCAGCGCCGCGGCCAGTTCGCGGTTCGCCTGTTCGGACTGTTCCTTGGCTAGCGTCAGGGCGGCCGTGCGTTCGTCCACCAGCTCTTCCAGGTGGGCGCGGTGGCGCTGCAGCTCGCGTTCATGGCGCATGCGGCCGATGGCGATGCCGGCCAGGTCGGTGGCCGTGTCGATCAGCTCCAGGTCGCGCGCATCGGGCTGGCGCACTTCGCGGTAATACATGGCGAACGAACCGAGCACAGCGCCATCCTGGCCGAAGATGGGGCGCGACCAGCAGGCGCGCAAGCCGAACGGCGCCGCCAGCTCGCGGTAGGGCGCCCACAGGGGATCGCGCATGATGTCGCTGACTACTACCGGTTCGCGCAGGAACATGGCCGTGCCGCACGAACCCACGCCAGGGCCGATGGCCACGCCTTCGAGCAGGGCCATGTAGTCGGGCGGCAGGCTGGGACCGGCCGCGCTGTGCATGTGGACGCCGTCATCGTCGAGCAGCATGATGGAGCAGAGCACGCCGCGCGACTGGCCTTCGATCAGCAGCAGCAGCTGGTTCAGGGTGGGGATCAGGGGCGCCCCCTTGGCGACCATTTCCAGCAGGGTGCTCTGGCCCGCGCGCATGGCTTCGGCGAGATTGCGTTCGGTCAAGTCGATGATGCGCGCATGCACGAGCTGCCGGCCCGGCACGGATAAGCGCATCAAGCGGATTTCGCAGGCGATCGGGTGGCTGTCGCGGTGGCAGCAAGTGGCGCGGAAGACGACGATCTTGCCTTGCAAGGTATCGCGGATCTTTTCTTCCAGCAATGGCGGCGAAGCGCGGCCATCGTCCTGATGCCTGGGGAACAGCGGCTCCATGCCTCCTTGCAGCAGCTCGGCCAGCGGCATGCCGAACAATTCTTCGGCCAGGTGGTTGGCGTCGATCAGCAGGCGGTTGTCGATATCGAACAGCAGCACGGCGTCGGGCGAGCCGGCCAGGATGGAATGGTAATTAACTTCCAGCGTTTGCGGATGCAGGGGCCGCGGTGGCGTGGCGGGAATGGCGGAGGAGTGGGCGGCGGGCGCCTCGGCCTTGTGCAGCGCCAGTTCCATGAGGATTTTTTCCGCCACGTCGCGCGCATTGAAGGGCATCTTGATGTAGTCGCTGGCGCCTGCTCCCACGCTGCGGCCCTGTTCCTCGGCGCTGGGGGTGGCCGACATCAGCAGCAGCGGCACGCCATGGCGTCCGCCCGCATTACGCAGACGCATGCAGGTGGCGCCGATATTCGTTCCGGCCAGGGCCGCGTCGAGCAGGATCAGGTCCGTGCCGCCGGCCGCCAGTTCCACCCCTTCGTCGATATCACCCGCCAGCCCCGTGCCCAGGTTATGCCGGTCCAGCACATACAGCAGTTCGCGCACATCGTTAGGCGAATTGCTCACCAGTAGCACTTTGGCCCGGTCGGCGATGGAGGAAATCAACTGATTCATGGTGTCGCGCCCTTACGCGTATCGTGAGGCTAGTATTACATCAAGGCAAGTAGGAGTAAACGATAATTCTTGATGACCAAAAGCAATGCGCTTGCGTGCTGTTTTACGCTGCGGTTTGTGCGTACGGCAGCGCGAGTTCGGCGCGCGCCTGTTCGACGCGCGGGTAATTGTCTTCGATCCAGTCGACCAGCACGGCCAGGCGTTCGGCCGCTTCGCGTCCCAGCGGCGTGAGGCTGTATTCCACCTTGGGCGGTATCACCAGATACGCCTGGCGCAGCACGAAACCGTCGCCCGCCAGCGCTTCCAGGGTTTGCGCCAGCATTTTTTCGCTCACCCCGCCCACTTCGCGGCGCAGCTCGCTGAAGCGCCGCGTGCCGCTCAGCAGTAGTACCAGTACCAGCACGGCCCAGCGGCTGGTCAGGTGGCTGAGCACGGCGCGCGACGGGCAGGCGGCCACCAGCAGTTGCGCGCCCTGGTTTTGCCGGGCGAGAGCGGCGCGCAGGCTGGCGCCGGGAGTGTCTGTGGACATGATAGTTGGCCTTCAATTGTCGCTTCAATTAATACTTACCAAAAGGTACGTACTTACAATAAGTAAGTAATAGTCCTATTATAGGGTCTTACCACCCACCCTCCAAGGAAAAATCATGATCGTCATCACCGGCGCCACAGGCAATCTGGGCCAGCACGTCATCGCCAGCCTGCTCACATCCGTACCCGCAGCCAGTATCATCGCCGCCGTGCGCGACCCGGCCAGGGCCGCCAACCTGGCCGCACTGGGCGTGCAAGTGCGCCAGGCCGATTACAACGATGGCGCCAGCCTTGACGCGGCGTTCAAGGGCGCAACGAAGATTTTGCTGATTTCGTCGAGCGAAGTGGGCCAGCGCGCGCAGCAGCACCAGAACGTCATCGATGCGGCCAGGCGCGCCGGCGTGGCCCTGCTGGCCTACACCAGCGTCTTGCGCGCCGACACGTCGCCGCTGGGCCTGGCTGCCGAGCATGTCATCACGGAGGCGGCCATCCGCGCGTCAAGCCTGCCGTACGCTTTCCTGCGCAACGGCTGGTACCTGGAAAACCATACGGAACATCTGGCGCCCGTGCTCGAGCATGGCGTCGTGCTGGGCGCGGCGCAAAATGGCCGTTTCTCGTCGGCCGCGCGCGCTGATTACGCCGCCGCCGCTGCCGCAGTCCTGACGGCGGCCCAGCCGCAAACCGTATATGAACTGGCGGGCGATCAGGGCTTTACCCTGGCCGAGTACGCAGCCGAAGTGGCGCGCCAGTCGGGCAAGGCGATTGTGTATAAAGATTTGCCGCAGGCCGACTTCAAGGCGGCGCTGGTGGGCGTGGGCGTGCCGGAAGGCTTTGCCGATCTGCTGGCCGATTCCGATGCCGGCGCGGCCAGGGGCGGGCTGGAAGACAATGGCAAGCAATTGAGCGCGCTGATTGGCCGTCCGACGACGAGCCTGCTTGAAGCCGTCAAGGCGGCGCTGGCCAAATAAGGGGAAGGTGCCGCAGGGATGCTGCATTCTGGAATGAAAAAAGCCGCAAACTCGTGAAAGTTTGCGGCTTTTTTGCGAATTAGGTAATGGTGCCCACGAAGGGACTCGAACCCCTACACCCGAAGGCACATGGACCTGAACCATGCGCGTCTACCAATTCCGCCACGTGGGCACTGATGCTGCTTGTTGCTTACTGCGATGTCTCACTACTGTACTGCGGACTACAACGAAAACAACTCGTTGCTGGTGGTGCCCACGAAGGGACTCGAACCCCTACACCCGAAGGCACATGGACCTGAACCATGCGCGTCTACCAATTCCGCCACGTGGGCATTGTGCTGCTTGCTTCAACTGCTTACTGCTTTACTGCGGATCACAACGAAAACAACTCGTTGCTGGTGGTGCCCACGAAGGGACTCGAACCCCTACACCCGAAGGCACATGGACCTGAACCATGCGCGTCTACCAATTCCGCCACGTGGGCATTGTTGCTGCTTCTTGCTTTACGCTGCGTGTTCTGCAGCGAGGACAAAATCATAAGGGCTGGCGCGCATTCGGTCAATCAACATTTTGCACTTTTCTTCAAGAAACATGTTTTTTTGCCTGAAAAGGGCCGTTACCTATGAGAAAAGGCAAAATATGCCTCTTTTTTCAGCGATTTCCCGCCTGCCTCTGTCCCCGGGAGGGGGGTGCTGCCTGGCTGCGGCAGTGTGAGTGACTGGCGGGAGCTAAGGCGATTTTTGTCTCGGAAATGAAAAAAGCCGCAAACTCGTGAAAGTTTGCGGCTTTTTTGCGAATTAGGTAATGGTGCCCACGAAGGGACTCGAACCCCTACACCCGAAGGCACATGGACCTGAACCATGCGCGTCTACCAATTCCGCCACGTGGGCACTGATGTTGCTGTAACTTACTACTTTACTGTTCTAGCTTGTTGCAAAATAACTTAGCAACAATTCTGCTATTATAGCGACTTGAAGAGTTTTGCGCCAGATGAGCTTTCGCTCCATACTGCACATCAACCCTGTACCGCTTTCCTGCAACT
Organism: Janthinobacterium kochi; assembly: GCF_051380715.1. Classification (NCBI taxonomy): domain Bacteria; kingdom Pseudomonadati; phylum Pseudomonadota; class Betaproteobacteria; order Burkholderiales; family Oxalobacteraceae; genus Janthinobacterium; species Janthinobacterium kochi. The sequence continues at coordinate 375,727 of NZ_JBNYXO010000005.1, forward strand.
GCATTCCCGTGAAGGTTTGTCGCTGCAAGAGGGCTAGATTATAGAGCAATATTTGCCGAAGTCAAATGCATTGCGCAGCTTTTCTCCTTTTTTTCATCGGCGGGGCACTTGTTCGGTTTCCGCTACGCTGTCCGTTAGGCAAACCAAGGCGTCCTCCGGTACACTATCGAACATCACCGTGTCAATATTGACGGTGATGTCATCGGTCTTTGTTCTCCGTTTGATCACTGTCAATAACAACTATAGAAATACTTTTGAGCCAAAATACCCACACCATCCCCAGCCGGGAGGACATTCTCGGCATATTCCGCAGCGTCAGCGCGCCTCTCGATCCGCAGTCTCTCGGGAAAACGCTGCAAGTGCATGCCGATTCCATGGATGTCCTGGTCCGTCGCCTGAAGGCGATGGAGCGCGACGGCCAGCTCAAGTCTGATGCCAGCGGTGTTTTCAGCCTGGCCGACCAGAGCGCGCTTGTCGCCGGTCGCGTCACGAGCCACCGCGATGGCTTCGGCTTCGTCATTCCCGACGATGCCAGCGCCGACCTGTTCCTGCCTGAGAAAGAAATGCAGAAAGTCCTGCATGGCGACAAGGTCATGGCCCGCATCGTCGGCACGGACCGCCGCGGCCGCCCGGAAGGCACGATCGTGGAAGTCACTTACCGCGCCAATAGCCACGTCATCGGCCGTTTGATCCAGGAAAACGGCACCTGGGTCGTGGCGCCGGAAGACCAGCGCATCGGCCAGGACATCCTGGTGACCGGTTCGGTGGGCAAGGCGAAGGCTGGCCAGATCGTCAGCGTCGAGCTGACCGAGCAACCGATGCGCTTCAAGCAGCCGGTCGGCAAGATCGTCGAAGTGCTCGGTGCGCTCGATGATCCCGGCATGGAAATTGAAATTGCCGTGCGCAAATTCAACGTGCCGCACATCTTCTCCGCCGCCGCCCTGAAACAGGCGGAAAAACTGCCGTTCGAAGTGCGCGACGCCGACCTGAAAGACCGTGTCGACCTGCGCGACGTGCCATTGGTCACCATCGACGGTGAAGACGCGCGCGATTTCGACGATGCCGTGTACTGCGAACCCGTCAAGATTGGCCGCACCAACTGCTTCCGCCTGATCGTGGCGATTGCCGACGTCAGCCATTACGTGAAGCCGAACGACGCGCTCGACGCCGATGCGCTCGAACGCAGCACGTCCGTCTACTTCCCGCGCCGCGTGATCCCGATGCTGCCGGAAAAACTGTCGAATGGCCTGTGCTCGCTGAACCCGGCCGTCGACCGCCTGACCCTCGTCTGCGACGCCGTCGTCAGCGACAAGGGCGAGCTGAAGGCGTACCAGTTCTACCCGGCCGTGATCCATTCGGCCGCGCGCCTCACGTATGACGAGGTCGCTGCCGTGCTGGGCAACACCAAGGGACCCGAAGCGGCACGCCGCGCGGACATCCTGCCGCACCTGCAAAACCTGGAAGCCGTCTACCTCGCCTTGCTGAAAGCACGCACTGAGCGCGGCGCCATCGATTTCGAGACGACGGAAACGTACATCGTCTGCAATAGCGCCGGCAAGATCGAAAAGATCATCCCCCGCACGCGCAACGACGCGCACAAGATCATCGAAGAGTGCATGCTGGCGGCCAACGTTTGCGCGGCCGATTTGTTGCTGCGTAACAAGCATCCAGGCACGTACCGCATCCACGCCAGCCCGACCAAGGAAAAGCTCACGCAAGTACGCACCTTCCTCAAGCAAGTCGGCCTGAACCTGACGGGTGGCGACACGCCATCGGCCTCCGATTACCAGGCCCTGATGCAGCAGATCAAGGCGCGTCCCGACGCGGCCCTGCTGCAAACGATGCTGTTGCGCTCGATGCAGCAAGCCGTCTACAGCCCGGACAATATCGGCCACTTCGGCCTGGCCTACGAGGCGTATGCCCACTTCACCAGCCCGATCCGCCGCTATCCGGACCTGCTGACGCACCGCGCCATCAAGGCTATTTTGCAAGGCAAGAAATACGAGCCGAAGCTGTCCGACAAGACCGTGCTGAACACCAACGTGTCGAATGCCACGCGCAAGCAGCAGGCGAAGGACAAGGCCGACGGCAAGCCGAAGAAAACGGATCTCACCATCTGGGACGCGCTGGGCGTGCATTGCTCGGCCAACGAGCGCCGCGCCGACGAAGCGTCGCGCGATGTGGAAGCGTGGCTCAAATGCTACTTCATGCAAGACAAGCTGGGCGAAGAGTTCACCGGCACCATCACGGGCGTGACCACCTTCGGCGTGTTCGTGCAGCTCGACACCCTGTTTGTCGAAGGCCTGGTGCACGTCACCGAGCTGGGCACCGACTACTTCCAGTACGACGATGCGCGCCATGAATTGCGCGGCGAACGCACGGGCAAGCGTTATCAGCTGACGGACCGCCTGACGGTGCAAGTGGCGCGTGTCGACCTGGAAACGCGCAAGATCGACCTGCGTCTGGTCACCGATGCGGAACTGGCAGGCGAAGAAGCGCCGGCCAAACAGTCGGGCGGCAAGCGCAAGGGCGAGAAGAAATCCATGGTCAAGCCAGGTCCCGCGACCGAGCAGCGCCACGAGATCAAGGCCAGCGTGAACACCGGCACCAAGGCCGGCGGCAAGTCTGGCAATGGTTCCGGCGGCCGCTCCAATGGCGCCAAGGCGCAAGCCAAGCCTGCAACCAAGGCAGCCCCGAAGGAAGCCCCTAAGGCGGCGGCCCCCAAGGCAGCCGCGTCCAAGCGCAGCAATAAACCAGCCGCGGCACCCGCTGCTGCGGCACCACGTGCAGCAAAAACTGTATCAAAAACAAGCAAAAGCAAGCGTTAAAAGAAGCGATAACACATGAAGAATAAAATGATTTTCGGCTTCCACGCCGTCACCTCGCGCCTGCGTCACGAAGCGTCGTCTGTGGAAGAAATTTTCGTCGATGCCAGCCGCGTCGACGGCCGCATGAAAGACATGATCGCCGCCGCCAAGGCTGCCAACGTGCGTGTCATGCCCGTTGACTCGTCGCGTCTGGACAAGATCGTCGGCACGCGCCGCCACCAGGGCGTGATCGCGTTTGCGTCGCAGCTGTCGCTGGCGCGCAATCTCGATGAGCTGCTGGATGCCATCGATGGCCCGCCACTGCTGTTGATACTCGACGGCATTACCGACCCCCACAACCTGGGTGCCTGCCTGCGCGTGGCCGACGGCGTCGGCGCACATGCCGTCATCGTGCCGAAGGACCGCGCCGTGGGTTTGAATACCACAGCCGCCAAGGTCGCCAGCGGCGCCGCCGAGACCGTCCCGTACATCACCGTGACGAATCTGGCGCGCACCATGCGTGAACTCAAGGAGCGCGGCATCTGGCTGATCGGCACCACCGACGATGGCGAAAAAGGTTTGTACGAAGCCGATTTCACGGGCCCGACGGCCCTGGTCATGGGTTCCGAAGGCGAAGGCATGCGCCGCCTGACGCGCGATACTTGCGACATTCTGGTCAGCATCCCGATGTTCGGCTCCGTCGAGAGTCTGAACGTGTCGGTCGCTTCCGGCGTGTGCCTCTACGAAGCCCGCCGCCAGCGCATCGCTTTAGAAGCATAAGTCAGCATCACTTGGGGTCAGCTCCGACGGGGTGATGCGTTCCAATGGAACGCATCACGATTCCGAAGGAACTGACCCCAGCTTGCCGTTGAGGGGCCTCTCGACGTCAGCCCCTTCAGCATTCCCCCTCCGAATACGCTACCATTTGCGTTCCACCTTATCCATTGTCATTATGTTCCACCACCTGCGCGAAGACATCAACAGCATCATCGAACGTGACCCGGCCGCCCGCAATGGCTGGGAGGTGCTGACCTGCTATCCTGGCTTGCACGCCATCGTCATGCACGGCTGGGCGCACTGGTGCTGGACGCGGCACATGAAGTGGGTGGGGCGCTTCATTTCGTACATCGCCCGCATCATCACGGGCATCGAAATCCACCCTGGAGCCACCATTGGCCGGCGCGTCTTCATCGACCATGGCTTCGGCGTGGTGATCGGCGAGACGGCCGTCGTCGGCGACGACTGCACCATCTACCAGGGCGTGACCCTGGGCGGCACCTCGCTGCACAGCGGTGCCAAGCGCCATCCGACCCTGGAACGGGGCGTCATTGTCGGCGCCGGCGCCCAGGTGCTGGGCAGCTTCACGGTGGGCGAGTACGCCAAAGTGGGCTCGAACGCCGTGCTGTTGAAACCCGTGCCGTCCGGCGCCACGGCCGTGGGGAACCCCGCGCACATCGTGCAAAAGGATGTCAACGCCTTGCGCGAGGGCAGCACGGCCCACCTGTTCGCCGCGTATGGCGTCACGCCCAACGGCGACGATCCGCTGTCGAAAGCCTTGCAAGGCTTGATCACGCATGCTGTGGCGCAGGAACAGCGCATCGAAACCATCCTCGCCACCCTGAAGGCGGCGGGCATATGCTGCCAGGCTGTGCCTGAGTGTGATAAATTTGATTCCGAGCAAATGAACAAGCTGGTTGATTAAGGATACAGGCATGACTACAGACGTAAACATAGCTGAAAACGCAGCAGAAAAGGGCAGTGACAATCCGAATCTGCTCGACCCCTTCGAGATCCGCGTGCTGGCCGTGCTGGCCGAAAAGGAAGCGCTGACGCCGGACAGCTATCCGCTGTCGCTGAATGCCCTGACCAATGGCTGCAACCAGTTATCCAGCCGCGACCCCGTCATGGCTCTCTCCGAGGAAACCGTCTACGATGTGCTGCAGCGCCTGATGCAGCGCAAATTCGTCAACGGTATCACGCAGGCGGGCGCGCGCGTTGCCAAGTATGAACACCGCATGCGCATCAAGTGGTCGCTGGAACAGGATAAACTGGCGATCCTGACGATATTGATGCTGCGGGGCTTGCAGACGGCCGGCGAAATCCGCAGCCGCAGCGGCCGCGTGCATGAATTCAAGTCCGTGGCGGAAGTGGAATCCGGCCTGCAATTCCTGATCGATAAATACCCGCCGCTGGTGGCCAAGCTGGCCGTCGCCCCCGGCGCCAAGGAACCGCGCTACGGCCACTTGCTGGGCGGCGCAGAAGCGCTGGCGCAGATCGAGACGGCGGCCGGTTTTGCCGGCGCTGTCAGCGCGCCGCAGCAGGGCAGCCGCGTGGCCCAGCTGGAACAGGAAGTGCTGCAATTGCGCAGCGACTTCGATGGCCTGGCGGCGCAGTTCGAAGCGTTCCGCAAGCAGTTCGAATGATGGCGCAGCCCGGATGACGCGGCGTGCCGCCGCGCATCCGAGCTGCGCAACATGATGCAGGATCAGCCGCTCCCTGTCAGTCCGGTCACGTTTCCGGTATCATTCGGCATGAATACTATTTCCTTCCAACCGTTTGTTATTGGTGTCGCTGGCGGAAGCGGCAGTGGCAAGTCCACCGTATCCCAGCAAGTGCTCGCGTCGTTCGGCGCCGACATGGTCTCGGTCGTGATGCAAGACGATTACTACTGCGACCAGACCCATCTCTCCCCAGAAGTTCGCCGCCAGCAGAATTACGACCATCCGCAGGCGTTCGAGTGGCCATTGCTGGTGCAGCATATCCAGGCATTGCGCAATGGCGAAGCGATCGAGATGCCTGAGTACGACTTCACGCTGCACAATCGCTCCAGCAGGACCATTCTGGTCAAGCCGGCGCCGGTGATCGTCATCGAAGGCCTGTTTGCCTTGTATGACGAAGACTTGCGCAACATGATGTCGCTGAAGATCTTTGTCGATACGGCTTCCGACGTGCGCTTCATCCGCCGCATGCAGCGCGATATCACCGAACGCGGGCGCTCGGTGGAAAGCGTCATCGAGCAGTATCTGGAAACAGTACGCCCGATGCACAAGCAATTCATCGAACCCACCAAGCGTAATGCCGATGTCATTTTGCCGCATGGCGCCAATGGCCCCGCGGTCGACATGATTACGGCCAAAGTGGCCAGCGTCATCGGTCAGTTGACGCGGGCCTGATTCCAGCCGGCCAGCTGCGCTTATGCCGGGCCGGGATCAAGCTTGCAAGACCGTTTGCACCAGGCTCGTGCGCCGCATACGATCCAGGGTCATCAACGCGGCATTTTCAATGAACAAGTCTGCATCCTGATGGCGCGCGACCGCACGGGCTAAACCCTCGATTTCGTCATTGACAAGGACGTTTTGCTCGTGCGCGATGGCCTTGCTGCCCATCGGGCCTTCGCCAGGGAGGCCGGGATCAGCCACCAGACCGTCAACTTGCCGGTCGGCACACGCGTGCAGGGCGCCGCCAAGGTTCGCCGACGGATGTGGGGAGGTGCCTTGTGTGTGCGAGCTGGCGTGCATGAAGAACGCCCCGACGGGCGGGGCGTTTTGATGGGGCAGTGATCGCGCGCTTGTCAGCCTTCCTCGCGCCAGCGGCGCAGGCGGATGGCGGCGTAAATCAGCACCCCGCCTGCCGCCGCTCCCAGCCAGACGGCTGGCAGGGCCAGGCTGGACCAGGAATTGCTGAACACATCGATGCGTGTCATGTGCGATCCCCCTTCTGCCAGGGCGTGCATTTGCGGCAGCAGTTCCGGTTCAAACAGATACCAGCTGCCGGGGAGGGTGCCCAGCAGGGCGCGTCCGATGACATTCATCTGTATCCAGCTGACGTCGCTTTCCGTCTGCGTCAGCTTGCCGGCCCAGACTGTCAGGATGAGCAACAGCAGCGGCAGGCCGACGGCCCAAAGGAAGACTTTCGACTTGGCCCAGCTCGAGACCATCAGCAACCAGCCAACCGTCGGCAAGGCCCACAGGCAATACACGGGCAGCAAGCCGAACACGCGCAGCGGTCCCAGGTACAGGCCGGGAGAGCCGAGCAGTTCGGCAAACACGTGGATGCCGTTGGCCGCCAGCACGCCGCTCAGTATCAGGATCAGGGCCAGCGAAGTCAGGCTGGCGGTGGCGGCCACGATCAGCGGCGCGACCAGCAGGGCGATGGCCGCTTTTGACAGCACCGTCTGCGCATCCGAGATGGGCAGCGATTTCCAGAACAGCACGCTGCGGTCGCGGCGGTCGTCATGCAGGGCGCTCAGGCAATAGAAAAACACCAGGAAGCCCAGTGCCAGGAACAGCGGCGCCGCCGCGTACGTATAGTTGTTGGCGACGGCGTCGATGATTTCCGTGCGGCGCGGACTGAAGGTGCGGGTATTGAAGATGGTGCTCCAGGAAATTTCCTCGCCATTGACGATGAGCGCCGTGTGCATTTTGGTGCTTGCGACGGTGGCTGCCGCCATCAGGGTACCCAGCACCGTCATGACGACGCCGATCAGGGCCGGCGTCCACACCAGCATGCCTTTGTGTTCCCACAGTTCACGCCGGAGCAGCCATTGCAGCTTGTTTGCAGGGGAAATACTCATTGGTACGATCCTTTCATGGTCGCGACAAACAGGTCAGCCAGGCTGGGCGTGCGTACTTCGCCCAGGGCGGCCAGTTGGGTGCGGGCGACGCCATCGAACAGCATCACCGACTTGCCGAACACGCTGCGTTCGCTGATCGGCTGCAGGGCGCGCGCCGGATTGACGTGCTGCGGGCCCACCATCACCTCGATGTAGCGCTCGCCCACCTCTTCCATGCTCGAGGCCAGCACGATCTTGCCGTCGCGAATGAACATCAGGTCGCTGAGGATGTGTTCCACTTCCTCGATCTGGTGCGTGGTGATGACGATGGTCTTGTTTTCATCGAAATAGTCTTCCAGCAGGTTCTGGTAGAACTGCTTGCGGTACAGGATATCCAGGCCCAGGGTCGGCTCGTCGAGCACCAGCAGTTTGGCGTCGATGGCCATCACCAGCGCCAGGTGCAGCTGCACTATCATGCCTTTCGACATGGCCTTGACCTTCATTTTCGGCGCCAGCTTGGTGTGGGCCAGGTAGCGTTCGGCCTTGCTGCGGTCGAAACGTGGATGCACGCCAGCAACGAAATCGATGGCGTCGGCCACGCGCAACCAGCCCGGCAGGATGGCCACGTCGGCGATGAAGCACACGTCCTCCATCAGCGCGTCGCGCTGCACGCGCGGATCGCGCCCCAGCACCGACAGTTCGCCTTCGAAACCCGTCAAGCCCAGGATGGCTTTCAGGGTGGTGGTCTTGCCGGAACCGTTAGGCCCGATCAAGCCGACGATGCGTCCTGGCGCGATATCGAAGCTGATGCCATCGATGGCGACGTGCTTGCCATACTGCTTGTGCAGGCCGCGCGCGCTGATGACGCTGTCCTTGTTCAATCCATTCATGCGTTCTCTCCGTGTGCGCCATTGTCGCGGCTCGCTTGCAGTAGTTGATCGAGGTCCAGGCCCAGGCGGGTGATATGTTCCAGCAAGGCTGGCCATTCTTCGCGCAGGAAGCGCTCGCGTTCACTGGCCAGCAATTTGTCGCGGGCGCCTTCCAAGACATACATACCGAGTCCTCTGCGTTTTTCCACCAGGGCATCGTCGACCAGTTCCTGATAGGCGCGCGAAACCGTGATGGGATTCAATTGATAGTCGGCCGCCACCTGGCGCACCGAAGGCAGGGCGTCGCCGGACTGCAGCACGCCATCGAGCATCATGCCCACTACCCTGGCCTTGAGCTGGCGGTAGATGGGGCTATTGTCGTTCCATTCCGCGCTCATGGGATGCGCTCCGATAGGGGCGGGGCGGTGCAGCGCGTAAAAAATGCTGTAGGCATCGAAGCTCCGTGATGTATTGAGTTGGTGTTGTAGTTAACTATAACAGTAAAAAATCGGATGTCAATACAATCGATGTATTTTCAACATTGTTATTCCGGCCAAAGATAGTCGCAAACAGCTAAATATTGTCGAAAATGAGCAAATATAGTCGAGAACAAATAATTGAGGCCGCTTCTCATGACAGAATCTGCGGCCTGGATGAACAGCTGTGTCCAATTTCCGGGCCAGTACTTGATTGCTTGCATGGGGAGAGCCTATTCAGCCTGATTGCTAGGAATCACTATTATCGTGGACACCAAAATCCAGTCCATACGATCCACGCTTTTTTCTGCACGCTGAATGGACGAAGGCCACAGGATGGTAGGACCGAACTCGATGTGTTCGTAGCCAAAACTGATGGCTGGCGCTGCGGTCCTTGGTCGGGCATAAGGGCGACGCGCCATCTCATCTGTACGGAATCTGTCGAGTAATCAGCCGTTTGCGGCGGGTTCATGTTCAATTTTGTTGCATCTAACTCAAGAAAAGTCGAGCCTGTCCCCGTCTCACCAGGAGTTGGTGTGGCGATGAACTGGATTTGTAGCGGTGTATTCGGCGAGTTTCGTCAGTTGTCTGCCAATTACGCGATATAATCAGAAATTATAGGTTCATTATCGGTTCGGTTTATGGTCCAGTCTTTACTCCCTCCTCAGCTCGCCAACGGCCAGCCTGTTCAATATCGCAGCGGGGTCGCCGCCAGACTTGCTGGCTTGCCGGTTGAAACGTTGCGGGTGTGGGAGCGTCGTTACGGCATCTCCGACACCGGCCGTAGCGCGCATGGCCAGCGTTTGTATTCCGAGGATCAGGTTCGTCGGCTGCGGCTGATGAAGCAACTGGTCGACCAGGGTCATCCAATTGGCGCGCTGGCGAAGCTGCAGTTGGAACAGTTGGAACAGTTGGGCCAGTTTGCGTTGGGACAGGAGCCTGGCGCTCCTTTGCAGCCTTTGCAGCCTCTGCGCCTGGCGCTGATGGGCACGGCTCTGGCGCGACGCCTGGCCGTCGGCGGGCGAGAGCTACTGGTGCTCGATATCGTCGCCAACTTTCAGAATCTGGACGATGCGGCAGCGACATGGCCTGGCACCGGCGCGCAACTGCTGTTGATGGAAATATCGGAACTCGATGAGAGCGTGGTGCCGGCGATTTGCGCGCTGCGTCAAAAACTGGGGATGGCGGTGGTGGTGTTGTACCGTTTCGGCGCCAGCGCGACCATACGCCAGTTGCGCGCTCAGGGCTGCCTGGTTGCGCGCGTACCCAGCGATGTTGCAGAAATAGTGTTGCTGTGCCAGGCGGCGCTGGCTGCGTTGCCCATGGCGCAAGCTCAGCTTGCGCGGCAGCGCCCGGCGGCGCCTGCCCCGCGCCGCTTCGACGACCGGGCGTTGGCGGAGCTGGCGGCGGCCAGCAGTACTGTCCAATGTGAATGCCCGCGCCATCTGACGGAGATCCTGTTGATGATCAACAGTTTCGAGCGTTACAGCGAACAATGCTCGTCGCGCAATGTGGCCGACGCGCTGTTGCATGAGCAGTTGGGGCACGCCGCCGCAACCGCACGCATGATCCTGGAGGAAGCGCTGTTGCGCCTTGCTCGGGCGGAGGCCCTGCCTCTGCCGGCGGGCCTGTAAGCGGAAAGTCATCACTTATCAGGAGCACTATGCCGTATTGCACCATCACGAAAGCCCAGTGCTGCCCGCACATTTCATGGCACTCGCCAGCCTGGCGCATGTCTGGTCACGCGGGAACGGTGCTGCGCTTGCAGCCGGGCATGTTGCTGCGCAGAAGACTGAGCATCTCATGATGAGCTCTGCTCGCATCGCCATCATTGGCGCCGGCATCGCCGGTCTGGCCTGTGCCACGGCCTTGAGTCAGGCTGGCTTCCCGGTCACTCTGTTTGACAAGAGCCGCGGTGCGGGAGGGCGCATGAGCACACGGCGCGGCGCCGACTGGCAATGCGACCATGGCGCACAGTACTTTACTGCGCGCAACCCTGAATTTCGGGCCGAGGTGACGCGCTGGGAGCAGGCCGGCGTGGCTGCGCATTGGCAGCTGCAACTGCGCGGCTTCGATGCCGACGGATGCAGCGGCGGTGCACCGGTCGAGCGCTTTGTCGGCGTTCCGTGCATGTCATCTATCGCCGCGTGGCTGGCCGCAGATCTGGCATTGCACACAGGGATAGCGATCAGTGCGTTGCGACGTGAAGACGGCGCTTGGCGCTTGCATGTGCAGGATGAGGGGCCTCTTGCGCAGCGCTATGACATGGTAGTGCTTGCGGTGCCGGCGCCGCAGGCGGTGCCACTGCTGAACCAGGTGGCGCCATTGCAGGCCGCGCTGGCGGCCGGGACAAGCATGGCAGGCTGCTGGGCAATGATGCTGGAGTATGCGCAGCCGTTGGCATTGGACTTCAATGCGGCTTTCCTCAACTCCGGCCCGCTGCGCTGGGTGGCATGCGACAGCGCCAAGCCTGGTCGTAGCGGTCGCGAAAGCTGGCTCTTGCATGCCAGTGCTGAATGGAGCGAGACGCACATTGAGCTCGATGCCGATAGCATTGCCGCGCAGCTGCTTGCAGCCTTTCTCAGTTTGGGCGGGCAGGTGCCGCAACGCTGGAGCGTACACCGTTGGCGCTATGCCAGTACGCCGCAGGCGCGTGACGATGTCTGCCTCTGGGAGGCAGGGCAGGGTCTGGGTATCTGCGGCGATTGGCTGAACGGTGGCACAGTAGAGGCTGCCTGGCTTAGCGGTCATGCACTGGCGCAACGCATCATTGCCGGCTGCGCTTAAGCGTGGCGCGCGGTGCGCTGCGGTGCGTACTACCAGGGGAGGCGCGTGCCGTCGTAGGCCAGGAATGCGCCGCTGTCAGACGGCCTCAGTGTGTTCAATACGGTGAGCATGTCGCTGGCGGCGTCATGCGCCGGACGTCCGATAAGCTCACCGCGAAATGGCTGCGACAAGCGAGAGTTGACGGTGCCCGGATGCAGCGCGACCAGCACGCAGTGCTTCTGCTTGCGTGCCAATTCAATGGCTGCCGTCTTGACCAGCATGTTGAGCGCGGCCTTCGATGCGCGGTAGCTGTACCAGCCGCCTAGCTGATTATCGCCTATGCTGCCCACTTTCGCCGATAACATGGCCATGATGGCGCGTTCACCATCGAGTAGCGGCGAGAAATGGCGCATGAGCAGTGCCGGCCCCATGGTGTTGGCCTGGAAAATTGCCTGCATCTGCTGATAATTCAGGTCAGCCAGGCGTTTCTCAGGCATGAGATTGCCGTCGTGCAGCATGCCTGCGGCGTTGATGATCAGGTGATAAGGAGGCTTGTTGGCAAGTTCTCGTGCGGCCTCGGCAATGCTGTTTTCGTCGGCAAAGTCGAGTCGTGGTGTCGAATGGCGATGCAGGCCGCACACAGATGCGCAGCGTGGCATGGCGCTCAACAGGTCGACGAATGCGGCGCCGATCGCGCCCGACGCTCCAAGCACTAGCGCGTTAAACTGCTCAGGAAGACTCGACATCATGGCATGCTGCTCCAGTCAAAGGGTGGGGGTTACCTATCTGTTTCCACAAGTGCCTGCGAGCGTTGCCCGAGTTCTCGATGTCGACGCCGCTGTCTGTACGCGGCCGGCGCAAACTGTGCGCCAGCTGATATCGAGCTTCAGCTTATCGACCGGCGTTGTACGTGTCCAGCGTGTTTTGCTCTTCCTTGCGTCTGAAGCGGTTCATTTTCGGTTCACCAGATCGAATTGTTGAACTGTAAGGATGGCCTTTTGCCGTGCTGGAGCCTGTTTCGCCCGAGTTGTGCCATGCCCGACAATACTTGCACTACTGCCGCTTGGCAGTGGCGAATTGTCTGACCAGCCACTGGATGCCGGGACGCAGGTGCAAGAAGCCACGATAAAGCAACTCCAGCAGCGCTTGCATGCCGGGTAAGGAGCCCAATTTTCCTAACCAGCGCCACGACGGGTATAACAGCCAGAGGGCAACGAACGCCGCCGCGCCGCTCAGCATGGCGCCTTCCTTCGTTTGCACATGAAATCGCGCCATCAACTCCCTGCAACTGCAACCCTCCATTGCCGTTTGCTTGGTATTGCTGACATCGACCCATTGGATGGGACTCGTCGGCACAGCACCTTGATAGAGGCTGATTTCCCATCGGCATAAAGGGCAGGAGCCATCAAAAAAAACTGTTGTCGTGACACTGTTTTCGTCAGGATTGGGCATGACATGGCCTCTTCAAATATATAGCACTTGTTGTGATGAACCTACATTGAACCATTTAATATTGGACTATGCGGTTCATTATAGCTACAATCTCATCATACTTGCTAGTGCAGCGATAAACGACGCACGACATTGATAAACAAAGAGGGTTGCATGAACAAGCTAGCATTGAATGCGGCTGTGGTCGACGAGCTGGAGTGGGCGCGTCAAATGAGCCGGGGCCGCACGCCGCGCATCGTTGCCTGCCTGGCTTACGCTGGCCTGATACCGTTCCTTGCCTTATTGGCGGCGAGCTGGCTCGATACGCAGCGTAGCGGTGTCTGGCAGCAATTATCACTTCAATACGGCGCTGTGATCCTCAGTTTTGTAGGCGCGCTGCATTGGGGTTTTGCCATGAGCGTGCAATTCGTCAGTGATCGTAAGCGCAACGTCTGCTTTGCCTGGAGTGTGATTCCCGCCTTGCTGGCCTGGTTGGCCTTGGCGCTTGACCCGCTTGCCGGCAGTGCCTTGCTGGCCACCGGCTTTGGCGTCCATTCCTTCCAGGACTGGCGGCTGTTCAGACACGCCGGGCTGCCCATGTGGTATTTACCGCTGAGGTTGCAATTGTCTGTCGTCGCTGCTGCGAGCTTGCTTGCCACCAGCTTCGCCAGCCATGTGTGAGGCAAGGTAGGGTGAACCATCAGACCGCTGGTCGCCCAACTTTCATTCTCGAAAACAGGAAACGCTGCTCCGGCAACGGTTGGCAAATAGATAGGCAGTTGCCGTCCTGCATAAATTGATACTTTTTAGAAAAATCCTGTCTTTCCGCGCTGCGTATCCATTGCAAGAAGCTAAATGTTGCAAATTTAAAATTTGCAACCGCTATCTGCTCGCCAAAGACGTTGCCGCAAAGAATCATCATTTATCGGACAATGGCTTTCTTATTGCCCTGTCCTGCAAACTACATAAAGACTTGAATGAACAATTCCACTCAAACCGTCGGCACCCGTCTGGCAATAGGTTTCGGCATTACTTTCGCGCTGACAATCTTACTCACCGGCCTAGCCATGAATCGAGTCGGCAGTATCGATCAGACGCTCAGCCGCGTCAACGATGTCAATAACGTTAAACAGCGCCACGCGATCAACTTCCGTGGCAGCGTCCATGACCGTGCGATTGCCGTGCGCGACGTGGTGTTGGCCACTGACGCCGCCGCCATCCAGGTGCAGGTGAGCAAAATCAAGGCGCTTGATGAAAAATATCAGCAATCGGCGGCACCCCTCGATGCCTTGTTTGCCGGTGCCGTGACTGCCGATGAAAAAGCAGCCTTGAGCAATATCAAGGATACCGAGCGCCGCGTGCAACCGTTGATCGCCAAGGTGATTGAGTTGCGGAGTGCCGAGCAATTTACGCAGGCTTCCAGCCTGCTGGCGCAACAGGTCGGCCCGGCCTTCGTAGGCTGGTTGGCGTCGGTGAATAAACTGATCGACCTGGAGGAAAAGATGAGCCAGGACGCTACCGCCGGTGCCCGTGTGCTGAGCAGCAGCTTCTTTACCTGGATGCTAGTGCTGTGTTCGGTTGCCATTGCCGCCGGCGTAAGCAGTGCCTGGTATATCGGTCGCGGGCTGCTGAAGCAGCTCGGCGGACAACCGGATTATGCTGTCAGTATCGTCACCCGCATCGCTGCTGGCGACCTGTCCGTCGCGATTCACACAGCGAAAGATGACCACAGCAGCCTGCTGTTCGCCATGAAAAAAATGCGCGACAACCTGGTCGATATCGTTGCGCAGGTGCGGACCGGCACCGAAACAATTTTCAACGCTTCGACCGAGATCGCAGCCGGAAACTTTGATCTCTCATCGCGCACCGAACGCCAGGCAGGAACGCTTGAAGAGACCGCATCGTCTCTGGAGGAATTAACTAGCACCGTGCGTCAGAATGCCGACAATGCGCGGCAGGCCAATGTACTGGCCGAGTCCGCATCCGAAGTGGCGGTACGTGGGGGGGCCGTGGTAGCGCAAGTGGTCGAGACTATGGCTGCAATCAACGAATCGTCAAAGAAAATTGTCGACATCATCGGCGTGATCGACTCGATTGCATTTCAGACCAATATCCTGGCGCTCAATGCCGCCGTGGAAGCGGCTCGCGCCGGCGAGCAGGGCCGCGGCTTTGCTGTCGTGGCAACCGAGGTGCGTAACCTGGCTCAGCGTTCGGCTTCGGCCGCCAGCGAAATCAAGGCCTTGATCGGCAGTTCGGTGCAGCGGGTCGACATCGGTGCGCGCCTGGTTGACGATGCCGGCACTACGATGGAAGAGATTGTGCGTAGCGTAAAACGCGTAACCGACATCATGGCAGAGATCAGCCTGGCCAGCCAGGAACAAAGCACCGGCATCGAATCGGTCAACCAAGCCGTAGGCGAGATGGACGAAGCGACCCAGCAGAACGCCGCCATGGTCGAACAGGCCAGCAGCGCAGCCGCATCGCTGCAGAAAGAAGCGCAGATGCTAGCCGAAGTTGTCGGCGTTTTCCAGCTCACCGCCGATCCCGAAGGTAGCCGCATTATTGCTCATGTCTCCAACAACACGCCTCGCACGCGGGCCGCCGTCAAGCTGGCAGCTAAGTAATCGTCAGGAAACTATTGTGAAATTACGACGAACGTAGCCGGATGCCATGCAAGGCGTCCACCGCTCGCAGTGCGAGCACTGCGAGCGGTGGGCAACGCCGCAGAGCGCCGGCTAAGGAAGTCATGTGGGTTACATAGCCGTTTGACGATGCCGACATTGGTGCGTGTACCTGCCAAGGCCGAGCCAATAAAGGTCGTGCGATCAAAGCAGCATGCCCCAGCCAGGTGTGCTGACGACTGGGAAATTATCTGGCCGCATCGAATTCTTGCACATCCAGACGCACTGCTCGATCCTCGGTTTCAGAACAACCCGCCGGTTACTGGCGAACTATATATTCGGTTTTATGCTGGGTTTCCGCTTAAAGATAGAGACGGCTATCCTATTGGAGCCCTTTACATTCTGGATCGGGGGCCACGCAAGTTGCGTGATCGCGAAGTACGCGCGTTACGTGAATGAAGCACGCTAGCGTCCGAGGAAATTCATCCCCGCGCCGGTTTCTAAAAGCGTCAACAAGTCGTCCTGTTCAGATCGCCTAAACGTCGCGTTGCTCAAAGATCCATCATATGTGCCGCCAACGGACACTGTTTCACTCGGTCTGCCTATGACACTGGGTTGGGGCTCTCCTGTATTGAGTACCTTCGCCATTGGCAGGCGCGTGTTATATGGCTTTACTGCTCAGGCCTTGATCCAGGCGCCCTTGCCCTAGGTGCACAGTTGTGCGGCTGGCAAGCCCGTCAGCCGCGCCTGCAAGTCCAGCGCATGGAACAGGGCGGCCCCGGCCGCCGTATTGTCGAAGATACACCAGCTGCCTGCCTGTGCCGGCTCTTGCAAGGAGGTGGCCAGGTTTGCCAGATAGTCGGGCGGGTAGGCAGAGTAATAGATTCTCGGGCTGCCGTGCAGGCGCAGGTAGGCCACGCTTGTTGTCGGCACGTGCGGGCCCGGCTGGCCGGCGGGCGGATCGGCGCGCACACGCGTGATGCCTTGCATCGTCAAAAGCTCGGTCGCGCCTGCCTCGAACCAACTGGGGTGGCGCGCCTCGCAAGCGAGCATGCCGTCGAAGCGCTGGCGCAGCGCATGGAAAAATGTGGCGACCACGTCCGCCTCGAAACCCAGGCTGGGCGGTAGCTGCACCAGCACGCAGCCCAGTTTTATTCCCAGTTCCGATACTTCTCCCGCAAAGCGATCCAGTTCCGCCGTGCCATCGCGCAAACGCCGTTCGTGCGTGATGCTGCGTGGCAATTTCACGCTGAAGCGGAAATGGTCGGGCACGCTGGCGGCCCAGCGCGCGTAGGTGGCGCTCTGGTGCGGACGGTAGAACGAGCTATTGATTTCCACGCAGGGCAAGACGCTGGCATAGCGCTGCAGATGGCTGCCATCAAGGGGAAAGTGGCTGGTGGCGGCGCTGGAAAGGCTCCAGCCGGCCGTGCCGATGTAAACAGTGTGCATGGCGCCATTACAGCAAGACCAGGCGGGCGCGGCTATCGGACAAACGCCCGTGCGGTGGTCGGCGCAAGCCTAGTCGATGATGTCGCCGTTGAGAGCATGGCGCGTGATGTTGCCGCGCGTATCGATGGCGATCCAGCCGCCGCGTGGCTGTTCCGGCGCCGTCACGTCGCACTCCCAGTCGGGCAGGACATAGCGCAAGGTATTGTCGACTTTATGCACGGCTGGGCGGTGCGTGTGGCCGTGGATCATGACGGTGCTGGCGTGTTCGGCAAACACTTGCGCCACCGCATCGGGGGTGACATCCATGATATCCATGGATTTTTCGCCATTGTGCTCGCGACTGCTTTGGCGCAAACCGTCGATGATGGCCTTGCGCTGCGCCAGTGGCATGGACAGGAATTGTTTTTGCCACGCGGGCTGGCGCACCATGGCGCGAAACTCCATGTATTGCACATCTTTTGTGCATTCGGCGTCGCCATGCAGCAAGACGATGCGCTGGCCGGCAATGTTCGCCACATGCGGTTCGCTGAGCAGGGTGGCGCCGGCGGCGGCGGCAAAGCCGGAGCCGACGAGGAAATCGCGGTTGCCGGCGATCCAGTACACGTGCACGCCAGCATCGCTGATGGCGCGGATGGCAGCCGTCATGTGCGCATTGAACGGTTCTTCCAGGTCATCGTCGCCGGCCCAGTATTCGAACAGGTCGCCTAATAGATACAGCGCTTGCGCATATTGCGCATGGTGTTCCAGGAATGAAAGAAACGCCGCGCTGGTGCGCGGGTGCGAACTCTGAAGATGCAGGTCGGAAATAAAGAGTGCGGCAGGCATTGTCATCGTTCAACGCTCCCAAAAAGTGATGTGCATGGAGAGGCGAAAACGCTGCAATGCCTGTTATTCATGATGCTGAAGCCTGATTACGCGGCTTCTACCTTCTCGATGATGACGTCCGTCACTGGCACATCGGCGAACATGCCGGTGCGCGAGGTTTTTACGGCGCGGATGGCGTCGACGACTTCCTTGCCTTCGGTGACTTTACCGAACACGGCGTAGCCCCAGCCGTCCTGGCCTGGATAGTCGAGGAAGCTGTTGTTCTTGATGTTGATGAAGAACTGGGCCGATGCCGAGTGCGGGTCCGACGTGCGGGCCATGGCCAAGGTGTAGGTGTCGTTTTTCAGGCCGTTCTTGGCTTCGTTTTCGACGGTGGTGTCGGCAGGTTTTTGTTTCATGCCTGGCTCGAAACCGCCGCCCTGGATCATGAAGCCGTCGATGACGCGGTGGAAAATCGTGTTGTCATAGTGGCCGGCTTGCATGTAGGCCAGGAAATTGGCAACCGTTTTCGGCGCTTTCTCGGCGTCCAGTTCAGCGGTGATCTTGCCCAGATTGGTGGTGATGATGACGGAGGTCATGATGATCCTTAGTAAATTAGATGAAGAATGATTCGACGGC
Source organism: Janthinobacterium kochi (assembly GCF_051380715.1). Lineage (NCBI taxonomy): Bacteria > Pseudomonadati > Pseudomonadota > Betaproteobacteria > Burkholderiales > Oxalobacteraceae > Janthinobacterium > Janthinobacterium kochi. Next base: position 394,141 of record NZ_JBNYXO010000005.1, read on the forward strand.
CCCCGTGGTGCAGGGCCGCAAAAACGCTATTTTACAGTTTTGCGGGCGCTGATTTGAGTAAAGTCGCCGATTCGATCACCACGGGGGTGACCGGCACGTTCTGGTGCGGTCCCTTGTCGGCCACGGGCACGGCCTTGATCTTGTCGACCACGTCCATACCGCTGACGACTTTGCCGAACACCGTGTAGCCAAAGCCGTCGCGGCCAGGGTAGTCGAGCGCGCCGTTATTGTTCACGTTGATAAAGAACTGCGAGGTGGCCGAATGCGGATCGCCCGTGCGCGCCATGGCGATGCTGTAGGTGACGTTCTGCAAGCCGTTTTGCGCTTCATTCCTGATCGGCGCCTTGGTGGCTTTCTGCTTCATGTTCTTGTCGAAGCCGCCGCCCTGTATCATGAAGCCATCGATGACGCGGTGAAATACGGTGCCCTTGTAGTAACCGCTGTTGACATACCGCAAGAAATTGGCCACGCTTTGCGGTGCTTTTTCCTGGTCCAGTTCCAGCACGATCTCGCCCATGCTGGTTTTCAGGGCCACGTGCGGCGTGGGGTCGGGGGTAGCCGAAGCGGGTGCTGGGGCGGCTGCCACGACGGCGCTGCCCAGGGTGAGGCCGGCAAACAGGGTGCAAAAGCGGGCCAGGAAAGACAGGCGTTTCGATTTGATTTCTTGCATGAAGGTGTCCTTGATCGTTATTTTTCTCTAAACTTGCTGTCGTGCTAAAGAAATGAGTTTCGGTTGAACATCGTAAAAACCTGATCCATATCGGGCCAGTATGGTTTTTATCAATGTTATACTTGACCGCTACCGCCCTAATTCTAACAAACAAGAACAACACTATAGCGGCTCGATCAGTCTTGGCGCACACGGCAGTTCAGTGGCGCGGCACCCCGGTGTCCGCGCCTGTCTGTCGTTTTGCCAGGCTGGCGACCGCTCCACTTGCAAAGCACGATGAGCAATCTAAAGATTTACAACACCCTGGCTCGCGAAAAGCAGGTATTCGTCCCGATGGAAGCTGGCAAAGTACGCATGTACGTCTGCGGCATGACCATCTACGATTATTGCCATATCGGCCATGCGCGCATGATGATGGCCTTCGACGTCATCTACCGCTGGCTGAAAGCCTCCGGTTTCGACGTCACCTATGTGCGCAACATTACGGACATCGACGACAAGATCATCCGCCGCGCCGTGGAAAACGGCGAGACGATTTCCCAGCTGACGACGCGTTTCACCCGCTACATGGATGAAGACACGGCCGCGCTGGGCATTTTGACGCCCGACCATACGCCGCGCGCCACCGAGTACGTGCCGCAGATGCTGCGCCTGATCGAGCAGCTCGAAGCGAAGGACCTCGCTTACCAGGGGCTTGACGGCGACGTCAATTACGCCGTGCGCAATTTCCCCCATTACGGCAAGCTGTCGGGCAAGTCGCTTGACGATCTGCGCGCAGGCGAACGTGTCGACGTGAACACGGGCAAGCGCGATCCGCTCGACTTCGTGCTGTGGAAGTCGTCGAAAGAGTCTGAGCCGGAAGAAGTCAAATGGGACTCGAAGTGGGGCAAGGGTCGCCCGGGCTGGCATATCGAGTGCTCGGCCATGTCGTGCGCCTTGCTCGGTGAACAATTCGACATCCATGGCGGTGGCGCGGACTTGCAATTTCCGCACCACGAAAACGAGATCGCCCAATCCGAAGGCGCGTTCGGTCACACCAGCGTGAATTACTGGATACATAACGGTTTCGTGCGCCTGGACAATGAAAAAATGTCCAAGTCGCTCGGTAACTTCTTCACCATCCGCGAAGTGCTGCAAAAGTTCGATGCCGAAGTGATCCGCTTCTTCATCCTGCGCGCGCACTACCGCAGCCCCTTGAATTACTCGGACGTGCACCTCGATGATGCGCGCCTGTCCTTGACCCGCTTGTACACGGCGCTGACCGACGTGGTGGTGGAAGAGGGTGCCATCGACTGGAGCGAAGCGCATGCCGTGCGCGTGCGCGAAGCGATGGACGACGATTTCAACACGCCGCTGGCCGTGGCCGCCCTGTTCGATTTGGCGACGGAAGTCAACAAGAGCAAGTCGCCGGCTTTGGCGTGTCAATTGAAGGGCCTGGCGGGCGTGTTCGGCTTGCTGGAGCGCACGCCGCAGCAATTCCTGCAAGCGACCGTCGGCGCCGCCGGTGGCGAGGACGAAGCTGCCGGTATCGAAGCGGCCATCGCGGCGCGCAGCGCGGCGAAAAAGGCGCGCGACTTTGCCCAGTCCGACAAGATCCGTGCCGAACTGTTGGCGGCCGGCATCATTCTCGAAGACAAGCCTGACGGCTCGACCAACTGGCGCCGCGCATGATGCCAACGTCCAGGGAAAACGGGGAAGCGCCCAAGGTGACGGACTTGGCGCAAGCGATCCAGGTGCCGCACTACTGGGAAGAGGCGAAGATCGAGCTGATGAAGCGCGACCGCATCATGAAAAAGCTCATCCCGCAATTTGGCGACCTGCACCTGGTCGGCCATAGCGACCCGTTTACCACCCTGGCCCGTTCGCTGGTGGGGCAGCAGATCACACCCAAGGCGGCGGATGCTGCCTGGAAAAAGCTGCTGGCCGCTTGCCCGAAATGCACGCCTTCGCAAGTATTGAAGGCCGGCGCCGAGCAACTGTCGGCCTGCGGCTTGTCCAAACGCAAGACCGAATACATCCTCGACCTAGCCGACCATTTCAAGGCCAAGCGCGTGCACGCCAGCCAGTGGGACCAGATGGATGACGAAGCCGTCATCGCCGAACTGGTGCAGATCCGTGGCATAGGGCGCTGGACAGCCGAGATGTTTTTGATATTTAATCTGCTCAGGCCGAATGTCTTGCCGATCGACGACCCCGGTTTGATCCAGGGCATCAGCGTCAATTATTTCTCCGGTGAGCCAGTTTCCCGCAGCGATGCGCGCGAAGTTTCCGCCAATTGGGAACCGTGGCGCACCGTGGCGACGTGGTATTTGTGGCGCAGTCTCGACCCTGCAGCCGCCCCTGCCGCAACCGATGCAGCCCCCGGCGCAGCAGCCGGTACGGTAAAATAAACATAGATGACGCCGCGCGCCCTGGCGCCGTGGCCGGTAAAACCTGGAGGTACAATGACTAAAACGACTTTCCTCAATTTTGAACAGCCGATCGCGGAACTCGATTCCAAGATCGAAGAGTTGCGCTTCGTGCAAGACGATTCGGCCGTCGACATCTCGGAAGAGATCGACCGCCTGGCCAAGAAGAGCCAGCAGCTGACCAAAGATATCTACGCCAAGCTGACGCCGTGGCAAGTGGCGCAGATCGCGCGCCACCCGCAACGCCCCTACACCATGGATTATGTGAATGAAATCTTTACCGATTTCCACGAATTGCATGGCGACCGCAGCTACGCGGACGATCTGTCCGTCGTCGGGGGCCTGGCCCGCTTCAACGGCCAGCCGTGCATGGTCATCGGCCACCAGAAGGGCCGCGACACGAAAGAGCGCGCCATGCGCAATTTCGGCATGCCGAAGCCGGAAGGCTACCGCAAGGCCATGCGCCTGATGAAAGTGGCTGAGAAGTTCAACTTGCCCATCTTCACCTTCGTCGACACGCCAGGCGCCTTCCCCGGCATCGACGCGGAAGAGCGCGGTCAGTCGGAAGCCATCGGCCACAACCTGTACGTGATGGCGGAACTGAAAGTGCCGCTGATCGCCACCATCATCGGTGAAGGCGGTTCCGGCGGCGCACTGGCCATCGCCGTGGGCGACGCCGTGCTGATGCTGCAATATTCGACCTATGCCGTGATCTCGCCGGAAGGCTGCGCCTCGATCCTGTGGAAGAGCGCCGAGCGCGCCTCCGACGCGGCCGAAGCGCTGGGCCTGACTGCCCACCGCCTGAAAGCCATGGGTCTGATCGACAAGATCATCAACGAACCGCTGGGCGGTGCCCACCGCGATCCGAAACAGATGGCGACCTTGCTCAAGCGTGCCCTGGCCGACACCTTGCGCCAGTTCCACGGCATGAAAACCAAGGACTTGCTGCAAGCGCGCCATGAAAAACTGCTGAGCTACGGCAAGTTCAAGGAAACCACGCCGAGCGAGTAATTTATTTAAACCCAACGGCAGAGTCTGGGGTCAGACCTTAAGGTCTGACCCCGGCTTTTCAAGGTCTTGGGTTGAGACAACACCAGGGACAGTCCGCTAAACGACACCATCCGTTTAGCAGCCTGTCCCTCTTTGCATTCCCGGAGTCCTGATTGAAAAAGCAACAAACCGTCACTGTCGCCGATATCTTCGCCCGCGCGCTGGAAACCTGCGGACCGCAAGCAGGCGAGACGATCGGCATCGCCTTGAGCGGCGGTCTCGATTCCGCGGCCCTGCTGCACCTGGCGCATGCCTGGGCGCAGGAGCACAGCGTGGCTCTGCACGCGTTTCACGTGCACCACGGCCTGAGCCAGAATGCGGATGCCTGGCTGGCGCACTGCGAGCAAACGTGCGCCGGCATGGGCATTGCCTTTGAAGCACGCAAGGTCACCTTGGAAAAGAATGCAAAGACGGGCACGGAAGAGGCGGCCCGCAAGCGCCGTTACGCGGCCCTGGGCGAGCTGTGCGCGGTGCACGGCGTGCGCCTGCTCCTCACAGCCCACCACCAGGATGACCAGGCCGAGACGGTGCTGCTGCAATTGCTGCGCGGTTCCGGCACGGCAGGGCTGTCCGGCATGGATGGCGCCAATAGCGCGCCCGAGCTGCTGGGCAACCCGGACCTGGTGATGGCGCGCCCGCTGCTGTCGGTGTCGCGCAAACAGCTTGAAGCGTATGTGGCGCACCATGCGATCGCACACATCCACGACGAGTCGAACGACGATCCCCGCTTTGCCCGCAATGCTCTGCGGCATCAGGTGATGCCCGTGCTGGCGCAGGCCTTTCCCGGTTTCCAGGAACGCTTCGCCCGCAGCGCCCAGCATGCGCAGTCGGCGCAGCGCCTGTTGACGGAACTGGCGACGCAGGATTTGCTAAATTGCCTCGATGGCGACTGCATCGAACTGGCGAAGTTGCGCGAGCTGAGCGCGGACCGCTGCTACAACCTGCTGCGCCACTGGTTCGGCACGCGCGGCTTGCGCATGCCGTCGACGGCATGGCTGGCGGAAATGCTGGCGCAATTGCTGGAAGCGCGGCCCGATGCGCAATTGCTGGTGACGCATCCCGAATGCCATGTGCGGCGCCACCGCGACCGTTTATATCTGACGCCGAAGCTCGATGACCTGGCCGGCATGCGCGAGCGTGACGACGCGGGCATTCCCGGCCTGGAAAAGGCTGGCCAGCAATTTGTGTGGAAAGGCGAAGCGTGCCTGGCGTTTCCCGCGTATGGCGGCGTGCTGCATTTCGACACGGTGGAAGCGGGCGGCCAAGGCATCGATATTGCCTGGTTGCAAGCTCAAACCTTGAAGATCGACTTCCGCCAGGGCGGTGAGCGCTTGAAACTGGCCTTGAACCGTCCCACCAGGAGCTTGAAATACCATTATCAGGCATTCGACGTGCCCGCCTGGGAGCGCGAACGCCTGCCACTTGTCTGTGCGGCGCAACAATTGCTGTATGCGGCTGGTATAGGCCTCGATTGTCATTGCCTGGGCCTGCTGGATCGTCCCCGTGTGGCCTTGCGCTGGCGCTCCTGCTGAGCGTAAGGGCAGCTGCCACGGCCACTCTCGGGGAGGCTGGCAAGTGGCTGCCCATGCGCTCCCGACTGCATGGATTGCTTATTTTCATATGCGTAATCGGTATGAGCTAATGCGCTTTTTAGCTTGTTATTTTGCATTGCGGCATGTAGAGTAAAGCCCTCCTTTTTTATTCTTCTTGAGCGGAAACTTCACTCTTATGGCTTTAATCGTCCACAAATATGGCGGTACGTCGATGGGCTCGACTGACCGTATCAAGAATGTCGCCAAGCGCGTTGCCAAATGGCACGACGCTGGGCATCAAATCGTGGTGGTGCCATCGGCCATGTCGGGCGAAACGAACCGCCTGATTGGACTGGCCAAGGAAATCATGGATCAACCCGATCCCCGTGAACTTGACATGATCGCCTCGACAGGCGAACAAGTGTCCGTCGGCCTATTGTCGATGGCACTGCTGGCGATCGGCAAACAAGCCGTATCCTATGCTGGCTGGCAAGTCGCGATCAAGACCGATTCCGCCTTTACCAAGGCACGCATCCAGTCGATCGATGACGAAAAAGTCAAACGCGACCTCGATGCGGGCAAGATTGTCATCATTACCGGTTTCCAGGGCGTCGACGAGAACGACAATATCGCGACCCTGGGCCGCGGTGGTTCCGACACCTCGGCCGTGGCGATTGCCGCCGCCATGAAGGCGGCCGAGTGCCTGATCTTCACGGACGTCGACGGCGTCTACACGACCGACCCGCGCGTTGTTTCCGAGGCGCGCCGCCTGAAGACCATCACCTTTGAAGAAATGCTGGAACTGGCTTCGCTGGGTTCCAAAGTGCTGCAAACGCGTTCGGTGGAATTTGCCGGCAACTACCGCGTGCCCACGCGCGTGCTGTCGTCGCTGACCGACCCGATGTTGCCGCTGGAAATAGAAGCCAATTCAGGCACCCTGATTTCGTTTGAGGAAGATACAAACATGGAACAAGCAGTCATCTCCGGCATCGCCTTCAACCGCGATGAAGCCAAAATCACCGTGCTCGGCGTGCCCGACCGTCCAGGCGTGGCGTACCACATCCTGGGACCGGTGGCGGACGCGAATATCGAAGTCGACATGATCATACAGAATCAGTCGGTCGACGGTAAAACGGACTTCACCTTCACCGTCTCGCGCGGCGAATACACGCGCGCGCTGGCCGTGCTGGAAGCGAACCGCGAATCGCTGGGCGCGGCCAGCATCACGGGCGACGCGAAAGTGTCGAAACTGTCCGTCGTCGGCGTGGGCATGCGCAGCCACGTTGGCGTCGCATCGCAAATGTTCCGTACCCTGTCGGAAGAGGGCATCAACATCATGATGATCTCCACTTCCGAGATCAAGATCTCCGTGCTGATCGATGAAAAGTACATGGAACTGGCCGTTCGCGCGCTGCATAAGGCGTTCGAGCTGGAAAAAGCTTAAATATCCAAAAATATTGCCCCACGCCCTTGACCAAAGGGGGGGCAATCGATATTATGACGTTCGTCGCTGCAGCGCAGTTAGCTACAGAGACATAGTTGAGTAATCAGCTAGGAGACGTGGCCGAGTGGCCGAAGGCACATCCCTGCTAAGGATGCATACGGCTTATACCTGTATCGTGGGTTCGAATCCCACCGTCTCCGCCAGTATTTCTAAAAACCCGCTTCGGCGGGTTTTTTCATTTCCGCTCCTCATAGGAGAAACCACGTAAATCCATCCGCCAGCGTCCGCTGCCTGCCGCGTCAATCCTGCATCTGCTGGGGGGTAGGCTGGGGGGTAGGTATGGCTGTGTGCGCTGCCTTCAGGCGTACGTCACCGGTCCTGTTATGTCCAGCCTGTTGCCGCAACTTGCCTTGTGCAGGATCAAGTGTCGTTGCCAGCACGCGCTTGATCGCGCGCTAAAATTAGTACCGGTTCTCGCAATGCGGGAGTGGTGTCATGGCAATCAGGATGAACAAGCTGTCGGCGCTGGTCGTCGGTCGCACCAGGGAGCCAGGGTATTACGGGGATGGCGGCGGACTGGTGCTGCAAGTATCCGGCGCTGGCGCCAGGAGCTGGCTGTTTCGTTACAGCGTAGCTGGCAGGCGTCACGAAATGGGGCTGGGTTCTTGTCTGGCAGTCGATCTGGTCGAGGCGCGTAAAAAGGCGCGGCAATGCCGTTTGCTGCTGAGCGAAGGGCGCGATCCGCTGGCAATGCGCCGCCAGGAAAAACAGGCCGGGATGCTGGCGCGTGCGCGTCAAATGACCTTTGAACAGTGTGCGGCGTCGTATATCGCGGCGCACCGGCATGGCTGGAGAAATGCCAAACATGTGGCGCAGTGGGAAAACACCCTGGCCGCCTATGTGTTCCCATTGGCGGGGGCGCTGCCTGTCGCGGCGATCGACACCGATCTGGTCGTCAAGGTGCTCGATGCAATCTGGTTGTCAAAGACGGAGACGGCAACGCGCATACGCGGCAGAATCGAATGCATACTCGACTGGGCAACGGTCAGCGGCTTTCGTCAGGGAGAAAATCCGGCGCGCTGGAAAGGCCATCTGGAAAATCTGCTGGCCAATCCGAACAAGGTTTCTCCGGTGAAAAACAGGCCGGCCCTGCCGTGGCAAGAGATCGGCAGATTCATGGCCGCCTTATCGGGTCAGAAAGGGATTGCTGCCAGGGCGCTGGCGTTTGCCATCCTGACGGCTGCGCGCTCAGGAGAGGTCAGGGGTGCGCGGTGGCCGGAGATTGACCTGGAGGCGGCCCTGTGGACGATTCCAGCGCAGCGCATGAAGGCAGGCAAGGAGCATCGCGTGCCGCTCTCTGGTGGGGCGCTTGCGCTGCTGCGCGCAGTGCCGCGTCAGGGGGACATCATCTTTTCAGGCCGTAAGCGTGGCACGCAGTTGTCGGACATGAGTTTGACGGCAGTCTTGCGCCGCATGCAGTTTGACGACATCACCGTGCACGGTTTCCGTTCTTCCTTCCGTGACTGGTGCGCCGAGGCGGCGGCCAATGCCTTTTCACGTGAGGTATGCGAGCATGCGCTGGCGCACCGCTTGCCGGACAGGGTGGAAGCCGCCTATCGGCGCGGCGACTTGTTCGACAAGCGTATCGTGCTGATGCAGGCATGGTCTGACTTTTGCAGCAATCCCGCACCGTCTGTCGTGTGATGGCATGCCCCATGGAGTATCCTTGCGCGGGCTGAGGACTGGCATGCGTGTTCAGGCGCCTTGCAGCCACTGTCCGCATCCCGTGCTGGCACGCGTTCCTGAACCAGGCCTGCAAGCGGCCCTGGAGTCTTACGGAGGCCAGGACGGTAGCTTCCTTGGCGCTTGCTTAGATCCTGCTACCCCATTTTCCGCTGCTTGCCGACACTCCAGGCAGGCGGCTGAAGCGCGCCAAGGTACTATGGCGGGAGGTAGGAGTCACTTGGGACGTGTTTCTCTTCAACGGTGAGGCAGGATCGGTGCCAGTACGACGGCACTGGCGCAGAGCGGATCGCCATCCTGGCGTCACCAGTTGCTTGTTGCTGCGGGTATCGTCGCTGAAGGCCAGAAATGCGACGAAATCCTGGACGCGCTTCGCTGATGGTGGCGTTTGAGCCAGGCATGCAGTTGTTCTGCACAGGATTCTTCATGGTATTTAATCGCCCTCATGTCGTGCGGAACTTGCACGGTTAAACCACAAATCTGCCACGGTTGAACCACAAATCTGACACGGTTGAAGCCTAAAATGCCACGGTTGAAGCAGATATGGCACAAATAAGGCCTTATAAGGCCTTATTTGCTTTCCGCCGTGCCAAAAAAGGGGTTTGGTCGACGTTGCGTCCGACGATTTTAGTGGTTCAGTCGCTGCGCGAAGCGGGGCAGGATAGGTGAAGTTAGCTAACCTTCGGTTGGCTAACTTCACACCTGCTTATTCGCACTTCGTGCTCAACGGTAGCCTGCTCTGCGAGGCCCAGCGGCCGAAGGAGGGCACAGAATGTGGCCCTGGCGACTTGCCAAGGCAAGCCGGTTGGCGGTCAGACGGGCCACAAAATATGCGTATCCTTTAGGCAAGTAGCGTTAAAGGTGGCGATAGAAACCAGTTATTGGCTATAATGCAGCATGCATAAAATGGTAAGAAAACGCGTGTTGCACATATGGCTGGCCGTATTGGCCGTGCTGTTCGCTGCGCTCGCGCCTACCATTTCACATGCCTTGGCCGCGTCCTCACCATCGGCGATGCCTTCGGCGTTGCTGCAAATTTGTACTGTCGATGGCCTCAAGGCGGCGCCTGCAGGCGATGCTGAACGACAGCCTGCAGTCGCCCCTGTCGTACACGCGTTTGAACACTGTCCGTATTGTTTCACGCATGCAGGCTCCTTTGCCTTGCTGCCAACTTCAGACCTGCCGTTAGCCATCCCTGGCACGCGTGCCATATTTCCTCCCTTATTCTATCGTGCCCCCCGCACGCTCTTCGTCTGGTCGTCGGCGAATCCCCGTGGGCCTCCGCTAGCAATGTAAATGCTTGCCTGCGGACGTCACGTCAACCGGTTGTGACGCTGCAGTTCAAAGTCGCCCGCGCCTGTTGACTCCTGGCTCTGATGTTTGCATGGTTGTTCCAAGGACGGTGTCATACCGTCTGCCGATAGCAACGTCCGCAATTGCTGCCCGGCGATCATGCTGACGCGCGCGATCCCAAGATGATGGTCGGCAATGCCTCTCTCAATGGGAGAGTTGCCGCTATGTCCCAGGAAGACAAGATGACTTCTTCACGCAAGAATCTGCCGCTCCTCGCGGTGCTGCTGCATGCCGTTCGCTGTTTCAATACGGCCGCATTTATCGCCCTGGCTTGTTATTACTTCGCCGCCTATTGCCTCAACAACGCGCCAGCGGTCCATCTGCCGCTGACGCCGCTGCCGTTGTCGTCCACCACCACCTGAAGGAGATTTTCATGCCTTATGCTATCGACCCACAACGTCCGTCGCCGTTCACTTCGGACACTTTGTTCGCCCGCGCTCCATCTGGCACTACCTTCGTCGCAACTGCACTATTGGCTTTGCTTTTCTTCACGGCGCCGGTCGGCGCTGCGCCAGCGACGGAGCGCGCCGACCAGCAGCAAGTGCGCGGTCTGATTGCGCATACCTATGATCAACCTGCGCACAAGGTCGAAACGGATCCCATCGCTATTACTGGCAACTACGCCATTGCCGACTGGATACAGGGAGAACGCGGTGGGCGGGCCCTGCTACGTAAGACAGGCGGCGCATGGGAAATCCTTGTTTGTGGTGGCGATGGACTGAAGCAGGCTGATGCCCTGCACGACGCTGGCATTCCGGCCAAGGACGCCAGCGAACTACTGCGCAAACTTGGCGAGGTGGAACGCACTGTCAGCAAAGAGCGGCTGCGTCGCTTCGGCCTGTTCGACCAGCAAAGCAGTACAGATGCCCATCACGCTCACCATTAAAACAGTAACTCATTTTTAAAAAACAACATTCCATTCTTAAAATATGAAACCACACCACATTGCGCTGGCCCTTTCCCTGGCCTTTTCCAGCACCGCGCGCGCGCAAACCGATGTATTGCCAACCGTGACCGTCACAGGACAACCCATTGTTGAAGAAGTCGATATTGACGGTTTTTCCAGCAATACTGCCATCATCACCGAAGCGCAGTTGCGCGATCAGAACGCCGTCGATCTCGCCTCGGCACTACGCCGCACGCCTGGCGTACAGGTGTCGCGCTACAATCCGGTCGGTGCTTTTGGCGGCGACCAGGGTGGCGCGGTATTTATCCGTGGCATGGGCGTGAGCCGTCCTGGTAGCGAGATCAAGACCTATATCGATGGCATACCGTTTTATATGGGCGTCTGGAACCACCCCTTGCTCGACCTGCTGCCCATCAACGGCATGCGCGCAATCGAGGTGATGAAAGGCCCCCAGCCCCAGGTCAATGGCAACAATTTTGCCTCGATCAACCTGGACACCAAGCAGGCAAGCGAAGAAGGCGTTCACGGCTTCGGAAAAATCTCCGCCGGCTCCTTCGGTACGTTGATCGAACAGGCCGATATCGTCGGACGCCAGGGCAACCTGGATTTCTTGCTGGCCCAGGGCCATGCCAAGTCGGACGGGCACCGCCGTGGTGCCGATGGCGAATTGAATAATCTGCTGGGACGCCTGGCATGGCGCCTGGATCCCCATTGGACGCTGGGCGCGGGCTTTTTGTACGTCGACAACAAGGCACGCGATCCCGGCGACAACCGCCAGCCAGCCCTAACGCAGATACCCGAATACAACACGCGCGCCAACATGTTGCACGCGTCGCTAGCGCACGTGCATGGCGAACTGTCCGGCGAGCTGAAGGTGTACCACAACAGCGGCGACGGCAATTGGCTCAAGCAGCCAGCGCCCGACGGCGACACGCCGAGCCATTTCAGCATGAGCGGCGCACGCTGGAAGGAGCAGTATGTGCTGGGTAACGGTGCCACGGTGCTCGGAGGAATCGATTACGAACGCCTGTCCGGCGATGTGCAATTCCTGCGCATCGCGCCGGCGCCGCAGGCGCGCTTCGATGCGCCCACTTTTACATTGACTTCGCCGTATTTTGCTTACACACAGAAATGGGCGCTGGACCAGCGCTGGAGTCTGGTGCCATCGGCAGGCATCCGCTGGTATGAGCACAGCCAGTTCGCCTCGAAATCGGCGCCGCATGCGGGGCTGTCCCTGGTATCGGACAAATTGACTGTATTCGCCAGCCTGTCGCGCGGTATCAACTATCCCGGCCTGGAAGCGCCGCTGCTGGCCTCGCTCATCCCCGCCCTGGGCAGCAGCTGGAAACAGCTGGCGCCGGAGCAGCTGGACCATCTGGAGCTGGGCGCGAAGTTTTCACCTGTCCCGGCCACGCAAGTTGATCTGAGCCTGTTCCAGGACAAGGTCAAGAACCGCTATGTGTTTGGCTTCCCGCCGGATGTGCCACCGCCGCCGCAGTTCCTGAATCTGGGATCCTACCGTATGCGCGGCATGGAATTGTCTTTGCGCCAGGCGATTGCCACAGGCTGGTCGACATTTGCAGGAGTGACTCTGCTCAATCCAGAGATTGACAATTTGCCGTACACCCCGAAACGCGCCTTGACTGCGGGACTGAACGGCAACCTGGGCCTGTTGCGTGTTGCTGTCGATGCGCAATATCAATCGGAAGTATGGGCGCTGAACCGCACCCGCACCGCCGGGGCCGTGAACAACGAGCAGGTGTCCTCCTTCGCCATCGCCAATACGCGTATTGCCTATCCCGTGCCTGCACTTGGCCGCAAAGGGGAAGTGTTTTTGGCGCTGGAGAATCTGTTTGACCGCAAGTACGCCTACCGTCCGGGCTACCCGATGCCCGGACGTAGCGCACAGATAGGTGCTTCGGCCAGTTTCTAATACCGGTGTTCTTTATTACCCCTTGCGTCTGCCAGCCATCGCTGGCGGCGCTTTATTGGATGTTTATGTTGAATCAAAATTTTCCTGTTTCCCCCCTCCGCCGGAGCGTTACAGCGCCGCGCGTTTTGTTGCTGTGTGCACAGATCGGTGCCATCGCGCTCCCGGCTTTTTCCCATGCGCAGGAGCAAGTACAAGGCGATGACGCCGTGCTGCAGATGGGCAAGGTCGAAGTCAATGCACGCAGCAGCGGCCCGCTGTCGTCGCGTAACATACTGAGCTCGGTGGATATCCTCGCACCGGAAGTGATCCAGCAACAGCAGGTCAATCACACCTGGGAACTGCTGACGCGCGCGCCAGGCGTGATGCTGACCCAATTCAGGCAAGGCAATGAATCGGGAAAACTGTCGTTCCGCGGCTTTAACGGCGAAGGCGAGGTTAACGCTGTCAAGCTCCTGATCGATGGCATACCCAGCAATGACAACGGCGGCGGCATGCCCTTCCTGGACATGCTGTTCCCCCTGGAGATCAGCCGCATCGAAATCGTGCGCGGCACCAACGATCCGCGCTATGGCCTGCATAATATCGCCGGCAATGTCAATATGCATACGCGCACGGGAGGTAATGACGGCGAAGCGCGGCTCAGCTATGGCAGTTTCCGCACCCGCGAAATGCAGCTGGCCCAAGGCATGGAACAAGGTAACTGGACGCAAAATTACTTCGCCGGTTATCTGCAGTCTGCCGGCTATCGGCAGAATTCCGCCTTTGACAAATATACACTGTCGGCGAACTTGTTTTACACCACCAACGACGCGCGCACCCGCATCGGCGTGATCGCGCGCCACACGCAAAGCCATGGCGACGAGGCGGGCTATCTGGAAGCGGCCGATGCGCATCGCACGCCGACCGCCTCTTATCCGTATGCGCAGTCGGACGGTGGCAACCGTGAGATGAGCCAGTTGAGTGCGCACCTCGATTCCGACCTGACCCCGAGCCTGTCGCTGTCGGCCAAGGCATATGTCAACAGCGTGCGCGACCAGCGCTGGCTACGTTATTCGCTACTTGCATCACAGCAAGAGCGCATCATCGACGAAAGGCATGTTGGCGTACTGGCAAGCCTGACATATCGGCCACAAGCACTCTCTGCAGCATGGGCGCGCGGCATGTCGGTCGAGGTTGGCGCGAATGCGGAACATCAGCAAGACCGCAGCCCGCGCTACAGCACGGTGGACAAGGTACGCAAGGCCACGACGCGCGACCAGCGCTTTGACTTCGATACCTACGGCACCTATGTTCAAGCGGTCTTCCTGCCTGTTCCCGGCCTGAAGATCATTCCAGGCTACCGCGTCGACAAGGTGCAAGGCGACTTCTCGGACCCTTCCAAGCAAGTGCACTACCCGATTCAGGATTATGGCCTGATCCGGCAACCGAAGTTCAGCGCCGTCTACAGTCCATGGCAGGCAGCCAGCATCTACGCGAACTGGGGCAAGACGTTCCAGGTTGGTGCGGGTGCGGGGGCATATCAGTCCAATGCGAACCGCTTGCGTCCCTCGATGAATGAGGGCTGGGAAGCCGGCGTCAAATTCAAGCCCATAGCCTGGGCGGATGGCCGCATTGCCCTGTGGCGCCAGGACGCCTCCGATGAGGTCAAGCGCAAGCTCAACGACCCGACGGGAGACTCGGAAAACGTCGGCAAGACCCGTCGCGAAGGCATTGATCTGCAACTGAATGTGCACCAGGGCGAACGACACAGCGCCTGGTTTGCCTATTCACGCCAGCGCACACGCATCGTCGAGCCGGATCCGGCTGCGCCGGCCACACTGGGGAAAGAAATCGATCATGTGCCTGGCCATCTTTATTCTGCCGGCTACGACTTCCAGCTGAGTCCGGCAGTCAAGCTGTCCGCCTGGGCCAACGGACAGGGCGACTACTTTCTGACGACCGCCAACACCGGCGCCAAGTACGGCGCCTATGCCTTGCTCAACCTGGGCCTGACTTACCGTGTTTCCCGCTCGCTCTCGTTGGACATGCAACTGAAGAATCTGGCTGATCGCTACTACGAATATGTCTGGATCAATGACGTCACCCGTCATGCGCCAGGTGATGGCCGTGCCCTGTACGTGTCGGCGACCATGCGCTTCTAAGCCGCTGCGAACCTCTTTTTTTGCCTGCCGCCGGATATGACCTGCGGCAAACCCCATGCCTCTTTTTTTGTAGACTTATCATGATTAACTTACGCAAGACCCGATTAACGGAACAGTTGCTGGCCCGGGTAGCACTGTGTGCACATGGTGCGTTATCGCTGGCCATGTTCTCTGGCGGCGCCTGCGCCGCCGAAGCACCGACCCTGCCAGCGGTGCTGGTGACGGCTGACAAAGCGGTCACGCTCAAGTCGCCAGCATCGACCGGCTCGAATCTGGACCTGACGCCGATGCAGACGCCGGCCAGCGTCGACGTCATTTCCCGCGCCCAGATCGAAGAGCGCGGCGACAGCAACCTCGTCGACGCGATTACCCGCTCGGCGGGGATCAGCGGCATGGCACATCCTGGTAATGGCGGCAGCTCGCTGTCGGCACGCGGCTTTACGGACACCACGTCCGTCATGCGCCTGTATGACGGTGTGCGCCAGTACGGCGGCATCGGCCTGACGTTTCCTTTCGATACCTGGTCAGTGGAACGCATTGAAGTGCTGCGCGGACCGGCCTCCGTCGTGTACGGCGACGGTGCCATCGGCGGCGTGGTCAACGTCATTCCCAAAAAGCCCACGCCCGGGGCCATCCGCAACGAAGTGCAGGCGACGATCGGCAGTGACAATACGCAGCGTATCGGCCTGGGCAGCGGTGGCGCCATCAATGACAAGCTGTCGTATCGCGTCGACCTGAGCGGCAACCGTTCGGATGGCTGGGTCGACATGGGGCAATCGCGCGACCTCGCATTTGCGGGCGCTGTGCAGTTCGATGCGACACCGCAGCTGCGTCTGAAACTGAGCTATGCCCAGGGCTTGCAGCATCCCATGCGCTACTTTGGCACGCCGCTGGTGAATGGTCGTCAACTGCCGGCACTGCGCGAAAAAAACTACAACGTGAGCAACAGCGTGATTCGCTATGATGACCGCTGGGGCGAACTGGGCATGGAGTGGACGCCATCGAACGACACGACCGTGCGTGCGCGCTTGTATGACATTCGCAGTGCACGTCACTACCGCAACGCCGAAACCTATGCCTACAATGCCACCACTGGGCTGATTGACCGTTCCGGCGACACGGAAATCTTCCACGACCAGGACCAAACCGGGGCGGGTGCCGACATCAGCCACCGCAGCGTGTTGTGGGGCCTGAAAAACCAGGTGTCCGTGGGCTTCGACCTGAACGCCAGCACCTTCAAGCACACCAATAACACCTATGTTGGCAGCCCGGACCCGGCTGCGGTCGATCCATACCTGCCGGTGGCGGGCGTGTTCGTGAGCGCCGTGCCGACCATCCCCCGCTATCGCAACAAGGCCCGGCAATACGCCATTTTCGCCGAAGACCGCCTGGAGCTGACGCCGTCCTGGGCCCTCTTAGCAGGATTGCGTTATGACCACGCGGAGATTTCGCGCCGTAATTTAATCAGCGCCAAGACGGAATTCGAGCAGACCTATACCAATATCGGCTGGCGCCTTGGCAGCGTGTATGACCTGTCGCCGGATCTAGCCCTGTATGCCCAGTACGCCCAGGCAGCCGATCCGGTCGGTGGCTTGTTGTCGCTCAGTGCGGCCAACAGTAAATTCGACTTGTCCACCGGCAAACAGCTGGAAGTGGGCTTGAAACAGTCTTTCTGGCGCAAGCAAGGTGAGTGGACGCTGGCAGCGTATCAGATCAGGAAAAACAACTTGTTGGCACGCGATGCGAGCAATCCGCAGTTGCGCGTACAGGTCGGTCAACGCTCGTCGACCGGAGTGGAAGCCACGCTGTCGCTGGCACTGGCGTCCGGCTGGCAACTGGACGCGAATGCCACGGTGCTGCGCGCCAAATATGATGATTTTATCGAAGCAGAAGCCGGTGCAGCCGTGTCACGCGCGGGCAAGGTGCCACCAGACGTTGCCGAGAAGCTGGCCAATGTGTGGCTGAGCTGGAATTTCCTGCCCGACTGGACTGCCAGCAGCGGTGTGCGTTACGTGGGCCACCGCTACGCCGACAATGCCAACAGGATAGTGATGCCTGCTTATGCCACCACTGATTTTGCCCTGCGCTGGAAGGCCGCGCGCGATACCACATTGACGCTGCGCGCCACGAACGCCTTCGACAAACAGTACTTCACGACCGCCTACTACACCACCAACCAGTGGTTCAACGGGCCTGGCCGTCGCGTCGAGGCTACAGTGCATTATCGCTACTGATGGTTGTACAACGCTATAGGATGTCCGCCGTGATGTCTGCCGCCAAGCGTTTTTCTTACCAGCTGCACCGCTGGACGGGTGTGTTTGCCTGCGTCCTGATGGCATTGTGGTTTATCAGTGGCATGGTGATGCTGTTTGTCGGCTATCCCAAGTTGACGCCCTGGGAACGTCTGGTCAACATGCCGGCGCTGCAGCCGGCGACATGCTGCATCAGCCCGGACAAAATACTTGAACAACTGGCCGCGCCGGCCGGCGTGCGCGATCTGGTCCTGACGTCGGTAGGCGGCAGCCCTGTGTATCGCGTGCGGGACGACCGCGGCCACTTTCAGTTGTTTGATGCGCGCAGCGGCACACCTGCCGGCCTTGCCGGCCCTGCTGAAGCGCTGGCTGCGGCGCAGGCTTTCCTGCCCGGCGCCAAGGCAGCTTATCTGGGCAAGGTACGCGAAGATCGCTGGACGCATTCACGCGGACTGGATCCGCATCGACCATTGCACATGGTACGAATGGATGATGCCGACGATACGCTGTTGTATCTGTCGTCCGTCACGGGAGAGGTCGTGATCGATGCGCCGCGTACCCAGCGCCTGTGGAATTTCGTTGGCGCCTGGCTGCATTGGGTGTATCCCTTGCGCGAGCGCTCCACTGATCCGCTATGGAGCTGGACGGTGATCATACTTTCAGCTATCGCTACCGTGACGGCGCTGTCGGGTTCGTTGGTGGGTATCTGGCGCTGGCGTTTTACACAACGCTACAAGTCCGGCGCAAGGTCACCGTATCGCGAATCCTATATGCATTGGCACCACATCATCGGACTGCTCTTTGCGGCCATCGTGTGTACCTGGATCTTCAGCGGGCTGATGTCCATGAATCCCTTCCGCATCTTCGACGCCAAGGGCGAGCGGCCGGACCTGGCAGCCTATCGCGGCGGCACGCCGGCGACAGCTCGCCTTGCGCTGGAACCGCAACGGGCACTGTACATGCTGGAGGCAGAGGGATTTCATGCCAGCGAGCTTGAGTGGCGCGTACTCGACGGGCAGCCCTATCTGCTGGCGCGCGATGCGGCGGCGCGCACGCGCCTGATCGTGAACAGTGGCAGCAACGTGCAGGTGCGGGAACAGTGGGGGGCAGAGGCATTGCTGCACGCAGCCAGCAAGCTACTGCCTGGTATCGGAGCGGGCCATGCCTGGCTTGGGCAATACGATGCTTATTATTATGGGCGCCAGCCCGAGGCCATGATGGGCGCTGCGGAGCGGCGCCTGCCCGTGTTGTGCGTGCAGTTCCTCGATCCTCATGGAAATTGGGCCTATATCGACCCCTACACGGGCGACGTGGCGCTGGCGCTGGACCGGTCGCAGCGTGTGAGCCGCTGGCTGTTCAGTTTCCTGCACAGCTGGGATCTGCCGCCGTTGTTGCGCACGGGGCCATGGCGCGACGCGGTCCTGATCCTGTTGAGCATGGGGGGCCTGGCCCTGAGCGTCACCGGCGTCGTGATTGGCTTGCGTCGCCTGCGTATCTGGCTGCGCGACAAGGTGCGGCACAAGGAAAGGAGGATGGCATGAGTGACCCTCCGGGCTTCACCTAGAACGATCGTTATCAGACCATCGCCGTGTATGCACGGGACCAGGCCAGCAATGGCCGGCTTCACATGAGCGGCTCGATGGGCTGCACCCAGTGACGGTTCCACGCACGAGAACAGGCGACGGCCCCTATCTTTAGCGCGCTAAACCAAGGTTAGCTCTCAATTTTTTTCCACGCCATCCTGGCGCAAAAACGACTTGAATCAGGCATCTCATGAAAAAAACTTATCTGTGCATCTGCGTTGCTGCGGCCTATGCCACCAGCTTTGACCTCCACGCGCAAGCCGCAATTGTGCCGGTCGCGGATCTTTCTCCCGTTCCGTATGCAGCGGCCAACCAGACGGACACGCCGTCCGATCAAAAAGAGGGTGCATCAAGCTGGACGATTAAACAAGTTGTTGTAACTGCGAGGCGCGAGCGTTACACCGTACCTACCGCAGCGGCCGCTACTCGCACCGATACACCACTAATCGAGGTGCCGCAGTCGGTGCAAGTACTGACCCGCTCGCTGATCGAGGAACAGGACCGGCGCACTCTGGGCGAGGCACTGGTCAATGTTTCCGGCGTTGTCCCCACGCGATCCGAGGAGCAGCTATTGATCCCGCCGCTCGTACGTGGCTTTCCCGCCGAGGTCTATCTGGATGGCTTGCCGATTTACGCTGGCAACCAGCAGGCGTTCGATCCCACCAGCCTGGTGGGCGTGGAACGAATTGACGTACTCAAGGGGCCTAGCGCCACGCTCTACGGCGGCGGTCTGGGTACGCCGCTGGGCGGCATCATCAATATTGAATCTGTGCGCCCGAACGACAAGCTCGGCGGCTTCCTGGCGATGCGTGCTGGCAGTTTCTCCACTTGGGGGCCTTATGGCGATCTCAACGTGCCTCTAGCGCCAGGGATAGCGGCCAGGGTCGCGGCCGAATACCAGAGCAACCAAAGCTGGATAGATAAGGTCCATGGTCGACGCTGGTCTGTGCAGCCCAGTCTGTCGTTCCAGATCGATCCCCGGACTGATCTTCTGCTTCAGGCCCAGGCCAATCACCGCAGCCAACTGGAATACTCGGGCCTTCCTGCTGGGCAGGCACTGGCGGGGCAGATCGACCGCAACGCATTTCCTGGATCGCCGGTTGCACAGCCACTGACCACGAACGACAATCGGATGGGGCAGGCGACGCTGCGCCGTATCTTCTCCGACAATGTCAAACTGACTGTCAGTGGCCGCTATTACAATAGCGCGATCCGGCAGTATGGCAGCTTTGTCGATCCCGATATGATGCCGCCAGATCCGGCCACGCCCACCATCTATCCGATCCTCCCCATTACCATGATCACCGATACGAAGGAGGCGACATTCGACGCCAACTTGCTGGCAAAGGCCGAGATACTAGGGGGAATGCATACTTTTCTCGTAGGTGCTAACTATGACTGGACTCGTTTCTCCAGCAATATGGGACTATTCGTCAGTAACACGCCAGAGGGCAGCATCGACCTTGCCAAGCCGGTCTATGACGTCGTCTACACACCGCAGTTACCGGTCAACTCCCTCCAGACCGACCATTATCGGACGATAGCTTTTTATCTGCAGGATCAGGCGACCTACGGCAGGCTGCACGTGACAGGCGCGTTGCGCTATACGCAGCTCAAATTCGAGGAAGTCAGCAATATCGGGGTGGCGAATGAGGACACCTACCACCGCGTTTCGCCCAAGGTCGGGGCGACCTTTGATGTCGCTCCCGGTGTCGCGCTCTTTGCGGGCTATGCGACGGCCTTTCGCGCGGCATTTGGCTTCGTTGGCGTGGCTGTGCCCAAGCCTGAGACCTCGCGTAACGTCGATGGCGGCATAAAGCTGGCGTTACCGACAGCCGGCTTGTCGGGCACTATCGCGGTCTTCAACCAGACCCGCGACAATGTCGCCACGGCGGATCCGAACAATCTTGGGTTCAATATCCAGACTGGCCAGCAACGGGCACGCGGTGTTGAAGCAGACCTGATCTGGGAACCCACGCCGGCGTTCTCGTTGCTCGCCAATTATGCCCACACGAACACCAGGGTTACGGCAGATAATGCGATTCCTGTCGGCAGCGAATTGACCCGCGTGCCTCGCAATAGTGGGCGCATCGCTGCGCACTACCGCATCCTTAGCGGAGCGGCCAAAGGCTTGTCGTTCGGCGCAGGCGTAACCGCGCTCGGCGCCCGTCAGCTTACGCTTCCTAACACGCTGAGTGTACCCGGTTACGCAATGATCGACGCCCAGGCAGCCTATGACTTCGGACGATTTACGATACAGGCGTCCGTTGTTAATCTGGCTGGGCGACGCTCATTTGATACCTACCAGTATTTCGGAAACCCGCTCGTGATGCCGGCTCAGCCACGTTCTGCATTCATCATCCTCAAAACCAAGTTCTGAAAGCCGACAATGCTTACGAAGCACCACATCAGAAGAATCAGCCTATGTATCGCAGCGATACTGCTTTCGTCGACAGTTACTGCACAGATATCGACAGACGATGGGTTGATTATCCCGCTCTATCCCGAAGGCACAACCGTCTCGCTCGGCGTACCAGAAATCCGAGAGCATCTGGATAAAACAGGCGACACCATGATCCGCAACGTCAGTGAGCCCACGCTTGAACTGTTCCGTCCCGCGCCGGGCCAAGCGAATGGCACAGCCATGATTGTCGCTCCAGGCGGCGGTTTTGTTGGGCTGGGTTACGAGGCCGAAGGCACCGCGGTTGCGCGTCTGCTGGTGCAGCGTGGCGTCACCGCCTTTGTGCTCAAATACCGTACGATCCGAAGTGTTCCTGATGCGATGCAACTGCCCGAAGTTCATATGAAGGAGATGGAAGTAGTCATGGCGCGGGCTAAGAGCGGAGTTCCTATCGAGCTACCGCGCTTTGCCGGTGAGCAACACGCGGTGGAGGATGGCGCGCGCGCCATGAGGATCGTGCGACAGCGCGCGCCAGAATGGTGCATCGACCCCAAGCGGGTCGGTTTTATCGGATTTTCCGCTGGAGCATATCTCGCCGCGGATCTTGCCATTGGAGAAAAGGCTTCGAGACCTGACTTCGTCGCTTTGCTGTACGGCGGGTTACGAACGCCTGTTCCTGTTGATGCACCAGCGGCCTTCATCGCCGCCGCGGCCGATGACGAGTATCAGCCTAACGATGCCGTACAGCTCTACGCTGCCTGGCGGCAGGCGGGAGCAGCAGCCGAACTCCACGTCTACGAGCGTGGCGGTCATGGGTTCGACCTCAAGCAGAAAGGCACGACAAGTGACCACTGGTTCGACGAGTTGGCATGGTGGATGCAGTCTCGCGGTCTCATATGATCAAGGCTGCATTGCTGCGATAGGGATTTTTCGACTAGGACGTGTCTGACTCTCTTCACTGGAGCCGTAGCATCATTGTTGCCACCGACACGGCGGCGAGAAAGTTATGCCCGCGTTTTTTGAAGCGTATGGCGACAGCACGGAAGTCTTTTAATCGACTGATGGCCCGTCGGTTCTCAACCGCCACACCCGCCAACCAGCATGGAGGCACTGCTTTGTCCAAAACGTAGTGAGGGCTGCTCCAGTACCGGTCGTCGGGTGATGCCACCATGTGCGCCCGGACTGGATTCAAGACGATGTAGCGGGCCAATTCCAACAGATAATTTTCTTGCGGCACCAAGATGGCTTGATAGCGGCCTTGCAATACATGCCCGACAAGCTTGTGGCGCCGATTGAAATGCTGGGCATAAACGCCATTCAACTGGCGCATGCCCTATGACAGATTCGCTTCCGCCGTTTCAACGAGCAGATGATCATGATTACTCATCTGGCAGAAACTGTGCACGACAAAATGGTACCGCTCGCAGACCAGGGCTAGTACCTCTTGCCAGTCAAGGCGATCGGTATCGTCCCGGTAAATGGTGCCACGCCGGTCTCCGCGCGAAGTAACGTGGTAGAGGGCGCCGGGAAATTTGAGGTGTAGGGGGCGCGTCACGCGGTAGACGTTATCTGATCCGTACGCATTGGCACCGGGATCGCGCAGAGGTTGGGACATTGGCATGGCTAAGGTCGTGTCTGAATGACGAGAAATATGATCGCACGAAACTAAACACTTAGCGACCTCTCAATCCAGTAATTGTGTGGGGGGGGGTAGACAGGGGGGTAGCGCTCAAAAGTGAGTCGCATTTCATAGGGATGTTCTACGGACACCGTCTCCGCCAGAATCAAACAAAAAAGCCTCCCCTGCGGGAGGCTTTTTTGTTTGTCTGGACGGGACGGTGGGATTCGAAGACGGAGCGCCCTAAGGGGCGCGAGGCTATTCGACTCGCCCAACCACCGCGCTGCGCGGCACGTTGACCGCGCAGCGGCCAACGCCGTCCCCTCATCTCAAGCCGTAGCGGCCAGCGCCTACGCATCGCCTCCCACAGCCAGCATAGCCAGCCTCACCCAGACGGCCAGCATCACCTCTTCGCCTCCCGCTCCAGGGTATCCCTGCCAATAATTTTCAAGCTCGTCCCGCCCTTGAACGGCAGCGTTTCCTCGCCAGCGTCAGAACCAGCGCCGGCCCCGCTCCGTATCCCCGCCGAGACGCCGATTTCGGCCGTCACATCGACGAATTCCTTGCGGAACAGCAGCAGTTCCGTATGCTTGATGATGGTTTGCAGCGCCACCGACTGCCCCGGCGCGATGGTGGTGAAGGCGCGCTTGAGCGCATGGTCCGCCAGGCCCGTCTTCAGGACTTGGCTGCGCTCGCTGGCATTGTCGATCAGGCGCAGGTTGGGGCCGCGTTGCTGGATGTAGTCGAGCGGATAGCCGACGGCCGCGCTGCCGGTATTTTTGATGACGACCTCGATGCGCATGTCGCTGCCGGTGAAAATGCAGGCGGGATTGTCGAGGCAATGGGCGCTGACGGAGAGCACGTCGTTCGGCATGGCGTTTCCTGTAAGGTGGAGGGACACTGCAAGCAGTGCGGCTAGGAGCGGATGAGGATGATATCGCATTTGATTTTCCGTCCTATTTCCGCGCGCAGCAATTCTTGCACTTCGATGGCGATTTGCCAGGCGTGGCGGTGATAGACAATCGTGGAGCCGACCGAGTTCATGATATTGGCCAGCCGCTCTTCGGGTTCCTCGTCGTCCGACAGCGCCGACACGGGCGCGTCCCAGGTGCCGTCCGGCTTCATGTACTTGACGGTTTCATCGTCCCCTTCGACATACGAGTATTCGTCGGGAATGCCATAGCAGTGGCCGAACTCATGGGCATGCACCTGGCCGTTGGTGGAGGGGGAAACGTCGATCACGGTACCCGTCACGCCCTCGCGATCGTAGCGCTTGTGGATCTGCATGAGGTAGTGCTCGTTGCTTTCCACGTAGACGATGCGGTAAACGATGGGCAGGATGCGCGTGCCGCATTCGGGATCGCGGATTTCCATTTGAAATTTATTGTTCCAGTGCGCTTCCAGGCCCGCGGTGGCGATGCCCTTGACGTACTTGATGGCGGCGGCGCGCTGCTTGACCCTGGTCGCCGCCTGCGGGGTGCCCCGCTCGCGCTCTTCCAGCGCCTGGTCGGCCGCATCGAGCACCGTGATCGCCTTGATGCGCAATTCGGCGATGATGCTGGTATTCGACTTGACGGGCACGTAGATCTTGTAGCGCACGGTGTCGAAATAGTTATGCGGCGCGCCATTGGCACCGAAGGTGTTGTTGTAGCGCGGCACGCTGGAGACGTCGATCTCCTTTTCATAGTCGGCGATCCAGCAGGCGGGGCGCTTGATCAGCACTTCCTTGCGCTGCTTGTTGTCGACGGGACTGGTGCTCGACGTACCCGTTTCCTTGAATTTCGGTTCGGGCTTGGGCGGCGCCTTGGCCGTCGTGCCGGGCGCAGGCGCGGGGGCAGGGCTGTCCGGCGTCTCGGGCGACTGGCCTGGCGATTTGAGCAGTTCGATCACCAGCGCTTCGACGGCGGCGGCGGCCACGACGTGGGTCAAGCCCCTGGCGTCCGTCATGCCCGTTTCGATACTGCCATCGGCGCGCTTGATGCGGTATGGCTGGCGCGGCATCAGTTCGCCCGTGTCGCGGTCTTTCAGCACGAAGCCTTCGTCGAACAGTTTCAGGCGGCTGTCGGGCAGCGGCGGCAGGCCGGCGGCGGCGCTGGCGCCGCCGTTGAAGACATGCTGCCCGCCCTTGACCGTAAAATGGCCCGGGCAGCGGAAGGTGATGTCGCCGCCCTCGAGCGTGATCGACGATTGTCCCGCCTGCAGGACGATCTTCTGGTTGGCCTTGATATCGATGCTGTCGCTCACGGAGATCACCGTGACGGCTTGATCGGCGAGGATTTCCAGCTGGTCGGTATGCGCTTCGAGCGAGACGGGGCCGTTGCCCGCGACAGCCTTGATGCCGCCTTCCTGGCTGAACAGCGTGGCCGCGTTGGCCGCCACCGAGGCGACCGTCTGGCCGGCCGTCATGTGCAGGTCGGCCTGCGCCGTCCAGTGCAGCTGCTGGCCCGCGAACAGCACGGTCGAAGCGGGCGTGGCCCAGTTGATGCTGCTGGGCGACTCCATCAGCACGAGCGGTTGGGCGTAGCGTTCCACGGGTTGCGCCGTATCGGGCGCGCGCGTGCCGCTGCCCGCCTTGCTGGCGTCCTGGCCGCCGACCGCGGCCTGGTACTTGCCATCCTGCTGCGGGTCGATCTGCGCCGCCATGTCCAGCTGCGCCTGGTTCGCATCCTTGCTGACGAGGGCTTTTTGCTGGCTAGCCGACGTCGCCACTGTCTTGCTCAGTTCACAGGCGCCGCGCAGCAGGGCCAGCGCTTCCTTGGTGTCGAGCTGGCTCGACGCCACGCCGGCGCCCTGGCGCGCGCGCGCCGTGGTCGAGATCAGCATGCCTTCGCCGGCGCGCAGCATGGCCCAGGCATCGGTGCGCAATTCAAAGCCGCTGCCACGGTAGCGGCCCCGTTGCGCCGTGGTGGCGTCTTGCTGTACCAGGTAGCCCAGATTGAGCTCGGTGGCGGCGCTGCTCGAAGCGAGCCGGGTGCGCAGCTGGCCCTGGGTATCGTCGAGTACCCACTGGTTGTAGCCGGCGCCGTCGAAATTGTGGCTGTGCATGCCCGACAGGACACCCGCATGGTTGATGCCCGAATCCTCGCCAGCCGCATACGGCGGCGTGTCGCTGCCCGTGTAGAGCTGGGCGACGACGAGCGGGCGGTCCATGTCGCCTTCGATGAAGTCGACCAGCACTTCCGTGCCCAGGCGCGGCGTGAATTGCGAGCCCCAGTTCGGGCCGGCCAGCGCTTCGGCCACACGCACCCACGCGCCGGACGCCTCGTTGCCGGGCGCGTTGCCCTGCTGGTCGGTGTTGTGCGCCAGGCCGCCCGGATTGGCGGCGCTGCCGCGCTGCCAGGCAAACTGGATGCGCACCTGATGGTCGCGGCCCGTGGTGGCCACGCTGTCGGCCAGGCCCACCACCAGCGCGGTCTGCGGACCCAGCGCCACGGCCGGTGCGCGCGCGGCGGTGGCGCGCGGCACGATGGCCACGCTGGCGCGCACGCAGCCGAAGCGGTTGCGGTAGGTGCCCGGTTCGATCTGGCCGGCGATCCAGTCGGCCACGCCGCCCAGGCCGGCCGTCCTGGCCAGCTGCGACAGCATGCCGCCCGGGCCGGCGCCGGCCGGTCCCGTATTGTTGCGCGCCTGGTGCTCGGCCCACAGCACGGTGAATGCGTTGGCGCCATCGGCATGCTGCTCGTGCTGCAGCAGGCGCATGGCGTGGCCGGCGGCCAGGCGGCGCACGGCGCCGGCGCCGTCGAACTGCTTGTTGTCCAGTTCCAGAGCTTGCAGCATGCGCTCGTTGTGCGCCCCGGCCGCCGCGCGGTCGGCATGCAGGCGCTCGCCGGCGCCGTCATACACGGCCAGCTGCGGCAATTGCCCGGCCTCCAGGCTGGAAACCTGCTCGGCGGCGGGCGCCGTCACCTGCTCCGGGTGCCAGCTGCTGATGCTGACGGCATTCGACTGCAGCTGGCGGCGCGCGCCGAAGCGGTCGATGGCGTCGTCCGTATCGGTGGCGCGCACGCCGTGAAAGCGCATGTCGGCGCCGCCCGGCGTCTGCGGCGCCGTGGCCTTGCTGTCGAAGATCACCAGTTTGTGCCTGGCCTGCGCCTGGCCGTCGCCGCCTTCCTGCGTGCCGCCGGGTTGGTCGTGCTCGAAACGCCAGCTCAGGCCTTCGGCGGCCAGCAGGCGCGCGAAGAATGCGAAGTCGCTTTCGCGGTACTGGGTACAGATGGCGCGCATGGCCAGCGCCTGGCTGACGTCGAATTCGAAGCGCAGCTGCGGGTAGTCGGCCAGCAGCTCGGTGATGATGTCGCGCGCATGCTTGTCCTGAAAAATATAGCTGTCGCGGCGCAGCTGCAGCAGGGCCAGGGCCGGCTCGAGGCGCAGCCGGTAGCGCGCCACGCCGCCGTCGGCGCCCAGCCAGGCGCAATCGGTGCAGATGCCGTGCCAGGTGCGCTGGCTGCCGTCGGGCTGAAGCAGGCACAGCGTCATTTCCTCGCCGATGAAGGCGGACAGGTCCAGGCTGGCCGCGGTGCTCAGGGCATCGACCTCGAAGCGGAACAGTTCATTGACGGCCTCGCGGCCCTCGAACTGTTCCGCCATCAGCGATTCCGGCTGCCCGGACTGCTGCGCCGTGGCCAGGGTGATGAGCCGCGCATGCTGGCTCAGGCCGGTGCCGAACTGGCCCGTGGCCGCAGGAGCTTGTTGTGCGCCCCCCATCACGGCAGGGTAATGCTCAGGTTAGCCACGCGCGGCGCCAGCTTGACGATGTCGTTGTAGGCATTGATTTGCGCTTCCGTCTGCTTGGCCAACATGGTGCGCAGTCCCAGATAGCCCAGCGCGCAGATCAGGGCGAACACCGAACACAGCACCCATGGCGGCACGTTGTTGCGCAGCTTGTGGATGATCTGGTCGGGCCGCTCCGCATGCGGGGCAAAGCTGGTTTTCTTGCCCTTCATCTGGGCGATTTCGTCGCCCAGGCGCGCCGTCAGGTAGTTGAGTTTTTCCGGGCCTTCCAGGATGTAGCGGCCCTGGAAACCCAGCAGCAGGCACATGTGGAATACCTCGAGCGCCTGCAGGTGCGCGCTGCCGCGCGCGCGCAGCGCTTCCAGGCGGATGAAGAAGTTTTCGCCGGCCAGCTGGTCGCCGAACAGCACCAGTTGCAACGGCCGCCGCGCCCATTCGTCGCGGATGCTGTAGGGCGAGCGCAGGATGATTTCATCGACGGCCGCGCAGAACGCATATTTCGCGGCGTCGATATCGTCCGCCGACGCGCCCTGTTTTTTCGCGCCGCGGCTGAATTCATCGAGGAAGTGCGTCATCTTGCTGATGAAATCGGCATTGTCTTGCGGCCCGCTGCCGTTCTTCAGCATGAACAGGGCGTAAAAACCGTCGTACATCAAGTCCATCAAGGTGTGTGCCGTGCCGGGACCGGCAGCCATGCTGGAGGCATAGGCGGCCTGGCCGCCGGACATCAGGGAAGGAGGAGCGCTGGAATGCATCGTTGGACCTCAGGAAGTGACGGCGACAAGTTCGAGTTTCAGCTCACGCATGCCGGAAGGGACATAGACCAGCAGCGACTGCGACTGCAGCATGCGTTCGTACATCTGGCCCTTGGCCTCGATGGTGAAGTAAAACATGTCGGGGCGCACCGGCACGGCGGCCGGCACCTGCGGCGCGTGCTGCAGGCGCACCCCGGGCAGGGCGGACAGGACGAACTTTTCCACGTCGTCCGGCGCGCCCACCTTGAAGCGCAGCGGCACCACGTCGACCAGTTCCACGCCGGCCATGTCGGCGGACACGCCCAGGTAGAACGCCGTCTTGGCATCGATCTTTTCCGAGTCCAGCTTGCCGTGGTGGTAGGACGGCTTGGTTTCCGTCAGCGCGATGGCGAAGTATTTCGACGAGATCACGGTGTCGAGCAATTCGCGGATCATGGCGTGCAGCTGGGCGAACGGCGGGCCAGGATCGGCATGCCGGTACGGCGGCAGGTCGGCCAGCGCATGGCTTCTTGAAAATGTCATCAAGCCGCCCGCCAGGGCCAGCAACTGTTCGTACAGCCGCTCCGGATGCAGCGCCGGGTGATGGAAATAATGGCTGAGCGAGGCGTAGGCCGCGCTGGCCGTATGCAGCAGCCAGAACGAGGACATGTCGCCGGAGCGGAATTCGATCACGCTCTTGCTCGGCTCGCGGTGATGCCCGTACAGCGCATTGACCTTGGCCTGCAGCGCGTCGATCAGGCGGCGCAATTGCAGGAACAGCAGGGGCGCGCTGCGGACGGACAGGCTGGGGGGCACGAAGGCCGGATCCTGCTCGAAGCCGCCCGTCGACAGGCGCCGCAGGCGCAGCAGGGGGAAGCTGACGTAGGAATCGCGCGGTTCGGAATCGGCCACCAGGCGCAGGTTTTTTTTCAGGTAGGTCAGTTCGGCCTGCGCGGCCTGGGTGTACAGGTCCGGCGTGCTGAGATTGGCCTGGGCGTAGCGCGCCGCGTTGTTGGGCTGGCCGCTGGCGGCGAAGTTGCCGCCGAATGGCTTGAAGGCCGGCAAGGCGGCGTGGAAGGTCACCGATTGCAGCGACGACGGCAAGTTGCCCAGGTCGAGCGCATCGGGCAGTTCATCGCCTCCGGCCGCATTGTAGATTTCGCCGTCCTGGAAGACCAGCGACAATTCCAGCAGGCGCAAGCTGTTGTTGGCCAGCGCATCGCGGTCGATCTGCAGCTGGTTCACCCCCCACGCATACGGGTGCAGCGCCTTGACGCTCTCGTGCAGGCGCTGTTCGTGGTACTGGTCTTGCTGCTGGAAATGCTGGGGCCGCAGGAACAGGCCTTCGCCCCATAACAATTTGTTTGCCATGCTCATGAATTGCCCTCTATGCCAGACACAGTGAGGCGCGCGGCGGCGACTGAAAAACATGCTTCGCATCGCGCAACTTGGTGCTTTTTTCGCAACTGCAAGAACCTTAACATTATCTTGAGGAATGGTGCGTACAGTACGTTTTTAGCCTCAGTAGTGTGAGTTTTCGCGTATTTTCTATTGAACGCAATAAATTTTCAAATCATGCTACGCTCCGAAAAATAAATAATTAGCAACTATAAAAAGCAACTTTTCAGTCGTCAAATCGGTCTTCTTTTTTGAAGGAACGCTCAACATGACACGCTCGGTTTCGCTACGCACTCTCGCAGTTATCACCTGTGCTTTTGCCCTCAGCGCCTGCGCTACGGCGCCGGTGGCCAAACCGCCAACCGTCGTGGCGCCGCCGACGCTCGAGGAGCTGATGGCCAAGGCCACGCAGGCGGTGGACACGGGCAACAAGGCGGCGGCGCTGGCGCTGTGGCAGGAGGCCGCCGCCGCCGCGCCCGCCGACAAGCAGCCCTGGGTGCGCATGGCGCAAAGCCGCTACGATGCGGGCCAGTATGGCGAAGCCATCCTCAATGCCCAGGAAGTGCTGGTGCGCGATCCTGCCGACAAGCTGGCCAACAGCGTGATCGCCATCAGCGGACTGCGCCTGTCGACGCGGGCGCTGGCTGACCTGAGCCGCCAGAACAACCTGTCCGGCCCGCTGCGCGCGGAATCGCAGGACCTGGCCAAGCTGCTGCGCGAGAGCCTCGGCGAAACCGTGCTGGTGCCGCCGCCGGACAAGCCGCCCGTGCGCCAAGCGCGCAAGCAGCCAAGCAAGCGCGCCGCCGATGAGGGCAGCGCCAATCCATTCAATGCCCTGAAGTAGCCAGCCAGGCACAGGTACGCCACAGTTCAACAGGCGCATCGCCGATGCCGCCAACATTTGGGAAGGGGATGTCATGTCGAAAAAAGATAGTGTGCAGAAGCGCTTGCAAAAGGTACGCCCGCCACGCGTGCAGATGACCTATGACGTCGAGATCGGCGACGCCATCGAAAACAAGGAGCTGCCCTTCGTGGTGGGCGTGGTGGGCGATTTCGGCGGCAATTCGGAACTCGAGCAGAAGCGCCTGAAGGACCGCAAGTTCGTCGATATCGACCGCGACAATTTCGATGAAGTGATGAAGGGCATTGAGCCGCGCGCCACCTACCGCGTGCCCAATGAACTGGGTGCCGGTGGCGGCCAGTTCGGCGTCGAGCTGAAATTCCGCTCGATCGCCGATTTCCGCCCGGAAGCGGTGGTCGAGCAGGTCGAGCCGCTGCGCAAGCTGCTCGAGGCGCGCACCAAGCTGGCCGACTTGCGCAACAAGCTGGCCGGCAACGACAAGCTGGAAGACATCCTGAATGATGTACTCAACAGCACGGAAAAACTGGCCCAGCTGGAACAACATTCCCACGTCAGGAAAGATTGATATGTCCGCACAACTGACCCCCGCATTGAGCGCTGCCGGCGCCGCCGAAATCGACTTGCTCGACCAGATCGTCGAGCAGAGCAAGGTGGCCAAGTCCAGCGTCGAACACGCCCGCGCCAAGGATCTCATTTCCGAACTGGTCAGCCAGGTCATGGATGGCACGGTGGTGGTGTCGAACAACCTGGCCGCCACCATCGATGCCCGCGTGGCCGAACTGGACCAGCTCATTTCCGCGCAGCTCAGCGCCATCATGCACGCGCCCGAATTCCAGAAGCTGGAAAGCAGCTGGACGGGCCTGCATTACCTGGTGAAGAACACGGCCACCGGCACGAACCTGAAAATCAAGCTGATGAACGCGACCAAGCGCGAACTGGTCAAGGATTTCCAGAGCGCGCTGGAGTTCGACCAGTCGACCATGTTCAAGAAGGTCTACGAAGAGGAATTCGGCACCTTTGGCGGCGCGCCGTTCGGCACCTTGTTGGGCGACTTCGAATTCAGCCGCCAGCCGGAAGATATGTATTTCATCGAACAGATGTCGCATGTGGCCGCCGCCGCGCACGCGCCGTTCATCTCGTCCGCGTCGCCGGAACTGTTTGGCCTGGAAAGCTACAGCGACCTGGGCAAGCCGCGCGACCTGGCCAAGGTATTCGATACGGTCGAGTATGCGAAGTGGAAATCCTTGCGCGAATCGGAAGACGCGCGCTACGTGGGCCTGACCTTGCCCCGCTTCCTGGGCCGGCTGCCGTTCAATCCGCTCGATGGCGCTACCGTCGACGGCTTCAATTTTGTCGAGGACGTGGACGGCACCGATCACCAGAAATACCTGTGGTGCAATGCCGCCTACGCTTTCGGCACCAAGCTGACGGCCGCCTTCGAGGATTACGGCTGGTGTGCGGCGATCCGCGGCGTCGAGGGGGGCGGCCTGGTGGAAGACTTGCCGACGCATACCTTCAAGACCGACGAGGGCGAGGTTGCGCTGAAATGCCCGACCGAGATCGCCATCACGGACCGCCGCGAAAAGGAATTGAGCGACCTGGGCTTCATCTCGCTCGTGCACTGCAAGAACACGGACTATGCCGCGTTTTTCGGCGCCCAGTCGGCACAGAAGGCGAAAAAATACAATTCGGACGCCGCCAACGCGAACGCCGTGCTGTCGGCGCAGCTGCAATACATCTTTGCCGTCTCGCGCATCGCCCATTACATGAAGGCCATGATGCGCGACAAGATCGGCAGCTTTGCCGCCGCCTCCAACGTGGAAGATTTCCTCAACCGCTGGCTGACGCAGTATGTGCTGCTCGACGATAACGCCAGCCAGGAACAGAAAGCCCAGTTTCCGCTGCGCGAAGCTTCGGTGCAGGTGTCGGAAGTGCCGGGCCGGCCCGGCGTGTACCGCGCCGTGTCCTTTTTGCGTCCGCATTTCCAGCTGGACGAATTGTCCGTTTCACTCCGTTTGGTCGCGGAGCTTCCGCAGTCGACCAAATCGTAATGTATTTTTCTTTACACTATTGAAAGGAATAACATGGCAATCGACGTATACTTGCAAATTGATGGCATCAAGGGCGAATCCACGGATAACAGCCACAAGGATTGGATCGAATGCAAGTCGGTCCAGTGGCAAGTGCTGCAACCCAAATCGGCGACCGCCTCGACGGGCGGCGGCCATACCGCCGAACGTACCGAGCACAAGGATATCGTCATCGCCAAGATGGCCGATCTCGCCAGCCCCTTGCTGCTGCAAACTTGCTCCTCGGGCAAGACCATCCCGAAAGCCAAGCTCGAGTTCCTGCGCGCCGATGGCCAGGGCGAACGCATCAAGTACTTCGAAATCGAACTGGAAAACGTGATGATCAGCAGCGTGGCGCCATCGGTGGCCGCAGGCGACATTCTCGGCGAAGACCTGGCGCTCAAGTATTCGAAGGTCAAGTGGAAGTACACCCAGCAAAAAGTGGGCGGCGGTTCGGGCGGTAACACCTCTGGCGGCTGGGACCTGTCGGCCAACAAGACGGCCTGATCGTACCCGACCGCGTACGCCAGCGGCGCGCTGCCGCCGCTGGCTTTCCTGGCCGCCGGCAGCGGTGTCCACGCCATCCATGAAACGGGAAGCTCATGAAAGGTTTTACGCCTGGCCTGTTCGACCGCCTGATGGATACGCCCGTGCACGGCGCGTCCAGCGGCACCGTCTCGCGCCTCTCGCTCGAGGATTTGAAAGACACCGTGGCGCGCGATCTCGAAGCGCTGCTCAACACGCGCGCCGTGCTGCCCGAGGCGCTGCTCAAACCCTTTCCCGAGTGCGGCAAGTCGATCATCACGTACGGCTTGAACGATTTCGCCGGGCTTAGCCTGTCGAGCACGGACGACCGCGCCCATATCTGCCAGTGCCTGGAAAAGGCCATCGCCCGCCACGAGCCGCGCTTGCGCCAGGTACGCGCATCGCTGGAAATCGAGGAAGGCTCGATCAACCGCCTCAATTTCGCCATCAGTGCGCTGCTGGTGGTGCATGCGGCGCACGAACCGGTCAGCTTCGACGCCATCCTGCAGCCTTCCAGCCTGCATTACACGATCAGCAAAGGGCGCCGCGCCGCGTCCACGGGAGCCTGACCTTGGAAGAATTGCTGCCCTACTACGAGCGCGAACTGGGTTTCCTGCGCCGCTATTCACGCGAGTTTTCCGAGCGCTACCCGAAGATCGCCGGCCGCCTGCTGATGGGCGGCGAGGTGTGCGAGGACCCGCACATCGAGCGCATGATCCAGTCGTTCGCGCTGCTCAATTCGCGCATCTCGAAGCGCATAGACGACGATTATCCCGAGTTTACCGAAGCGCTGTTCGAAGTGCTGTACCCGCATTACCTGCGGCCGTTTCCCTCGTGCTCGATCGCACGCATGGATTGCGGCGCGGCGGCGGCGCAGCTGACGGCGCCTGCCGAAATCGCCCGCGGCACGGAGCTGACGACGCGTCCCGTGAAAGGCGTGGCCTGCACCTTCCGCACGGCCTATCCCGTGACGGTGGCGCCGCTGGCGCTCACGCATGCGGCGTTTTGCGCCATCATCGAGGCGCCGGAACAGGTGCTGCTGCCGGCGAATGCCACCTCGGGCGTGCGCATCACCATCGAGTCGAGCGCCGCCCAGCTGGCGCTGGACCAGCTGGGACTGGCCTCGCTGCGCGTGTTCATCGATGGCCAGCCCTCGTTTTGCGCGGCGCTGCGCGACGCCCTGTTCATGCGCACCGTGAAAGCCTACGCCGAGGCGGACGGCAGCGGCAGCTGGGTCCCGCTCGACGGCAATCCCGTGCGCAGCGCCGGCTTTGCCGAGGACGATGCGCTGATCCCGTTTTCCGCCCGCTCGCATCCGGCCTACCGGCTGCTGACCGAGTATTTCTGCTTTCCAGAGAAATTCAATTTTTTCGACATTGACCTGGGCGCGCTGTGCGCCGCGCTGCCGGCCGGCTGCCGCCGCATCACCTTGCACCTGGCGCTGAGCGGCCTGCGCACCGATTCGAATACGGCGCGCCTGCTGGGGACGATGAACACGCATAACCTCCTGCTGGGCTGCACGCCGGTGGTCAACCTGTTCCGCCAGCGCGGCGAGCCTATCCGCCTCACGCATACGGCCGCCAGTTATCCCGTGCTGGCCGATGCGCGCCGCGCCTATGCGTTCGAGGTGCAGTCCATCGATTCGGTCAAACTGGTGCGGCAGACGCCGCAGGGCGAATCCGTGGTGGAATTCCGTCCGTTCTATTCGCTGCGCCATGGCGAGTCGCCGGCCAGGGATGGCCACTACTGGGTCATGCGGCGCGACGAGATCATCGCCGGCAAGAGTCCCGGCTATGAAACGCAGATCTCGATCGTCGACATCGATTTCGACCCGGCCGCCGTGGAAACGGACACGCTCAGCCTGGAGTTGAGCTGCACCAACCGCGACTTGCCGGCGCAGCTGACCTACGGCTTGCACGGCGGCGACCTGTTCCTCGAAGGCGGCTCCAGCGTGCGCAGCATCAGCCTGCTGCGCAAACCCAGCGAGTCGCACCGTTTCGAACGGGGACGTGGCGCCCACTGGCGTCTGATTTCGCATCTGTCGCTGAATCACCTGTCGCTGGCCGGCAGCGGCCTGGAAGCGTTCCAGGAAATGCTGACCCTGTACGACTTGCCGCGCTCGGCCACTTCGCAGCGGCAAATCCGCGGCGTCACCGCCATCGCCCACCAGGCCGTCAATGCTTGGCTGCCGGGCAATCCCTTCGCCTGCCTGGTGCGCGGCGTCGAAGTGCGGCTGACGATAGACGAAGAGGCCTTCGTCGGCAGCGGCATCCACGCCTTTGCGCACGTGGTCGAGTGCTTCCTGGGCTTGTATGTGCATGCGAACAGCTTCACGCAGCTGGTGGTGCTGGCAAAAAAATCAGGAGAGGAGCTGTGGCGATGCAAACCACGCAGCGGCGATTCGAGCCTAGTGTAATCGAGCGCCTGTTTGCCCAGCCTTGCCGCTTCCAGTACTTCCAGGCGGTGCGCATGCTCGAGCTGTGGCTCAGGCGCAATGGCTTGCCGCACGACGATGCGGTGGCCAGTTTCCTGCGCTTCCAGAATTCCATCTCGCTCGACTTCGCCCCCAGCCAGCTTGAAGCGCTGGCGCCCGAACCGCGCGAACTGGCGACGGACCCCAGCGCCCTGGGCGCGGCGCTGCGCGGCGGGCAGCTGAAATACGTGCGCGTCACGCCGGCCTTCATGGGCTTTCTCGGCGTCGCCGGCGCGCTGCCGCTGCACTATACGGAACGCATCGCCACGCACCAGCTGTATGAAAAGGACGAGGGGCCGCGCGCCTTCCTCGACACGTTTTCGAACCGTGCGCTGGCCCTGTTCTATGAAGCGTGGCGCAAGTACCGGCTCGAGCTCAAATACCAGCTCGACGGCAAGGACCAGTTCCTGCCGCTGCTGCTGTCGCTGGCGGGACTGGGCAACGCCTCGCTGCGCCAGCGCCTGGCCGGGGACGGCGCCGGCGTGCTCGACGAATCGGTGGGTTTTTTCGCCGCCGCCATGCGCCACCGGCCGCCGTCTGCCGTGCTGATCGGCCAGGTGCTGTCCGAGTATTTCGGCCAGCGCATCGCCGTCAGCCAGTTTGTCGGCTGCTGGTACGACGTGCCGCGCGAGCAGCAAAGCACGCTGGGCGGCAGCAACGCCTTGCTGGGCGCGACCGCCATGGTCGGCGCGCGCGTGTGGCAGCGCGACCTGCGCCTGCGGCTGACCATCGGCCCGCTGGCCCGCTGTCACTTCGACGCATTCCTGCCGGGCGGCGCGGCCGCCCTCGCGCTTGAGAAGATGCTCGCCATGTTCACCGGCTTGACCCTGGAATACGAAGTGCAGCTGGTGCTGCGCGCCGCCGACGTGCAGGGCATTACGCTGGCAGTGCCGCGCAGCGGCGGGCGGCTGGGTTGGGACAGTTTTTTGATCACCGGCGGCGAGGCGCGCGACCGCGCCGATGTCCGCTATGAACTGCATGCGCTGGCTTGAGCGCGCCACTTCACCGATTTCGCCAACCATCACCCGACAAGGACCGCCGCCCCATGAGCATCAACCTGAAAACATTGATCAGCAAGTTGAACGACACCTGCCGTACGGCCGCCACGCGCGCGGCCAGCCTTTGTGTCGGCCTGGGGCAGTATGAAGTCGACCTCGAGCACGTCTTCCTGGCGTTGCTGGAGCAGCCGCGCAGCGATTTCGTGCTGATTGCCCGCAGGAGCGGCGTCAGCGTGAGCATGCTGGAAGCCGATTTGCGCGCCGAAGTGGCGCGCCTGCAGACGGGCAACGCGCGCACGCCCGTGTTTTCCGTGCGCCTGCCGAAGCTGTTCGAGCATGCCTGGCTGATCGCTTCGCTTGATTTGCGGGCCGGGCGGCAGGTGAGCATCCGCAGCGCTCACCTGCTGCAGGCGCTGCTGACCGAGCCGGAACTGGCGCAGCTGGCCTACCGGGGCTCGGCGCTGTTCCACGAATTCAAGCTCGACGAGATCAAGCACGGGCTCGACAAGCTGACCGAGGGCTCGCAGGAGGCGGGCGTGGCGGCCGCAGGGCAGGAGGAAGCGAGCGATGCCGGCGGCGATCCCGTGGGGGAATTGGCCGGCGCGGCGGCGTCGAAAACACCGGCACTGGACCAGTTCACCGTCAACCTGACGGCACGCGCGCGCGCCGGCAAGGTCGATCCCGTGATCGGGCGCGACATGGAAATCCGCCAGGCGATCGACATCCTGATGCGGCGGCGCCAGAATAATCCCATCCTGACGGGCGAAGCCGGGGTCGGCAAGACGGCCGTGGTCGAGGGTCTGGCGCTGCGCATCGTGCAGGGCGACGTGCCCGACATCCTGCAGGGCGTGGAGATCCACACGCTGGACATGGGCTTGCTGCAGGCCGGCGCCAGCGTCAAGGGCGAGTTCGAGAACCGCCTGAAAAACGTCATCGCCGAAGTGGGCAAGAGCGCGCACGCCATCGTCCTCTTCATCGACGAGGCGCACACGATGATAGGCGCCGGCGGCAGCGCCGGCCAGAACGATGCGGCCAACCTGCTGAAGCCGGCGCTGGCGCGCGGCGAGCTGCGCACCATCGCCGCCACCACCTGGGGCGAATACAAAAAATATTTTGAAAAGGATGCCGCGCTGGCGCGCCGCTTCCAGGTCGTCAAGATCGAGGAACCGAGCGAAGAACTGGCGTGCGCCATGTTGCGCGGCATGGCGCCGCTGATGGAGCAGCATTTCAAGGTGCGCATCTTCGACGAGGCGATCACCGAGGCCGTGCGCCTGTCGCACCGCTACATCGCTGGCCGCCAGCTGCCGGACAAGGCCATCAGCGTGCTCGATACGGCCTGCGCCAGAGTGGCACTGGGACAGAGCGCCACGCCGGCCCTGCTCGACAGCGTGGCGCGCCGGCGCGAGCGCATCGATGCGGAAGCATCGGCCCTGGCGCGCGAGGAGAGCGGCGGCGCGCGCCATGGCGCGCGGCTGCAGCGGCTTGACGCCGAACGCGACGCCGCCACGCAGGAGCACGCGCAGCTGGCCGCCCGCTGGGACAGCGAAAAGGCGCTGTCGGAACAGATCCAGGCGATCCGCCGCCAGCTCGAGGACGGCACGCCGTCCGACGCGGGCCAGGGACGCGAGCTGCTGGCGCTGCAGGCCGAACTGGCGTCGCTGCAGGGCGAGACGCCGCTGGTGCCGGTGCAGGTCGACGGCCACGTGGTGGCGGAAATCGTTGCCGGCTGGACCGGCATCCCGCTGGGCAAGATGGTCAAGGATGAACTCAAAACGGTGCTGCGGCTGAAGGATTTGCTGCAGGAGCGCGTGCTGGGCCAGCCCCACGCGATCGAGGCGGTGGCGCAGCGCGTGCGCACGGCGCGCGCCAACCTGGACGACCCGGACAAGCCGAAGGGCGTGTTCTTGTTCGTCGGCCCGTCCGGCATCGGCAAGACGGAAACGGCGCTGGCGCTGGCCGACGTGCTGTACGGCGGCGAACGCAAGCTCATTTCCATCAACATGAGCGAATACCAGGAAGCCCACAGCGTGTCGGGGCTGAAGGGTTCGCCGCCCGGCTATGTCGGCTATGGCGAAGGCGGCGTGCTGACCGAGGCGGTGCGCCGCAATCCGTACAGCGTGCTGCTGCTCGACGAGGTGGAAAAGGCGCATCCCGATGTCATGGAGCTGTTCTTCCAGGTCTTCGACAAGGGCGTGATGGACGATGCCGAGGGGCGCGAGATCGATTTTAAAAATACCATCATCATCCTGACCTCGAACGTGGCGTCGGCCACCATGATGCAGGCGTGCCTGAACTTGCCGCAAGAGCAGCTGCCGACGCCGGAGCAGCTCGAGCTGGCCATCCGCCCGCAACTGCTGAAGGTCTTCAAGCCCGCGTTCCTGGGGCGCCTGAAGGTGATTCCCTATTATCCGCTCGGCGACGACGTGCTGGCCCGTATCATCGGCCTGAAGCTGGGCCGCATCGCCGCCCGCATCGCCGCCAATCACCAGGCAGAGTTTATCTACGACGAGGCGCTGGTCGAGGCGGTACTGGCGCGCTGCACCGAAGTCGATTCGGGCGCGCGCAATGTCGACAATATCCTCAATGGCAGCCTGCTGCCGGAGATCGCCGAAGCTGTGCTGGCGCGCATGGCGGAAGGGCAGGGCATCAGCCGTATCAAGGCCAGTGCCGGCAAGCAGGGGCAGTTCCGGTATACGATCAAATAGGCGCCAAACCGGGTCAGTGGCCGCTGCCGGGCGCGATGCCCAGCAGTTCCTCGATGTGGGCCAGCGAGGCGCCGTCCTTGACCACGCCGCGCAGCCATTCGTGCAGGTTCTGCTCGCCTGCATTGGCGGCCTTGTCGGCGAAGTACGAAACGGGGCTGTGCGGCTCCGTTTGGCGGAAGTACTGCGCTACCTGGCGTAGCTGCGCCAGCGCCTGGGCGCGGCTGTGCAGCTCGCCGGGCGGCGCCGGCGGCAGCGCCGGCGCGGCGGCCCCCGCCGCTTGGCTGCCAGCGGGCACAGCCGCAGCCGCGACGCTGGCGGCAGGGCTGGCCGCGGCCGCGACCGGCAGGGCGAGCTGCATCGCCTGCAGCGCTTCGCGCGCCATGGAAAAGCCCGGGCTGTCCTTGCCCAGGCGGGTATCGGCGGCCTGTTCCAGCTCGGCCAGCGCGTTCAGGCAGAACTGCGCGTCGGCCGCAAAAGCGGTGCGAAACTGCGCCGACGTGCCGCGCCGCGCCGCCTCCATGTCTACCAGCCTGGTGCCGTTGACGCCGTCCTGGTTGCTGGCGGCCCGCTTGCGCGCCGTCTCGAAGTCGATCGTCGACCAGCCGCCCGACTGCTTGTCCGTCAGCGCCATGGCGCGCACGAGCGATGGCGTGCGCGCCAGTATCCAGCTCAGGTTGCCGATGCGCTGCTCGTGGTCGTCCCCGTCGGGCTGCGGGTACAGGCCCAGGTCCCAGTACTGGCGCATTAGGCCCGCCAGCAGCCGATAGCCTTCGCCCAGTCCGCGCAAATGGTCTTGCCTGGCGCAAGCTTCGGCCAGCCAGGCGGCGAGCCGCAAGTCCTTGCTCTTTTCGCCCAGCAGGGCGGCGCAGCGCTGCAGCACGAAGGCCCAGTCGGCTTCCTTCAGTTCAGTGACCCACTCGCCCTGATCGAGCGTGGGGTCGTCGAACTTGCGCGCCTGGCCGATGGCGTCGAAGTCGGTGGAGAAGGACAGGTCGACGCCGCATGGCTGTTCGGCGTTGATGGGAAGTAATAGCTGGTCGGCTGAAATCATGTGTGTTCTCGGCAGTGGGGCGGATGGTTTGCTCGGGGCGGCGCGGCCTTACTGGACCATGCGAAATTCGATGCGGCGGTTGCGCGCGCGGCCATCGGCGCTGTCATTGCTGGCGATGGGACGGTCCGGGCCTTGTCCGGAAGCGCTGAGCAGGTCGGCGTCGATGCCCTTGCCGGCCAGGTAGCTCTTGACCGCCTCGGCGCGCGCCTGGCTCAGGTTCTGGTTGCTGGCGCGCAGTCCCAGGTTGTCGGTGTGGCCGATGATGTCCACCTTGCGGCCCGCCAGCTTGTGCAGCGCCGCGCTCATTTCGTCGAGTATGGCGCGGCCCGACGGCGTCAGCGTGGTTTTGCCGCTCTCGAATTCGATGCTGCGGTTGGCCAGCGTGCCGTCGAGGATGTTCTGGTCGGAGGCGGACACGCGCAAGCCGTTGTTGACGGTGTACGTGGGATTGAGGCTGGTGGCGAAGTCGCTGGCGATCTTTTGCCGCTGCGCCTCGTTGGCCACTTCGCCGCGCACGCTGACCACGCTGCCTTCGATCTTCAGCTGGCCGCGGCGGATCTGCTTGAGGTCCGCCGTCAGCAGCTTTTGCACATAGGCGTTCCAGTTTGCCGGCTGCGCGACCTGGCCGACGGCGATCTGGTCGACCACCTTGTCGGCGCCATACAGTTCGCGCAGGCGCACCAGCACCGCCGCCTTGGCCGCTTCGTCCGGCACCGTGCCGCTGGCGAGTACCTGGCCCGGTTGCGGCGTGGCGGCGGCCGGTACCGAGACAGCAGCCGCCGGCGCGGCGGCGTTTTGCGCATTGGCGCTGGCCAGCGCGCATGCGAGGCCGAGAAGGATGGCAAGGCGGATATGCATGATCAGCTCCCGATGAAGGCCGCACGGAACGTGTCGTGCGCCGATTTGAGTGACAGGTTGGCTTGCGCGAGGTAGCTCGAGGCTTTCTTGATGGCGTAGTCGCTGTCGGCCTGTTCCTCGACCCAGGCCAGGTCGTCGAAGGCGATATGGTGCTCCAGCGCCGCCTGCGGTTCCATGATGGCGTGCAGCGTCTGCGCCGAGGCGCCGCAAAAACCCAGCACCAGCGCATGGCGGCCACGGATGCGGGTGATGAACAGCGCCAGTTCGAAGTCGGCGCGCGCCAGGAACGGGGCGATCAGGTGCATCCAGAAGGCCGCCACCAGGTTGCGGTACAGCGGGTCGGCCGGCAGCGGCAGTTCCAGGCTTTTTTCCAGCCGGCTGGAGCTGCTGGCCATGACGGGCTGCAGCAGCATGCCCAGCGCCAGCAGTACCTGGCGCACGGAACCGCCAAAACCCGTGGGCGCCAGCAGGGCGTCGAGCGCGCCTACCGTCTGCAAGCCGAGGAAATCGTCGAAGGCGGCATCGTAGGCGCTGCCGCGCAAGTCCAGTTCGATGCTGGCGCCTGCGGCGGCCGCCGGCAGCGCGGCGCCGGCCGCCGCGCCGCACATCTCGGCGCTCATGGCATCGAGGCGGTTCCACAGGCGCGACAGTACCAGCGGACTGGTCGGCACGAAGCCGGCCGGCTGCGCCACTTCCATGGCGCCCATCATCAGGAAGGGAAAGCGGCGCGACGAGGCATCGCTGCTGGCGGCGATATGCCCGGCGATGGCGCGGCCGCGGCGCGGGCCGATGAAGGCGAAATGCAGCGGCGGCAGCGCATCGTAGGTGAGCTTCCAGCGCGCATCGGCCGTCATCAGCTCCATGGCGTTGGCCAGCCAGTCGTCGAGCATCTTCAGCAGGGCCGGGTTGTCGCCGTGTTTGATGAAGTCGCCGCGGCTGGGAATCTTGCCGAAATAGCCGATCTGGGTAGCGGTAGGGCGGCTCATGGCGTGTTCCCGGCGATGGCGGTGGCCGTTTCCGGCGCGCCGATGGCTACCGATTCCGGCAGTTTCAGGCCACGGAAACCCTGGTTGCCGGCGGAGGCGGGCGCCGGTGCGGCAGCGGCCACGATCTTCAGGTTGGCCGTCACGGTAACGCCGCTGTTTTCCCAGCTCAGTTCAAATACGCCGCCTTCCTTGCGCGTGCGCCTGGCCGAGTCGATCATCTTCTTCAGGCCGAAATGCCCCGGTTCGTTCAGCAGCACCACGGTGCGCCCTTCCGGCGTGATGGCGCTGATGCGCGAGCCGGGCACACCCTGCGGGTTGGGCCAGACCATGTGCACCCAGGGCTGCGGCTGGCCGCGCCAGCGCAGCGCCTGGCCGTCGATCTCGATCGTATATTCGGTGGCGCCGGGCGCGCTCAGCGCCTGCAGGTCGAAACGCGTCTGCGCTTCGGCGGCGCCGGCCGCCGTGGCCACGCCGTTGGCGCTGAGCGGCGCGACCCAGCCGGGCAGGCTGGCCACCACCGGCGGCGCCAGGGTGATGCCCATCGCGGCCCAGGTCCTGGCGCTGATGGCGTCGCCGCGCCGCACGACCAGCGGGCCGATGGTGGTGTTGAAGAACTTGGCGATGGCGCCTTCCGGGCCGAATACCTGGCCGATGTCCGCATTGCTCGCCTCGATGCGCGACTCGGGCGCGAACGGATACTTCGGTGCCAGGGTTTTCTGGAACGGTTCGAGCACCTGGGCCAGCCATACCTTGTTGATCTCCGTCTCGGTGGGCTTGACGATGACGGCGAAGGTCTGCATCAGCGGGCGCACCAGCAGCGGGCGGATGGCCTGCTTTTGCGGGTCGCTCATGCCGGTCAGCATCTGCTCGTCCACGTATTTCAGTGCGTCGGCCAGTTCCGAACCGCTGCCGTCGAGCGTCTGCTGCATCAGCAGCTTGGCGCCGGGACCCGTGTCGCCCTGGTTCTTGATCAGGTTAAAACGCACGCGCAGCTTCGACAGGGCCGCCAGGTAGCCGCGCATGGGCGACGCTTCCTTGTCGCGCGCCACCACCAGGCGCGCCACGCCGGAAAATTCGCGGCCGACAGGGCCCATCGGCATGGCGCCGCCGGCCTGGCCCGTCACTGTGGCGGCGGGCTTCTGGCGCAGCACCGTTTCGCGGAACCAGTCCATCGCCCCGCGCTGTGCCCGCTGCAAGCCCTGGCCCAGCAGAGAAGGGTTGTCCCACGAGGTTTCCTGGTACACCGTCTCGATCAGCTTGTTGAGGGGCGAGCCCTGCGGATCGCCGAGGCGGTTCATCGCCTGCGCCGCGTTGTCGAACCCGTTCAATTCGCGGATGCTGACGCCCTGGATGAATTTCTGCCACTCCCTGGCGTAATCGGTCTTGTACAGCTCCA
Source organism: Janthinobacterium kochi (assembly GCF_051380715.1). Lineage (NCBI taxonomy): Bacteria > Pseudomonadati > Pseudomonadota > Betaproteobacteria > Burkholderiales > Oxalobacteraceae > Janthinobacterium > Janthinobacterium kochi. The sequence goes on from NZ_JBNYXO010000005.1 coordinate 437,962, forward strand.
CCAGCGCCTTCTGGATCTGTTCCGGGCTGCCTTCCAGGGTCAGGTCATCCTTCGACGCCGTCTTGAGCACCCAGTCGGCGCTTTGCAGTTCGCGATTGGCCGCTTCCTGGAACGCCTGCTGGATGTATTTTTCCCAGGCGTCGCGCGTGAAGGTGCCGGGGATGGCGTAGCTGCCCAGCACCAGTTCCTTGTCCTGCTCGCCAACGATGCGCGCCACCGTCATCGACGGGAAGCGCGTGGCGGCGCGCGCCTTCACGTCCGCATACACGCGGTCGCGCGCCGGCATGCCGCGCACCACGCGGCGCAGGCTGTCGCGCGACTGGTCGGCCAGGGCCCGCTGGTTCTCGATCTGCGGCCAGGACGGGTCGTCGATCTGCGTCAGGTAGAACGAGATCAGGCGCTCGGCGCTGCGGATCATCTGTTCGCGCGGCATGTTGCCCCGGTTGGCGTCGAGCCAGCCGCGCCAGTAGCGGGTCAGCTGGTCGTTCAGGTGACCGGCCTCGGCGCGCGACTTGTCGCCCAGCATCAAATAGGTTTTCAGGGCATTGTAGGCATCTTCCACGTTCGTCGGCGTGGCATCCTTGAAGGGCTGGCCTGTTGTGCTGGCCGCCGGGCTGACTGTGGCGGCGGCCGTCGTGCCGGCCGGCACTGCCGCCAGCGGCTGCAGCCGGTCGGCGCCCGCGTTCACTTCCGCGAGGAACGATTCCAGCGACTGCGCGACCGGCGCGAGCATGACTTCCTTGAGGCCGGAAAAATACTCCTCGCGCAGTTTGCGTTCCAGCAAGTCACCCTGGTACAGGCCCAGGCTGAGCGCCAGCGGCCGCTTGCTGCGGTACGATTCCAGCTGTTCGATGCGGTCCTGCAGGATTTCCAGGGCCTGGAAGCGCGACTGCAGGTCCAGGCGCTTGTCCTGCACCTTGATGGCCTGCTCCAGGTCGGCTTGCACGTTGGCCGCCAACTGGCGGTTGGCCAGGTAGGACCAGCTCCAGCCGCCCAGCGCCAGGCCGGCCAGCGCGATGGCGGTAAAAAACGTGGCATAGCGCAAGCGCGTCTTGCGTGGACTGGCGTATTGCGCCACCAGTTCCCTGTCGGCGAAGATCACCTTGCGAAACAGGTTCAGCAGGAAGTAGCCGTGCTGGTCCTGCACCTGCACCGTCTGGTGTTCCTGCTGCTGCGGCTTGAGGTCGAAGCGCTGCGACACCCTTTCCGACGAGGCGGAAACGGAAGCGCCTTCCTGCAGGGCGCTGGTGAAATAGAAACCGCGGAAGACGGGCTTGAACTGGAACGGGTTTTCCTCGAACAGCGTGGCGATGAAGGCGCGCAGCGATCCCTTCACGGAACTGAATTCCAGCGGGAAGGTGAAGACGCCGGGCGGCATGCGCTCGCGTCCCAGCAGCGACATGTTGGCCAGGCTGAGGTCCTTCAGGCCATCGTACAGCTCGTCGAAGCGCTGGTCGAACTGCTCCAGCACGTCCTGCTTCGAGCTGTTGACGCTGTAGGGCAGGGTGGCGCCCCACACCTTGTCGCGTTCGCTGCGCTCGGCATCGTGGAAAAATTCGCTGAAGCCGGTGATCAGGTCGGCCTTGGTGAACACCACGTACACGGGCGCATGGACTTCCAGCCTCTCCGTCAGTTCCTGCACGCGCTGGCGCAGGTTCTTGGCCAGTTCGATGGCGAATTCCGGCTTGCTGCCGGTCAGCTCGGCAATGCTGACGGCGATGATGATGCCGTTGATCGGCGCGCGCTTGCGGTGTTTTTTCAGCAGGGCGAGGAAACCGAACCACTCGGCGCGGTCTTCATCGCTGACAGCGTAGCGCCCGGCCGTGTCGAGCAGGATGCCGTCGGTGGTGAAAAACCAGTCGCAGTTGCGGGTGCCGCCCATGCCTTGCACGATCTTGCTGTCGACAAAAGGAAACTGCAGGCCCGAATTGGCGATCGCCGTGCTCTTGCCGGCGGCGGGATTGCCGATGATCATATACCAGGGCAGTTCATACAGCGCCGCATCGCCCGACAGCTGGCCCAGGCGCGATGTCTTGATGGTATTGATCGCTTCCAGCATGCGCTTGCGGATGGCTTCGGTTTCCTCGCGCTGCACCAGGCCGGCCTTGGGCGCGGCGCCGGCCGCCTGCTGCTCGAGCATGCTGTTGAAGCTGGCGCTCTCGCGCCGGCGCCGGCGGCGGCGCAGCCACCACACGATGGCGCCCAGCAGCGCCGCCGCGGCCAGCAAGGGCAGCAGCCGGGTGGCCGGCCAGTCGAAAATGACGGCGCAGGCGAACAGCAGCAGGACGGCGGCCGCGATGCCGAGGATGAGCATGCTGGTGCGTGAGGTCAGGGAGTGCCAGAATCGTTGCATCATAATTTTATAGTGTGCAAACCGTTAATGTGCGTGGAGGGGACGTCGCCGTATCAGGTGGTGCTGTGACTGCTTTGCGCGGGCGGACCAATGACGAGGGCGCCGCGCTGGAGTGGATTGAGGTTGCTGAGACATAGGACTTGCGCGCCGTCGTCGGCCGCCGCCTGCCGCGCCATGGCCAATGCTGCCAGCGTCGTGACGGCGCCGCACTGGCCGCATGCGGCGCCGACGCCCAGCACCTGTTCGCCCAGGTCGAGCTGGGGCAAGAGGGCGCCGGCGCATTGCATCAGTTCGAGCATGCGGGGGGCGCGCTGGTCGGTATCGGCACTGACCAGCGTGATGCCGGCCGCCGCATCGTCACCGGCTACGGCCAGCGCCTGCCGGCCCAGGTCGGCCAGCATGGTCTTGTCCACCCCTGCGCGCCGGCTGGCGCCTTGCGGCAGTTCGCCCGTGGCGGCGCGGTGCAGCAGCACTGGCGCCGGCTCGTCCAGCGGCACCGTTGCGCCAGGGCCGGCCAGCAGCAGGCCGGCCGCGCCTTCGCCGGGGATCTGCCCGTTCGCTTGAGCGGCGTTGAACAGCTGGCCCTGACTCGACAAGGCGAGCACGCGCAGTTCGCCCAGCTGCGAATCGCAGGCCAGCACGATGGACAGGCAGGGCGGTTGCGGTGGCGCGTTTCCGGCAAGCGCATTCAACAGCGCAAACGGCGCCGGCTGCCCCGTGGCTGGCTCGGCGGCCGGCAGCAATTTCTGCGCCGGCCAGCCTTGCTCGCACGCCAGGTGGTGCAGCCAGGCGTCGCCGGCCTGGCGCTGGGCGACGCTCCACGCGGCCGGCATCAGCAGGTGCAGCCGCAGCATGGGCAGCGCGCTGGCCAGCGAGGCCGGTGCGCCTGCGGACAGCGCATGCTGCAGGGCTTCGTCCACCAGTTCGGCCAGCACCACGGCACCCAGGGCCAGCGCGCGCAAGTCTTCCGGATTGAAGGGAAAGGGTTCGCTGGCAAGGCCGGCCTGCGGATGTTCGCGCAGCCAGGCGGCCAGCAATTGCTGCTGTCCCTCTTCGTCGATGCCATCCACCCTGCCGCACAGCAGGGGATAGCCGTCTTCATCGAGGAGCTGGCCGTCGAGCGCGGGGCGGGCTTGGCGGGAGCGCATGGCGGCCAGCAATTCTGACGGCGTGGCGCCGCCCGGCATGCGCAGGCTGGCGGCCACGATATGCAGCGGCACCGGTGCCGCGGGAGGTGTCGCCGCCTCGGCCGGGAGGGGGGCGGCAAGGCCCGGCGCCGCCAGGGCTGGCCCGGCCAGCAGCCTGGCCAGCACTTTTTTACCCAGCCACAGCATCAACAGCAGGGCCAGCGGCAGCGCCAGCATGGCGCCGGCCAGCTCGCCCGGCGTCGGCATGCGCGTGCTGTCGCGCCAATACGCGATGGCGCCCGTCCAGCAGAGGGCAAAGACGGACACGCTCAGCAGGCAGCGTCGCAGCCAGGGGCGCATCAGCGGGCTCCTCCGCATATGGCCAGGGCCGTCATGCCTGGTCAGTGGTGGCTTGCTGGCTGGCGATCAGCAGCGCGCCGCAGCTGGTTTTGTCGCCGTGGCGGGCCACGGGCTTGCCATCGACGATCAGGCTGGGGTCGCCGCTGACGATGGGGCAGATGCCATGGCCGGGCAAGGGACAGGATACCTTGTCGCCGACCCGCGCCATGCCGATGCCGCCGCTATCGCTCACCGCCGATGCTTCCAGCACGGTGCCGCCATGCGATGTCTTGTCGCCTAATCTGATTACCGGACCGGCCATACGCGTTCCTCTCAGTGTTTTTTCATTACGCCGGGCAGGCGCAGTTCGGTATGCCCGAAATCCATCATTTTCCAGCGTCCGCCCCAGGTCATGCCGACCGATTCGGCCACTTCGCCATACAGCTGGTAGCCGCGCATGGCCCACGGGTCCTTCTCTGAAATGATCAACTTGCCATTGCGCAGGAAGGCGCAGTCGGCCGCCAGGCCGTACTGGTGCCAGCTTTGAAAGGCGGCCGCGTTGCTGACGTTGGGGCCCATGGCCGCCAATGTGTTTTGCCGCTCCGGACTGCGGTAGCCTTCCAGCAGCGCCATGTCGTAGCCATATTTTTCCTTCATGATCTTGAAGACCAGCAGCAAGCGCTGGGCGTATTCCACATTCAGCAAGGTCCAGTTGCGGCTGGCCGATACCAGCAGCGGGCGCTCCTGGCGCACTTCTTCCGTGGCAAACACCAGCGGCGGCAGGTCGACGGGCGGCACCAGCTGCTCGCCCTGCAGCAGGCTGGCTACCTGCGTATTCATTTCGCGCGTCGATACATCGTAGGCACCCAGCATGGATTTGCTGTCGACCATCAGGGCCAGCAGGGTCGGCAGGCTGATCGCGGCCACGCCCGCGAGACACAGCAGGTAATGACGGCGCAGCAGGTCGGCAGTGCGGGCCAACAGCATGGCGCTTCTCTGGCCCAGGCTGTCCATGCCCGTCTGCCGGCGCCTGGCCACGCGCTGCAGGCAGGCGGCGAGGCGCTGCTCCGCGCCATCGACGGCGTGCAGCACGAAATCGCGCCCGGCCGGGAACAGGATCAGCCAGCTGATCAGGCATGCCAGGATGAAATACAGCGCTACCGCGAGTAGGAACACGCTAACCTCAATCAAAAATGTTTGGCTGCGGAACGGTGCTGTCCATCGGGCGAAAACAGGGAAGCGATGGATATTGCCTGGAAGTATATCTTACAAAACTGCTAATTAAGGCAGGCGTTTTTCAATTGTGCGGGGGGGCGCACTGTTGATTTTATGGCACGCGTCATGTTTTTTTTGGATAGCGTAAAGTCTTGCAAATATTACAGGAGCGCACATTTTGCGAACTCATGACGATAGCCCCCGGCTCCCGGCCCGGCCCAGCCTGTTGACGCAGGCGCAGCAGGCGGAGGCCGACCGTAACCGCATCCTGACCACGCTCGAGGGTGGCAATACCGGCTCGTCTGCCAGGAGCAGGCGTGGCAGGCCGTCGCTGCGCGGGGGCATGGGAGCGGCGGCCGCGTTGCTGCTGTTACTGGCCGCTGGCGTCTGGCTGGGACAGAGCGCAGAACGGGCTGGAGACGACGATGGGCTGGCGGCGCCGGTTTCCCTGCCCGTCGCCACCGCCGAGCCCGCCGCTGTGGAAGCGCCGCCGGCGGCCGCCAGCATCCATGACGAGGCGCCGTCCGGCGCCGCCGTACCGCAGCAGAGCCTGAGCGACATGCTTGATGCCGGCGCGGCCGCCACTGCCGCTGCCAGTAACGCGAGTGCCGCACGCCCCGGCGATGTGCTGAGCAAGGCGCTGGAAACGCCATCGCCACCGGCCGCCGCCTCGAAACCCGTCTCGAAACAGGTGGCCAGGGCGGCTCGCCCCGCAGCCAAAAAAACGCCGGCGAAAGTGCCTGCGGCAACGCCTGCCCGCCGCGCGGAAGACAGCGATATCGCCCTGCTGTCGGCCCTGCTGGCCCATGCGCAGGCCGCGCCGGCGCCGAAGAAAACCGCTGCGGGTCTGCGGGCCCAGTTGCGGCAATGTGCGGCGCTCAAGCGCGACGCCGCCGTGGCGTGCCACGCGCGCGCCTGCCAGGGCCATGGCGACAACGCGCAATGCCAGGTCGGGCAAGCTGCCGCGAAAGGCGGGAAATGAGTGCCGCAAGCGCCGATCAGGTCAACGCCTCCCTGGCTGGTTTCAGCAGCGTGACGCGGCTGTACGAGCTGTCGCTGGACGGCGGCGAGGGTGGGACGGCACAGTGGCTGGTGGAAGCGTTTGCCGCCGACGAGCAGTTGCAGGCGGTGGGCGTGCGCGACGTCATCGTGCTGTCCACGAATGCCAATATGGCGCTGGCGCCCCTGCTGGGCAAGCCGGCCGCGCTGCACGCCAGCCTGGCCGACGGCAGCCGTGCCGTCTTCAGCGGCTATATCAGCGAAGCGGCGATGCTGGGCAGCGACGGCGGACTGGCCCGTTTCCGGCTGCGCCTGACGCCGTGGCTATGGCTGTTGAGCCAGGTACGCAACAGCCGTGTCTGGCAAGACAAGAGCGTGATCGAGATCGTCGACAGCGTGTTCCAGGCCTACGCGCCGCAAGCCGAGTGGCGCTGGAGCGGCGACACGGGACCGTTCATGGCCGAGGCACAGCCGCGCAGCTATTGCTGCCAGTACCGCGAGTCGGACCTGGACTTCGTCACGCGCCTGCTGAGCGAAGAAGGCCTGGCCTGGCGTTTCGAAGAACACGATGGCGGCCATTGTCTGGTACTGTTCGCCGACAGCAGCGCCTTGAGCGCGGTGCCGGAAGACGCCAGCAGCGCGCAAGGCGGCGGCATCCGTTTTCATGGCGCGCGGGCCATGGAGCAGGCCGACTCCATCCAGGCGCTCAGCCGCGCGCGCGCCTTGTGCACGGCGGTGGCGACAGTGCTCAGCTACGACTACAAGGCCAAGAAAGCCGTCAGCGCCAGCGTGCCGACGCGGCTGGTGCCGGGCGGGAAAAACGCGCCCGTGCTGGAAAGCTATGATGCGCCAGGACAGTATTTCTATGCCGATGCGGCCCAGGCCAAACGCTATGCCTTGCTGCAGATGCAGGCGATCGAAGCGCGCGGCGAACGCTGGCAGGCGCGTTCGACCGTGCGCACCTTGCGTGCCGGCACCCGCTTTACCTTGACGCAGGGACCGTTGCAACAGGACGGTGCCGAGGCGCCTACGCTGGTCGTGCTGCGCGTGTGCAGCGTAGGCGTCAACAACCTGCCGGCGCCCGCGCGGCAGGGACTGGCGGAACTGTTCGGCCCGATCCCGGAATTGTTGCAGGAAACCTTGCAAACGGCGTTCGCCGGCCTGGCCCCTCTCGCACAGGTGATCGCGCAAGCCGTCGAGAGCGGCTATGCCAATCATCTTGACGCCATCGCGGCCGACACGCCATGGCGGCCGCTGCAAGATACGGACGATATACGCCATCACCCGAAGCCGACGGCCTGCGGCAGCCAGAGCGCCATCGTCGTCGGCGCCGACGGCGGTGCCAGCGCCAGCGGCGGCAGCGAAATCCATTGCGACAAGCTGGGCCGGGTGCGCATCCGTTTTCACTGGCAACTTGACGGCAGCGCCACCTGCTGGGTGCGCGTGGCGCAGCGCGCGGCCGGCGGCGGCATGGGCAGCCAGTTCCTGCCGCGCATCGGCCAGGAAGTGCTGGTGCAATTCCTGGAAAACGATATCGACCGGCCCATCATCGTAGGCGCCCTGTACAACGGGCAGGGCGAAGGCGGTGTCGCGCCCACGCCGGGCGGTGTCAGGGACAAGCCCGCGGACGCCAGCGTATTCGAGCCGGCGCGCGACCATGCGCCATCGGCGCAGGGCAACGTGGCGGGCGGCAACAGCCCGCTCTGGCATGGCGCGGCCGGCGGCAGCGCCGGCCATCGCAACGGCGCCGCGCAATGGGGCATCCGCAGCAAGGAATTCGGTACCGCCGGCTCCGGCTCTGGCTATAACCAGCTGCTGTTCGACGATACGGACCAGCAAGGGCGCATCGAGCTCAAGAGCAGCCATGCGGCCAGCGCACTCGGTCTTGGCCACCTGATCCATGCGGCCGACAATTACCGGGGCAGCCTGCGCGGCCTGGGCGCTGAACTGCGCACCGACGATTACGGCGCCGTGCGGGCCGGGGCCGGGCTATTGATTTCCAGCTACCTCGTCAATCACGACGCGCAGGCGCGCGATCCGGCCGGCGACAATGCGCCGGGCATGGTCCTGCTCAAGCAGGCGGCCAAGCTGGGCGAAACCTTCAGCGCCGCCGCCGTCACGCACAAGACGGTCGCGTATGCCAGCCACCTGGGCCCGGCCAAGGCGAACACCAGCGTGCTGGACGAAAAGGCGGCGCCACTGCAAGCCTTCCTCACCACCGCCTCCGGCATGCTGAGCCAGGACAGCACCGCCGCCGCGCGGCGCGACGCGGCGGGCAAGCCGACCAGTCCCGGCGACGGCAAGCTGCCGCACAGCAGCGACGCCATCATCGCCATCGCCGCCCGCGCCGGCCTGGGCGTGCTGGCGAGCCAGGATATCCAGCTGGTCAATGGCGAAACCACCTCCCTGATGAGCGGGCTGGACACCCAGTTCGTCGGCGGCGGCCAGCTGCGCGTGCACAGCGGCCAGGCCATCGGTGCGCTGGCCGGCGTCGTCAAGGCGGGCGAGAACAATATCGGCCTGCAGCTGATCGCCGCCAAGCAGGCCATCGACCTGCAGGCGCAGGCCGACGTGCTCAACGTGCAGGCGCGTGAGGAAGTCAATATCGTCAGCGCCGCCGCGCACATCGACTGGGCGGCGGCAAAAAGCATCCGCCTGTCGACGGCGGGCGGGGCGAATATCACCATCGAGGGCGGCAACATCACCGTTCAGTGTCCCGGCAAGATCACGGTGCATGCCGGCAAGAAGAGTTTTGACGGGCCATCGCGTGCAAGCTATCCACTGCCGGTAATGCCTCGCAGTATTTGCAAGGAATGTCTGTTAAATGCGGCCAGGAGCGGCTCGCCCTTTGCCGCGAAGGGGGAGTAATCATGCACTACAACGATGGCGAGTCCTCCGCGTGTGGCTTGCAGTTGCTTGCGCTGCTCAATCGCCATCCTCTCGACAAGGGCGTGACCCTCTACAGCTTGATTGATGGTGCCAAGTTTGATGGTTTGGCCCGTATCCGCTTGCCAAGCGATCATAGCGTCGAGTTGTATTCCTTGTTAGGTGAATTGGCCGAGCCAGACGCCATGTACGCTGGCCCGATATTGTTGCGGCATCTCAAGCGCGAGAAATGTTCCTTGCTCGCCAAATTGCTGTGCACTGCCGGCAGCGCCAATTGTATGTCGCTGATTGTGTCTGACGAGCCCCTGCCACAATTACTAGAACGGCTGACTTGGTTGACAGAGGTGGTGCACGATGACGGTACCGAGTGGATCATGCGCTACTACGATCCGCTTATCCTGCCGCACTGGCTGGACGTGCTGGCAACGGCGCAGCGCAAGGCTGCACTCGCAGAAATGACAGCATGGTTGTACATGGACGTACGTGGGCAGCCACAAATTGTACCTGGCGAGAAGAACGAGGCGCCGGCATCCCTTGGAAGTGAACGCATGCTTTTGACACAACATCAGTATGTCGAACTGATGAATAGAGCATCGCCGTACATGCTGATGAAGCAAATGGAGAGCGATGATCCGCAGGCGCTCGATGGTTTGCCTCCGTATCAGCGCTACGACTTTTTTTTTCAACAGCTGGGCAGGGCGCAGGCATATGGATTAAGTTCACCCACAGACTTGAAAAGTTACTGCATGTTGTCGCTACTGTTAGGTGCCGATTTTCATCTGGCCCCACTCGCCGCCATCGCTCTGCAGGCCGCAGGAACGGCGCAGTCATTCAGTGACCGGATCCTGGCCTGGACTCCTCAGCAATGGGCTGCACTCGAAGAAATTTCCGCTTCCAGTATATGAATGCGATCCAGACATGAAAAAATTGACCTCCATCGTGTTGTGCCTATTCATTTTGGCCGCTTGCAATTCAAAGGAAAAGGAAGATCGCTTGCAACAGGAATTGAGCGAGAAAACCTTCACTACCACCTCATATAACTACACGCCGTACGATATTTACTCCATCACATTCAAGGGTGTTTCACTGCCATTCAATGTCGATGAGGCTCCCAGCGGTGGTTCCATTTTTTTTCGCGACGCAAGCGAGACGAAAATGGATAATGGTGAAAAAGTCAGTTTCAGCAGTGGAAATTGCTGTTTTATCTGGGACACTCCTGTGGATAAACCGCTGCGCGTGCGCGTGGTCTGGAGCGTGGTTTTTGACACTGCCTACCACGATGGAAAATCGAGTGTCGACTATGACGAACGCACTTCCAGGATGAGTGCTCCTGGAAGCCGCTGGTGTCAGGCTACTGTTGACATCCTGCCCGCCAAAGGGCCCGAGCGCCCAACCATCGTGCTTTTGCACTTTCTTGCCGATGGTACGGTTCAGGCACATCTGGGCACATTCAAGACGCAGGCGCCGCTTGCTGCCGAGCAAGTGAAACTGCATTCCGCGCGCCTTCCCCAAGGCCAGTTCTGCAAGCAGGAAATCGAAAATCCTTTTTATGGCATACCTCGCACACCGCATAGGGAATAGACCATGAGTAAACCAACGATACGCCGGCTTAGCGACGTCACGAAGAGTGAACGGCTTGCTCGAGGAATTTATCGCAAGGAACTGGAGAAATGTGCGAAGGAGTCGGATTGCCGAAAACCCGTCTGGATCAGTTGTTTTTTTGACGGGACTGGAAATAATTTCAAAAAAGATGGCAATGGCTCGCTGGCTTCGGCGAATGTAAAGTACAGCAATATTGCGAAATTGGGAAAATTTGCGCATACGGCCGAAGATGAAAAAAACAAGACCTACGCGATATATACGCCAGGGGTCGGCACACCGTTTCCAGAGGTTCAGGATAGTGGTGATGGAATCGATGGGGCGCTCGGCATGGCATCTGCTGCAAAAGGGCAGGCCCGGATCAGCTGGATGCTGAAGGAGTTCAAGATGCGGGTGGACAAACACATGCCGCATGTAAATCAAATCAATGTTGCCGTGTTTGGCTTCAGTCGGGGGGCAGCCCAGGCGCGCGCCTTTGTGCGTCAGTTGGCAGGACAATGTTATCAGCAAGGAGATGGACTGATCTGGACCAAAAGTGGCGGATTTATTCAGCCGCGTCTGGTGATTTACTTCCTCGGCATTTTTGATACCGTGGCCTCGGTGGGGTTTGGCGGCAGTCGCCTTGAGTCCGATCTCAAATATTACCTGGGACCTGTGTGGGGGGGCGTGATGTATTTGGCAGACGAGGGCGGCCATGCGGAATGGGCCGCCGATCTGCGTATTCCACCGTACGTGCGCTTCTGCGAACATTATGTCGCAGCGCATGAAGTGCGGGAGAAATTTCCATCCGATTCTATTCGAATCGATCAGGCCACTGACTCAAACTGCCGGGAAACCCTTTATCCCGGGGCACACTCCGACGTGGGCGGCGGTTATGACGACATGAATCAGGAAGGACGCTCAAACGAGTTGTCGCGCATTCCGCTGTGCAATATGTATCTGTCGGCATATGCGGCGGGGGTGCCGTTCAAGTCTCCCGAAGAGGTTCTTCAGGATTATGGCTCGCTGTTTAACATCAGCAGCGAATTGCAGGGATGCTTCGACACCTACATGAAGCACATCAGCGCAGACAAGCGGCTCGAGAAACAAGTCATCAGCCACATGAACAATTACTATCATTGGCGCTGGGGGCGCACGGAACGCCAGCGTGCGGCGCGCAAAGAACGCGAAGCCATCATCGCAAAGGGGCAGTCCGTCATGTATGCCACGCCGGATAAATACATGACCACGACGGACAGCGAATGGGAACGCGACGTTCAGAACATCGCAGAAAAGAAAACAGGCTTTTTTCGTAGTGCCACGGAACCGCTGGAAGACGCGATCTACGATGCTTGGAAAGGCAAGCTCCGAAAGTCGATGTCGGTTGCGGAGCGGACTTTATTTGACAAATTCTTCGATCGTTATGTGCATGATTCTGTTGCGGGATTCAAGAATCAGATGACTGACGCCAGTATCGGCTTTGTTGAAGCCAGTCGCTGGGCCCGAAACCGGCAGTATTTCATGGGGAAACGGGGCAAGAAATATCTTTATTGGCGATATGAGGGTTCAACACCGGAATTGGGCGGCGTAAAAGAGGCGATGCTGGTGCCGAAAGAAGCGTCGGCAGGTGGCGATACGGCGATAGCCTAGCAGCAACGGGCTTTGCCGCTATCTGGCGCGGACCGCCGCCCTGGCTTGCTTGTCGCACTCGCGCACGGCCGCTTTGCATGCGGAAAACGCTTCCAGATAGGTCACGGCGCTCTGCCGCTCTGCGACCTGTTCTGCCACCTGCTGCGTGAGTTGCAACGGTGTCGTCGGGGGCAGTTTCTCCAGTTGTTTGCTGAGGTCTTTGAGGGAACGTTGTTGACGCGCCAGTTCCGCGGCCAGCACGGCCTTGCGCTCGGCAGCGGGCAGGGCCGGATACAGCCGGCCATTGCCGGCATTCACACCGCCATCCTCCGTCATCGACAACGACGCGTGCGGGGCGCGAAATTCCAGCGCCAGCTTGCCATCGGCTTGCACGACGACCAGCAGCTCCTCGGTGGCAGTGCCGGCCGGTAGCGGCAGCGTGCGCGTTTCCGGCTTGCTGTCCGGCAGCCAGCGGTATTCGATGTTGACCCGTACCGGCTTGTGCGGGGTGGCTGGCAGGTAGAAACAGCAATTGGCGGCGCTGCCCATATAAGGGTTCAGGGGATCGGTATCGACGGCGTTGGCCGGATTGCCGGCATCGCTGACGCCGACCTGGATGGAGCGGGCGCTGTAGTTCAAGGTGCTGATCGCTATCTTTGCCTCATCGGCCCCGGGCCGGTAGTCATGCTGGCCGCGCTCGCCCCGTTCGGCATGGCCTGCCAGCAGCGGACGGCGCTGCATGGACTTGATGCCGATGGCAAAGATATGGCTCAGGTAGCCGGTATCCGAGCGGCCATCGCGCGAGTAGCTGTCGCCGGGTTTGCGGTACAGGTAGCCGATGTCTGCGATCGCCAGGGCACGCACCTTGCTGTCCTGGGTAAATAATGGTTCGGCCAGGTAGCGGTCCCCGGCGCCCATGACCTTGGCGGAGAGCACGCCTGCCCATGCCCGTTCGCCCGCGAAACGGGGAAAGACGTTGAATTCGCCATCGATGAAGGGTTTGATCTTCAGCACATCCTGTGTCATGCCCGTGACGGGATCGATGACGGAGTAAATCCCTGGGAAGGGGCCATCGGCGGCGTGCGCAAGCGCGGGCATGGCGAAAATGAGACAGGCTGCCATCACGGCGGGTTTGTTGCTCATGCTGGATCCAATCGCATGGAGGGTGGCTGACGCTGGAATGCCGTCAGGTCGGCGGGATAGAATGCGGCATCGCGATAGTTGCAGTCGTCGATATCGAGCAGGCAGGTGATGGCTGCCGCTTCCCATGACCAGTAGCCTGAAAATGAGGTGTCGCGCGCGTGGCTGTCATGGTAGGGTTCGCGGCGGCTGGCGTCATACCATTTGTCCAGGTAGTCCTGCATCAGCGCCGGGCGCTGGTTTTTTTCTGCTGCGAATATCTTGAGCGTCTTGACGTAGGGCAGGTGGCGCGTGCATTCCTGCCAGTTGGTATCCCTGTTATCGATGGAAAATGCCAGCAGGCGTTCGACCAGTCCATCTTTTTCATGGTTGTTGAAATCGATAATGGGAGCCAAGCGAGGCAGCAAACTGCTCCAACCGAGGAGAATGCCAAGGCAGATCATCCGGTTGACCTGCTCGTAGCCGTCACCAAGTAGGGCGAAGTGGGGAAATCCCTGTTCCGCAGCGCCGGCCTGCACGTCATAAGCCCTGTCATAGTTGGCAAACTCTTCCCAGTACTCCAGTATCGTGGGGTACAGCGCGCGCAGATCGGCTGTCGCATGACCGGCGCTGTAGGCCAGGCTGAGCAGGTCGATGCCATCCCAGGCCCGTTCGCGCGTGGCTGTCATGAAATTTTCTGGCGGAATATCGCGCAGCAGTTCCGCCGGCTGTAGCAAGCCGGCGGCCACCATGCCGATGCCTTCTTCCATACCGTGCTTGCTTTCAAGGTAAATCGCGTAGGACAGCAGCGGTTCGCTGCGCCTGGCCAAGAAAGTGTGTTCGTCCAGAGTCTGCATCCTTACTCCCGAAAATCCGTGTCACGGCAGGGCTGTTTTCCTTCGACATGTCCGACATCGCCCGCCTCATTCATATCTATGCTGGTATAACGGTTTTCCTCGCGCAGTGCACGTCCATACGCAACGAGATCTGTCGGATAGGCGAAATGATCGATACCGCTGTCATCGAGGTCAAACACAAAGGCCATTGCACCGGCTTCAAATGCCCAGTAACCGTAATAGGGAGCGTAGCCTTTGTCGCTAATGCGCAGATGGCCGTTGTACCAGCGTGGATGATCCTTCATGGCAGGGTACCACTGCGTCAAATACTTTTTGATGAGCGTTTGTGCCGCATCCTCATCGCTTTCATATACCGTCTGCAGCAAAGTGTCGTAGGGCTGGCCCAGTACGCAGGTATCGAGGGTCATCTCATCGTCCACATACGCGCCAATCAGTTGTTCAAACAGGCCGTCCTGTCCTCGGTGACTGCGAAATATGCGGATGATGCGCATGACCGAGCGCTGATCGCGCAATAATATGGCGACACTTAGTAATTGCAGCGTATCTTCATAATCGGAAAGGTCGCCGAAATTTGGCGCCGCCCTGTATTTGTATGGGCCATACTCGGGGTATTGCGACAACATTTTCTTTTGTTGATGTTGATCGGCTTCGTTCCATTCCGAAAACCTGTCCACGATATCGGACAGCCGTGGCGCAAGTTCCTCGATTGGCACGCCCGCGGTGTAATCGAGCATCCAGATCCAGAAATTTTCCAGATATAGGAAATGGCAAGCCAAACTGGTGTCTCCAGCGCATTCAGCTGATTCCTTGTTTTTTAGCTGAACTTGTAGCAGGGCGCGTGAATTCTCCAGGGTTTTCTCATATAGTTCCTGACAAAGGAATTGTTGGCAACGACGATCATCAAATGGTGGATTTTTCATTCTATTCGCCGGGTTCTCGTTCGGCCGATGGTTTCATCTCCACGCTGCTGTGGCGGCCTTCTTTCCATAACTGTCGCGCATAATCGACCAGGTCTTTGGGGTAGACGAGATGCTCGATCTGGCTGTTGTCCAGGTCGAGCATAAAGACGGTCGCACCGGCTTCAAAGGCCCAGTAACCGTAATAGGCGGCATAGCCTTCCTCGCTAATATGAAGGTGCTCATCATGCCAGCGCGGATGATTTTTCATGGCCGGATACCACTGTTTCAGATACTTCTGGAGCAGCTTGAGTGTGGTTTTCTCATCATCTTCATAGAATACCTGCAGCAGGGTGCTGTAGGGCTTGCCGATGATGCAGGTGTCGAGGTCCTGCCCGTCTTCGATATATGCGCCAATCAATTGCTCGAACAAGCCATCGCGCCCACGGTGACTGCGCAGTACGTGGATGATGCGTCGCACCGAACACTGATCGCGTAGCAGGATGGCGATGCTGAGTAGTTGCAGTGTGTCTTCATAATCGGAAAGGATGGAAAACTGTGGCGCTCCCTCGTATTCGTATGGCCCGTACTCTGGGAGCTCAATCGCCGCTTCCTGCTGATAGAGTTGTTCCACCTCGTTCCATTCTTCAAATTTATCCACGATACCCGCGATGCGGGGCGCCAATGCCTCGATCGGCTCGCCAGCGGTGTAGTCGAGCATCCAGATTCAAAATACTTCCAAATACAAAAATTGGTAAATGACCGTTTGACTTTGTGCCGATTCGGCCACATTTTTGTTGAGAAGTTGTCCTTCAAATAATGCGAGTTGATTTTTTCGCGTGTTATGGTAAATATCTTCATGGAGAAATTTCTGCCGGCGCCGTGCATTGAATGGACTGATACTCATTGTTTCCCTGTAGGTTTATCAGCATAAATACCGTAGAGCGTTCATTTATCTCAGCGCAGACGCACTTCGGTGGGGACATCCTCCACGCCGTCACGGAGGTTACAGTTCCGTACTCCAATGCCAGATGGTTTCGCCGTATGCCGCATCATCAAAAACAGGCATTACTTGGCCTTGCGCGAAGTGACTGCGGCTGTGTAATTTTGCCGGGGTTTCCCAGAAACCACTTTGGGGACACGGATTTCCCCCTTCAACACGGCAGATATTGTGCTGCTGTTTCGGATATAAGCTGGTGTAACGGTTTTCTTCGCGTAATTTTCGCCCGTAGTCCACAAGATCTTTTGGATAGACCAGGTGATTGATACCGCTGTCATCGAGATCGAGTAGATAGACTGTTGCTCCTGCTTCGAATGCCCAGTAACCATAATAACCGGAATAACCTTCCTCGTTTATATGCAGGTGTTCGTCATACCAGCGTGGATGATCCTTCATGGCTGGATACCATAATTTCAAATACTTTTTCACAAGATTGAGCGTCGCACTTTCATCTTCTTCATAAAATACCTGCAGCAGCGTGTCATAGGGTTTCCCAAGAACGCAACTGTCTAGAGTTATTTCTTTTTCGACATATCCTCCAATTAATTGTTCGAATAGTCCATCTTGCCCACGGTGACTACGTGTCAAGACCCGCCTGGTTATAAACACGTTTAACGAATAATTGTGGCTTTTTTGCCTGCCATTTCTTCATTGCCTGAATCGGCGTTTCGTTGTTGAGAGCACGCTGTGGGAT
>NZ_JBNYXO010000006.1:0-359908 GCF_051380715.1 Janthinobacterium kochi
AGCTGATCATCGGCGCCATGATGCGCAAGCTGGTGCACGTGGCATTCGGCGTGCTCAGGTCGGGAAAAATATTTGATCCTACCTTGCACGCCGCTTGACGGGGATAACAGTATCTACGCAATTTACGCCGGCACACCCAGAATCACGCTGGACGCTTTAAAGATGGCCGTCACCTTGCTGCCGATCTCAATGCCCAGCTCGGTGCTGCTCTGGTTGGTGATGATGGCGGCAATCGTGCCGCCGCGCGGCAAGTCCAGCACCACTTCCGTGTTGACGGCGCCCGTCTGCACGCGCGTCACAAGCCCGGCCAATTGGTTGCGCGCGGAAAAGCGCGCCCCTTCGCTGTCCGCCACGAGGATGATCGACGAGGCCTTGATCAGCGCGAACGCTTCCGCGCCCGGCACCAGGCCCAGGCTTGCACTGCTGCCCTGCGTGACGATGGCAACGATATGCTGGCCGCCGGGCAATGCCAGGGTGACTTCATCGTTGACGGCACCTTGTTTCAGTTCGGCCACTTTGCCCAGGAATTGATTGCGTGCCGTGGTTTTCATGGCCATTCTCCGTATGAGTAAAAGATCGTCGGCGATGCCTTCCGCCTGGCTGCCCAACTGGCGCAGGTAGCGGGCATGCTCGCGCTCGATGATACGGAAATTGTCGACCAGTTGGCGCCCCCGTGGCGTGAGCCGCGTGCCGCCGCCGCCCTTGCCGCCCGTCAAGCGCTCGACCAGCGGCTCGCCAGCCAGGTTGTTCATGGCGTCGATGGCATCCCAGGCAGCCTTGTAGCTCATCTTGACGAGTTTGGCCGCCTGCGTGATGGAGCCGCACTCGGCGATGGCGCCCAGCAATTCCACCCTGCCGGCGCCGCCCAGGTGCTCGCCACCCACCGTCATCCATACCGAGCCTTGCAGGCCAATTTTATCCAATGCGTTCACCCAATGCCATGTGTTCTTCCCTGTTATCGATCTGTCCGTCGCGCAAGTACAGCACATGTTCGCCCAGGATGCGCGCATCTTCCGGATCGTGAGTGATCAGGATCATGGGCACGTCCAGGCGCTGCTGCCACTGGCTCAGTTCCAGACGCATTTTGACACGCAAGGCCGGGTCGAGGGCAGCAAACGGCTCGTCGAGCAGCAGCGCGTTTGGTTCGGCCACGAGCGCCCTCGCCAGCGCCACCCTTTGGCGCTGGCCACCGGACAACTCGTCGGGAAACTGGTGCGCCAGTTCCTGCAAGTGAAACGCGTCTAGCCAATGCTCGACCTTCTGCAATTTTTCGCGCGCGCGCGGGTTGAACCAGCCCCGCGCCAAGCCGAAGCCCACGTTCTGGCGCACCGTCAGGTGCGGGAACAGCGCGTAATCCTGGAACAGGTAAGCGACTTTGCGCTGCTGCGGCGGCAGGTTGATCCCAGCGGCGGAATCGAACAGGGTACGGCCGTTCAGGCGGATATGGCCCGCGTCAGGCGTAATGAGGCCGGCAATGGCTTTCAGGGTCATGCTCTTGCCGGCGCCGGACGGGCCATACACAGCGATGCGCTGGCTGTTCGAGGTGCATTGCACGTGCATGTCGAAGCGGCGTTTGCCGGAGCGCAAGGTGGCGCGGATGTCGAGGTCGAGTTGCATGGGCGTCATCATAGGCCTCATTTGTGCGCGATGCGCCCGGGCGCCAGGCGGCCAGCCGACAGCAGCACCACGATGCAGACCAAGGAGGTAATCAAGACCAGCGTATTGGCCACGTCATCCTGGCCCGCCTGCACGGCTTCATACACGGCCACCGACAGGGTCTGCGTCTTGCCGGGAATGCTGCCGGCCACCATCAGGGTGGCGCCGAACTCGCCCAGCGCGCGCACAAAACCCAGCAACACGCCGGCCAGGATGCCGCGCCAGGCCAGCGGCAAGGTCACGCGGAAGAAAATCGCCATTTCCGAGATGCCCAGCACGCGGGCCGCCTGCTCCAGCTGGCCATCGACGGCTTCGAAGGCGGCACGCGCCGGCTTGAAGACGAGCGGAAAGGCGACCACCGTGGAGGCGATCACGGCGCCCTGCCACGTAAAGATGAGGTTGATGCCGAAGTTGTCCTGCAGCCAGATGCCCAAGGTGCCGCGCCGGCCCAGCAGCACCAGCAAGTAATAGCCGAGCACGGTTGGCGGCATCACCATCGGCAGGGTCAGGAGGGCGTCAAGCAGCTCGCGCCCGGGAAAACGCGTGCGCGCCAGCAGATAGCCCGTACCGATGCCGAGCAACAAATTGAGCGCCGTGGCCCAGGCCGCTACTTTGAGCGACAGGGCCAGCGCGGTCCAGGCGATATCCATGCAGGTGCTTACCTAAAAATCAGGGCTTCTTGAAACCATACTTGGCGAGGATGGCTTGCGCCGGCGCCGTCTGCAGGTAGCTGACGAAGCGCTTCGCTTCGGCGGCATTGCTGCTGCCCTTGATGGTGGCGATCGGGTACAGCACGGGCGCGTCCAACGGCACGTCCAGCACGACGTTGACTTTATCCTTCATGATGGCCGCGTCGGTGGCGTAGACAAAGCCCGCATCGACTTCGCCGCGCGCCACGTAATCGAGCGACTGGCGCACGTTCTGCGTGCCGATAGCTTTAGCCTGCACGGCCTCCCACAACTTCGCCTTCTTCAGCGCGCCTTCCGAATAGCGGCCAACGGGCACGCTGGCCGGGTTGGCGATGGCCACGCGGGTCACACCCTTGTGCGTCAGGTCGCTCAAGCTCTTGATGCCCAGCTTGCTATCGTGCGGCACGATCAGCACCAGGCTGTTGCCGACGAAGTCCATGCGGTCGGCCGGCAGCACCAGGCCCTGCTTTTGCGCCGCATCCATGGTTTCCTGGTCGGCCGAGGCAAACACGTCCACAGGCGCGCCCTTGACGATCTGCTGCAGCAGCACGCCCGAAGCGGCGAAATTCAAGGACACCTTGCTGCCCGGATACTGCGCCTCGTAGCTTTGCGCCGCATCCTTGAACGCATTCGTCAGGCTGGCCGCGGCCGACACCACCACTTCGCCGGCAAAGGCGGACGAGGCGGCAGTGGCGAGCAGGGCGACGCTGATGAGTTTGGCGAGGGAGGTGAGGCGCATGATCGTATCCTTGTAAAGTGAACGGTGAACAAGGACCGTAATATACACTCATATATAGCGTTCTGCCATGGCGCAAGTCAAGGCAGCATAAGGTCGATTCCCTGCTATACTGTATATAAACACAGTATACCGAGGCACCCCATGGAACTGACGGACAAGCTGGAAATCCTGGCCGATGCGGCCAAGTACGACGCGTCCTGCGCCAGCAGCGGGGCGCCAAAACGCGATTCCATCGGCAAGGACGGCTTTGGCGCCACCTCCGGCATGGGCATCTGCCACAGCTACACGCCGGACGGGCGCTGCGTCTCGCTGCTGAAAGTGCTGCTGACCAATTACTGCCTGTACGATTGCCAGTACTGCGTCAACCGCCGTAGCTCAAACGTGCCGCGCGCGCGGTTTACGGTGGCCGAAGTGGTCAAGCTGACGGCCGACTTCTATCTGCGTAATTACATCGACGGCCTGTTCCTCAGCTCCGGCATCATCCGGTCAGCCGACTACACGATGGAGCAGTTGGTGCAGGTGGCGCGCGAGTTGCGCGAGGTACACCAGTTCCGCGGCTACATCCATCTGAAAACCATCCCCGACGCCGATCCTGCCCTGATCGCGCAGGCGGGCCGCTATGCCGACCGGCTCAGCGTCAATATCGAACTGCCGACGCAAGACAGCGTGCAAAAGCTGGCGCCGGAAAAAAGCGTGCACACGATCAAGCTGGCGATGGGGGCGATCCGCCGCAAGCTCGATGAAAAGGCGGAAGAACCGCGCTCGCCGCGTTTCGCGCCCGCCGGGCAGAGCACGCAGATGATCGTCGGCGCCGACGCCAGCGACGACCAGCAGATCCTCTCCACGGCAGAGACCCTGTACGGCAGTTACAAGCTCAAGCGTGTGTACTACTCGGCCTTCAGTCCGATTCCCGACAGCCCGAACAGCGTGCCGCTGGCGCCGCCGCCCATGCTGCGCGAACACCGGCTGTACCAGGCTGATTTCTTGCTGCGCAGCTACGGCTTTCAGGCCAGCGAACTGCTGCCTGCCAGCGGCGGCAACCTGGCGCTCGATATCGATCCCAAGCTGGCCTGGGCGCTGGCGCACCGCGAACATTTTCCGCTGGACTTGAACCGCGCCGCGCAGCACATGATCGCGCGCGTGCCCGGCATCGGCCTGCGCAATGCGCAGCGCATCGTCGACCTGCGCCGGCTGCGGCAAGTGCGCTACGCCGACCTGTCGCGCCTGCGCTGCAGCATGAAAAAGATTGCGCCGTTCATCATTACGGCCGACTACTTTCCCGCGCGCGACACCACCGCCTCCGAACAGCTGCGCCGGGCCATGACAGAAGCGCCCCGGCAGATGAATTTATGGCCGGAGCTGCAGGCCGCATGAAAGAGGTCAATGAGCGCGTCGTGCGGCTCGCGCAATCGTTCGACGAGTGGCGCGCGGCCGCGCGGGAATTGATCGCGCGTGGCGTAGCACCCGCAGACGTAGCCTGGCAGTCGCAACCCGGCGATGGCGACCTGTTTTCCTCCACGCCAGATGCAACGGATACCAACGCGCCGCCGCTGCGCCTGCCACGCCAGCTGGTGGAATTGCTGGAAAGCGCCGCCTGTTTCAACGTGCATGATCGCTGGGCCTTCCTGTACCAGGTGCTGTGGCGCTGGCAACTGGGCCAGCACGACGTGCTCTCGCCGGCCGACACGGACGGCGCGCGCCTGCACGCCATGGACAAGGCCGTACGCCGCGAGGAACACGACATGCATGCCTATGTGCGTTTTCGCGAACGCAGCGAGGCCGAGGGCGCACCCCGCTTTGTCGCCTGGTTCGAACCGACGCACGAGGTGCTACCGCAAGTGGCGCGCCACTTCGCCCGCCGCATGGGCACCATCAGCTGGATGATCGCCACACCCACGGCCAGCATGTTGTGGGATGGCGCAAGCCTGCACGCCGGACCGGCGCTCATGAACGGCGCAGCCGACATCGATGACGCGGGCGAAGCCCTGTGGCTGACGTATTACCGCAGCATCTTCAACCCCGCGCGCGTGAATGCGGATTTGCTGCACAGCCATATCCCCTCGCGCTTCTGGAAAAATCTGCCGGAAGGCGCCATCGTGCCCGCCATGCTCAGCGGCGCCGCGAACGGCGAACGGCGCACGGGCCAGACGGCCACAGTGGGCCAGCGCAGCGGCGCCACCATGATCCCGATTTCCGCCGAACGCGCCCAGCCCGCGCGCGCGGCAGCCACCACTTTGGACCAGTGCCGCCGCTGCGAACTGTGGCAACACGCCACGCAAGCCGTTCCCGGCAGCGGCCCGCCACAGGCGCGCATCATGCTCGTCGGCGAGCAGCCAGGCGACCAGGAGGATCTGGCGGGCTTGCCCTTTGCCGGCCCGGCCGGCGCGCTGCTGGACCAGGCGATGCACGATGCCGGCATGGCACGCGACAGCATCTATCTGACCAACGCCGTCAAGCATTTCAAGTGGGAACCGCGCGGCAAGCGCCGCCTGCACAAGACCCCTGCGCAGCGCGAAATCCTCGCCTGCCATGGCTGGCTGGAAGAAGAGCTACGACGCGTCCAACCGCAAGTGATCGTGGCGCTGGGCAGCACGGCGCTGAAGTCCCTGTTGCAAGATGCAACAGCGACCATGATGCCGTTGGTCGGCACGCCGATCCAGCACGACGGACGCTGGGTGGTGACCGTATATCACCCCTCGTATGTGCTGCGCGCGCCAGACGAGGCGAGCCGGCGGCAGGCGTATGCGGTGATTGTTGCTGGGTTGCAGCAGGCACAGCAACGACTTAACTAGGTCGGTAGACGAACATGATTAATAATTACAAATCGGCATTAAACGTCAGCATACGAACGACTATCAAAGGCAGCACAAGCCTCGATGAAACTTCAGAAAACGATCGACTTTCGACGATCAACAAAGTAAAATGCGGTTAGTTTTTTTGAATCGGTATAAAGTAAGGAGAGTTACATGGGCCGTCCAATAGGAATCGACTTGTTCGCAGGGGCAGGTGGGTTATCGTTAGGTTTTGAGCAAGCAGGTTTCGATATTGCTGCGGCTATTGAAATTGATCCGATTCACTGCGCGACGCACGAGTACAATTTTCCCAAAACAAAAACGATTTGCGCGAGCGTGATCGATCTATCAGGTGATGATATTCGTTTTCAGAGCGGCCTAGGCAGCCGCGAGATTGATGTAGTATTTGGTGGCGCACCTTGCCAAGGCTTTTCCATGATAGGTAAACGGGCTCTAGACGATAACCGTAATCAATTGGTTTTTCACTATGTTCGACTTGTTCGCGAGCTTCAACCGAAATATTGTGTTTTTGAGAACGTAAAGGGACTTACGCTTGGAAAACATTCACAATTTCTATCCGAGCTTATCGAAGCGTTAGAAGAAGCAGGATATAACGTTCTTATGCCGTATAAAGTTCTAAACGCATCCGCATTTGGGGTACCACAGTCAAGAGAACGGCTTTTCCTAATGGCTGCACGAAAAGATCAGATGCTACCGGAGTATCCTATAGCGACTAGTGATCCCGTGACCGTGGGCGATGCGATAGCAGATATCCCTGACGCAAATCAATTCCGCGCGCTAGAAAACTCCGACTCGGTAAAACTGCAATGGAAAACCGATTCAGAATACGCGCGCCGCTTGAGGGGCATGATCAAGGATTCAACCGACTACAGCTACAAGCGCGTTTTCGAAATAAATGAACTCACATGTAGCGCGATCACCGAACACACAGAAACGTCTAAAGCCCGGTTTCTTGCAACAGCTCCGGGACAGACCGAAAAAATCAGTCGCTTCTTAAGGCTGTCCCTCGAGGGAGTCTGCAACACGCTTCGTGCCGGTACCGATAGTGCTCGAGGAGCGCATACGTCTCCACGTCCAATCCATCCAATTTATCCACGAGTTCTGACTGTACGCGAGGCGGCACGCCTTCACTCATATCCTGATTGGTTCCGAATGCATGTCACTAAGTGGCATGGGTTTAGACAAATCGGCAATAGCGTTCCTCCATTGCTTGGACGCGCTGTTGCATCGGCAATAATGCAAGCCTTAAGCATCCTTCCGACACCACCAAAAGGCGCAATGAAATTAGGTGATCCTGCACTTCTAGCTATGAATATGGGTCAGGCTGCGTCTTACTTTTCTGTACTGCGAACAGTTATTGCTCAACGGGAAAGAAAAATCTCGGAAACATCCAAAACTGCTGATTTATTTGATAAATAAAAGCTATGCCAACGAATACCTCAACTTATTTATTAAGAATTTATCCAATTTCAAGTAAACCCCTGAAATTAACAAAACATATTAGTTAGTTATATGCCTTGAACCGATGGTTGTAAAATAAACATAGCTTCTCGATGAAAAACAGGTGTTTCGAACGTGGCAATATTGTCTCGATGTACCGCTTTGAATTCAACCACATACATCCCTTTACCTCTAATTGCCGCAATTGCCGTAGGAACAATCAAATTGTTTGAAGTGGACTCGAAACCAGCTCTAACCTGCCTAGCAATCTGTTCAGTTAGAATGCGTTGATTTCCTTGTTTTGCCTCAACTGTTATGAGGACACTTCCTGATGGATCTTCAACGCTAGGGGTACATTTGGCAAGGTATAAAGCGTCAATCTGGACTTTTCGCAACTTAATGTCCATTTGTAAATGATTTAATTCCAACGCGTCAATTTGTCTATTTTCACCAATGGCAAAATGACTTTCAATAATTCGAAGATTCACTGCTACTTGTAAAAGCCACGATTCGTCTGTTCGACCGAGTGCCTTCGATGCAAGCGGAAGACTCAAACTCTGGACTTGATAATGAGGCGTATCATCTGTTGGTCGAAAATCAACATCAAAACTCTCAGAAACGCCTGCGACCACAGGCACGAATGCAAATACATTTCCGTCGCCGGTTCGTTGTTCACCTACAAATCCCAATTGCCGAATACGATCAGGCCAAATTTTCGCAGCCGCTTTTCCTCGCACTATATCCTTCATGAAGTTAAAAGGATTACTGTCTAACTTGATCGTTGCACCAAGAAATTCATTACAGTAACGCTTCGCATCTTCTAAATCTCTCGCAGTGATGATACTCTTACTTAACGTACCCGTGGCTGGATCGAACAGCAAATCAAAGATGCGTTCAATAACAATAGTTTTCTGGCTTTTTGACATTAGTGACTATATATATAGATTATGGTTACACAAGTTTAACAAGAAATACTAAGTTCATAGCGATAATTTATTTGTATTTTTATTTAATAATTAAATTACAATTATAGCATCAGTGAGTGAAAAATTTCATACGGCCAATTACGGAAAAAACGTAGGTATTTAAATTTGCATATAGATATATTCTATGTTTCATCGCGCCTTGCATATTTCTGCGCAATCACGGCGCAGATCATCAGCTGGATCTGGTGGAACAGCATCAGCGGCAAAATCACCATGCCCAGCGAACGCGTGGAAAACAGCACCTTGGCCATGGGCACGCCGCTGGCCAGGCTTTTCTTCGAGGCGCAAAAGACGATGGCGATTTCATCTTCCTTGTTAAAACCCAGGCGGCGGCTGACAAAAGTCGAGATGCCCAGCACCAGCGCCAGCAGCAGCAGGCTGATCAGACCCAGCGCGACCAGGGTTTCCACCGAGATCGTATGCCACAGGCCTACACTGACGGCTTCGCTGAAGGCCGTGTAGACCACCAGCAAGATCGAACCCTGGTCGACATACTTCAAGGTGGCCTTGTGGCGGTCGACCCAGCGGCCGATCCAGCGGCGCAGGAACTGGCCGGCCAGGAAAGGCAGCAGCAGCTGCATGACAATCGACAATACCGCGTCCGCCGACGACTTGCTTTCCGCGCCCTTGGCCACCAGCAAGCCCACCAGGATGGGGGCGAGGAAAATGCCGATGAAATTCGAGGCCGAGGCGCTGCAGATGGCGGCTGGCACGTTGCCGCGCGCCATGGCCGTCATGGCAATTGAGGATTGCACGGTGGACGGCAGCGCGCACAGGAACAAAATGCCCATGTACAGGTCGGGCGTGAGAAACGTCAGCGCCAGCGGGCGCAGGGCCAGACCCAATAGCGGAAACAGGACAAAGGTGCTGGCCAGCACCAGCAGATGCAGCCGCCAGTGCATGGCGCCGGCCACCACGGCTTCGCGCGACAGCTTGGCACCATGCAAGAAAAACAAGGCGCCGATGGCGACGGTGGTGATGTTGCCAAAGACCACAGCCGTCGTGCCCGTACAAGGCAGGAAGGTGGCCAGCGCCACGGTGATGAGCAGGGCAACGGTAAAACTGTCGGGTTTGAGATTGCGCAGCAGGGCGGCGGGAGAAAAAGAAGACATGCGGTAGCCTGGTAGCGGCGCAGCCTTGCAACAGCATGCTGTGCCGGGGATGACAAACAGCGCCGGGAGCGGCGCCAGTGCTGGCTATTCTACCCGTATTGCCCAACTGCTTGCCTGGCGGCATGGGCATCGCTGCCCGGCAAAAAACCATGCGGACAAAAAAATGCCCTGTCCGCAGACAGGGCAACCCGGAGTAAAGTACAGCGCGAGGGATTAACCGGCGGCTTTGACTTTCAGCTCGTTTTTGATTTCTTTCACGCCGCTCACGGAAGCGACGATCTGCACGACGCGGTCACCCGCTTCGGCACTCGGTACATCGCCCGACAGGACGACGACACCTTGCTTGGTTGCTACCTTGACTGGCAGGGCAGCGGCTTGCGCATCGGCGCTCAGGGCGGCCTTGGCCGAGGAGGTGATGGTTTCGTCGGGGACGGCAGCGGCGGCGTTGGCGGCCACGACAGTGTCAGCAGGAGCTTGTGCTTTTGGTGCGGAGTCAGCGGCATGCGAAGCGGTGATCGAGGCGCCCGACAGTACGATAGCGGCGACCAGGGTATTGAACAGTTTCGATGTTTGCATGGTAGTTCCTCTCAATGAAGTTAAAAGCTTCTTACTTGGCTATAGCAATAAACAGCAACACTTTGAAGCGTCACATCTACCCATACAGCAAGCACCGTGCCAGCTTTTAAATTGCATTCAAAATCAACGACTTACAGCCAAACTCGATTTTTCCAGGGCGTTTCCGACGGATCTGGACGGAAAAGCAGGGCTTTTTGTCGCCGGACAGCGACAGCTTATGGCAACAATATCAATGTTTCTGACTAAGCCCCTGATTTAAAACACTTTATTTTTGTCGCTAATCAGCGACAGGGTCGCCGTCGCCCCGAAACAGGGCCGGCGTCAGCTCGTATTTCTGTAATAAACGGTAGAACTCCGTGCGGTTGCGGTCGGCCAGGCGGGCCGCGTCGGCCACGTTGCCGTCCGTCAGGCGCAGCAATTGAATCAGGTAGTCGCGCTCGAAGCGCTGCTTGGCTTCGTTATAGCTGAGCGCTTCGAGCGACGGCACACGCAGGGCCCGTTGCACCAGGGACAAGGGCACCAGCGGCGCCGTGGCCAGCGCGCACACTTGCTCGACGACATTGACCAACTGACGCACGTTGCCGGGCCATGGCGCGCTGACCAAGGCCGTGAGGGCATCGGGTGCGAAGCCGTTCAGGGGCTTCTGGTATTTGGCCGCCAGTTTCTGCAAGAAATGGTTCGCCAGCAGGGCAATGTCTTCGCGGCGCTCGGCCAGCGGCGGCAAGGTCAAGGTCACCACGTTCAGGCGGTAATACAGGTCTTCGCGGAACTGGCCTTCCGCCATGGCCACGTCCAGGTCGCGGTGCGTGGCGGACAAGAGCCGCACGTCCACCGGACGCGTCTGGTCGGCGCCGACGGGGCGCACGGCCCGCTCCTGCAGCACACGCAGCAGTTTCACCTGTAGCGGCAGGGGCATGTCGCCGATCTCATCTAAAAACAGGGTGCCGCCATCGGCCGCCAGGAACAAGCCTTCGCGGTTGCCGACGGCGCCCGTAAACGCGCCTTTCACGTGGCCGAACAGTTCCGATTCCAGCAGCTGCTCGGGAATGGCGCCACAGTTGACGGCGATGAACGGCGCCTTGGCGCGGCGGCTGGCATTGTGCAGCGCACGTGCCAGCAACTCCTTGCCGGTGCCGCTGGGGCCGCGGATCAAAATGCTGGCGTCCGATCCCGCCACCAGCTTGGCTTCGGCCAGCAGCTCGGCCATCTGCGCGCTACGGCTGATCAGCTCAGCGCGCCAGCTCTCGTCGCCGGACGCCGGCGCCGGCATGACGGTAGACAAGTTGATGGCATACGCCACTTTTTCCATGAGCAGCTTGCCATCGAACGGTTTCGTCAGGTAGGCAAACGCGCCGCGCGCCGTCGCGTCGACGGCGTCGGGGATGGTGCCGTGCGCCGTCAGCAGGATGACGGGCAGGGCCGCATGCTGGCGGCGGATTTCATCGAACAGGGCCAGGCCATCGCGGCCCGGCAATTGCACGTCAGTAATGACCAGGGCCGGCAATTCCACGGCCAGGCGCGCCAGCGCCGCTTCCGCGCTGCCCACGGCAGTGACACGATAATTGCCCGCCTTCAAGCGAATGGTCAGCAGGCGTAGCAGGTCGGGGTCGTCGTCGACCAACAAGATGTGGGCGTGCTCGCTCATTTTTGCGCTCCCGCGGCAGGGCGCACGGACAGGCTGCGCTCAATGTTTTTCAGCGCCTCGAGTTTTTCATTGAGCAAGTCGATGCGGCGCTGGGTGTCGCGCAGCTGCGTGTTGAGCTTGTCGATACTCTCTTCCTGGCGGCGCAGTTCCGCATATTGGCTGCTGAGCAATTGCACCAGCGGTGCCAGCAGTTGACCATCCTTGCCCGTGGTCGTGAGCAATGGCTCGAGCAGCGCTTGCGCGCGGGCCAGGTCGCCGGCACCGCGCACGGTCGCTTGCAGCATGGCGCGGCGGACGGTGTTGTGCGGCGCGTGATCTGCCTTCGCCAGCTCCAGCTGCGCCTTCACCAGTTCCGACGGCGTCATCAGGCGCAAGGCGCTCTGATACGCCAGCAGTTCGGTGAGCTGGGGATCGGCTACCACCACGACGCGCGGCGGCGTTTGCACCAGCACGGGCGTCTGGGTGGGAGGTTTGGCGGCGCACGCGCCCAACAGCAGCGCGCAGGCAGCCATGGCGGCCAGGGAAATTCTCGTCATCATAAGGGCAGTTCTATCCGAAAATGCGCGCCAGCCTGGCGCGGTAAAAGAGTGACGCTGCCATCGTGGGCAGCGATATATTCGCGCACGATGGACAGGCCGATGCCATTGCCGTTGCGCGCGCCGGCCGCCTGGCGCACGCCCTGGTAAAACGGCTCGAAGATACGCGCGGCGTCCTCGGGCGCCACGCCTGTGCCCTCGTCGGTGCAGTCGATGCGCACGCGGCCGCCTTCGCAA
Source organism: Janthinobacterium kochi (assembly GCF_051380715.1). Lineage (NCBI taxonomy): Bacteria > Pseudomonadati > Pseudomonadota > Betaproteobacteria > Burkholderiales > Oxalobacteraceae > Janthinobacterium > Janthinobacterium kochi. Next base: position 12,430 of record NZ_JBNYXO010000006.1, read on the forward strand.
GACAGGGTAAAGCGCACGATGCCGCCTTCCGGGCTGAAGCGCACGGCATTCGACAGCAGATTCGCCAGGGCCGTCGCCAGCTTGTCGCGGTCGGCCTGCACGGTCAGGGATTTGCCCTGCACCTCGACGGTCAAACGGCGCGCCAGCCATTGCAGGCGCTGCGCGGCCACCACATCTTGCAGCAAGACCAGCAAGTCGACCTTGCTGTGCGCCAGATGCTGGGCGTCAAAGGCGGCGGTATTGTAGCGCAGCAAGTCTTCGATCTGGGTTTGCAGGGAGGCCGTGTTTTGCTGCAAGATGCCGGCGATTTCGCGCTGGCCATCGCTGAGCTTGCCGGCCACCTCGTCTTCCAGCAAGGCCACTCCTTCGCGCAGGGCAGCCAGCGGCGTCTTCAGTTCGTGCGAGATGTGGCGCAGAAAGCGTTCCTTGTCCGCGTCGAGGTCCGCCAGGCGCTGGCGCAGCCAATCGAGCTGCTGGCCCAGGCGGCGCGTGTCGGCCGGGCCACCGACGACGATGGACTGGTCATAGCGCTTGTCGCCCAGGCGCCCGATGGCCGTCTCGATGCGGCGCAGCGGGCGCGACAGCAAGAAGCCGAAGCAGGTGGCCAGCACGGCCGCCAGCAGCACGGCGCCGCCCACCAGCACGCCCAGCACGCGGCGCTGGCGCTCCAGCTCGGCCAGCAGGGCGTCGTTGCGGCTGCCGATTTCCGTCTTGCTTTCGCGCGCCAGACTCTCATTGATCTGCGTCATGCGGGCGAATGCGCGGTACACGACGGCTTGGCCATCGCGCTTGCGACGTTTTCCCGCTTGCAACACTTCCCAGGCCGCTTGCGCCTGCACCATCCACTCGTCGGCCAGCTGGGGAGCGAACTCGGGAGTGGCGCGGTTCAGCAACTGCAGCGCCGCCGTCGCTTCGTCGCGGGCCGCCGCGTAGCGCTCGCGGAACACGCGATCATCGAGCACGAGAAACTGGCGCGCGCTGCGCTCCATGGCCAGCGTGCGCTCGGACAAACGCTGCGACTGTTCTGTCAGGGTAATCGCCTGCGCCGCCGTCTCGCGCCCCAACTGCGCCAAGTGCTCCAGGGTCAGCAAGGCTTGCACGGAGGCGGCCGTCAAAATGCCCGTCGTCAAAATGAAGGCGGCAAATAACAGTTGGCGAAAGGACAGTCTGGACAAGGTAAGCGCCTTCGGTTCAGTCAGCAAGGGGAAAAGGCGCATGGTACGCTAAGCTTCCATCCTGGGGCGCCACCTGTCCATAAATAATCTATTTGACAACATTGTTGCTTTTGCGTCCGACAAGCAAGCCTCGGCGGCGGCGCGCAGATACTCCTAGTACAATAGAGAAAAGCTTCATACAGGCATCAAGCTGGCACCCGCCCTGGCGAGCCAGCCCTGGCATTGCACCGAACTGCCCCCATATGTCATGCAGCCCCACCGACTATCCGAATCACCTACCGAAGAGATCCCATACCGCATGAGCACATTTGAAAAAGTCAGCAGCAACTTCATTCCAGTCTTGCAGGCAACCATCGAGCAATATGTCGAGCCAGCAACGGGCATGCGCCATATCCACATGCATACCGAGCAGGCTGAGATGGTGTTCCTGGTGGCCTTTCCCACTGTGCCCGAAGTGAGCGACGGGCGCGCCCACATTCTCGAACACCTGGCCTTGTGCGGCTCGTCGCGCTACCCGGTGCGCGACCCGTTCTTCTCGATGCTGCGCCGCTCGACGGCCACCTTCATGAATGCGATGACCTATCCGGACCGCACCGTGTACCCGTTCGCCAGCACCGACCGCAAGGATTTCTTCAACTTGCTCGACGTCTACCTCGATGCAGCCTTCTTCCCGAACCTGGATTACCTGAACTTCCGCCAGGAAGGCTGGCGCCATGCGTTCGAAGGCGACAAGCTGGTGTACCAGGGCATCGTCTTCAATGAAATGAAGGGTGCTTTCAACAGCCCCATGCGCGCGCTCGACAGCGGCATCGCCAGCGCCTTGCTCAAGGGCACGACGTATGAAGTGGAATCGGGCGGCGATCCGCTCGACATCCCGGAGCTGACGCATGCCATGCTGAAAGAATTCCACGCCAGCCACTACCATCCTTCGCAAGCCGTGATCATGACCGCCGGCAATATCGAAGCGTCGGCCGTGCAAGAGCAGGTGGCCGAGCGCGTGCTGTCCAAGCTCAGCGGTTTCTCTGAACGCCGCTTGCCGCAGCTGGCGCCCGCATGGACTGCGCCGCAGGAAAATATCGTCAAGATTCCTTCGCAGGAAGCGCGCGACGATGAATTCGGCCTGCAATTCGCCTGGTTGATGGGCGAGTCGAGCGATCCCATCGCCTACTACCACGCGCATCTGCTGTCGCACGGCTTGCTCGGTGAATCGTCGGCGCCCGTCATGCGCGCCATGGAATCGGCCGGCTATGGCCGCCCATCGGACATGAACGGCCGCGACGCGGGCATCCGCCAGATGGTGTTCCACATCGGCATGGAAGGTTTGACGCAGGAACAGATCGCCGACGCGCACCAGCGCATCTGGACGGCGCTGGAAGAGACGGCGGAAGAGGGCATTCCCGCCGCCGTACTGCACGCGGCCTTGCGCGACATCAAATACAGCCAGCGCGAAATCAGCAGCGGTCGCATGCCTTACGGCCTGGGCCGCTTGCTGCACGCCTTGCCGCTGGCCATGTATGGCGGCGACGTGATGGACGCCTTCGACAATGCGGCCATCCTGGAAACGCTGGAACAGCAAATCGAAGACCCTGCCTTCTTCAAGCAGCTGGTGCGCGAACTGATCGCCAATCCAACCCGTTTGACGACGCACGTGGTGCCCGACAGCGCCTACTTCACGGACCGCGCCGCCCAGGAAGACGCCAAGCTGGCGGCCCTGCAAGCGCAGCTGACGGATGCCGAGCGCGAACACATCGTGGCGGAATCGGCCGCGCTGGAAGCGCATCAGCAACTGCCATCGAATTCGGAAGTCTTGCCGCGCATCCGCCCTGGCGACGTCAGCGCCGCGCCGCGCCCGGCCCTGCCGATTCCACCCGCCGTCGACGGCGCCGTGGCGTTTTCCATCGCCTCGAACGGCATCAGCTATGCCAACGTGCTGTATGACGTGTCTGGCTTGCCGGAAGCGTCGTGGCCCTGGCTGCGCCTGTACACGGACCTGGCGCCGGAACTGGGCGTGGGCGACATGTCGTTCGACGACGCCAGCGCCTGGCGCCAGAGCATGGTGCCGTCGTTCCACATCGGTCTGGAAGCCATTCCCCGCCCGCAACAAGCGATGCGCGTGGAACTGTCGTTCTCGGCCAGCGGCTTGCGCGAAGAACACGCGGCGATTGCCGCCGTGCTGTCGGCCTGGATCGCCAAGCCCCGCTTCGATGAAGAAGAGCGTCTGGCTTTCCTGATCGAAAGCCTGGTGCAAGACAAATTGAGCAGCCTGGCCGAATCGGGCAACCGCTACGCCATGCTGGCTTCGGCAGCACCGCTGTCGCCCACGCGCCGCTTCGACGACATCGTTGGCGGCCCGGCGGCATTGCCGTTCTACCGCCGTTTGCAGCAGCTGAGCAAGACCTCGGCAGGCTTGCAGGAAATCGCGCGCGAGCTCGACACCCTGCACGCGCACATCATCGCCCAAGCGCCAACCGTGCTGTGCGCAGGACTGGAGCACGATGGCATCACCCTGGCCCGTTTGCTGGAGTTACCGGCGGCCAGCACCACTGCGGCAGCACCAGCCATTGACGTCGCACCGGCGGCATTGCCACTGGCCAACACAGCCCTGCATGCGACGAGCCAGATCAACCATTGTTTCGTTTCCTGGGCCGTGCCGGGCGTGCACAATCCGGACGCTTCCGCCCTGGCCGTGGCCGCCGAACTGATGACGAACCAGGTGCTGCATACGGCCCTGCGCGAAAAAGGCGGCGCGTATGGCGGCAGCGCCAGCTATGCGGCCGGCGCCGGCACGTTCACCCTGAGTTCCTACCGCGATCCGCGCCTGGCCGGCACGTTCGCCGACTTCGGCACGACGCTCGATCAAATCCTCGACGGCGATTTCTCGCAAGAGCAGGTGGAAGAAGCCATCATCTGCGTCATCAAGGGTCTCGACAAACCGCACTCGCCGTACGCGGAAGCGCTGACGGCATGGAATATGCAGCAGCGTGGCACGACGGAAGCCGTACGCCAGCAGTTCCGCACCGGCGTGCTGACCTGCACCCTGGCGCAGATCAAGGACGTCACGCGCACCTGGCTGAAAAACGGCCAGCCGAGCCGCGCCGCGTTTGCGGGTAACACGACGCAAGACCTGGCAGGACTGGACGTGGTCGATTTATTGGCGCTGGCCAGCTAAGAGCGTTACAACGAGCGCCGCTGCCTGATCAAGCAGGTACGGCGCTCGGCTCCATGAACATCAGCTCCCATTGATGCCCATCCAGATCCTGGAAACTGTGGCCATACATGAAGCCGAAATCCATCGGCTCCTTGTAAATGCTGCCGCCCGCCTGGACGGCCTTCGCCACCAGGTCATCGACTTCGCCCCGGCTCTCGGCCGACAAACACACCAGCACTTCCGTCGCCACCTTGGTATCGCACAACTGCTTGGGCGTGAACTGCTTGAATTTGTCGTGCGTCAATAACATCACGAAAATATCGTCGGCAACGATCATGCACGTCGCCGTTTCATCCGTGAAATGGGCATTGAAACTGAAGCCCAGCGCCGTGAAGAACGTCACGGAACGTTCGAGCGACTGCACGGGCAGATTGACAAAGATTTTGCGGGCCATCATGTCTCCTTGTAGGTCGAATGAGTACATCCTGCCCGCCGATTCTACACCGGCTTTTCAGCTCTTCGCGCGCGCCACGGTCTGGGCGCGTAGCCGAAATGGCGGCTGAATGCGGCACTGAAATTGGCCGGGTGGCGGTAGCGCGTTTGCCAGCCCGCTTGCGCCACCTGGCAACCATTTCCCAGCAGCAACTTTGCCCGCTGCATGCGCAGCGCCGGCACGGTGCGCTGCGGGAGCGCCATCCCTGCTTGAGTTCAAAGAGGCTCAGGCCCACTTGCGCGTTTGAGCTTGGCAATGCCGATTGCGCACACCTAATAATTATCATTTAATAATTATCATTTTTATAGTGGATATCAGCACAAATGCGCTAAGCTGTGCTTGCAGCGTGGCCGCTGCCTGACGTGGCTCGCCAGCATTGATCAATGTCATCCGCAGCAGCCGCTGCCTCTACAGGGAATCCATCATGAGTCAATATATTGCAGGGAAAGTCGTCGTCATCACCGGTGCCAGCAGCGGCCTGGGTGAAGCCACCGCGCGCCACCTGGCCGCACTGGGCGCCTGTGTCGTGCTTGGTGCGCGGCGCATGGATTTGCTCAATACCATCGCCGAGGAAATCACGGCCGCCGGCGGCCAGGCCGCCATTGCCGATACCGACGTCACGGTGCCTGCCGACGTCAAGAATCTGATCGACACGGCCCTGGCCGTGTTTGGCAAGGTCGACGTGCTGATCAACAACGCGGGGCTGATGGCCATCGCGCCGATGAGCGCCTTGAAGGTCGACGAGTGGAACAACATGATCGATATCAACATCAAGGGCGTGTTGAATGGCATCGCCGCCGTCCTGCCCTATTTTCAGGCGCAAAACAGCGGCCACTTCATCAACATCTCGTCGGTGGCAGGACAAAAAGTCTTCAGTCCGGGCGGCACCGTCTACAGCGGCACCAAGTTTGCCGTCAGCGCCATCTCGGAAGGCTTGCGCCATGAGCTGGCGGCCAGCGGCGGCACCATCCGCACCACCACCATCTTGCCGGGCGCCATCGACACGGAACTGACGGGCGGCAGCAGCCACGCGGAAAGCGCGGCCGGCTTGAAAGAGTTTTACAAGCAAGCCATCCGCGCCGACGCCGTGGCACGCGCCGTGGCGTATGCGATCGGGCAGCCGGACGATGTGGGCATCAATGAAATCGTGCTGCGTCCCACGGTGCAGGAGTTTTAAGCCGTATCTTTCTGCAGCGACTCGATGATCAGGCCGGCCAGGCGCTCGACGGGCGGCCTGGACACGCTGGAGGCGCGCAGCAGTTCCAGCGACAGCGGGGGCAGGGCGGGCAAGCCCGCCGCCACGTGATCGAGCGCGCACACGGAAGAGGGCAAGGCCAGGCTGGTGCGTACCGTCACGCCCAGCCCGGCGGCGGCCGCTGCCCATAGCCCTGCCAGGCTGGGACTGGTAAACGCCGTGCGCCAGGCGATGCCAGCCCTATCGAGCGCCTGCGTGGCGCAGCGCTGGAACAGGCAATCGCGGTCGAACGTAATGAGTGGTAACGGTTCGCCCGATTCGGGGCGCCAGGCCAGGCTGGACGAAGCGATCCAGCGCATGGCCGGTTCCGCAATATGCTGGCGCTGCTGCGGCGGATACTCGGCCACGTCGGCGATGCAGGCGCCGCCCCACAGCAGGGCCAGGTCCAACTGGCCCATGGCCAGGCCATGCATCAAGGCCGTGTTGCGCGCCACATGCGCCTCGATGCGCACTTTCGGGTGCGCGCGGGCAAAGCGCCCCAGCACGTCGGGCAGCAAGGCTTCGCCAAAATCCTCCTGCAAGCCCAGCCTGATCCAGCCTTCCAGTTCCGCGCCGCGCAAGGCGACGGCCGCCTCGTCATTGAGTTCCAGCAGGCGGCGCGCGTAGCCGAGCAAGACTTCGCCGGCCGGCGTCAGCGCCAGGCCCCGGCCATCCTTGCGGAACAGCGGCATGCCCGCCTGCTCCTCGAGTTTTTTCAGCTGCGCGCTGACGGCCGAGGTGGAACGGCCCACCTTGTCGGCCGCGCGGGCAAAGCTGCCCAGCTCGATGCCAGCCACATAGCTGCGCAAGAAGGCGATATCGAAATTAAGCAGGCTCATGGCGCAAATGCAATCGTCCGGTTTTATGGGATGGTGTAGAGAAAATTATCTGATATTCAGAATGATCGTAGCGCGCAACACTGTCAGGGTCAATCACTTTTCTGTCCATGCCATGACCACCAGTTGCCAAGCCGTTTCTGTTCCCGTCCCCGCCACCACGCCCGCGCTGGGCGACGCCCACCGCTGGAAAGTACTGGCCGTCGGCGTGGCGGCCAATGCCAGCTTTTCCGCCGCCGCCAACGGCATGCCCACCACGGCCATCTGGCTGCGCAGCGGCTATCACCTGAGCAATACAGAACTAGGGGTGGCGCTGGGCGCGATGGGCTTGGGCGTGGCCCTCACAGAATTGCCATGGGGCATGGCCACCGACCGCTGGGGCGACCGTCCCGTACTGCTGACAGGCTTGCTGGGCACCATGCTGGCCTTGCTGGCCCTGCTGCTGTGGATCACGCCCCAGGGCAGGGCAGTGCCGCCGTTATGGGCGCTGGCGGCCGGACTGGCGCTGGTGGGCGTGCTGGGCGGCAGCGTGAATGGCGCCAGCGGCCGCGCCGTGATGCGCTGGTTCGGCACGGGTGAACGGGGGTTCGCCATGAGCATCCGCCAGACGGCCGTGCCGCTCGGCGGCGGCCTCGGCGCCCTTATCCTGCCCAGCCTGGCATCGCGCCATGGCTTCATGCCCGTCTTCGGCGCCCTGGCCCTCGTATGCGGCCTGTCGGCGTTTTTTACGTGGCGATGGATGCATGAGCCCGATTTCTCTGCCGAGGCCGCCAAGGGGCCGCAAAACGCGTCCACGGGCGTGTCTGAGGTGATGCCCCCGCAACCGTTACGCAATCGTAAAGTCTGGCGCATGGTGGCCGCCATCGGCTTGCTATGCGTGCCCCAGTTTGCCGTGCTCAGCTACGCCACCGTGTTCCTGCACGACCATGGCCACCTGGGCCTGGCCGCCATCACGGCCGTAATGGTAGCCCTGCAGGCAGGCGCCATGGTGATGCGCATCTGGAGCGGACGCCACACGGACCGCCACGCCAACCGGCCCGCCTACCTGCGCGGCTCGGCCCTGGTGGCGCTGGCCTCATTCGTCTTGCTGGGATGCATCGCCTGGCTGGACGCACCGGGCTGGCTGCTGATGGCCGCCGTGGTGGCTGCCGGCATCGCCGTGTCCGCATGGCATGGCGTGGCCTACACGGAGCTGGCCACGGAAGCGGGCGGCGCCAATGCGGGCACGGCCCTGGGCATGGCGAATACGGCCGTCTACGTGGGGCTGTTCCTCACGCCGATCGCCATCCCGCACCTGCTGGCGGCCAGCAGCTGGCCCGTCGTGTGGTGGCTGGCGGGGCTGGTGGCGCTAGGCACGTGGCCCCTGTTTCCCAAGGCTCAGGGAAACGGCGAAATGCGATAAATACACCGCATGGCGTTCGCCAGCACATGCTGTTCGCGCACGATGCTGGCGCTTGGCCCCACCACTTCCTGGAACAGCTGCAATTCGGAGCGGCAAAAGCCCTGGCAAGTGCGCGCGGCGGCGCAGATGGGGCAATGGTCTTCGATCAACAGCCAGTCCTTGCCGTCCGCTTCCACGCGCGCCATATAGCCCTCTTCATCGCGCACGGCCGCCAGTTGCTGCAAACGCGTGGGCAAGTCCGGCGCCGAGCACGCCAGCGCATAGGCGCTGCGGCTTTCCTCTTCGCGCTGGGTAATCAGCTTGTCCAGCCCTGCCTCGCCGAACAGCTGGCGCACGGAGCCGATCAGCTTGATCGTCAACTGCGCATGCGTGTCGGGAAAGCGCGCATTGCCCGCTTCCGTCAAGACCCAGTTCTGGCGCGGCCGTCCCGCGCCCGCCTGCGCTTCCTGGCGCCCCTCGATCAAGCCCGCCGCCACCAGCTTTTGCACTTGCTGGCGCGCCGCCTCGCCCGTCATGTCCAGGGTCTTGGCCAGGGTCGCCGTGGAGACGGGTCCCTTGGTCTTGATGAAATACAGGATGCGCTCCGTCGTTTGCGGCGCTTCGCTATTATCCAAACGTTTACTTGTGTAATTCATTTCACTCAACTATCATGGGTCCAGTTAACCAACTAATTGCTTGCATAATAGGCCGGTAGCTCCCCGCTGTCGAGGAGTTTCCACGTCCGCATGCCGGCAAGACACCTTTTGGACTGGATTTCCCATGCAGCTGCAGCACTCCATCTGGCTGTTTCACGCCATCCTCGCTACCGGCCTGGCCATCTGGCTCACCCTGGCCGCCATCAACAACCTGCACGCCTTCCGCGGCTCCGTCTGGGCCATCGGCAACACCATGCGCATGGACCCGCTGCGCCAGGACCCGACCATACAAACGCCGCTGCTGCGCCGCGCTCTCACCTCATTGACCCTGCACCGGCTATCGCTGGGCGTGGTGCTGGCGCTGCAACTGCTGGCTGCCATCGCCGCCTGGACGGGCGTGGCGCTGTTCTTTGGCGCGTCGCTGGCCGATGCGCTGCCTTGGCTGAACCTGGCCTTGTGCGCCATGGCCGCCTTTTTGCTGCTGATGCACCTGGGTGGCCTGTGGTTCGGCTACTGGATCGCGCAGGAAGGCTTGCAGACGACGCATCTGGTGCTGCTGCTGTGGACCATCGGCCTATTTTTTCTCTTTAACTTTCACTTCTAACGCGCAGCGAACCTGATCAGCCTCCGCTGCGCCTCTTCTTCCCTTTTGTACTGCTGTAAAGGACTTCATCATGAATACGAAACTCGTCGGCGCCTCCGCGCTGGCCCTCAGCCTGGCCGTCGCGGGTGCCGCGCTGTACCCCCGCGCAGACTCGCATGCGGCCGATGCCGCCGCCTACCCCGCCACCAAGGTGGCGCTGGTTCCCGTCGTGCTGGGCACGCAGGAGCGTTTTTTTGCCGGCGTGGGCGAACTGGAAGCGGCGCGCCAGGTGCAGGTGGCGGCCGAAACGGGCGGGCGCATTACACAGATCCGCTTCGAGTCGGGACAGAGCGTGGCGGCCGGCGCCATCCTCGTGCAGCTCAATGACGCGCCAGAACAGGCGGCCCTGCTGCGCCAGCGCGCGCAGCTGAAAAACGCGGAAAGCAGCCATGCCCGCACCGCGCAGATGGTCAAGGAAAAGGCCGCCACGCAGGAGCAATTGGATAGCGCATTGGCCGCGCGCGACGCGGCCCTGGGCGACGTGCGCCAGACGGAGGCGCTGATCGCGCAAAAGACCATCCGCGCGCCGTTCGCCGGGCAGCTTGGCATCCGCAAGGTGCACGCGGGCCAGTACCTGAATGCGGCCGACACCGTGGCCAGTTTGATCGACACGAAGTCGCTGATGGTGAACTTCGCCCTCGATGAACAGAGCGGCGCAAAGCTGGCGCCGGGCCAGGCCGTGCAAGTGCTGGTCGACGCCTATCCCGGCGACGTCTTCACGGCAAAAATCAACGCCATCGACCCGCTGATCGCCCGCTCACGCATGGTGCAGGTGCAAGCGACGCTCGCCAATCCCCGCAGTGCCTTGAAGCCGGGCATGTACGCGAATGTGCGCGTGGCGCGTGACGCTGGGCAGCAACTGACGGTGCCGGAAACGGCGGTGACCTACAGCGCGTATGGCGACACGGTGTTTGTCGCGCAGCAGGAAGGCAAGCAGCCGCTCACCGTCAAGCGCGTGAGTGTCAAGCTGGGCGAGCGGGCGGGGGGCAGGGTGGCCATTCTTGACGGCTTGCGCGAAGGCCAGCGCGTGGTCGCTTCGGGTCAGCTGAAACTGGCCGACGGCATGGCCGTGCAAGCCGTGGCCAATACCCTGGACGAGGCGAAACGCGCCGCGCCCAAGGCCGGTTCTTAAGGGAGTGCCGCCGCCATGAAATTTACCGATCTGTTCGTACGCCGCCCCGTGCTGGCGCTGGTGATCAGCACATTGATTCTGATGCTGGGCGTGATCGCCATCAAGCAGCTGCCGATCCGCCAATATCCGATGCTCGAATCGTCCACCATCACGGTGACCACCACGTATCCGGGCGCCTCGGCGGAACTGATGCAGGGCTTTGTCACGCAGCCTATCGCCCAAGCCGTGTCGTCGGTGGAAGGCATCGACTACCTGACCTCGTCGTCCGTGCAGGGTAGCAGCACGGTCACCGTGCGCATGGAATTGAACCGCGATTCCACGCAGGCGCTGACGGAAGTCATGGCCAAGGTCAACCAGGTGCGCTATAAATTGCCGGAAGGCGCCTTTGACCCCGTCATCGAGCGCGCGGCCGGCGATTCCTCGGCCGTCGCCTATGTGGGTTTTGCCAGCGAGAGCGTCTCGGCGCCCGCGCTGACGGACTATCTGGCGCGCGTCGTGCAGCCGATGTTCGCCACCATCGATGGCGTGGCGAAAGTCGACGTATATGGCGGCCAGCAGCTGGCCATGCGTTTGTGGATCGACCCGGCCAAACTGGCGGCCCGCGGCTTGACGGCGGCCGACGTGGCCGATAGCGTGCGGCGCAATAACTACCAGGCGGCGCCCGGCAAGGTGAAGGGACAATTCGTCGTCTCGAACATCAGCATCAACACGGACCTGACCAGCGTGGCGCAATTTCGCGACATGGTGATCGCCAAGGGCGGCGATGCAAAGGATAGCGCCGCCCTCGTGCGCCTGAAGGACGTGGGCACGGTGGAACTGGGCGCGGCCGCCACGGAGACGAGCGGCATCATGGATGGCGTGCCGGCAGTGTATCTGGGCCTGTCGCCCACGCCGGGCGGCAACCCGCTGGTAATCGTCGACGGCATCAAGAAGCTGCTGCCCGAAATCCAGAAAACCCTGCCGCCCGGCGTAAAAGTCGAGCTGGCATTCGAGACGGCGCGCTTCATCCAGTCGTCCATCGACGAGGTGGCGCACACCCTGCTCGAAGCGCTGCTCATTGTCGTCATCGTCATCTACCTGTGCATGGGTTCCTTGCGCTCCGTACTGATTCCCGTCGTGATGATCCCGTTGTCGATGCTGGGCGCGGCGGCGCTGATGCTGGCCTTCGGCTTCAGCATCAATTTATTGACCTTGCTGGCGATGGTGCTGGCCGTGGGCCTGGTGGTCGACGACGCCATCGTGGTGGTGGAAAACGTGCACCGGCATATCGAGGAAGGCAAGACGCCCGTGGCGGCCGCGCTGGTGGGCGCGCGCGAAGTGGCCGGCCCCGTGATCGCCATGACCATCACGCTGGCGGCCGTGTATGCGCCGATTGGCATGATGGGGGGTCTCACCGGCGCGCTGTTCAAGGAATTCGCGCTGACCCTGGCCGGCGCCGTGGTGGTGTCGGGCGTGGTGGCGCTGACCTTGTCGCCCGTGATGAGCTCATTGCTGCTGCAGCCCAAACAATCGGAAGGGCGCATGGCGCGCGCCGCCGAGCATTTCTTCGAAGGCTTGACTTCGCGCTATGCGCGCCTGCTGGACCGCTCGCTGCACCACCGCTGGATGAGTGCCGGTTTCGCCGCACTGGTGATGGTGAGCTTGCCGTTTTTGTACCTGCTGCCGCAGCGCGAACTGGCGCCGGCGGAAGACCAGGCCAGCGTGCTGACGGCGATCAAGGCGCCGCAACACGCCAACCTCGATTACGTGGAACGCTTCTCGTACAAGCTCGATGCCATCTACAAGAATATCCCCGAAACGGCGTCGCGCTGGATCATCAATGGCGGCGAAGGCCCCGCGTCGAGCATCGGCGGCATCAACCTCACGCCGTGGGCCGAGCGCTCACGCAATGCGGCCGTCATCCAGGCCGAATTGCAGCATGCCGTGGGCGACGTGGAAGGCACCAGCATCTTCGCCTTCCAGCTGGCGCCCCTGCCGGGTTCGAGCGGCGGCTTGCCCGTGCAACTGGTATTGCGCAGCGCGCAGGATTACGCCACGCTGTTCCGCACCATGGAAGACGTCAAGCAGCGCGCACGCGATAGCGGCCTGTTCGCCGTCGTCGACAGCGACCTCGATTACAACAACCCCGTGGTAAAAGTGCGCGTCGACCGTTCCAAGGCGAACAGCCTGGGCATCCGCATGCAGGACATCGGTGAATCGCTGGCCGTGCTGGTGGGCGAGAATTACCTGAACCGCTTCGGCATGGATGGCCGCGCGTATGACGTCATCGCGCAAAGCCCGCGCGAGCAGCGATTGACGGCGCAAGCCCTGACGCAGCAGTACGTGCGCGCCGACGATGGCAGCTTGCTGCCCCTGTCCGCCGTCGTGTCGGTGAGCGAACAGATCGAGCCGAACATGCTGACGCAGTTCAACCAGCAAAATGCGGCCACCTTCCAGGGTGTGCCAGCGCCGGGCGTGACCCTGGGCGACGCCGTGGCGTTTCTGGACGGCGTGGCAAAAACCCTGCCACCGGGCTTCAGCTACGACTGGCAATCGGATGCGCGCCAGTTCGCCACGGAAGGCAATGCCCTGCTGCTGGCTTTCCTGGCGGCCGTCGTCGTCATCTACCTGGTGCTGGCGGCCCAGTATGAAAGCCTGACGGACCCTTTGATCATCCTGATCACGGTGCCGCTGTCGATCTGCGGCGCCCTGATTCCGCTGGCGCTCGGCTACGCCACCGTGAACATCTACACGCAGATCGGCCTGGTGACCCTGATCGGCTTGATCAGCAAGCACGGCATCCTGATGGTGGAATTTGCCAATGAATTGCAGGTGCATGAACGGCTCGACCGCCTTAGCGCCATCCGCAAGGCGGCGCAGATCCGCTTGCGCCCCATCCTGATGACGACGGCTGCCATGGTGGTGGGCCTGGTGCCGCTGCTGTTCGCTTCCGGCGCGGGCGCCAACAGCCGCTTCGGCTTGGGCGTGGTGATCGTCTCGGGCATGTTGATCGGCACCTTTTTCACCCTGTTCGTGCTGCCCACCGTGTACACCTTTTTGGCCCGCCGCCACACGGCCGACCATGCCACGCCGCGCGCGCGAGATTTGTCGCAGGCGCTGAAGGAATCCCTATGAAAAATTACCGCTATCTTGTCTCCCTTTTCCCCCTGCTGGCCGGCTGCGCCGTCGGTCCCGCCTACGTCACGCCAGGCACGCCCGCCATCACCCTGGCCAGCCCGCAGCAAGCGCAATTCGCGCCCGGTACGAGCGCCGTCAGCGAGGCCGCCTGGTGGACGTTTTTCGACGATGCGCGCCTGTCGCAGCTGATCGCCAGCGCACTCGAACACAACCTCGATATCGCGCAGGCGCAGGCTAACCTGCTGGCCGCGCGCGCCATCTTCGAGGAGCGCCGCCTCGATGAACTGCCTGCCATCACCAGCCAGGCGGGCTGGCAGCGCCAGGTGCAGCAAAACACGGCCGATAGCCGCGCCGCCAGCGCCAGCACGCGCGTGGGGTTCGATGCGCAATGGGAGATCGACCTGTTCGGCCGCCTCGCCCATATCAGCCGCTCGGCGCAGGCGCGCGCCGACGCGGCGCAGGCGGACTTGCGACAAGCGCAGCTAATGATCGCCGCCGAGGTGGCGCGCAATTACTACGAGGCGCTGGGCTATCAGCACAACCTGGCGCTGACGCAGGCGCAGGTGCAAAGCTGGCGCGATACCGTGGCCCTCATCGATACGCGCATTCGCGCCGGCAGCGGCTTGCCGGAAGAGCGCCACAACGCGCTGGCCAATCTGGCGCGCAGCGAGGCGGCCATTCCTCCCTTGCAGGCAGGCTTGCGCCAGGCGCAGTACCGGCTCGATGTCTTTAGCGGACAAGCGCCGGGCGCCATCGCGCTGGCGACGACGCCGCAGCAACAGGCGCCGCTGGCGGGCCAGCTGCCGCTCGGTGACGTGAACCGCCTGATCAAGCAGCGCCCCGACGTGGTGCGCGCCGAACGCCTGCTGGCTGCCTCCAGCGAAGACGTTGGGGCCGCCACGGCGGACCTGTATCCGCGCCTGAGCCTCGGTGGTTTCCTGGGATTCTTTGCGCTGCGCGGCAGCGGCGTGTTCGACGGCGGCACGCGCGCCTTCGAGGTGGCACCAACCGTCAGCTATCCGGCCTTCCGCCTGGGCAGCGTGCGGGCACGCTTGCGCGGTACGCAAGCCGAAGCGCAAGGCGCCCTGGCGCACTATGAACAAACGATGTTATTGGCGCAGGAAGACGTGGAAAACGCCGTCACGCAACTGGCGGAAAACCAGACGCGATTGGCTTCGCTGCTGCAGTCGGCGCGCCACGGCAATGCGGCCCTCGGCATCGCCAGCACGCGCTATGCGGGCGGCGCCGGCAGCTATCAGGCCGTGCTGGAAAACCAGCGCGCGCTGTACGATATCCGCCGCGAAGCGCTGCTGGCGGAAACGGCATCCTACATCGATGCGATTGCCCTGTACAAGGCGCTGGGATGGGGGCAAACTATGTAGCATTTTTTGCTCACGAGGAGAAGCGATGTTCACGCAAGGCAGCTGGCTGAATCCACCGGAAAACTGGTCCGCCGACGGCGCGCAATTGCGCGTGACGACGGATGCGAATACGGATTTCTGGCGCAAGACCGCGTATGGTTTTATCCGCGACAGCGGCCACTTTTTCGGCACAGAAATCGACGGCGATTTTACGGCGCAGCTGCACGTGGCGGCGCAGTATTCTGCGCTGTACGACCAGGCCGGATTAATGGTGCGCATCGACGAACAAAACTGGATCAAATGCGGCGTCGAATTTTCCGACGGCCAGCTACTGTTGAGCACCGTGCTGACGGTGGACAAATCGGATTGGGCCGTCAGCATCGCTCCCGCCATGCCGGACGGTTTCTGGCTACGCGTGACAGTAGAAAAAGGCGTGATCCGCGTGCAGTATTCCACCGATGGCCAGCGCTGGCCGCTGCTGCGCCTGGCGCCGTTTCCCGAGGCCCGCAGCTACCGCGTAGGCCCCATGTGCTGCACGCCGGAACGGGGTGGCCTGGAAGTGGTGTTTTCCCGGTTTTCCATCGGCCCGGCGCAGCAAAAAGACTTGCATGATTTGAGTTAAATTAAACCACCCACGTTTCGTGCAGATGGCGCCACAGCAAGGCGCCAGTGGGTGTTTTGTCATACACGACGGTCGACAGGCGCTCGGTGCTGTCGCCGCCCGGCAGCGACTGGCATTCGCGGTAGGACACGGTGGCGCCGGGCGCGCTGTCCTGGATTAAGACGAGGTCGGAAAGTCGCATCTGCAAACCCGGACGGCTGCCGCCGGCGGCGCGGAAAAACGTTGTCAAGCCGGCGTGATCGAGCTGCTTGCCGCCGGGTGACACCATCGTGAAAGCGGGTGAAAAACGCGCCAGCAATTCGATGCAATGTGCTGGCGTCGTGGCCTCGCCAGAAAGCCAGTCGCGGATCAGCGCGTGCGTGGATAAAACGTCGTCAAAACAGGGGTTCGTTGCGTTCATTTTTTCGCTACTCCATGGTGATGTAAAAGGTCGAGAACGGCGCGGTTATCGATGCGCGCACACAGCACCAAAGGCAGCACGCACGAGGCGGCGGCCAGCGCAAAACACCAGTGAAAAACCTGCGCTGCGCGCAGGTGCTGGGCGGGGTCGTCGAGCGACGCAATGCCGTGCGCCGCCAGCAAGCCATTCAGCAGTACGCTGAGCAGCGCGACACCCAGGCAAAAGCCCAGCTGGCGGTTGATATTCCATACGGCGCTGGCCTGGCTCAGTTGCCCATCCGGCGTGCGCAAAAACGCCGTGCTTTGCGCCGTGCTGCTGCACAAGCCGCCGCCAAAACCCATCACCGCATATGCGCCGCCCAGCCAGAACAACTGGCCCGCGGAGTCCACCCGCAGCAGCATCAGCATGCCCGCCGCCTGCAGCAGGGCACCAAAGATGAACAGCGGTCGTGGCCCCACGCGGCGATAGCTTTTACCGGTCAGCGAAATGGCGCCAAATGAGGCCAGCGCCCACGGCAGCATCAGCGCGCCCGCCGTCGACGCCGGCATGCCCAGCACGCCCTGCAGGAACAGCGTGGCCAGCAGGCTCACGCCCATGAAGACACCCGGCACCAGCAGATACATCAGCATGGAGACACGCAGCAGCGGTTCGGCGGCCAGGCGCAGGTTGAGCAGCGGCGTGGCTTTGCGCAGCGCGCCGCGCACATAACCCCAGGCGCAGACGGCGCCCAGCGCCAGCACACCAGCGCCGGCGGCCAGCTCGCCCGGCGTGCCCAGCATGGTCAAGCCCAGCAACAGCAAAAGGATGGCTGTGCTGCCCGCCACAAGGCCGCCCGTGTCGAGCCGGGGCACTTGCGCGCGCGGCGGATCGGGACGCAGCCAGCAGGCGGCCAGCAGCAGCGCCAGCGCGGCAAACGGCACGTTCAAATAAAAGATCCAGCGCCACGACAGGCTGTCGACGATGACGCCACCCAGCGCGGGCGACAGGGCCGGTGCCAGCAAGCCCACCAGCATGATGACGGAGGACAGGCCAGGGCGCTCGGCAGGCTGGTATAACTGGTAGGTCATGCTTTGGCCCAGCGGAATGAGCAAGCCGCCGCCCAGACCCTGCACGCAGCGCCAGGCGATCAGCGCCTCGATCGATGGCGCCAGGCCGGCGCCGATGCTGGCGCATAAAAAAGTTAGCAACGATGCAATGAGCACGGTTTTGCTGCCATAATAGGCAGCCAGCCAGGCGCTGGCCGGGATGACGATGGTCAGGCCGAGGATATAGCCGGTGCTGATCCAGGCCAGCTGCGCCACCGAGGCGTGCAAGGCATGGCCGATGTCGGGGTAGGCGACGCTGGTGATGAACATGTTGATCAGGTCGACGAAAAACCCCAGCAGATAGATGGCCGCGACCTTTTTGCGATAGTCCATGGTGCTCCGAATGGCAAACGGCCAGCTTAAGCGCCCATCGCCATTTGTGTAACGGGCCAGCCCCGATTACACTGTCAAAGCTATTTTGACAAACCCCTGAAAACCGCATGTTTACTCACGATTCATCATGATCAGTCTCGACCGCCTGTGTATTTTCATCGCCATCGTCGACGCCGGTTCACTGACGGCTGCCGCCGCCGTGCTGGGCCAGAGCAAGGCCGTCGTCAGTTTTAATTTGAAACAGCTGGAGGCGCAGCTGGGCGTGTCGCTGCTCACGCGCAGCACGCGCAGCCTGGCGCTGACCGACGTGGGGCGGCGTTTTTACGAAGATTGCCAGCGCGTGCTCAGCGAAGCGCACGGCGCCATCGAGACGGCGCGCCAGGGCCACCAGGGCTTGCGCGGCACGCTGCGCCTGACCACCACGGTCGAATACGGCAGCCGCACGGTGATCCCCGCGCTGATCGCCTTTGCCGCCGCCCATCCGCAGCTGCAAATCCAGCATTCGTCGTCGTCCTCGCATGAAGACCTGATTTCGGGCGGCTATGACCTGGCCATCCGCATGGGTTCACTCAACGATTCAAGCTACCGCGCCGCGCTGATCGAGCCGTATGCGATCTGGCCCGTCGCCTCGCCCGCCTATCTGGCCAGCCTGCCAGGCAGGGACATCGCCAGCTTGCCCGACTTGCAGCGCGCGCGCTGGCTGGCGCACAGCCGGCTCAGCACGCCCCTGCGCTGGGAGGTGCAGACACCCACAGGCCCCGCCGCCTTCACCGTGCAGGACGACGCCGCCATCCATTCCGACTCCGCCTCGGCCCTGCTGGGCTTTGCCCTGGGCGGCTGCGGCGTGGCCCTGCTGCCGCAGTGGCAAGTAGAAGGGGAAGTGCGCGCGGGACGCCTGCGCCGCCTGCTGCCCGACGTCATCTTCCCGCAGCAGGGCGTGTATGCCGTGTATCCGAACACCCAGCATATTGCGGAAAAGGTGCGCGCCTTTATCGACTTTTTGCGCGCTTTCGTGGGCACGCCCGCCTGAGGTTTCACTTCGTCAATATTTGAGAGGACAATCGTTTCCAGTGGGCAAACGGGCGCCCCTTTCGGTTTTCACGGCCTACACTGGAAGGACGTTGTTCACCGATTGGAGATCATCATGGCACATACACTGGCAGCAGTTTTCGCCCTGCGCGACATGGCCGAGCGCGCCCGGCACGACCTGATCACGGCTGGCCTTCCCGGCGCCAGCATTCGCCTGCACGATGCGGGCAGTGACGAATTTTCCGCCACGGAAAACATCCGCCGCGACGATAGCGACAGCCTGCTCGACAACATCAAGCATTTCTTTTCGGACCTGTTCGGCGGCCACGCCGACCGCCACATCTATGCGGAAGCCGTGCGGCGCGGGCATGTCGTGCTGACACTGGAAGGGGCCAGCGACGCCGATATCCAGCGCGCCACCGACATCGTCGAGCGCTACGCGCCGCTTGACATCGATGCGCACGCCGACCACTGGCGCGCGGGCGGCTGGCAAGGCATGCCGCCAAACGACAGCGCGATGCGCCAGGGCGCCAGCATGCAGTCAAGCGCGCCATCGCAGGAGGGCACGCCCAGCGGCAACCTGAACGCGGCGGCAGCAGCGTCGCAGCAATTTGCGGGCGGCATGGCATCGCCGCCGTCCAATGCGGGCGCCAACGTGCGCCGCTATCCGAGCGCCGACAACCTGCCCGGCACCAGCTACGACGACGAGCAGTATTACCGCAACCACTGGAGCAGCCAGTATGCGTCCAGCGGCGGGCGCTTCGACGACTACGATCCCGCCTACCGCTATGGCCATTCAATGGCGGGCAGCAACAGCTACCGGGGGCAAAGCTGGGAAGAGGTCGAGCTTGAACTGCGCAGCAACTGGGAACACACATATCCGCAGTCGGCGTGGGACGACTTCAAGGCGGCCGTCAGGCATGGCTGGGAACGCGTGACGTCCTGAGCGCCACCGGGCGCTGCGGGCTTCCCCCAGTCCTTCAGCGCCCTTCGTGCGTGAGCTGCAGGAAGTGGTTCAGGATATGAAAGTGGTCTTCGAAGAATTGCTCTTCCATGGCCGGCAGCGATGCCACGGGTACCCACTCAGCCAGCGCAGCATCGTCGGCTGCCGTCACGGCCGGCAGCTGGCGCGTCTTCAAGTCGAAATAATGCGCATGCGTGATAGTGCGCCCACGCTGGCTGCGGTCCGGGTGGTCGAACACGGCCACGCCGACCAGCGCCTCGACGAGGGTGGGCGCCAGCACGCCCAGCTGGGTTTCTTCTGCCAGTTCGCGCAGGGCACCCTGCAGCAGGCGTTCGCGCGGTTCCAGGAAGCCGCCGGGCAAGGCCCAGAGGCCCTTGCCCGGATAGCCGCCACGGCGCACGAGCAAGACGTGGCCGCCCGTCTGCACCAGTGCATCCACGGTGGTGAATATGGGCGCATACGGCGCCGTGCGCCAGCGCGCCTTGTAGGCCTCGATGGCACGGTATTCCTGCACCAGCGGCGCGTACCACGGCAATAGAGTCCACGCCTTCAGATACTGGCCGATGGCCGCCGGCAGCAGCTGCGCCACGGCGCTCAGCGACACATCCACGTCTTCCGCTTCGAACAGCACGTTGCGAATCGCCGTCGCGCCGATGGGCGCACCGGGATCGATCTCCAGATTGAGCAGCTGCCAGTGCGGGAAGTGGTGCAGATAATAACTGGTGGCGTCCTTGAAGCAAGCGACCAGGGTCACGCGCTGCGCCGCAGGCACGGCGCCCGCCACGGCGCGCCGCACGGCGTCGGCCCACAGGCCATCGTCGTAGTAATCGCGCACGGCCACGTAATGCACGCGCGCGCGCTGCGCCTCGGGCAGGGTGGCGGCGATCATGGCGGCCCGCTCCTGCCACGTAAACGGGTTCTTCGGGCTGCGCGCATGGAAGGCGGAACCGAGCACCACCACCACCTGGGCGGCGGTGGCCAGCGCCGTTTGCAGCAAGCCGGCATGGCCATTGTGAAAAGGCTGGAAGCGACCGATCAGGATGGCCACGTCGGCGGAATAGGCAAGGGTCATGCGTCGTCTCCGGTGGGGTAGTGGGCGGCGATCGGCAATTGGCGCCCGCTGCCAAAGGCGCGCGAACGTACGCGGATGATGGGCGCCGCCTGGCGCCGCTTGTATTCGTTGCGGGCGACCAGGCCGAGGATGCGCGTCACCAGCGCCCGCCCCGCGTCCGTCTCGCGCAGCTGGTCGACCAGGGTCAGCGCTTGCGCGCTTTCCTGCGCCGGCAAGCGACGTCCCTCGATATGCCACTTTAAAATTTCATCAAGCACGGGATATGGCGGCAGGCTGTCCGTGTCGCGCTGGCCCGGCGCCAGTTCCGCCGACGGGGGTTTGTCCAGCACGGCGACAGGAATCAGTGCGCGCCCGGCGCTGGCGTTGAGGTGGCGCGACAGGGCGAACACTTCGGTTTTATACAGGTCGCCGATCAAGCCCAGTCCCCCGTTCGTGTCGCCGTACAGGGTGCAGTAGCCGACCGAGATTTCACTCTTGTTGCCGGTGGTGAGCAGCAGGGCGCCGAAGGCATTCGAGTATTCCATCAATATGGTGCCACGCACTCTGGCCTGCAGGTTTTCCAGCGGCAACCCCTGCAGCTTGCCGTCGAAGGCTGCCACGTAGCCAGCCTCGTACTGCGCCACGATGTCGCGTATCGGATGCGTGGTCAGCGCGATGCCAAGATTGGCGCACAGGGCGACGGAATCGGTGACGGAGCCGGCACTGGAAAAGACGGACGGCATGGTGATGGCCGCCACGTTGTCCGCGCCCAGCGCTTCGACGGCCAAGGCCAGGGTCAGCGCCGAATCGATGCCGCCCGAGCAGCCGACCACCACTTTTTGAAAGCGGCAGCGGCGCGCATAGTCGCGCAAACCCAGCACGATCTGGCGCCGCGCAAATTCCACGGCAGCGATGCCTTCCGGGTCGGGCACGGGAAAAGGCTGGCCATCGGGCTGCGCGAAACGGCCATCGGCAAAACGCAGCAATTGAAAATCCTCGACGAAGCGGGCCGCCTCGAACTGCACGCCCAGGCTGGGCGAGATGGCGAACGAGGCGCCGTCGAACACGAGTTGATCCTGGCCGCCCACCTGGTTGACGAACAGCAGGGGCAAGTTGACGCGTGCGCAGGCGGCGCCAAACACGGCGTGGCGCTGCGCGCGCTTGCCGATGTCGGACGGGCTGGCGTTGATGCTGACGACCAGGTCGGGCCGCGCCGCGTGCAGGGCCTCGAAGGGGTTGACGGCGTAGGCGCGGCCGTCGTCGTTCCAGCCATCCTCGCAAATCATGAAGCCGACTTTAGAGCCTGCGATATCGAGGGTGCAGGCGCCAGGCGGGCCTGCTTCGAAATGGCGGCCCTCGTCGAAGATGCCATAGGTGGGCAGCAGCTGCTTGTAGTATTCGGCCACGATGCGCCCGTCGCGCATCGCCAGCAAGGCGTTATACAAAGGCTTGCCGACGCCGGAGTTCGGCCGCGCCGTGCCGATGACGGTGACGAGTTCCGGCCAGCGGGTGGACGCTTGCAGCAGGGTATCGAGCGCCTGCTGCATGTCGCGCAGAAAAGCGGCATCCTCGAACAGGTCGCCCGGGTAATACGCGCACAGCGACAGTTCGGGGCACACCAGCAAGTCGGCGCCATCGCTGCTGGCGCGGCCCATGCGCGCGACGATGGCGGCGACATTGGCGTCGAAGTCGCCCACGGTGGGATTCATCTGGGCGAGGGCGATGGTCAGCATGGCAATCCTTTATTACTTACGCATAATGGTGGCACTTGAGACCACTATCCTGCCTGAAAAATTTTCTGAAGGTACTGATGCAATCGTGCAAGCCTGCGGAACCTTGTGTTACAGCGTCTTCAACCAGGCCCGCAAGCGCGTGCGCGCATTCGCATACGGCGACGAGGTATTGAACTGGATCATGCGCCCCATCGTGTAATGCGTGTACCAAGGCTGGCCATACAGTTGCGCGTCATCATGGCTTTCGATCAGCGCCAGCAGCTGGTCTTTCGCCTGCTCCAGACGCTGCAGCAAGTCGTCCATGCCCAGCTCAGCATAGTCGGCATAGAAGCGCTGCGCCAGTGGACCCAGAGCGTTCCACGTGAAACCTTCGGCGGGAAAGGCGATGTCCTCGATGCGTTTGCCGTCGCGCAGCTGCGCGTGCCAGTGCAAGACCAGCTCGTTCCACCCCACCAGATACGCGAGCAGATCGCACACGCTCATGCGCGTGCCCTTCACTTGTCCTTCCAGCACGGGATCGCGCGCCAAGGCCGGTGGCACGCGCGCCAGCTCCTGCGCCAGCTTGGCGTAGGTGGTGCTAATCGCCTCGACCAGTTCCTGCTTGCTGTTGGGGATCGCCATCACGCCGCCTTCACGACAGGCAAGCCGGCCGCCTGCCAGTCATCGTAGCCGCTGCCGAGACGGCGCGCATGCAAGCCGTGCTGGCGCAAGGCCGCCACGGCCTGCACGGACAGCACGCAATACGGGCCGCGGCAATACGCGGCGAATTCCTGGTTGGCGGGCAGCTCGGCCAGGCGGCGCTGCAAGTCTTCAAAGGGAATATTGATCGCACCGGGCAAGTGACCGGCAGCAAACTCCTGCGCGGGCCGCACGTCGAGCACAGTGATGCTGGCTTCCTGCATGCGTGAGAGCAACTCCTCTCCCGTGATCGCTTCCCCGTGGTCACCCCGGCTCAGCGCCTGCAACTCGCTGCGCTGATGCTGCGCGTACAGCGCCAGCGCATCGAGCAACTGCATGACAGGGCCGCTACCGAGCCGGTACAGCATGCGCTTGCCGTCGCGCCGCGCCTGCACGAAGCCGGCGCGCCGCAACTGCTGCAAATGCTGGGAGGTATTCGCCACGGACAGGCCCGTCAACTCCACCAGCTGCTCTACCGCATACTCGCCCTGCGCGATATGCTCGAGCAGGCGCAGACGCGGCGCGCTGCCCAAAATATGGGCAAACCCGGCGGAACCGGTGAGAAATTCTATTTCGGCATTTTTCATTGACACGATGCTAGCACCCTTATAACATTCAATCAAACAATTGAATGTTATAAGGTGACAGCGATGCAAATACTCTGGCTTGATGCCTTGGCGATCGGCGTGGGCGCGACGGCGGTGATGGATGTGTGGGCGGTAGCGTTAAAGCGCTTCTGGTGCATTCCCTCGCTGAACTTGACGATGGTGGGACGCTGGCTCGGCCATCTGCCGCGCGGTACCTTGACGCATGCCAACATCGCCCAGGCGGCGCCCGTACGCGATGAAGCGGTTCTGGGCTGGACCGCCCATTATGTGATCGGCGTGCTGTTTGCGGCCGTGCTGCTGGCGCTGGCGGGACAGGAGTGGGTGCAACAGCCGACGTTCGCGCCGGCGCTGCTGGCGGGCCTCGTGAGCGTGGCCGCGCCATTTTGCATCTTGCAGCCGGGTATGGGCGCCGGCGTCGCCGCCAGCAAGACGCCGCATCCGACCGCCGCCCGCCTGCGCAGCCTGATGGCCCACACGGCGTTCGGCATCGGCCTGTACCTGGCGGCCCTGCTGTGGTCGACCGTGCGTTAAGTCATTGGCGGCACGGGTGCCGGCGCCGCAGTCGGTGCGGGTACGGCTGCAGAGATGGCCGGCGTCTCCGGCTGCGCCGCAACGCTGCTCAGCACCATCGTGCTGGGCTTGGCAATCGCAATATGCGCCTCATCCAGGCGCTTGAGCAGCTCGAACAGCAGGGCGCTGCGGATACCTGACGTCAGGCGCGGCGACGAGGCATAGCCGGTGGCGTTGAACAGCAACAAGCCATTGTCGATGCCGTCGAGCTGCACGCTGGGCGCCGGCGTGTCGAGCACGTCAGGATTGTCGACAAAGGCGGACAGGATCAGCGCGCGCGCCGCTTGTGCATCCGTGCCCAGCGGCAACGGCAACTTGACCTGCACCAGGCCCAGGGGATTGGCGTGCGTGACGTTGCGCACCGTCTTGGTGATGAATTCCGAGTTCGGCACGATCACCGTGGAACGGTCGCCCAGTTGAATTTCCGTGGCGCGCACATTGATGCGGCGAATGTCGCCTTCCACGCCGCCCAGCGAGACCCAGTCGCCCACTTTGACGGGGCGCTCGGCCAGCAGGATCAGGCCAGACACAAAGTTCTGCACTACCGCCTGCAAGCCAAAACCGATACCCACCGACAAGGCCGACGCCACCCACGCGATGCGTTCCAGGCCGATGCCGGCCGCCGACAGGGCCAGCGCCACGGCCAGCACGCCGCCGATATAGCCAAACAGGGTGATGAACGACACTTGCATGCCGGAATCGAGATTGGTGGTCGGCAAATAACTGTTTTGCAGCCAGCGCTTGAACAAGCCCAGCGCCACAAAGCCCACCACCAGCACCAGCAGGGCCTGGATCAGCGCGGCAGGGCGGATCGCCACCTCGCCGATGGCCAGGCCATCCTGCAGCTTGCCGACCCGCTGGAACAGCTCGCCCGGGCCTTCGCCGAACGGCGCCAGCAGCAGCATCAGGGCCAGCAGCACGACGATGGCGCGGCCAATGCCCGACAGCAGCACGGCCGCCTGGTCGCGCGCCTTGGGCGTGGCCAGCACGGGATTGACGGCGTCCGGCGGCGGCGGGGTGGAAGCCAGCAGCATGCAGATATCATCGACCAGCACCGTCAGCAGATAGGTGCTGCCCACCACCACGATGACCCAGGCGATTTGCTTGGCAATAAAGCTGCCGAAGGCCACATAACCGACCAGCAAGCTGATGACGCTCGACGCCAGCGCCAGCCACAGCAGCACCGTGACGCAGCGCAGCCACAACGGCGTGACCAGGTTGGCGGGATCGGCCTCGCGCAACTGGCGCCAGCTGCGCTCGGCACGCATCAAGCCATAGGCGATGGTCGTGCTCATCACCAGGGCGACGATGCAATTGACGGCCACGGCCGTCGACAGGCCCGCATTGATGACGATGGTGACGCGTTCCGTAGCCCACACCAGCACCACGATGAAGGCAAACGTCGATGGAAAATGGCGCAAGCGGTGCGCCAGCGCATCGGGCAGGGGCAGCAAACGCCACGACACGCGCCAGGGCGACAGCAGCGCGTGGCCCAGGCCCGCCGTAAAACCGGCAAAACAGATGATGCCGATCAAGCTGCTGAGGAAAGTCGAGGTTTTTTCGGACAGGCCGCCCTCCCAGCGCAAGCCCATGGCCAGCAATTCGGCCACCAGGCCCGGCGTGGCAGCCGCCAGCACCAGCACGGCCAGCGCATGCAAGGAGCGGCGCAAGCGGCCATGCGGCACGCGCGTGGCCGTGATCACCAGCAGATAGCGCGAAACCCAGACGCTGGCGCCGATCACGGCCACGATACCGGCCAGCAAGCCGCCCCAGGCCGACCACGGCGTGGCGCGCGCGGCGTTGGCCAACTCCAGCTCCAGCGCCCGCAGGCGTTGCAGATTCTGCGGCAATTCGGCATGCAGCTGTTTCCAGAAGGAACCGGCCAGGATGGACGCCGTGCGCTCGCCCAGGCGCGCCTGCAACTGCGCGCGGCGCACCGTCGACACCTGCTCGGACGCCTGCGTCGCTTCCACCGCCAGCAAGCGCGCCAGCTTCACCTGCGCATCGAGCGCGCTGCTGGTACGATCCAGCTGGCTGCGCTGCGCCGCCACGTCGGGAGCATCTTTCGTGCCCGCCGCGGGCTGGCCCAGCTCGGCCAGCCGCGCCTGCACGCTGGAAAGCGTGGGCGCGAGCGCCTCGGCCACCTTGTCCGCCTCGGCGCTGGCCGCCAGCGCATCGGCGCGCATCTGCGACAGGGCCGCGTCATCGAGTTCGGCATCGCCATCGAGCGCCTTCTGGATGGTGGTGATCTGCTTGCGCAAGCCATCGAGGCGCTGGTCGGCCGTGGCGGCATCATCGACGGGCTGGGACCAGGCGGCAGGTGTTGATAAAGAACAAGCCAGCAGCAGGGTCAATAACAGCGGCAGCAGCCAGCCGCGCCAGGGCTGGCGCGCGGAAAAGAAATGGGGGGTACGGAATGAAATCATGCGGTCCTATCGGCCAGGTCAATACGGGTAAAAGCGAGACAGCATCGCGCCAGCAGGCGCTACGGCAAAGAGCAGCGGCGGGGCGATGGGTGTTACGGGAGTTGCTTAACTGTACGGCAAACAGCGACAGCCTAGCGCACTCCAGCGATAGATGGCGGAAATTTTCGTGCGGCAAGGAATTAGGGAATATAGACGAACATAAAATTGAATTTAGAATGATTAAATTCAATTTTATGTGCATCTATCATGACGCAATAACAAACATATCCGCGCAACCACGCCGTCCTGTTCGACCTGAACGAACAACGCTGGCGCCTCTCGCCCGCCTTCGATGTGGTGCCGGATACGGAAGACGACCCGCAAGCGCTGGTCATGCATGTGAGCGCCGACCACCGCCACATCACGCGCGACGCCATGCTGCGCGATCACACCCGTTTCGGCTTCGCCACGCGCCAGCAGGCGGAAGACTATATGGATGCCTTGCTGACGCGCATCGCGGAAGCTTTTGCGCAGGTGGCGCCGCTGCTGAACGGGGCTTTGCGGGCACGGATGGCGGAGCGCTTGCGGACTATCCTGGGGCGCTTGGCTCAGGTGCAGACATCATTTCACCCGCCGCCTAGGAGATTTCTCCCCGGATGATGTCCGCGCCGGCACTGAGCGCATGCAGCTTGCCTCTGGCGACGCGACGAGCCAAGGGCGCCATGCCACAGTTGGTGCTCGGGTAGAGCCTGTCGGCATCGACAAAGCGCAGCGCTTTGCGCAGGGTGTTGGCGACTTCCTCCGGCGTTTCAATGGTATTGCTTGCCACGTCGATGGCCCCGACCATCACTTTTTTGCCGCGAATGAGTTCAATCAGGTCGATGGGCACACGCGAGTTGTGGCATTCCAGCGAGATGATGTCGATATTCGATTTCTGCAGCTTGGGAAAAGATTCTTCATATTGACGCCACTCGGACCCCAGCGTATTTTTCCAGTCCGTATTGGCTTTGATGCCGTAACCATAGCAAATATGGACGGCGGTTTCGCATTTAAGCCCCTCGATCGCCCTTTCCAGGGTGGCGATCCCCCAATCATTCACCTCATCAAAGAAAACATTGAATGCGGGTTCGTCAAACTGGATGATGTCGACCCCGGCCGCCTCCAATTCTCTGGCTTCCTGATTGAGGATCTTGGCAAATTCCCAGGCCAGTTTTTCGCGGCTCTTGTAGTGGCTGTCATACAGCGTATCGATCATCGTCATGGGACCCGGCAAGGCCCATTTGATCGGCTGCGTGGTTTGCTGGCGTAAGAATTTGGCGTCTTCCACAAAAACCGGCTTGGTGCGGCTCACGGCGCCCACGACGGTCGGCACGCTCGCATCGTAGCGGTCACGAATTCTGACGGTCTCGCGCTTGTCAAAATCAACGCCGCTCAGATGCTCGATAAACGTGGTGACGAAATGCTGGCGGGTCTGCTCGCCATCGCTGACAATATCGATGCCTGCCTGCTGCTGTTCCTGCAGGGACAAACGTAACGCATCTTGTTTGCCCTCAATCAATTCCTCGTCCTGCAATTTCCAGGGCGACCAGAGTTTTTCAGGCTGTGCCAGCCAGGAAGGTTTGGGCAAGCTGCCGGCAGTGGATGTAGGCAATAATTTTTTCATGATCAGTAATGTCGTATATGTTGATTAAGCAGAGAGCGTGGTGGCAGCCCATTGTTCAAGCATATGCTTGTATGGCTTGATGAAGTGCTCTTCCGTATATTTGCCCTGCTTGACAGCCAGCTGGCTGCGCTCTTCCCGGTCATAGACAATTTGCGTCAATGAGTAATCCTGATTCTTCAAGCTAGGCTGATAAAACTTCCCCGCCGCGGAATTGGCGTTGTAAATCTCGGGCCGGTAGATCTTTTGGAACGTTTCCATCGTGCTGATGGTGCCGATCAGCTCAAGATTGGTATAGTCAGCCAGCAGGTCGCCGATAAAATAAAACGCCAGCGGTGCCGCACTGTTTGGCGGCATGAAATAGCGCACCTGCATCCCCATTTTTTCGAAATAGTCATCCGTCGGGGAAAATTCATTCTGTTGATACTCGACGCCCAGGATGGGGTGCCGATTTTCAGTGCGCTGATAGGTCTTGCTGCTCGAGGCGCTGATGCAGATGACCGGCGGCTTGCTGAAGCGTTCTTTGTAAGCATTTGAATTGACAAAGTGTTTGAACAGCTTGCCATGAAAATCGCCGAAATTATCCGGGGCACCAAAGGTGGATTTATTATTGTTGTGCTCTGCCAGCAGCACGCTGAAATCGTAATCGCGCACGTAAGAAGAGAAATTATTCCCGGCAATGCCGGCTATGCGTTCCTTGGTTTTTTTGTCGAGGATATTCGGCTGCAATATCTCGATCAATGGGATGTTGCCGCCTGCGACATCAATATTCAACTCGACGGAAATAATTTCAAGCTCAACTGAGTAGCGGTCTGCGTTCGGGTTGTCCCAATGGGCCAGGTTGTTGAATCGATTGGCTATCATTTTCAGGGTGTTGCGCAAGTTCTCCTGGCGACGCTCTCCCCTGGCCAGATTGGCAAAGTTGGTCGTCAGGCGCGTATTGTCCGATGGGTGATAGTTTTCATCGAAAACAATGCTCTTGATGCTGAATGCAAAATCTTTGCTCATGGTGATCTGGTGTCCTGATTTCTGCAAGAAATATGAATGTGTTCTTTATCGTGACCGTGCTGATGCGAATCAGGCTGCGACCACCTCTTCAGCGGTGGCAGATTGCGCATGGCGCGTCAAGCCGATCAAGGGCAATGCCCGTTGGACCGCCAGTGTCGCCCGCTGGATCAGGGCTTCGTTGTGCAGACGGTAGTCGAGGAAATCCTGGTCGGTCGCGTAGACGCCCAGCGGCAATGTGCGCGCCTGGAAGAAGCTGAACAGCGGCCGCAACTGGTGGTCGATCATCAGGGCATGGCGCTCGCTGCCGCCGGTGGCAGCCAGCAAGACCGGCTTGTCGATCAGGGCATCCTGATGAATGAAGTCGAAGAAGTGCTTGAACAGTCCCGTGTAGGCGCCGCGAAAGACCGGTGTTGCCACCACCAGGATGTCGGCTTGCTCGACCGCCGCAAGTTCCCGTTCCACCGTCTCGGGCAGGTGGGAGCGCCAGGTCGCGCCGGCATGCGGTGCGAGCTGGCCCAGTTCGACCAGGCGTTGTTCGCACAGCACTTCATCGGCGATCAGGTCCATCAGGTGCTCTGCCAGGGCGGCAGCCTTGGAAGGGCGTTGCAGCCCGCCGGAAACGGCGACTAAACGAAGTGGACGTGTCATGTTTGCTTTCATAGGGATGGATGCGCCGGGGCCGAAAAATGCAGGCAACAAGGGCACCGATGATAGCGGCGGGAATCGATGAAGTATAATGGTCTTATTTCATACATCCATGAACATGGCTCATATCAATGCTTGAACGCATCCACCTCAGCATCGTCCAGCAAGTCGAGAAACAAGGTTCGTTGACGGCCGCAGCGGGCGTGCTGCACCTGACCCAGTCGGCCCTGAGCCACAGCATGAAAAAACTGGAGCAGCAACTGGGCACTGACGTCTGGCTGCGCGAAGGGCGCAACCTGCGCCTGACGCAGGCCGGCCAGTATCTGCTGGCGGTGGCGAACCGGGTGCTGCCGCAACTGGACCTGGCCGAAGAGCGCCTGGGCCAGTTCGCGCAGGGCGAGCGCGGTACGCTGCGCATCGGCATGGAATGCCACCCTTGCTACCAGTGGCTGCTCAAAGTGGTGTCGCCCTATCTGGCCGCATGGCCCGACGTGGATGTGGACGTCAAGCAGAAGTTCCAGTTCGGCGGCATCGGCGCGCTGTTCGGCTACGAGATCGACCTGCTGGTCACGCCCGACCCACTGTACAAGCCGGGGCTGACATTCGAACCTGTGTTCGACTACGAGCAGGTGCTCGTCGTGGCCAAGGGCCATGCCCTGGCTACCGCGGCCTATGTGAAGCCGCAGCAACTGACCCAGGAAGTGCTCATCAGCTACCCCGTGGACATCGAGCGCCTGGACATTTATAACCAGTTCCTGTTGCCGGCCGGTGTCACGCCCAAGCGCCACAAAGCCATCGAAACCACCGATATCATGCTGCAGATGGTAGCCAGCGGCCGCGGTGTGGCCGCCCTGCCACGCTGGCTGGTCGAGGAATACGCGGCCAAGATGGACGTGGTGCCTGTGCGGCTGGGCGCGCGCGGCATCGCCAAGCAGATCTTCCTGGGGGCACGCGAGACGGACACCGCCATCGACTACGTGCGCGCCTTCATCGCACTGGCGCGCCAGCCGGTCTTCGCCATGGCGCATGGACACCAAGAAGGTAAAACCCTGGAGGCATCCCGATAAGCCTGGGCCCGCCAGCGACATCACGCACGCCTGTTACCTGGGGCCAGCCTGCTTCGCGCTTTCCATCGATTCCACTGTGTCGAAGATATGCGCCAGCGCGCTTTCCATGGCGCCGGCGGTGGCGTCGCCGCTCTGGTTGGTGATGATGAAGACCCCAAGCTGATATTTGGGAACGACGTAGGCGTAGCTTTGCGCGCGTGGCACGCCACCATGGTGTACATAGTGCGTGCCAAGCTGGCGATTGCTGCCGATGTTCCAGAAATAGCCGATGCTGAAGTCGTCCTGAAAGCGCGCCAAAGGCTGATGCGATTCGACGACCGCGCGATGGGCGCCCAATTGCAGGCGCAAATACTTCGCCATATCCGGCATGGTCGACTTCAGGTTGCCGGCTGCCCCCCAAGGCAGTTGTGGCATCGGTGTGGTCATGACGGGATTGTCGCTGTGGTAGCCGGGCGCCAGCCGACCGGTATCCCTGGCGGTGATTCTCAGCCTGGTATCTTGCATACCGGCTTCACGCGCGAGGAATTGCGTGAGCAGGACGTCATAGGGCATGCCGTAGATTTTTTCGAGCGTGTGCGCAATGAGTTCAGTACCGGCGCTTGAATAGGCGTAGTCCTTGCCAAGCGGACCTTTGATATCGACTGTGTGCAAGTCCTGCCAGAATTGCTGTTGTCCGTAGTTGGCGTAGGCTGCATTGAGCTTTGCCGGCGTGGCGTGTGCAGTGAAATCTTTCAATATGGTGTTCACCTGCAATGGCAGCATGCCCGGCATATTGCTGGTGTGCGTAATCAAATGGCGCAAGCGCACTGGCTGCCCCTGCGACTGCAGGTTCGGGTAGGCATCCGCCAGGTACTTTTGTATGGGATCGTCGAGCGCCGCCTTGCCATCGAGCACAGCGTTCGCCAGTAGCAGGCCAGCAAAAGTTTTGCTGACCGAGCCGATTTCATACAGCGTTGTATCGTTCGGCGGATTGGCTTTGCCGGTCTCCAGCTCGCCTTGATGCAGAATGAATTCCTTGCCCCGATAAACGACAGCAATCGAGGTCGCATGCAGCAATGTTGACTGCAGCAGGGTGGTCGCGGTCTCGCGCATGGCCGCAGGAATGTCGTGCGCAGGTGCTGTGGCTGCGGGCTTGCAAGCGGCCAGCGCGAGTGTCATTACAGTGATGCTTGCGGCGAGTTTGGTCATCATGCGCACCATCCAGGGGGAAGGGGCATTCTCGCACAATGGGTTCAGCGGTGCCGGATAAAAGACAACGCCACCCGGAGGTGGCGTTTTCTTTTTATTCTTGGTGGCCCGGGGTGGCCCCCGGCCCGCTTACTCCACCGTCACCGATTTGGCCAGATTGCGCGGCTTGTCCACATCCGTGCCGCGCGCCAGCGCCGTGTGATACGCCAGCAATTGCAGCGCGACCACGTGCAGGATCGGCGACAAGTCGCCGTAGTGCTCGGGCAGGCGGATCACGTGCAAGCCTTCGCCGGAGCTGATGCGCGAATCCACGTCGGCGAAGACGTACAGCTGGCCGCCACGGGCGCGCACTTCCTGCATGTTCGATTTGAGCTTTTCGATCAGGGCATCGTTCGGCGCGATGGTGACGACGGGCATTTCATTCGTCACCAGGGCCAGCGGGCCGTGCTTCAGTTCGCCGGCCGGATATGCTTCGGCGTGGATGTAGGAAATTTCCTTGAGTTTCAAGGCGCCTTCCAGGGCGATCGGGTAATGCATGCCGCGGCCCAGGAAGAGGGCGTTTTCCTTGCGCGCGAATTCCTCGGACCAGGCGATGATTTGCGGTTCCAGCGCCAGCACGGACGCGATGGCGACGGGCAGGTGGCGCATGGCTTTCAGGTGCGCCGCTTCCTGTTCTTCTGACAGGCGGCCATTGACTTGCGCCAGGCACAGGGTCAGCAGGAACAGGCCGGCCAGCTGCGTCGTGAACGCCTTGGTGGACGCCACGCCCACTTCCACGCCGGCGCGCGTGATGTAGGCCAAGGCGCATTCGCGCACCATGGCGCTGGTGGCCACGTTGCAAATGGTCAAGGTGTGCTGCATGCCCAGGCTGCGCGCGTGTTTCAGGGCGGCCAGGGTGTCGGCCGTCTCGCCGCTTTGCGAAATGGTGACGACCAGGGTGTTCGGATGCGGCACGCTGTCGCGGTAGCGGTATTCGCTGGCCACTTCCACGCTGACGGGCACCTTGGCAATCGCCTCGATCCAGTACTTGGCCGTCATGCCCGCATACGAGCTGGTGCCGCAGGCAAGGATCAGCACGCGGTCGATCTGCTTGAAGATGGCATAGGCATTGTCGCCGAACAGTTCCGGCATGATGCCCGTCACGCCTTCGAGTGTGTCGCCGATGGCGCGCGGCTGTTCAAAAATTTCCTTCTGCATGTAGTGACGGTACGGACCGAGCTCGGCCGCGCCCGTGTGCGCATGCACGGTTTTCACTTCGCGCTCGACGGGCTTGCCATCGACATCGACGATCCAGCAGCGCGACAGTTGCAGGTCGACCACGTCGCCTTCTTCCAGGTAGATGATCTGGTCCGTCGTGCCGGCCAGCGCCATGGCGTCCGAGGCGACAAAATTTTCACCATTGCCCAGGCCGACGATCAGGGGCGAGCCCTGGCGCGCGGCCACCACGCGGTGCGGCTCGTCACGGCAGAAGACGGCGATCGCATACGCGCCGGCCAGGCGTTTCACGGCCTGCTGCACGGTCTCGAACAGGTCGCCGTTGTACATGTGCTCGACCAGGTGGGCGATCACTTCCGTATCCGTCTGGCTCTGGAAGACGTAACCCAAGGCCGTCAGTTCGGCGCGCAGTTCATCGTGGTTTTCGATGATGCCGTTATGCACCAGCGCCACGCGGGCGTTCTCTTCCGTTGGGGAAAAGTGCGGGTGGGCATTGAAGGAGACAGGGGCGCCATGCGTGGCCCAGCGCGTGTGGGCGATGCCCGTAAAACCGCTCAAGCCTTCTTCGGCGATCTGCTTTTCCAGCTCGGCCACGCGCGAGGTGGAGCGCGAACGCTGCAAACGGCCATCCGCATGCA
Organism: Janthinobacterium kochi; assembly: GCF_051380715.1. Taxonomy (NCBI): domain Bacteria; kingdom Pseudomonadati; phylum Pseudomonadota; class Betaproteobacteria; order Burkholderiales; family Oxalobacteraceae; genus Janthinobacterium; species Janthinobacterium kochi. The sequence continues at coordinate 46,505 of NZ_JBNYXO010000006.1, forward strand.
GGGCGATGCCGCAGGAATCGTAGCCGCGGTATTCCAGGCGCTTCAAGCCTTCAACCAGGATGGGAGTGATATTACGTTGCGCTACCGCGCCGACGATGCCGCACATGGAAACCTCTGTCTAAAATTTAATCAATGCAAGCATGCTAATGCAGAGCGCGTGAAATATGCTTTCTAAATATGTGCATTTTTGACTGAATATTTCACACCTATTTTACGATGAAATATTATTTCATTTAAACTCAATATATTTTCCAATTCATCAAAATCATGAGCGATAGCAACATTACTCTCGACGACATTGATCGTCGCATCCTGAACGCCTTGCAAATTGATGCATCGCAAACCAACAGTGAACTGGCGCGCTCGGTGCACGTCTCGGCGCCCACCTGTTTGCGGCGCGTCAAGCATTTGACGGAAAGCGGCGTGATCGAGCGGCAGGTGGCCATCGTCGCGCCGCAACTGGTGGGCGCGCGCCTGACGGCCATCGTGGAAATCACGCTCGACGTGCAGGCGGCGGAACGCATGGCGGAATTCGAGCAGTTCGTGGCGATGGAACCCGCCGTGCTGCAATGCTACCGCGTCTCGCCCGGTCCCGATTTCGTGCTGATGGTGCAGGTGGCCGACATGCCCGCGTATCACGCGCTGGCGCACCGCCTCTTTGCCGCGCACGCCAATGTGCGCAACGTGAAAAGCTATTTTTCCACGTTTCGCAGCAAGTTCGAGACACGCATCGCCGTCTGATTTTTTTGACTGATTTGTCCACCGCTTGCCCACCGCTTTCCCACATACTTATACGGCGCTTTTCCACCGCTTATGCCGCAGTTGCCCACAGGTTTATACACAGGAATGACATGGGCAGCCACGGCAGGATGACAAGCAATTTGCCAGGAAGCAGCGCCACGCGGCCAACGCCGGTGCTGCGCCAGCGCGGAAGGAGGCCATCAAGTGCCAGCAACTGAACTTGTACACCGGCTGCCCACAGCTTGCCAACAAGTTATGCGTCCACTTATCGACAGGCTTATCCACAATCACTGAGTGGCGGCAGACGGACAGGTCAGGGACGCACTTGCGCGTCGGCATAAAACCGGTAACCGGCATTGCGGGCGGTATTGATGGGCAATGTCGTGCCGGTGGCCTGCTCGGCCTTGCGGCGCAAGCGGCTGATCTGGGTGTCCAGGCGGCGCTGGTCACAGCTGAGGAAATCCTCGCCCAGCGACTGGACGATCTGCTGGCGGCTGACGATGCGCTCCGGCTCGGCCATCAGCACATGCAGCACCGTCACATCCTGTTGCGACAACGCAATGGCGCCGCAACCGGGCGGCAAGAGGCGGCGCGGTCCCAGTTCCAGTACCCAGGCCGGGGAGGGCGGCGGCACCGCGGCGGGCAGTGACTGGCCGAGGCGCCGTGCCAGCGCGCCCAGGGTGGCTGCCAGTTCATCCAGGTCGGCCACGGCGGTCACGCGTAACCGCAGTCGCCGAGAAACTCGGTCAATTCCTGTCGCAGCACGGCTTCGTCTTCAAGCAGCATGAGGTTCAACATGGCGCAAGGATAACCGGGCGTCATGCCCCGCATGATCAGCTTCGCCTTGCGCCTGCCCGCCTGATTGCCGCCGGCATTCCCGGCTGAAACAGTCGGGAATCGCTCAGGTTTGCTCAATTTCAAATTCTTCCATTCTGCTGCGCCTGCAAAAAACCTGGACCAGCGCAACGCCGTGTATCTAGTTGCCGGCCTGGCCGTGAACTGGGCGGGCAGGCAGCAGTGGAAAGCCCGGGCATATGTCGCCAGGCCTGCCCTGATCGACTGCAGTACTTGCACACAGGCTATCCACCGCCTATTCATGCGTTTTTCCACAGGCTTATCCACGGCAACAGATGGAAAAGCGGCGATGAAGAACAGTTATCCCCACTTATACCAAGGCTATCCAGCGCTTATCCGCAGGCTTACACACAGACTTATCCACAATATGCCGATATATGCGGCGACGCTGCCGGGGAGCCCCCTGAAATCGAAGGAAAATGTAGCCTCGGGCGCATGACTGGCCATATTGAAGAACTTGCCAACAGCTTATGCATAGGCTTGCACACAGGCTTATGCGCCACTTGTGCAAGGGCTTGCCCACAGAGTTATCCACATATAAAAAAGGCAGGCCATGCGGCCTGCCTGTGTACAAGAAGTGACTGCGCCGCTTACTTCTCGATTTTCACGGGACGCGTCCAGCCATCGATGGTCACCTGGCGCGCGCGCGACACGGTCAGCTTGCCGGCCGGCGCATCTTTCGACAAGGTCGTGCCGGCCCCCAGGGTCGCTCCCTTGCCGACGGTGACGGGCGCGATCAGCTGGCTGTCGCTGCCAATGAAAGCGTCGTCTTCAATCACCGTGCGGAACTTGTTGACGCCATCGTAATTGCAGGTAATCGTGCCAGCGCCGATGTTGACCTTCGAGCCGATGGTGGCATCGCCGATGTAGGCCAGGTGATTGGCCTTGCTGTGCGCGGCGACCTGGCTGTTTTTCACTTCGACAAAGTTACCGATATGCACGTCTTCCGCCAATACCGTGCCCGGGCGCAGGCGCGCGTAGGGGCCGATGATGGAAGCGGCGCCGACGACGGCGTCCTCGATATGGCAAAAGGGCTTGATGTGCGCGCCAGCGGCCACCGTGGCATTGATGATGACGTTGTTGGCACCCACGCGCACGCCGTCGCCCAGTTCGACTCTGCCTTCGAACACGCAGCCGACGTCGATGGTGACATCGCGTCCGCAAATAAGTTCGCCGCGCACGTCGATGCGGGCCGGGTCCAGCAGGGTCACGCCCCGTTCCAGCAGCGCTTGCGCGATATTGTTCTGGTGGATGCGTTCGAGCTGGGCCAGCTGCACCTTGCTGTTGACGCCCGCCACTTCCCACACGGCAGCCGGGTGGGCCGAGGTGACGGTCACGCCATCGGCGACGGCTTGCGCGACGATATCGGTCAGATAGTATTCCCCTTGGGCATTGTCATTCGACAAGGCCGACAGCCATTGTTTCAGGGCCACGGTGGGCGCGACCATGATGCCGCTGTTGATCTCGCGGATGGCGCGCTCTTCTGGCGTGGCATCCTTTTCCTCGACGATGCGCACGATGGCGCCGTTGTCGCGCACGATGCGGCCCAGGCCAAACGGATCGTCCTGTTCCACGGTCAAAATGGCCAGCTTGTCCTTGCCGGCCGCCTGCACCAGCTGCTGCAGGGAGGCGGCGCTGGTCAGCGGCACGTCGCCGTACAAGATCAGGGTCGGCACGCTGTCGTCCAGCAAGGACACCGCTTGCTGCACGGCATGGCCGGTACCCAGCTGCTGCGCCTGCTCAGCGGCGTCGATCGTCAGGGCATGGTTCACCTTATAGCCGTCGAGCAACTTCAGCACCGCTGCGCCCCCATGGCCGTAAATCACGCATAATCGGGACGGCGCCAGACCGCGCGCCGTGTCGATGACGTGCGACAACAGCGGCTTGCCCGCCAACGGGTGCAATACCTTGGGCAGTGCCGACTGCATGCGTTTGCCCATACCGGCAGCGAGAATGACAACGTTCATAGACCGTCTTTTATAAGTTAAGAATATGAAAAAGTTTAACACGCAGGCCCCGTCTTCCACGCCCTTTGGGCGTTTTACTTATGCCGTGCTGGCCTTGATGCTGGTCGTCATGGCCGGCTGCAGCGGCTTGCGCCTGGCCTACAACAACGGCGATACCGTGCTGTACTGGTGGCTGAACGCGTATGTCGACCTGGACCGCGACCAGAAAGGCTGGGTGCGCGACGATATCGACAAGATGTTCGACTGGCACCGCAAGACGCAATTGAAGGATTACGTGGAAATCCTGCGCACAGGCCAGAAGCAGTTGCAAGGCAATATCACGCAGGCGGACCTGATGGCCGACTACGGCGAGATCAAACAGCGCACCCAGGCGCTGCTGCTGAAGGCAGCACCCGAACTGGCCGACCTGGCACGCTCGCTCAAGCCCGAGCAAATCGCGCAGATGGAAAAGAAGTTCAAGTCAAATAACGATGATTACCGCAAAAAATACCTGAGCGGCGACCAGGAGAAACGCCAAAAACTGCGCTACAAGAAAGCCATGGAACAATTCGAACTGTGGTTCGGCAGCTTCAGCAGCGAGCAGGAAGCCATCATCCACAAGGCATCCGATGCGCGTCCGCTAAACAATGAGATCTGGCTCGACGAACGCATGCGGCGCCAGCAGAATGTGTTGAACCTGGTCAAGAAAGTCCACCAAGAAAAGCTCGCCAAGGAAGCGGCTGCGGCCTTGGTCACGACCCTGATCAAGGACAGTTTCGAGCGCCTGGAACACTCGGAGCGCAAGGCTTTTTTTGACACCTACGAAGCGAGCACGGCGCAGATGGTCTTGACGGTGATCAAGATCGCTACGCCGGCGCAAAAAGCCCACGCCATCAAGCGCATGCAGGGCTGGATTGACGATTTCAATTCCCTGGCCAGCGCGCCCAAGTAGACAGGCAGCGCCAGCAGGGGAGATGGGGCCATATGCTATAGTGGCCGCCATCAAATTGAAGAAATGGAACGCCTAACAAAACCGTAGCGAGCGGCAGTGAGTTGTGGCTAAGAAGCGCAGCTGTGCAAATGCACGGGGACGCCGAGTCAGTGAGCATCGCAGGCCGCAAATCGCAACGCGCAGTAGGTTTTGTTAGGTGTTCTAAATGCCCATGCAAAAGAAAATCAAAAAACCCGCCAAAGTCCCCGTCCACCACGCGCCGCCACCGAACCAGGTGCGCATCATCGGCGGCCAGTGGAAACGCTCCGTGCTGCCTGTTTTGCAGGCACTGGGCTTGCGTCCGACGCCAGACCGCGTGCGTGAAACCGTATTCAACTGGATCAATCACTTGCGCGACGGCGACTGGTCCAACGCCCAGGTGCTGGACCTGTTCGCCGGCAGCGGCGCACTGGGCTTTGAAGCGGCCAGCCGCGGCGCCGCGTCCGTCACCATGGTCGACACGCATACGCCCGTGATACGCCAGCTGGAAGAAAACAAGACGAAATTGCGCGCCGAGAATGTGCAACTGCTGCGCGGCGACGCCCTGCTGACGGCGCAAGGCTTGGCATCGCGCGGCCAGCGTTTCGACCTGATCTTCCTCGACCCGCCCTACCAGCAGGATTTCCTGGCGAAAGTGCTGCCCTTGTGCGCCAACCTGCTCAAAGAAGGCGGCATGGTGTACGCGGAATCGGGCTTGCCGCTGGTCTTCGACGAGAGCAACGCACTGGACAAACCCGAGTGGATGGCGCCGTGGGAAGTCATCCGTGCCGACAAGGCGGGCACCGTTTATTATCATTTGCTAACTTACAACAAAGTGCCGTCAACTGCCTGAATCTGCCTATAAATAAGGCAAAAAAGCTCCTTGGCTCGAGGCGCAGCACCAAGGTGGTCACCAATTTCAGGCATAATGCGCGTCTATATTGGTGCATCATCAGGGAGCCGCAATGGTTGTAGCCGTTTATCCAGGAACATTCGATCCGCTCACGCGCGGTCATGAAGATTTGGTGCGCCGCGCATCGGGTCTGTTTGACAAGCTGATCGTCGGTGTGGCCGACAGCAAGAACAAGCAACCGTTTTTCTCGCTCGACGAACGCCTGGAAATCGCCAACGAAGTGTTGGGGCACTATCCGAACGTGCAAGTGGAAAGCTTTTCCGGCCTGCTCAAGGATTTCGTGCGCAAACATGAAGCGAGAGTCATCGTGCGTGGCTTGCGCGCCGTTTCCGACTTCGAATACGAATTCCAGATGGCGGGCATGAACCGCTACCTGCTGCCCGATGTCGAAACCATGTTCCTGACGCCTTCCGACCAGTACCAGTTCATTTCGGGCACCATCGTGCGCGAAATCGCGGCGCTGGGCGGCGACGTCTCCAAGTTTGTCTTCCCCTCGGTGAACCGCTGGCTGCAAAACAAGATTGCCGCCAACGCTGCATCATCGCAATAAGTAAGAGTGAAATCATGGCATTACTGATCACCGACGAATGCATCAATTGCGATATTTGCGAGCCCGAGTGCCCGAATGACGCGATCTACATGGGCGCGGAAATCTACGAAATCGATCCCAACAAGTGCACCGAATGCGTGGGCCACTTTGACGAGCCGCAATGCCAGCAAGTGTGCCCCGTCAGCTGCATCCCCTTCAATCCCGCCTGGCGCGAAAGCCCGGAGCAATTGATGGCCAAGTACGAACGCCTGCAAGCAGAACTGCCTGCGGCCAAAGCCTAAGCGCTCTTCGTCCCCCTCGCCGCCGCCGCGCGCGGCCCTCTTTTACCAACTGTTCTACACTGTGTGCTGACTTATCCACAGCCCATGGTTTCCACGGAGGTAAAAGATGCTTAGCAGCACATCCCGTTTGGGCCGCTCCCTGGCCGCCGCCTGCCTGTGCGCCTGCCTGTGCGCCGCCGTGGCACAAGCAGCGCTGGCCGTCGAGGTGGGTGGCGTCAGGCTGGACGAGACGGTGCAGCTGGCCAGCCGCGAATTAAGACTCAACGGTGCCGGCGTGCGCTACAAGGTCATCTTCAAGGTCTACACGATTGCACTGTACCTGCCGGAAAAGAAAACCCAGCTGGCCGACATCCTGGCCCTGCCTGGGCCGCGCCGTCTGGAAATCGTCATGTTGCGCGACATCACCTCCGACGAGCTGGGTCACGCCTTCATGCAGGGTTTGAAGCGCAGTTCCGACCAGGCCGACCGCACACGCCTGCTGAGCCAGACGATGCAGTTCGGCGCCATGTTCGCCATGGTGCCCGGCCTGAAAAAGGGCGACATCCTGACCGTGGACTGGCTGCCGGAAGAGGGGACGTTGTGCAAGCTGAACGGCAAGCAGGTGGGCGACACGGTGCCGGACCTGGCCTTTTACAATGCGCTGCTGAAAATCTGGCTCGGCGCCCATCCGGCCGACACCTTGTTGCGCGCGCATTTGCTGGGCGACATGGCGTAAAAAAGCCGGCTCACGCCGGCTTGTCATTCTGTAACAGTTTATTGCTCAGGCGCGCGTCGACAGGGCGCGCAATTCGGCGGCATTGCTGGGCGACACGCCATTCATTTTGCCCAGGGTGCGTTGCAAGGCTTGCGCTTCGCGCATCTGCTGGCGCGCCAGGCGCTCTTCGCGGCTCAGCTTGGGACGCACCAGCAGCACCATGGCGCGCGCGATACCCACCAGCAAAGGCTTGAACAGCAGGGCGAAGGCGCCCACGGCCACGATCACCAGCACGAGTTGCAGGGCGTTCAGCAGGGAAATCTCCAGCACGGGTGCGGATACTGCGTAAAGGGCGGAGGCGAAGGTAGACATACTGTTCCAGTGCATTATAGAATTTGCCAGTACTATAGTGCAGTGCAACATATAAATCTAATTCCATTTCTTGATACCAATTATATGAATCGTGAATGGAAAACTGTAATATTTTTTTCACGAGTGAAAATATTCGCGTCCGGCGCGGTTTACACTCTGAAGTAATCAATTCAACTTTTATCTTGGGCTTTCCATGAGTTTTCTGACGCTGGATCTGAACTTGCTGCGTGTTTTCGACGCCGTCATGACGGAACAAAACCTGACGCGCGCAGCCGGCCACCTGGCGATGACGCAGCCGGCGGTATCGAACGCCATCAAACGCCTGCGCGAGAGCCTTGGTGACGAATTGCTGATTCGCACGGCGTATGGCGTGAAACCCACGCCCCGTGCCGAAGCGCTGTGGCCGTCCGTGCGCTCGGCCCTGGCCAGCCTGGAAGCGGCCGTCACGCCGGAAACCTTCGACGTGTCGAAAACGCATGCCACCTTCCGCATGGCCATGGCCGATGCGACCGCCGCTTTCTGGCTGCCCTCGCTGATGCGTTCGATCGAACGCGAAGCGCCGGGCGTCAACGTGCGCATGATGCCGCTGACCACGCGCGAACCGCGACCGATGTTGCTGCGCGGCGATATCGACCTGGCCGTGGGCTTCTTTCCCGGCGTGGCAGCGCAATTGTCGAGCGAAACGGGCTCACCCATCCGCCATGAGCGCCTGTATTCCGGCAAGTATGTGTGCGTGATGCGGCGCGGCCATCCGCTGGCCGACAAGGAATTGACGTTAGATAACTATTGTGCGGCGAACCATTTGTTGGTGAGCTTTTCCGGCCGCGCGCATGGCTTGATCGACGAGGCCCTGTCGCAGATCCACCGCGAACGGCGCATCTTGCTGACGGTCAACCAATTCTTCACCGCAGGGCGCGTGGTGGCCAATTCCGACCTGATCACGGTCTTGCCGCGCCATCTGATCGCCTCGACGGGCATGACGGAGTCCTTGCTGTACAAGGATTTGCCATTGACCTTGCCGGCCGTCCACCTGGACATGCTGTGGCACGAACGCGACGCCCGCAGCCCCGCCCACAAATGGCTGCGCAACCACCTGGAAAGCATGAACACGCCCACTTTACGGACGGCCACGGCGGCCGGCGGCGGCGTGGCGCCCAAGCCGCATGTCGAATAAAACCTGTTACGGAACAAGAAAAAACGCCTGATGATCTCTCATCAGGCGTTTTGCTATGCGTGGTTACTCGAGCGATAACCGATCCTGAAACCGCCCCAGTGCTTGCCATCGACGTGGATCGGCACGGATAAATCGTGCATGACTTCGCCCGTGTCGCGTTTATAGGTCTGCAACAGGAACGGCTTGGTATTGCTGCCGCAGCGCTTGCCCGTGCGGTCGCTGAAGATGCGCTTGGTGCGATTATTCACCATATCGGTGGCGTAATCGCCCGTCAGCGGCTGGGAAAACTTCTTGTTGTGCGTCGGAAAATATCCATTGTTGTCGACGGCGCCCGCATACGCCAGATGGGGTAGGGCGGCCAGCACGCCTTCCTGCAAGTCCGGCAGCACCTTGTCCGTGAATGCGTCGAATTTCGTGTTGTGCTTGGGCGGATTGGTATTCGGGATGGGGCGGTAGTGGCGGTCGAACAGGGCTTCGCGCGTGATGCGCCCCGATGCGATGGCTTGCTCGAACAGTTTGCCCACCTCGCGCGCCGCGCGCTGGGCCGCTGCACGGATTTCGTCGTGCGGCGTGGCCACGCTCGATTCGCCCAGGGCGCCGGCGATCGCTTCGGCCCGCTCGGCCAGCGCCATGGCCGACTGCGTGGCACGCGGCAATTCGGCATTCGTCGACAGCATGCTGTCGCGGATTTGCAGGATGGCGTCGGCGATCAGCTGCGTGGTGTCGACGTGTTCGCGCGAGGCGCGGGCGATTTGCCCGATCGCGTCTTCCGACTCACCCGACGATTCCTCGATATGGCTGAGCGAGGCATGCACGCTTTGCACATTGTGTGCCGCTTCCGTCACGCCCGCCGCAAGCGAACTCATGCCGCGCGCCGCTTTTTCCGACTGTTCATTGATCTCGCGCACCATCACGCTGATTTCATCGGAGGCTTCCTTGGTGCGCTGCGCCAACTGCCGCACTTCACCTGCCACCACGGCAAAACCGCGTCCGTGTTCGCCTGCGCGCGCCGCCTCGATGGCGGCGTTCAGCGCCAGCAAGTTGGTGCGCGCGGAAATATCGGAAATGGCTTCCGTAAAGCCGGTGATGCGTTTGGATTTGTCCTGCAAGCTCAGCATGGTGCTGGAGGCGCCTTGCGCTTCCTCGCGTGCCTTATTGATGCGGTGCAGCCCCTGATCCACTTCGGCACGCGCCGCCACGCTTTCCACGCGCACGCCGGCAGCCACCTTGGCGGCTCGTTCCGCATTGGCGGCGATCTTTTCCGTCATCGCGGCATTTTGTACGGAACTGTCGGCGATGTCGCTGGCCGTGCGCACATCGAGTTCCACCTTCTGTTTCACGGAATCGACGAAATACGAGGTTTCCGCCGCGCCGATCATGATGGCGTCGATGGCGTTGCCCACCGTGTCGGCGAACTGGTGCAAGCCCGGCTCACCGCGCGGGCGGGCGGCGAACGCCAGCAGCGCGGCGCCGATGGCGGCGGCCACGCAGGCAATCAAATAGGGATGGTCGCCGCCCGAGAGCAGCAGCAGATAGGCCAGGCAACAGGCCACAGCCATGGCCAGGATCGTGAATATAAGGAAACGCACCAGCTGATGCTGCAACTGCTTCATTTGTCCCCCGCTGCGCGAACCCGTCACGTCCCCGCGGGGACGTGCTGTAACCGTATGCGGGTGGGCACGATTGCCCACCTTGCACCCTGAACGTAACGTCTGCGCGGCGTTTCAGGCGGCTACCGGATAGCAGAATTGTAGTTCTACCCTACAACATTTGTTCCGATAGCTCAATCAGAAAAGTGGGCTGGCTACACCGAGGTCACTTAATTGGCAATTTGGTGGTGTTTTTGACCTCTTCCATGACGGCATAAGTGTGGGTTTCCCGCACACCTTTTTGCAGCAAGGTCTTGCCCAGGAATTCGCGGTAGGCCGCCATGTCCTTGACACGCGCCTTGACCAGGTAATCGAAACCGCCAGCGACCATATGACATTCCAGTACCTCTGGAATGATTTGTACGCTATGCTTGAAGGCGTCGAACACTTCCGGCGTCGTGCGATCGAGCACCACTTCGATGAAGACCAGCAGCGATACGTCGAGCAGTTGCGGGTTCAACTGGGCCGTATAGCCCATGATGTAACCGGATTCGTGCAATTTGCGCACGCGTTCCAGGCAGGCGGCCGGCGACAGGTTCACGCGCGCAGCCAGCTCCACATTGCTGATGCGTCCATCGCTCTGCAATTCCATCAAGATTTTCTTACTGATCTTGTCCAGCATTCCTATCACCCCCAAATTAATATTATTTGGTTAAATTGTCGCATCAAAAACTATCTATTGCTAGCCCCCTGTATTACCAGAATTAATCCATAAGAATCCCCTTTACAATCGAATCATCTTAACGTCCGACTTTCTGTATTTTTTTGCACCAAAAAAGAGCAAGAATTACGTCAGTTTTCGTCCCCATTTCCTTGTAAAGAGTACTTATGCATCCTGCAGGCCCCTCGGCTTTTACCCCGATTCCTTTTGCTGCGTTCCAGGCAGAAATCCTGCCCGAAGCGACACCCCAGCGCGCCGCCATCACCGCCGCCTATAGGCGCGACGAGGTTTCCGCCGTGCAGTGGCTGTTGCAACAAGTGCGCCCCAGCAGCACCGAAACGACGGCCGAGGGACAAGCCCTGGCACACCGCCTGGTCTCGAACGTGCGCCACAAACGCACGCGCGCGTCCGGCGTCGATGCGCTGATGCACGAGTTCTCGCTGTCGTCGGAAGAGGGTGTTGCATTGATGTGTCTGGCTGAAGCGCTGTTGCGTATACCCGACAGTCAAACGGCTGATCGCCTGATTGCCGACAAAATCAGCAAGGGCGACTGGAAGAAGCATCTGGGCGAATCTCCATCGCTGTTCGTCAATGCCGCCACCTGGGGCTTGCTGATTACGGGAAAACTGGTCAGTACCAGCAGCGAATCGGGCCTCGGTTCGGCCATGAGCAAGCTCATCGCCAAGGGCGGCGAACCGCTGATCCGCAAAGGCGTCGACCTGGCCATGCGCATGCTGGGCAACCAGTTCGTTACGGGCCAGACCATCGAGGAAGCCTTGAAAAACAGCCGCGAGAATGAAACGCGCGGCTACCGTTACTCGTACGACATGCTGGGCGAGGCGGCCCTGACGCAACAGGACGCGGCCAGCTATTACGCCTCGTACGAAACGGCGATCCATGCCATCGGCAAGGCATCGAACGGACGCGGCATCCGCAACGGCCCCGGCATTTCCGTGAAACTGTCGGCCCTGCACGCGCGCTACAGCCGCGCCCAGCGCACCCGTGTCATGGAAGAATTGCTGCCGAAGGTCAAGGCGCTGCTCTTGCTGGCCAAACAGTACAACATCGGCTTCAACATCGATGCGGAAGAAACGGACCGCCTGGAACTGTCGCTCGACCTGATGGAAGCATTGGCTTTTGATGCAGATCTGGCCGGTTTCGACGGCATCGGCTACGTGGTGCAGGCATATCAAAAACGCTGCCCCTTCGCCATCGATTTCCTGATCGACCTGGCGCGCCGCAGCGGCCGCAAGTTCATGGTGCGCCTGGTCAAGGGCGCGTACTGGGATGCGGAAGTCAAACGCGCGCAAGTCGATGGCCAGGAAGGCTATCCCGTCTATACGCGCAAGGTCTACACGGACGTTTCCTACCTCGTATGCGCACAAAGACTGCTGGCCGCCAGCAGCCTGATCTATCCACAATTTGCCACGCACAACGCGCAAACCCTTGCGACCATCTATACCTGGGCGAAACGCGACGGCATCACCGACTACGAATTCCAGTGCCTGCACGGCATGGGCGAAACCCTGTACGACCAGGTCGTCGGCCCCGACAATCTCGACAAGCCGTGCCGCATCTACGCCCCCGTCGGCTCGCATGAAACCCTGCTGGCCTACCTGGTGCGCCGCCTGCTGGAAAACGGCGCCAACTCGTCGTTCGTCAACCAGATCGTCGACGAAAGCGTGGCCATCGATAGCCTGATCCGCGATCCGCTCGAGCTAGCGCGCCTGCAGGGCGGCTTGCCGCACCCGTCGATTCCACTGCCGCTGGACATGTTTGGCAGCGAACGCAAGAACTCGGCTGGCCTGGATCTGTCAAATGAAGACACCTTGCGCACCCTGGCCACCGGCCTGGCGCAACAGCAGACATGGCAGGCAGCGCCGCTGATCGATGGCGCCGTCAGCCTGAATGGCCCCACGCACATGCTGCATAATCCGGCCCAGCACGACGATATCGTAGGGAAAGTCATGGAAGCCGGCCCGGCCGACGTGGAAACGGCGCTGGCCAGCGCCGCCACCAGCGCCATGGACTGGCAGACCACGCAACCGTCGATGCGCGCGCAAGCGCTGCTGCGCGCGGCCGATCTGTTCGAAGAGCATCACATCGAGCTGATGGCCCTGGCAGTGCGCGAAGCGGGCAAGTCCCTGCCAAACGCGATCGCGGAAATCCGCGAAGCCGTCGACTTCCTGCGTTACTACGCGGCGCAGGTGGAACACGCGCCGAATACCTTGGCGCTCGGTCCCGTCACCTGCATCAGCCCGTGGAACTTCCCGCTGGCCATCTTTACGGGCCAGCTGGCCGCCGCCCTGGCGGCAGGCAACGTGGTGCTGGCCAAGCCGGCCGAGCAAACGCCGCTGATCGCCCACCGCGCCGTGCAACTGCTGCATGCGGCAGGCGTGCCGCGCGGCGCACTGCAATTTTTGCCCGGCAGCGGCGAGATCGTTGGTGCCGGCCTGTGCAATGACGCGCGCGTGAAAGGCGTGATTTTCACGGGCTCGACGGAAGTGGCGCAATTGATCAACCGCAACCTGGCCACACGTGCGGTGGCCGAAGGCATCGACATTCCCCTGATCGCCGAAACGGGTGGCCAGAATGCCCTGATCGTCGATTCGTCGGCTTTGCCGGAACAAGTGGTGCAGGACGTGATGTCGTCGGCCTTTGACAGCGCCGGCCAGCGCTGCTCGGCCTTGCGCGTGCTGTTCTTGCAAACGGAAATCGCCGACAAGACCATCCACATGCTCAAGGGCGCCATGCAGGAATTGCGCGTTGGCAATCCTGACCGCCTGGCCACCGATATCGGTCCCGTCATCGATGCGGAAGCGCAAGGCAATTTGCTGGCGCACATCAACAAGATGAAAACCATGGCCATCGATCATTATTCGCTCGATTTGCCCACCGTCAAAGGCACGTTTGTCGCTCCGACCGTGCTGGAAATCAAGTCGCTGGCGCAATTGACGCAGGAAGTCTTTGGCCCCGTACTGCACGTGATCCGCTACAAGCGCTCCGAACTGCCGCAACTGGTGCAATCGATCAACGACAGCGGTTACGGTTTGACCCTGGGCATCCATACGCGCATCGATGAAACCATCGACTTCATCACCAGGCGCGCGCACGTGGGCAATATTTACGTGAACCGCAACATCGTTGGTGCCGTCGTCGGCGTGCAGCCGTTCGGCGGCGAAGGCAAATCGGGGACCGGTCCGAAGGCGGGTGGCCCCCTGTACCTGAAACGCCTGCAGCGCAATGCACCGGCCGATGCCCAGCACCAGCGTCAGGCGCCGCCCGCGCTCGACGCGCTCACCGTGTGGGCAAAGATGCATGGGCACGACAAGGTCGAGCAGTTGGCGCAGGAATACGCGCGCACGACCTTGCTGGGCAGCACCACCGTCTTGCCAGGCCCGACCGGTGAGCGCAATACCCTGAACTTTGCCGCACGCGGCACGATTCTGTGTGCGGCGGCCACCTCCGGCACGCTGATGAATCAGCTGGCGGCCGTGCTGGCCACCGGAAACCAGGCCCTGGTGCTGGCGCAAACGCCCGATCTGATCCCGGGCGACTTGCCGGCGGCGCTGAAAGACCGCATCCAGGTCGTCAGCAGCCTGGCGTCGGTCGAGCATGATTTCCAGATCGCCATGATCGAACCTGGCCTCGATGGTCAGCTCAAACCGCTGCTGGCGGCCCGGGAAGGGGCCCTGGTGGGCACCATCGCCACCACGCAGGAGGGCGTCATCCCTCTGTGGCGCCTGGTCGCTGAGCGAGCGCTGTGCGTGAATACGACGGCAGCGGGCGGAAATGCCAGCCTGATGATGCTGAGTGTTTAAAATTTAGGCAGCTTTTGAATACAAAAAGGGCAGAACCAGTGGTTCTGCCCTTTTTTTATACACGCTTGAATGAAAATCAGCCAGCCAGGCGCTGGCATAGCTGCTGAATGACCGTCAACGCGTACGGCGAGGCGACGGTCTGCACGAAGCGCATGAAGTCGACGGCGGCCTCTTCGTTGGCGTTGTCGGAAATGGTGCGCATGACCGTAAATGGCACGCCCAGTTCAAAACATACTTGCGCCACGGCGGCGCCTTCCATTTCAACGGCCAGCAGATCGGGAATATCCGCTTTCAGCTGGTTCATATGCGCGGCGCTGCTGATGAACTGGTCGCCGCTGGCGATCAGGCCGCGGTGGACTTGCGCGTGCTGCAAGCCAAATGCCACGATATCGGCCGCCTTGAGCACGCTGGAAACATCGTCACGCAAAAAATCTTCCGCGGCAGCTGCCAGTTGCGTGCTCAGTTCCAGGTCCGTAGCAAAGCGCTGCAGTCCCGTCAGCGGAACTTCGAAGCGGGGAAACAGGGGGCGAGCGTCCATATCGTGCTGCAGCAATGCTTCAGCCACCACGATGTCGCCAACTTTGACGTGTTTATCCCCACTGCCGGCCACGCCGGTGAAGACGATGTGGGTAACTCCATACTTTTCCACAAGGATAGAAGCTGTCATGGCAGCGGCAACCTTGCCCAGACGCGACAGGACGCACACAGCGTCGATATTCCACAGGGTCCCCAGGGTGTAGTCGCGCATGCCGTACGAACGCCTCTGGGGGCCTTGCATGGCTTCTACCAGCCCCTGCTGTTCTTCGTGCAAGGCACTGATGATGCCTAAACGCATTTTCTTGTGTGAATTCATGCTGTTTTTACAGGTTTTTTTTGATTGCCAGACGGTTTACAAGGTGAAAACAGCCGTTTCGGCGGCTTTTCCACCGTTTGCGTTTGTCTCTGTGTTTTAAATAAAGATGTATACATAAAAATAGTAGTGATAGTAAACGGCCATTTTTTTGTGGATAAGTCGGTATACCGTCGAAAAATCATCGACTTAACGCGCAAAAAAGTAGGCGCACAAGCATTGTATCCAGTGAGGACTTGTTTGGGATAAAAATTGAGCTGTGGACAAAGATCGACTTTTCCCACATGTCATCCTGTGGATATGCAGGCACTTATCCACAGCAACAAGCAAAAATCACGGGTTTTCTTGCTGTAGTGGCATGTTTGACGTGGCGCGTGTGCATTGATCCTTGTCCGGCAATCAACGTTGAGGGATGACGAGCGCGGTTCTTTCGCTGACGTGAGCGTCCAGTGGATTTCTGCAAGACGGTTTGGCAGTGGATCTTGCTGTCGCCGTTGGCTTCTTTTTTTTGATGCTTTTTGCCTGCTTTTTGGGAATATCCCCGGACTTCCGCTTTTTTTATCGGTTTACAATAAAGTTATATATAAAAATAGTAGTAATAGTAAACGTGGTTTTTTCTGTGGATAAGTCGCTTTTTTTCAACAGGATCAAGCGTTTACACGCAAAATAAAGCGTGCATAATCGCTGTATCACGCGAGGAGCAAAATTGTATAAAATGCGGGTCTGCGCAAAAGTTCGTGTTTACGCACAAGTCATCCTGTGGATATCAAGTGACTTATCCACAATCGTTTCAAATTTCCCCTCTTTTTGCCATCGAACTGCTTGCTGGCCCAGTGCCTGGTCAGGCCTGTTGACGTTTCCATTTTGCAAAACGGTTTGGTATTGCTTGTCTGCGTGATGCCGGCCGCGCCGGTTTTCGTCGCTCAGTTGTTGGCGCGATTTTTTTTGTCAGCAAAAGTGGCTTGCCATTTTTTTGATGAAAGGCTTGCCGGCGTTGTTGACGGCGAAGGGCATGCAAAGCGCACGTTGTCGGGTTTACCTTAATAAGATCGTAAACAAGAATAGTAATAGTAGTTAACGGTGGCATCTTCTGTGGATAAGTCCCGATTTATCCTTGTAAACAATCGCTTGGCGTGCGGACAAGCGCTGAGTAAGGCTTGTATCTGCCTGGGATGGTTTCTGGACAAAAAAACGTCGCTGGAAAAAATTTTCGTTTACGCACATATCGTCCCTGTGGATATCCATACGGTTATCCACAGCCTGCAACCCCTGTTTTGCGCTGTGTTTTACCTTGCCGTGACGCTAGCCCATACCGCTTGCCACGATTAATGTCGCCCTGGCCCGGCACTGGTGGTAATCTCAATACGGCTCAGCAGCCATGCATGCATGAAGAAAGACAGACTCTGGTAGCGGAACGCGGTGGGGAGACACGCCGCGCGACAGCTTGATGGCATACCGAAAGGAGCTTCATTGGAATCGGCAGGCGAATACGACTACATCATCGTGGGCGGCGGCACGGCAGGTTGCGTGCTGGCCAACCGCCTTACACGCGACAAGAATGCCAACGTTTTACTCGTGGAAGCGGGCGGCAAGGACGATTATGTGTGGATCCACATCCCCGTCGGCTATCTGCATTGCATCGGCAATGCCCGCACGGATTGGCTGTATTCCACGCAGGCGGACGCGGGCCTGGGCGGGCGCAGCCTGATCTATCCGCGCGGAAAAGTGCTGGGCGGTAGCTCTTCCATCAACGGCATGATCTATATGCGCGGCCAGGCTGGCGATTATGACCACTGGGCGGACCTCACGGACGACGCCTCCTGGCGTTGGGACAAAGTATTGCCGCTGTTTAAACAAAGCGAGGATTACTACGGCGGTGCGTCGGAAAACCATGGCGTGGGCGGCGAATGGCGCGTGGAAAAACAGCGGCTGTCGTGGGATATTTTGAATGCGTTCCGCGACGCGGCGCAGCAGGTTGGCATTCCAAAAACCAGCGATTTCAATGGCGGCGACAATAGCGGCAGCGCGTATTTCGACGTCAACCAGCGCCGCGGCATCCGCTGGAATACCTCGAAAGCATTTTTGAAACCGGCTGCGCGCCGCCCGAATCTGACCATCATGACGGGCTGCCACGTGGAACGTCTGCTGCTGGAAACTTCGGAGTCGGGGCCGCGCTGCACGGGCATCGTATTTTCGGGCGGCGGCACGCAATGGCAGGCGACGGCCAAACGGGAAACCTTGCTGACGGCGGGCGCCATTGGTTCGCCGCAATTGCTGCAATTGTCCGGCATCGGCCCGGCCGCCTTGCTGCAGCAGCATGGCATCGTGCCCGTGCTCGATGTTGCCGGCGTGGGCGGCAATTTGCAAGATCATTTGCAGCTGCGCATGGTTTACAAGGTGCAGGGCGTGAAAACCCTGAATGTGATGGCCAGCAATATCGTTGGAAAAATGCAGATCGGCTTGCAATATGCGTTGTTCCAGAGCGGGCCCATGTCGATGGCGCCGTCGCAGCTGGGCGCGTTTGCCAAGTCCGATCCGCAGCAAGTCACGCCGAACCTGCAATACCACGTGCAACCGCTCTCCTTGGATAAATTCGGCGAGCCGCTGCATGCATTTCCCGCGTTTACGGCCAGCGTGTGCAATCTGCGCCCCACCTCGCGCGGCCATGTGCAGATCGCATCGGCCGACAGCTATGCGGCGCCGAACATCGTTCCTAACTATCTCAGTACGCAGCAGGATCGCAGCGTCGCAGCCGACGCCTTGCGCCTGACGCGGGCCATCGCCGCCGCGCCAGCCCTGAAAAAATTCGCTCCGGAAGAATACAAGCCTGGCGTGCAATTCCAGAGCGAGGAAGAACTGGCGCAGGCGGCCAGCCAGATCGGCACCACCATCTTTCATCCGGTGGGCACCTGCCGCATGGGCCTGGCCAGCGATGCCTCTAGCGTGGTCGACAGCCAGTTGCGCGTGATTGGCGTGGCTGGACTGCGCGTCGTCGATGCCTCCATCATGCCCTACATTACTTCTGGTAATACGAACTCGCCGACGGTGATGATCGCGGAAAAAGCGGCGCAAATGATACACGCGACCTGGAAATGACCGCGTAAAAGCACGGGTTTGCGCCATTCGGGCTGGCGCAAAATCCCCGTAGTTATACTGTATTGTGCGTTAAATTTAAGTTGTGTATTATAAAAATGACTAAGTAGTACAAAAAGTACAACTAGGAGACACGATGTCAAACATAATCTTGGAAACAAGAAATTTGACCAAGGAATTCAAGGGTTTCACCGCTGTGAGCGAGGTGAACCTGAAGGTAGAGCGGGGCCATATCCACGCCTTGATCGGTCCGAACGGCGCCGGCAAGACCACGTGTTTTAACTTGCTCACCAAATTTCTGGTCCCCACTTCCGGACAGATCCTGTTCAATGGGAAAGATATCACGGCTGCCAAACCGGCCCAGATCGCCCGCATGGGTGTGATCCGCTCATTCCAGATTTCTGCCGTCTTTCCGCATTTGTCTGTGCTGCAAAATGTGCGCATCGGCTTGCAGCGCCAACTGGGCACTTCGTTCCACTTCTGGAAAAGCGAACGTTCCTTGAACCAGCTCAACGACCGCGCAATGGCCTTGCTGGCCGAGGTCGACCTGACAGAATTTGCCGACACCATCACGGTCGACATGCCGTATGGGCGCAAGCGGGCGCTGGAAATTGCCACCACCCTGGCGATGGAGCCGGAAATGATGCTGCTCGACGAACCGACCCAGGGCATGGGCCACGAAGACGTGCACCGCGTCACCGAACTGATCAAGAAAGTCTCGGCTGGCCGCACGATTTTGATGGTGGAACACAATATGAGCGTGGTCTCTGGCATCTGCGACAAGATTTCCGTCCTGCAGCGCGGAGCCACGCTGGCCGAAGGCAGTTACGCGGAAGTGTCGCGCAATCCGCAAGTGATGGAAGCGTACATGGGCACCACCCACGCCGAACTGGAAGGGGCGCATTGATGGCGACACAAGCGAATGGCGGCGCACCCGCGCTGGAAATTGCACAGCTGCACACCTGGTATGGCGAATCGCACATCCTGCACGACGTGAATCTGAAAGTGGAGCAGGGCGAAGTGGTGACTTTGCTGGGCCGCAACGGCGCCGGCCGTACCACCACCTTGCGCGCCATCATGGGTTTGACGGGGGCGCGCACGGGCTCCATCAAAGTCAATGGCGTCGAAGCGATAGGTTTGGCCACGCACAAAATCGCCCACCTGGGCATCGGCTATTGTCCCGAAGAGCGCGGCATTTTTTCATCGCTGTCGACCGAGGAAAACCTGATGCTGCCGCCGACCCTGGCCAGCGGCGAGAAAGGCATGTCGGTAGAAGAAATCTACGCCATGTTCCCGAATTTGCAGGAGCGCCGCCACAGCCAGGGCACGCGATTGTCGGGCGGGGAACAGCAGATGCTGGCCGTGGCACGCATCTTGCGAACGGGCGCGCGCATGCTGCTGCTCGATGAAATATCCGAAGGCCTGGCGCCCGTCATCGTGCAAGGCCTGGCGCGCATGATCACCACCCTGAAAGCGAAGGGTTACACCATCGTCATGGTGGAACAGAATTTCCGGTTTGCCGCACCACTGGCAGACCGGTTTTATGTGATGGAGCACGGTCAGATCGTCGAGACCTTTGCTGCATCCGAACTGGAAGCCAAGATGCCGGTATTGACCGAGCTGCTTGGCGTGTAATGCCCATGTAGTTCCGTATCGTCGTCGAGCAATCGTTTAAATAGCAAACAATAATCCCAACGGAGACACTATGAAACGTAACGCTATCGCCATTGCCACCGCCACTCTTTGCGCATTGGGCTTTTCCGCTGCCGCGCACGCCCAGGTATCGGGCGACACCATCAAGATCGGGTTTATTTCTGACATGTCGGGCGTGTATTCCGACGTCGACGGCCTCGGTGGCGCGGAAGCCATCAAGATGGCGATCGCCGATGCCGGCGTTGTTCTTGCAGGCAAGAAGGTGGAATTCATTTCCGCCGACCATCAAAACAAGGCCGACATCGCCGCTTCGAAGGCGCGCGAATGGTTCGACCAGCAAGGCGTCGACATGCTGATCGGCGGCACCAATTCCGGCGCCAGCCTGGCCATGGCCAAGGTCGCGGCGGAAAAGAAAAAAATCTTCATTGCCATCGGCGCCGGTTCCTCGCGCCTGACAAATGAAGAATGCACGCCCTACACCGTGCATTACGCCTACGACACCGTGGCGCTGGCGCGCGGCACGGGTGGCACCATCGTCAAGCAGGGCGGCAAGAGCTGGTATTTCATGACGGCCGACTACGCGTTTGGCCATTCGCTGGAAAAAGACACGGCCGAGGTCGTCAAGGCGGCCGGCGGCAAGGTGCTGGGCAGCGTCAAGCATCCGCTGGGCGCGTCGGATTTCTCTTCCTTCCTGCTGCAGGCGCAGGCAGCCAAGCCGCAAATCCTGGGTCTGGCGAATGCCGGCGGCGACGCCATCAACAGCATCAAGGCGGCCAACGAGTTCGGCTTGACGAAATCGATGAAACTGGCCGGCTTGCTGATCTTCATCAATGACATCCATTCGCTGGGCTTGAACCTGACGCAAGGCATGTACCTGACCGATGGCTGGTACTGGGACTTGAATGCGGACACGCGCGCCTGGTCGAAACGCTATTTCGCCAAGATGAAGAAAGAGCCGTCGATGCTGCAGGCGGCCGACTATTCGGCCGCGGCGACCTACCTGAAAGCCGTCAAGGCGCTGGGGACGGATGACACCGAGAAAGTCATGGCGTATCTGAAGAAGACCAAGATCAACGACATGTTCACGCAGAATGGCGAAGTGCGTCCCGATGGCCGCATGGTGCACGATATGTACCTGATGGAAGTCAAGAAGCCGTCCGAGTCGAAATACCCATGGGATTACTACAAGGTGGTCGCCACCGTGCCCGGTGCGCAAGCGTATGTGACCAAGGCTGAATCGAAGTGTTCGCTGTGGAAGTAAGGCTGTAGCAACATCCATGGAGTGCCCGCCGCTGCGCGGGTGCTCCGTCCTGCACGCTTCGCCCGCAGGGTTCGCCTTGCGCCGCCGCGCCAGTCTGCGGTGGCGTGTTTCCCTTGATACCACATCGTCGTCCGACGGTGCTTTTTATACTGTGATGCCATGGAAATTTTCGGCGTTCCAATACAAGCGATGATGAGCCAGCTGCTGCTGGGTCTCGTCAACGGCTCGTTCTATGCCATGTTGTCCCTCGGTCTGGCCGTCATCTTCGGCTTGCTCAACGTTATTAATTTCTCGCACGGCGCCATGTACATGATGGGCGCCTTCCTGGCCTGGATGGGCCTCAGCTATTTCGACATCAATTACTGGGCCATGCTGGTCATCGCCCCGATCCTCGTCGGCCTGGTCGGCATTCTGATCGAAAAGACCATGCTGCGCTGGCTGTATAAACTCGACCACCTGTATGGCTTGCTGCTGACCTTTGGCATCACCCTGATCATGGAAGGCGTGTTTCGCTCGTTCTATGGCGTCTCGGGCCAGCCGTATGCAGTGCCTGAAGCGCTGGCCGGCGCGACCGACCTCGGCTTCATGATCTTGCCGAACTACCGCGCCTGGGTGGTGATCGCCTCGCTCTCCGTGTGCCTGGCCACCTGGTTCGTCATCGAAAAAACCAAGTTGGGCGCCTACCTGCGGGCCGGCACGGAAAACCCGAAACTGGTGGAAGCGTTCGGCATCAACGTGCCGCTGATGGTGACGTTGACATTCGGCTTCGGCGTGGCGCTGGCCGGTTTCGCCGGCGTGCTGGCCGCACCGATCATTCAGGTTTCGCCGCTGATGGGCTCGAACCTGATCATCGTCGTGTTTGCCGTGGTGGTGATCGGTGGCATGGGTTCCATCATGGGCTCTATCCTGACGGGCCTGGGCCTGGGCGTGATCGAGGGCCTGACCCGCGTGTTCTACCCGGAAGGCTCGGCCACCGTGGTGTTCGTGGTGATGGTCATCGTGCTGCTGTTGCGTCCCGCCGGCCTGTTCGGCAAAGAAAAGTAATCCTCATCAGTCATGTATTGGAGCTACCACGATGAATAAAAATGTAGGCTACGCCATTGCCTTGCTGCTGGCCTTGGCGGCCCCGTTTTACGGCTATCCCGTCTTTCTGATGAAGTTGCTGTGCTTTGCCCTGTTTGCCTGCGCCTTCAACTTGCTGATCGGCTACACCGGCTTGCTGTCGTTTGGCCACGCGGCCTTCTTCGGCGGCGCCGGTTATGTCACCGGCTACGCGCTGCGCACCTGGGGCTGGCCAACCGAACTCGGTTTGCTGGCCGGCGTCGCCACGGGAGCCTTGCTGGGCCTGCTGATCGGCGGCCTGGCGATCCGCCGCCAGGGCATCTACTTTACGATGATCACCCTGGCGCTGGCGCAGATGGTGTACTTTCTGGCCTTGCGCCTGCCGTTCACGGGCGGCGAGGATGGCTTGCAGGGTGTTCCACGTGGAACCTTGCTGGGCACGATAGACCTGGGCAATGATACCGTCCTGTATTACTTCGTGCTGGCCATCTTCATCGCCGGCTTTGCCCTGATCGTGCGCACCATCCACTCGCCGTTCGGACAAGTGCTTAAGGCGATCAAGGAAAATGAACCGCGCGCCATTTCGCTCGGCTACGACGTCAACAAGTACAAGCTGATGGCCATCGTGCTGTCCGCTTCGCTGGCCGCGCTGGCCGGTGCCACCAAGACTCTGGTGCTGGGCTTTGAAACCCTCACCGATGTGTACTGGGGCATGTCGGGTCTGGTCGTGCTGATGACCTTGGTGGGCGGCATGGGCACCTTGTCCGGCCCCATCCTCGGTGCCGTGCTGATCATTGCGCTGGAAAACAAGCTGGGCGATGTCGGTACCTATCTGGCCACGCACACGGGTATCGAGTGGTTCGGCACCCTGGGCGAATCGGTGGGCATGGTCACCGGCGTGATCTTCGTCATCTGCGTGCTGCTGTTCCGGCGCGGCATCGTCGGCGAAGCCATCGCGCGCTTCGGCGGCAAGGCTGCCAAAGCCGCTGTCTGATTTTCAAGCAACGCCGGACGGATCGTCCGGCGTTTTTCATTGTGCGTCTACTGTTACTTCAACGGAGAGTACCACCATGCAAATGACGATCACGCGCGCGGGCACTACTGGCATGAGCCTGTGCACCCTGCTGGCGTTGGCAGCCTGCGGCAGCAACCATGCGCCGGAAGAACTGAACCAGATGCCAGGCTACCTGGGCTCCATCACGCGGGCCGACTACGATGGCAAGACGAACGATCTGCTGACGGCCGGGCTGGGCAAGACGGGTCTGGCGGGCGCCGCACCCGCGTATGCGAACGTGGAACAGCCGACGCCGCTCGAACTGCGCCGCAATGCCATCTACGCCAATTATCGCGCCGTGCTCGACATTGCCGCCAACAGCGGCTACGGCACCCTGTACGGACCGAACGTGGATGCGTCGGGGAACGTGGGCATGGGCGAGGGCCTGGTGGCGGGCAGCGAATACATCGCCTATGCCGACGATGGCACGGGCAAGAAGAATATCACCTTGATGGTGCAAGTGCCGGCCAGCTTCGATCCCGAGCATGCCTGCATCGTCACGGGCACGTCCAGCGGCTCGCGCGGCATCTACGGTGCCATCGGCAGCTCGGGGGAGTGGGGTTTGAAGAAGGGCTGCGCCGTGGCGTATGCTGACAAGGGGTCCGGCACGGGCCTGTATGTATTTGAAGGCGACAGCGTCAACTTGCAGAACGGCGTGCGGGCAGGCAGGGGGGCCGCCGGCAAGAATGCGCTCTTCGCGCCGGACTTGAGCGACGCCGACAGGGTGGCCTGGGCCGTTGCCAACCCGAACCGCATCGCCTTCAAGCATGCGCACTCGCAGCAGAACCCGGAAAAGGACTGGGGCAAGGCCACCTTGCAGGCGGTCGAGATGGCCTATTACGTCTTGAACGAACGCTATGGCGTGCTGGCCCGCGACGGTAGTTCACGCGTCGTGCGCCTGACGCCGAAGAACACCATCACGATAGCATCGAGCATTTCCAACGGCGCCGGCTCGGCCTTGCTGGCGGCGGAACAGGATAGCAAGGGCTTGATCAGTGGCGTGGCCGCCAGCGAGCCGCAAGTCCAGCCGGCAGCATCGAGCACCTACAGCGTGCGCCAGGGCGGAGTGGTAGTCGCCAATCCGGGCCGTGCACTGTTTGACTATGCCACCTATGCGGCCCTGTATCAGCCGTGCATCGCTTCCATCGCGGGCAATGCGGGACGCTGCACGGCGCTGGTAGCCAAGGGGCTGTTGAATGGCGCCGACCTGGCGGCGCAGCAGGCGGATGCGAAACAGCGCTTGCGCGCGTATGGCTGGCTGGTCGATTCCGATCCGCTGCAGGCGGCGCATGCAGGCACAAATATCCTGGTGGCCGTCACGTATGCCTATGCCTACGGCAAGTTCCCCGTGACAGAAAAGGTATGTGGTTTCACGTTTGCGCAGACGGATGGCAGCGGCAATCCGATCGCGTTTACTGCGGCGCAAAAGGCGGCCAGCTTTGCCGCGCAAAACGGCATACTCGGCAGTGTCGTCTACGAGCACAGCGTGGGTGGCGCCAAGGTCTATACGGCCGGTGTGTCGCCGTCAAACAGCTTGGCGGACCAGTCGCTCGATGGTTTCCTCTGCCTGCGCAGCCTGGCGACGGGGCGCGACGCCGTCAGCGGTGCCGCCTTGCAGGGTACGCTTGCCACGCAGAGCGTGCGCGTGCGGGCAGGCATGGCCGAAGTGGCGGCCAGCGGCAAATTGAATGGCAAGCCGGCCATCATCGTTCATGGCCGCAGCGATACCCTGATTCCCGTCAATCACGCTTCGCGCGCCTATCTTGGCCTGAACGCCGCGGTGGAAGGGGCGAATAGCCGCTTGCGCTATATCGAGGTGACGAACGCCAATCACTTTGATTCCTTCAGCAGTGCCTTGCCGACACTGATCGTGCCGCTACATGTGTACCTGAACCGGGCACTCGATGCCATGTATGCGCATTTGTCGGCCAGACAGGCCTTGCCGCCATCGCAAGTGGTGCGCACGGTAACACGCGCCGATGCGTCGACCTTGATCACGACTGTCAACGTGCCGGCGATAGAGTCGACCCCTGCGGCAGGCAATGCGATCAGTGTGGCGGGGGCGGTGGTGGATGTACCCAACTGAGTGTCATAGCGCGGCCGCATAGATGGCGCGGGCATCCTCGCGTGTGACGACGCGCGGATTGTTGCCCAGTAATCGCGTCTGCAGCATGGCATCGTCGGCCAGCTGGTCCAGGTCGCTCGCCGCGATGCCCACCTCGCGCAGTGTGCGCGCGATGCCGGTGGCGCGCGTCAGCGCCTGCATGGCGTCGATCAGGGCCATGGCCCGGGCTTCTTCGCTGCCCACGATGCCGGGCTGGAGAATGGCGGCCAGCTGCGCATACAGGGGCGCCGCGCTGGACAGATTGAAACGCAGCACGTGCGGAAGCACCAGCGCATTCGACAGGCCATGTGGCACGTGGAATAGACCACCGATGGGATAGGCGAGCGCGTGTACGGCTGCGACGGGCGCATTGGCAAACGCCTGGCCGGCCAGCATAGCGCCCAGTAACATGGCCTGGCGTGCCGGCAAGTTGGCGCCATCGCGGCAGGCCGTGAGCAAATTGCTGGACAGCAGTGATAGCGCCTGGATGGCCAGCATGTCGGAGAATGGATTTTTCAGCAGGCGGCTGGTGTACGCTTCGATGGCGTGCACCATGGCGTCGATGCCGGTGGCGGCTGTCACGGCGGGCGGCAAGCCCAGGGTCAGGCCGGCGTCGAGGATGGCCAGGTCCGCATACAATTGCGGCGCGACCACGCCCATCTTGCTGGTGGCACCCGTGGTGACGATGGCGATATGTGTGACTTCCGAACCTGTGCCGGCCGTGGTCGGCAATTGCACCAGAGGCAGGCGCTGGCCGGAGACATTGCCGATGCCATATAGTTGCGCCAGCTCCTGGTGCCCGGGGGCCAGCACGGCGATCAGCTTGGCCACGTCCAGCGAGCTGCCGCCACCGAGGCCGATAATCAGTTCCACGTGAAACATTTGCGCCTGGGCCACGCCGGCCAGCACGATCGCTTCGGGAGGATCGGCCTGTACCTCGGCAAAGACGTGGACCTCGATCCCCGCCGCCTGCAAGCTGTGCAGGGGAGCATCGGCCAGGCCCGTACGCAGGAAGCCCGCGTCGGTGACGAGCAGGGCGCGGCGCACGGTCGGGAAGTGATGGGCGATGTGCGCGCCCAGTTGGGCGGCGGCGCCCGGTTCAACGATCAGATGCGGCACGGTGCGGAACTGGAAGGCGGACATGCAGACTCCTGACAGTGAGGACAGAAGCCAAGCTTACCCCGCTTTCCTGTCCCGCGCATGTTTCACGTGGAACCAGAAGCGGGGGCTACTCCCACTCCAGCGCGCCGCGTTTCCATTCATAGGCCAGGCCGACGGTCAGCAGGTTCAAGAAACCCATGACGGCCCAGAAGCCTGGCAAGCCGAGTTCGTTGACGTTGGCCGCCCATGGCATCAGGAAGATCACCTCGATATCGAACAGAATGAAGAGGATGGCGACCAGGTAGAAGCGGATGTCGAACTTCATGCGCGCGTCGCCGAACGCTTCGAAGCCGCGTTCGTACTGGGACAAATTTATGCGGACCCAGCACGCGCCCCAGCAGCATGGGTACGATGCCGATCAGAATGAACAGGAGGACGGGGAAATAGTGTTCGAGGAGCATGGGGATTCCTCTCAGTGGCTGGACGACAGTTTCATCAGTACGATGCCGCACACGATGAGGACGGCGGCGCACACGCGCACGGTGTTGACTTGCTCGCCCAGAAAGACGATGCCGACGATGAAGGCGCCGACGGCACCGATACCGGTCCAGATGGTGTAGGCAGTGCCCAGGGGCAGGGTGCGCATGGCTATCGACAGCAAGCCGAAGCTGGCGATCATCATGACGATGGTCATGACGGAAGGGGTGAGTCGGGTGAAACCCTCGGAGAGTTTCATCGAGTATGCCCACACGACTTCAAACATGCCGGCAATCAGTAAAAGTATCCAGGCCATGGCGGCTCCTTATACAGAGCGGGCCGTCCCGGTGTGTACCCATGATGGGGGAGGCCGTCCTCCTGGATGATCGTCACTATGGCCACTGGCGTGACCACGGTGTTGCTGACGATGCGGCAATTGTAGCAAACATTGCCCGCCGCTGCAGCCCCATCGCCAGCCCGGTAAGTGTTCCACGTGAAACAGAAATCACCGATTTCTTGCCACTGCTGAGTAAAAATTAAGCAAAAATTGGCCCGTGGAAGGTTGCGCTCGTAAAAAGACTCTATAATCGGAGCTCTCTTCCCGCATTTTTACTTGCACTGTTACCTATTTATCATGTTATTTCCTACAGAATTCGACGTCATCGTTGTCGGTGGTGGTCACGCCGGTACCGAGGCGGCCCTCGCTTCCGCCCGCATGGGGCAGAAGACGCTATTGCTCACGCATAATATTGAGA
This sequence comes from Janthinobacterium kochi, assembly GCF_051380715.1. Taxonomy (NCBI): domain Bacteria; kingdom Pseudomonadati; phylum Pseudomonadota; class Betaproteobacteria; order Burkholderiales; family Oxalobacteraceae; genus Janthinobacterium; species Janthinobacterium kochi. Next base: position 74,542 of record NZ_JBNYXO010000006.1, read on the forward strand.
CACTGGGCCAGATGTCGTGCAACCCCTCCATCGGTGGTATCGGCAAGGGCCACCTGGTCAAGGAGGTCGATGCCATGGGCGGCGCGATGGCGATTGCCACCGACGAGTCCGGCATCCAGTTCCGCATCCTGAACTCCTCGAAAGGCCCGGCAGTCCGCGCCACGCGCGCCCAGGCCGACCGTATTTTATACAAGGCCGCCATCCGTACGCGCCTGGAAAACCAGCCGAATTTGTGGCTGTTCCAGCAAGCGGTCGATGATTTGATCGTCGAAGGCGAGCGCGTCGTCGGCGCCGTGACGCAGATCGGTTTGAAGTTCCTGTCGCGCGCGGTGGTGCTGACGGCTGGCACTTTCCTCGACGGCAAGATCCACGTGGGCTTGAATAACTACTCGGCCGGCCGCGCCGGCGATCCGCCCGCCATTTCGCTGTCCGCCCGCTTGAAGGAATTGAAACTGCCGCAGGGCCGCTTGAAAACGGGCACGCCGCCGCGCATCGATGGCCGCACGATCGACTTTTCCGTGATGCAAGAACAGCCGGGCGACCTCGATCCGGTGCCCGTCTTTTCCGTCATGGGCAACACGTCCATGCACCCGCGCCAGGTGCCATGCTGGGTCACGCATACGAATAGCCAGACACACGACATCATCCGCGCCGGCCTCGATCGCAGCCCCATGTACACGGGCGTCATCGAGGGCGTGGGCCCCCGTTATTGCCCGTCCATCGAAGACAAGATCCACCGTTTCGCGGGCAAGGAATCGCACCAGATCTTCCTCGAGCCGGAAGGCTTGACGACGCATGAGTTCTATCCGAACGGCATCTCCACCAGCCTGCCGTTCGACGTGCAGATCGCCCTGGTGCAATCGATGAAGGGCATGGAAAACGCGCACATCCTGCGCCCCGGCTACGCCATCGAATACGATTACTTTGACCCGCGCGGCTTGAAAGCCTCGCTGGAAACGAAGGCCGTGGCCGGCCTGTTCTTCGCCGGCCAGATCAACGGCACCACCGGCTACGAAGAAGCGGCCGCGCAAGGCATGCTGGCGGGCCTGAATGCAGCCTTGCTGACGCAGGACAAGGAAGCCTGGGTACCGGGCCGCTCCGAGGCGTATCTGGGCGTGCTGGTCGACGACCTGATCACCCAGGGCGTGCAGGAACCGTACCGCATGTTCACCAGTCGCGCCGAGTACCGCTTGAGCCTGCGCGAAGACAATGCCGACATGCGCCTGACGGAAATCGGCCGCACCCTGGGCTGCGTCGGCGACGCCCAATGGCAAGCGTTCGAGACCAAGCGCGAAGCGGTGGCGCTGGAACTGCAGCGCCTGCGTTCCACGTGGGTCAATCCGCGCATCCTGGCGGCTGCCGAATCGGAACGCATCGTCGGCCAGGCCATCGAGCGCGAGTATTCGCTGGCCGATTTGCTGTGCCGCCCGAACGTCGCCTACGACACGCTGATGAGCATGACGGGCATGGAAGGCCAGGCCCTGGCCGGCCCCGGCGTGCAGGATCCCGCCGTGCGCGAGCAGGTGGAAATCCAGCTCAAATATGCGGGCTACATCGAGCGCCAGAGCAAGGAAATCGAGCGCCACGAGCACTATGAAAACCTGGCCTTGCCGGAAGGTTTTAATTACCTCGATATCGGCGCGCTGTCGGTCGAAGTGCGGCAAAAACTCGACAAGCAGCGCCCGGAAACCCTGGGCCAGGCCTCGCGCATTTCAGGCGTGACGCCGGCGGCGATTTCGCTGCTGCTGGTGCATTTGAAAAAGCGCGGCTTCGGTGCCGCGCAGACCACCACTTTAAAGGACGAGGTTGTTGAATGAAGCAGTTTGACCGGGCCGCACTGGCCCCCATTTTGAATGAAGGCATCGCCGCGCTGGGGCTGGACCTGAGCGCGGATCAGACGGAAAAACTGCTCGATTACCTGGCCTTGCTGGCCAAATGGAATAGCGTGTACAACCTGACGTCGGTGCGCGATCCGATGCAGATGCTGACCCTGCACGTACTCGATTCGCTGGCGGCCGTGCCCGCATTCGCGGACGCCAAAAACGTGCTCGACGTGGGCGCCGGTGGCGGCTTGCCGGGCATGGTATTGGCCATCGCGCGGCCCGACGTAAAAGTATCGATGATCGACACGGTGCACAAGAAGACGGCATTCCTGACGCAAGTGAAGGCGGAACTGGGCCTAGCCAACGTGACCGTGTACACGAAGCGGGTGGAACAGCTGGAAGTGCAGCAGAAATTCGACGTCATCACCTCGCGCGCCTTCGCCGACCTGTCCGACTTCGTCAACTGGTCTGGCCACGTGCTGGAAGAAGGCGGTCAGTTCATCGCCTTGAAAGGGGTGGCACCGCCAGACGAGCGCGAGCGACTTCCAGCGGAATGGCAAGTTACAGAGCTACGCGCAATCGCGGTGCCAGGGCTAAATGCAGAGCGTCATCTGGTCTTTATAGCAAGAATTTAAAAGTCGGAAATTAAATAGTATAAATAATTTATACGATATAAATGATATAAACCGTATAAACGATTTATATCGTATAAATGAAATAAACAGTATAAATCGTTTCGGTCAACATGCCGGGGCGCACGATGAAGTTTGCATCTCTTTACAACTAGAAGATACATGGCCAAAATTTTTTGTGTAGCAAATCAAAAGGGTGGTGTTGGTAAAACCACAACAAGCGTCAACCTTTCCGCCGGTCTGGCCAAGTTGAACCAGCGCGTGCTGCTGGTCGACCTCGACCCGCAAGGCAATGCGACCATGGGCGCCGGCATCAACAAGGCCGGCCTGAAGGCGTCCACCTATGAAGTCATGCTGGGCGAGTCCGATGTCAAGACGGCACGCCAGCGTTCGGAAGCGGGGCGTTTCGATGTCTTGCCGTCGAACCGCGAACTGGCCGGCGCCGAAGTGGAGATGGTCGACCTGGACAACCGCGAACGCCGCCTGAAGGATGCGCTGGCCGAAGTCGACAGCGAATATGACTTCATCCTCGTTGATTGCCCGCCGGCATTATCGATGCTGACCCTGAACGGCCTGTGCGCCGCGCATGGCGTGATCATCCCGATGCAGTGCGAGTACTACGCGCTGGAAGGCTTGTCCGACCTGGTCAACACCATCAAGAAGGTGCATGCCAACCTGAACCCCGATTTGAAGATCATTGGTCTCTTGCGCGTGATGTTCGATCCACGCATGACATTATCACAACAAGTGTCGGCCCAACTGGAGCAGCACTTCGGCGACAAGGTTTTCAATACCATCATCCCGCGCAATGTGCGCCTGGCCGAAGCGCCATCGTACGGCGTGCCCGGCGTGACCTTCGACCCCAGCTCGAAAGGTGCCCAGGCGTATATCGCCTTCGGCGCCGAGATGGTCGAGCGCATCAAACATATGTAAACAGCGGCACCGGGGTCAGACCCTTGGGTCTGACCCCAGCTTTAGCAGTTGGGTTGAAAACTGCCAACCCCAAGAAAAATACTGGGGTCAGACGGGGACGCCGAGTCCCGAAGGGTCTGACCCCTTAGTTAGTTAGGACAGCATGGCTACGAAAAAATTAAAAGGACTGGGTCGCGGACTCGACGCCCTGTTGGGCGGCGGCGGCGACTTCGCCAGTCCGGACACGCATCAACCGTCGAACTTGCCCGTGTCGCAAATGCAAGCCGGCAAATACCAGCCGCGCACGCGCATGGACGAGGGGGCCCTGAATGAACTGGCCGCCTCGATCAAGGCGCAAGGACTGATGCAGCCCATCCTGGTGCGCCCGATCGGGCAAGACACCCTGAGCGGACTTGTCAAATATGAAATCATCGCCGGTGAGCGCCGCTTCCGCGCTTCGAAGCTGGCTGGCCTGACGGAAGTGCCGGTGCTGGTGCGCGATGTGGACGACCTGGCCGCCGCGGCCATGGCGCTGATCGAGAATATCCAGCGCGAAGACCTCAATCCCCTGGAAGAGGCGCAGGGTATCCACCGCCTGATCGCCGACTTCAATTTTACGCATGAGCAAGCGGCCACTGCGCTGGGACGCTCGCGCAGCGCGGTGTCGAACCTGTTGCGCCTGATGAACCTCGCCAGCCCCGTGCAGACCATGCTGATGGCCGGCGATATCGACATGGGCCATGCGCGCGCCTTGCTGGCCGTCGATGCGGCCAGCCAGATCACGCTGGCCAATCAGGTGGTCGCCAAGCGCCTGTCGGTGCGCGAAACGGAAAAGCTGGTCACCCGCACGGTCGAAGAGGCGGCCAACCCCGTCGAGCCGCGGCAGAAGGAAAAGTCCGGCGACATCGCGCGCCTGGAAGAAGAGTTGTCCGATGCGCTGGCCACGCCCGTGGTGTTCAAAATGGGCAACAAAGGCCGTGGCCAATTGGTGATCGATTTTGCAGATCTTGACGTGCTCGATGGCTTGTTGACCCGCTTGCGTGGTTAAATAGCAAGCTGCAAAGACACGGGGAGTGTGGGTGTGGACAATCCGGCCATGCTTTCCAGATGCACCACGTGATTCCTTGATAACACGGCTGGAAGCGGCCAGACAAGCGACTTTGCCATATAGTGGTGCAAATGGCGGCGAATAGTCGGTAAAGCGTCAGTTTCGCGCCGCAATCGCCCTGCTGCGGTGCAGCAACGTTTGACTCTATAGATCAAAGCCAACTATAATCCCGTGTCTTTGCGTGTGTAGATTTTTCTGGGAACCTGGCAATTGAGTGATTCACAACAAAGTATTGCCAAGCCCGTCTACAAAGTAGTTGCCTTGCAGCTAGCAATCGTGATCAGCTTTGCCACGCTCACCCTGTTTTTCGGTGGTAGTGTCAGAGGCTGGTCCGCCGCATGCGGCGGTGCGATCGCCGTCGCCGGCAGTCTGGCGTATGCCTTGCTGGTGGTTCGCGGTAGTAGCGACGCCAAAAAGGCTTTTCGCGCGCACGTGCGTGCGGAAATGGTGAAAATATTTATTACAGCGGTGCTGTTTATATTGGCACTGGTGTTGTTTCAGTCGGCCGCCTGGTTATGGCTGATCTTGGGTTTCGCGGTGGCAACCTTAGCATACTGGTTTTCATTGCTCGCTGTTTAATCATTGGTTTTGGGGCCTGTTGTGCTCTGAAACGACAAATCTAAATTCATTATGACCACAGAACACGCTATTGAAGCGGGCCATGCTGCCCCGGCCAACGCCACAGAATACATCAGCCACCACTTGACCCACTTGAAAAGCGCCGATGGCGCCTTCAATCTGGACACCTTCTGGGTGTCTGCCATCATGGGCTTTGTTTTCCTTGCCGTTTTCTACATGGCTTCGCGCCGCGCGACGGCCGGTGTTCCTGGCAAACTGCAAAACTTCGTCGAAATGATCATGGAAATGGTCAATGAAACTATTAATGGGGCCTTCCACGCAAAAAGCAAGATCATCGCGCCGCTGGCCATCACGATTTTCGTGTGGGTCTGGTTGTTGAACGCAATGGACTTCTTGCCGGTGGACCTGCTGCCGACAGTGTTGAGCTGGTTTGGCGTGCACAAGCTGCGCGTGGTGCCGACCGCCGACGTGAACCATACTTTTGGCATGTCGTTGTCGGTCGTTCTGTGCATTATCGCGTTTTCCATCAAGGCCAAGGGCCTGGGCGGCTGGATCAAGGAATTGTTTACCGCACCTTTCCATGCAAGTGGCATCATCGGCACGATCTTGTTGGCACCAGTTAATTTCTTGCTGCAAATGGTTGAGTTGGTTGCAAAACTGATCTCCCTGTCGCTGCGACTGTTCGGCAATATGTATGCCGGCGAGCTGATTTTCATCTTGATCGCGTTGTTGCCTTGGTGGGCACAGTGGGCGTTGGGTGGTCCATGGGCAATTTTCCATATCTTGATTGTAACTTTGCAAGCTTTTGTGTTTATGGCGTTGACGGTTGTGTATCTGAGCCTTGCGGTTGAGAAACATTAATCAGCAACTTTATATTTTGTTTTTTTAGTATCTTTCGTTTTTAAATTTAGGAGAATTTTATGCAAGCTCTGATCGCACAAGTACAAAGCATGACCGTTCTGGCAGCAGCAATCATCATCGGCCTGGCCGCAATCGGCACCGCTCTGGGCTTCGCTATTCTGGGTGGCAAATTCCTGGAAGCTTCGGCACGTCAACCAGAACTGATGCCACAACTGCAAACCAAATTGTTCGTTATCGCTGGTCTGCTGGATGCTATCTCGATGATCGGCGTTGGTATCGCTCTGCTGTACACGTTCGCTAACCCGTTCCTGGCTCCATTGATGGCTGCTGTTGCTCAGTAATTCGCTCCAATCCTAGGAGAAACTTTTAGTCAGGAGCAAAGGTATGGACATCAATATGTCGCTCATCGGCCAGATGATCACCTTCGCGGTGTTGGTCTGGGTCTCGATGAAGTTCGTATTTCCAGCGCTGAACACAGCGCTGGATGAGCGTGCCAAACGAATCGCGGATGGATTGGCTGCGGCCGATCAAGGTCAGGCTTCGATGGCTGTCGCTGAAAAGCGTGCGCAAGAGGCATTGAACAGTGCACGTGAAGAAGCGTCGCAACGCGTTGCGGACGCTGAAAAGCGCGCGCAGCTGGTTGCTGAAGAGATCAAGCAAAATGCACAAGCTGAAGCTGCGCGTATCATTGCGCAAGCCCAGTCGGACGCCGAACAGCAACTGTCGAAAGCACGCGAACAATTGCGCGCTCAGGTGGCTGACCTGGCTGTCAAGGGTGCCGAGCAGATCTTGAAGCGTGAAGTCAACGCTACGGCTCACGCCGAAATGTTGCAGCGTCTTGCTGTCGAGCTGTAATCATGGCAGAACTCGCAACCGTCGCCCGTCCCTACGCGGAAGCTTTGTTCCGCGTAGCCCAAGCTGGTAAGGAGTCAAGCAACCTCGCGGCGTGGTCCGAACTGGTGTCCGAACTGGCACAGATCGGTAGCCACCCCGAGGTACAGGCGTACGCGCGCAATCCGAAAGTTTCGGAAAGCGACGTCGCCGCCACCATCCTGTCGTTGTTGAAATCGCCGCTCAATGAAGAAGTCAAAAACTTCGTCACGTTGTTGATCGAAAATGGCCGCATCAGCCTGCTGCCGGAAATCGGCGCGCAATTCCATGCCTTGAAAAATGGTCTGGAAGGTGCGGCTGACGCCGAGATCACGAGCGCTTTCGATCTGAGCGAAGGCCAAACGGCCGAGCTGGTCGCAACGCTGGAAAAGAAATTCAGTCGTAAGCTCAACCCTGCCGTCACAGTGGATCCATCGCTGCTCGGCGGCGTGCGCGTGGTTGTTGGCGACCAAGTGCTCGATACCTCGGTGCGCGCCAAGCTGCAGCAACTGCACGCTGCACTGGTGTCGTAAGACACGCGCTTCGGCAGGCCAGCTAAGACAGACCCTTACCCCTCGCGCAAGCTGAGAGAAACACTTTTAGGAGTTAGTATGCAACTCAACCCATCTGAAATCAGCGAGTTGATCAAGAGCCGGATCCAAGGTCTTGACGGCGGCGCTGAAGTGCGTAATCAAGGCACGGTTATTTCCGTCGCCGACGGTATCTGCCGCATCCACGGTTTGTCGGACGTGATGCAAGGCGAGATGCTGGAATTCCCAGGCAACACGTTTGGCCTGGCAATGAATCTGGAACGCGACTCCGTCGGTTCCGTGATTCTGGGTGCCTACGAGCACATCTCCGAAGGCGACACGGTGAAATGCACCGGCCGCATTCTGGAAGTGCCAATTGGTCCTGAGCTGCTCGGCCGCGTTGTCAACGCGCTGGGTCAGCCAATCGACGGCAAAGGCGCCATCGACACGAAACTGACGGCCGCGATTGAAAAAATCGCTCCGGGCGTGATCGCCCGTGAGTCCGTTTCGCAACCAATGCAAACCGGCCTGAAGTCGATCGATGCGATGGTTCCAGTTGGCCGCGGCCAGCGCGAACTGATCATCGGCGACCGTCAAACCGGCAAGTCGGCTGTGGCGATTGATGCGATCATCAATCAAAAAGGCCAGGGCATGAAATGTATCTACGTCGCGATTGGCCAAAAAGCCTCGTCGATCAAGAACATCGTGCGCTCGCTGGAACAGCACGGCGCGATGGAATACACCATCGTTGTCGCCGCTTCCGCTTCGGAATCGGCCGCCATGCAATACATCTCGCCGTACTCCGGTTGCGCCATGGGCGAATACTTCCGTGACCGCGGTGAAGATGCACTGATCGTCTACGATGATCTGTCCAAACAAGCTGTTGCATACCGTCAAATCTCGCTGCTGCTGCGCCGTCCACCAGGTCGCGAAGCGTACCCAGGCGACGTGTTCTACCTGCACAGCCGCCTGCTGGAACGCGCAGCACGCGTGAACGCCGACTACGTCGAGAAGTTCACCGACGGCGCCGTCAAAGGCAAGACCGGTTCCCTGACGGCACTGCCGATCATTGAAACGCAAGCTGGCGACGTGTCCGCATTCGTTCCAACCAACGTGATTTCGATTACCGACGGTCAGATCTTCCTGGAAACCTCGCTGTTCAACGCCGGTATCCGTCCTGCCATTAACGCCGGTATTTCCGTATCGCGCGTCGGTGGCGCCGCCCAGACCAAGGTCATCAAAAACCTGTCCGGTGGTATCCGTACCGACTTGGCGCAGTACCGTGAATTGGCCGCGTTTGCGCAGTTCGCATCCGACCTCGATGAGTCGACCCGCAAGCAGCTGGACCGTGGTGCCCGCGTGACGGAATTGCTCAAGCAAGCCCAGTACTCGCCACTGTCGATCTCGCTGATGGCCGTATCGCTGTTCTCGGTGAACAAAGGCTTCATGGACGACGTGCCAGTCAAGCAAGTGCTGTCGTTCGAAGCTGGTGTCCACGCTTACATGAAGACCAAGCAAGCTGCTCTGCTGGCCAAGATCGAAGAAACCAAGCAACTCGACAAAGACAGCGAAGCAACTCTGTCGGCGGCCATTGCTGATTTCAAGAAATCCGGCGCATATTAAGCGGCCAGGCGGCGCCCACCTCGAGTGAGGCGCCGCCCTACGCGCAGAAGGAGTAAGGACTCATGGCATCAAGCAAAGAGATACGAGGCAAGATCAAGAGCGTAGAGAATACGAAGAAGATCACCAAGGCGATGGAAATGGTCGCCGCGTCCAAAATGCGCAAGGCGCAAGACCGGATGCGGGCCGCTCGTCCCTATAGTGACAAGATTCGGAATATCGCCGCCAATCTGGCGAATGCCAATCCGGAATACACGCACCCGTTCCTGGCAGCTGCCCAGGGTACGCAAGCGAAGGCAGTGGGTTTCATCGTTGTCACGACCGACAAGGGTCTGTGCGGCGGCATGAACACCAACATCCTGCGCCAGGTGACGTCGAAGTCGCGCGAGCTGGAAGCAGCTGGCAACCGGATTGAAGCAGTTGCCATCGGTAACAAGGGTTTGGGTTTTTTGAATCGCATCGGCGTCAAGATCATTGCGCACGCCATTCAAACCGGTGATACGCCCCACCTGGACAAATTGATCGGACCTGTCAAGGTCATGCTCGAAGAGTTCCAGGCAGGCAAGCTCGACGCAGTGTACCTGTGCTACACCAAATTCATCAACACGATGAAGCAGGAACCAGTGGTCGAACAGTTGCTGCCCCTGACGGCTGACAAGATGGTCGCCGACAAGAGCGCACACTCGTGGGATTACATCTACGAGCCGGATGCGCAAAGCATCATCGACGAATTGCTGGAGCGCTATGTAGAAGCGCTGGTGTACCAGGCAGTCGCGGAGAATCTGGCGTCCGAGCAATCGGCACGGATGGTCGCGATGAAAGCTGCAAGCGACAACGCGGGTAGTGTGATCGGCGAACTGAAGCTGATCTACAACAAGACCCGCCAAGCTGCGATTACCAAAGAACTCTCCGAAATCGTCGCCGGTGCGGCTGCGGTTTAAACGAATTTAACTATATTGAAGGAACGAACATGGCTGATGGCAAAATCGTTCAGTGTATCGGCGCTGTGGTGGACGTTGAGTTTCCCCGCAACGCGATGCCTAAGGTATTTGATGCCTTGAAGATGGCAGGCTCGGAACTGACCCTGGAAGTACAACAGCAGTTGGGCGACGGCATTGTCCGTACCATTGCACTCGGCACGTCCGATGGCTTGCGTCGCGGCATGATGATCCAGAACACCGGCAAACCTATCATGGTGCCAGTCGGTAAAGCAACCCTGGGTCGCATCATGGACGTGCTGGGCAACCCGATCGACGAATGCGGCCCAGTGTCGCACGAGCAAGTCGCGTCGATCCACCGCACCGCTCCTGCATACGACGAACTGTCGCCATCGCAAGAACTGCTGGAAACCGGCATCAAGGTGATCGATCTGGTTTGCCCGTTTGCAAAAGGCGGTAAAGTTGGTCTGTTCGGCGGCGCTGGCGTAGGCAAGACCGTCAACATGATGGAATTGATTAACAACATCGCCAAAGCGCACAGCGGCGTGTCCGTGTTCGCCGGTGTGGGTGAGCGTACGCGTGAGGGTAACGACTTCTACCACGAGATGGCTGACGCGAAAGTGGTCGATCTGGAAAATCCAGAGAACTCCAAAGTAGCGATGGTCTACGGTCAGATGAATGAACCGCCAGGTAACCGTCTGCGCGTTGCGCTGACCGGCCTGACGATCGCTGAATCGTTCCGTGATGAAGGCAAGGACGTTCTGTTCTTCGTCGACAACATCTACCGCTTTACGCTGGCCGGTACCGAAGTCTCGGCACTGCTGGGCCGTATGCCGTCGGCTGTGGGTTACCAACCGACCCTGGCTGAAGAAATGGGCCGTCTGCAAGAGCGTATCACGTCGACCAAGACCGGTTCGATCACCTCGATCCAGGCCGTCTACGTTCCAGCCGATGATTACACCGATCCATCGCCTGCTACCACGTTTGCTCACTTGGATTCGACCGTTGCGCTGTCGCGTGACATCGCTTCCCTGGGTATCTACCCAGCCGTGGATCCACTCGATTCGACCTCGCGTCAGCTCGATCCGTTGATCGTTGGTCAAGAGCACTATGACACCGCGCGTGCCGTGCAAACGACCCTGCAACGCTACAAAGAATTGCGCGACATTATCGCGATTCTGGGCATGGACGAGCTGGCACCGGAAGACAAACTGCTGGTCGCCCGTGCACGTAAGATGCAGCGTTTCCTGTCGCAGCCTTTCCACGTCGCTGAAGTCTTTACCGGCGCGCCTGGTAAATACGTTTCGCTCAAAGACACGATCAAGGGCTTCAAAATGATCGCTTCGGGCGAACTCGATCACCTGCCGGAACAAGCGTTCTACATGGTCGGCACGATCGAAGAAGCAATCGAAAAAGCCAAGAAACTTAACTAAGTTAAGTCTGGGCCTAACCCCGCCCTTTACACGGCGGGGTTCTTCAACCCGATAGGATACACATGGCACACACAATTCACGTTGACGTGGTTTCCGCTGAAGAACTGATTTTTTCAGGCGAAGCAGAATTCGTCGCGTTGCCGGGTGAGCAGGGCGAGCTGGGTATCTACCCACGCCACACGCCTTTGATTACCCGCATCCGTCCGGGCGCGGTCCGCATCAAGGTAGTCGGTCAGGCTGAAGAAGAGTTCGTCTTCGTTGCTGGCGGTCTGCTGGAAGTGCAACCTGACACCGTGACCGTCCTGGCCGATACCGCGATCCGCGGTCACGACCTCGACGAAGCGAAAGCGCTGGAAGCGAAGAAGTTGGCGGAAGAAAATATCCACAACAAGGATTCGGGCATCGACTACGCGCAAGCGCAAGCCGAGCTGGCCAGCGCGATTGCGCAGCTGGCAGCGATCCAGAAGCTGCGCAAGCATTAATTTGCTCGCACGCAGTAAAACAAAAAGGCAGCCTTCGGGCTGCCTTTTTTTTCAGCAAACTGATTTCAGTAAAAATTAGCGGCGCTTGTCCTTTCCCCTTTCCAGTCCCGCCTTCAATATCGTCTTCCACTTGGCGCGCGCGGCAATGCGCTCGAGCGGCGTCTCGTCGATGCGCCGGGCGTCGCGCAGCAGCTTGTGATAATTGCGCAAGCGGTCGGCATCGACGGCGCCGCGCACCTGGCAGCCTGGTTCGCTGGCATGCTGGCAATCGCGGAACTGGCACGTCGATGCGAGCGCCGCAATATCGTCAAACGTGGCCGCCAAGGTCTCCGCATCGGCATCGGCTCGCCAGCTGCGTAAGCCCGGCGTGTCGATGATGCAGGCACCGCTGGAGCACAGGTGCAAGGAACGCGCCGTCGTCGTATGCCGTCCGCGTCCATCGCCATGGCGCACACCGTTGGTTGCCTGCTGCGCCGCGCACAGCGTATTGGTCAGGCTGGACTTGCCGGCGCCCGATGAACCGAGCAGTACCAGGGTCTGGCCAGCGCCCAGCCAGGGTTCCAGGATGGCCACGTCATACGCATGGCGCGTATCGATGGCAAACAGCGGCACGTGCGACGGCAGACGGTGTTTCAGTTGCGCCAGCTTGCCCGGCACGTCGTCGGCCATGTCGGCCTTGCTCAGTACCACCACGGGCATCACTCGCGCCGCCAGCACGATGGACAGATAGCGTTCCAGGCGGCGCGGGTTGAAGTCCCCATCCAGTCCCATCACCAGCAGGGCCGTATCGACATTGCTGGCGAGTACCTGGCGCCGGCCGTCATTGCCGCGCCGGGCGATTTGCGTGACCGGGGATAAGTACTCCCTTATCCACAGCGTGCCCTGAGGATCCTGTTCGGCGGCGACCCAGTCGCCCACAGCAAGGATGGTGTCCTGCGCCTGCAGCTCGTGCAGCAGGCGCGGCAGGATCCGTGACGGCTGTTCCAGGATGCCATCGTGCACGCCGATGCTGTCGCGGTGCACGGCGCTCACGCGCAGCAGCTGCGCGGCGGGGGAAGATACGTTGAGTTGGGTGGCTGCGCCGGCGATGGCCTGCTGCAGCCCGATAAGGCGTAGTTGCGCAAAATCGAATGCGATCATGGTAGCGTGATTCCAAATTCTATCGTCCGCGTGCGGACGTGAAGCCTGCGCGTGCAGGCACCGCCAGTCGCGATGACTGGCACGAAAGAAGGGGAACGTCGGCTACGCGATCACGCGTATGAAGAAGAGCGGGCTAAGGGTCTTAGCCGGGAAAAACAGTGATCAGGCAGCCGACAACACGGCAGTATCCGAATGGCGCATATTGTCTACTCCTGAGGTGTGAGGGAAAACGCCAGTGTGCCACTGGCATGCGCCGCCGTCAATGGACGGTGTGGCTTAGCTGCACATGCCGTAGGTCGGATTGGCCCGCAGGGCGTAATCCGACACATTGTTGGCGCGATTGTTGAATTAGCTGCACATGCCGTAAGCCTGGCGCTCGGGGAAATAACGGTACGTAAATGTGCGCACCGGGTAGCGCTTGCCGCCGACGAGCATGTCGGGCATGGATAAATCAAAGCGCTGCGGCAGCTGGCGCGGCAGCTGCAGGCGCAAGCGCCACTGCGTCTCGGCGCTCGAACCCACGGCGGAAAACATGATGGGCAGCGTGTCGATGACGTCGACGATTTCCGCTTTCCGGTTCATGCCGCGCTGGTAGATGGTCAGCACCTTGGCTTCGGCAAACGGTGCTTGTTTTGGTTCTTCCAGCAGGAAGGACAGGCGCGTGAAGCTGGCTTGCGTGCCGACGGGCAAGGTAAAAATCAGTGCCAGCTCCGTACCGCCTTCCTTCAAGGTGACGGGGGGCGTGGCATACACGCTGATACCGCGCGGCAGATCGAAACGCGAACCTTCCGTCCATGTCTTGCACTCGGGCGTGGTGGCCTGGTACAGGCTGGGCGCCGTGTAGTCGTCGCAGGCAGAAACCAGCAGCAGCAGGGGCAGGGCGAGGAGGGCGGAACGGCGCATGGGAGTAACGGTTGGGATATGAGCCGACAGTGTAAGCGATCCCCACGCGATCCACCAGCGACGCCAGGCCTACCCCGGCGGGGCGCGCCGCATGGATTGCAGCTGGCAGTGCGCCGCCTGCAGCGCATCCTTGATGATGTCGAGCGCCAGTTGCGGCCGCGCCGCGCCGCACATGAAGATATCCACGGCGGCAAAGCCGACTTCGGGCCAGGTGTGCAGCGAGATGTGCGACTCGGCCAGCAGCAGCACGCCCGTGATGCCCTGGCCCGGGCCAAAGCTGTGGAAATGGCCGTGTAGTACCTGCGCGCCGGCCGCGACGGCCGCGTCGCGCAGCAGGCGTTCGAGCGCGGCGCAGTCGCGCAGGCAGTCCGGCGCGATGCCCGACAAGTCGGCCAGCAGATGGGTACCCAGGGGCAGATGCGGTGTGGCAGTCATGCTTATTTGTGGCTGCCGCCGCTGGAGCCGCCGCCATAGCTGCCGCCGCCGCTGCCCGTGCGCGAACTCCAGCTGCTGCCGCCGCTGCCACTGCCCGCCACCTTGAACATGCGTACCCAGTTGGCGGCCGTGACACTGAAGGTCACCATCAAGGCATAGATCACGTATTTACTCATGGGGGATTCTTTGTATTCTTGTCGAGAAAAACGGCCGGCAGGAACAGCGCCAGGCAGCCCAGCAAACTCCACATCAAGGTACTGGAAAACGAGACAAACATCGGGATCGCATTCAAGACCAGCACGATGACGATGAAGACCTTGGCGATGCCGCGGTGGCTCAGCTGGATATTCTGCACCTTGGCACCGCCATGGAAGGCGGCACCGAACCAGGCGGCCATCTGGTCATAGGCGACGGGTACGGAGCGCGACCAGGTCATTTCCTCGCCGGTGATTTCCGCCGCCAGTTTTGTTTGTCCCTGTTCGAATTCAAACACGCGCGTGCTGTCGCCGACGGCCACTTTCCAGTTGAACGCACCCGCCGCATACACCACCTGCGAGCCGTAGTCATACAGTTTGCGGTAAGTGGCGCCATCGAGCGTGCAGGTATCGGCGTCCAGCGAGGCCCAGTTGGGCCAGTTCGGCAGTACGTTGGAGCGCGACCAGCCGTCGTCCGTTTCCACCAGCCAGAAGAAGCCGGCGCGCGCGTTGTACAACAGGTATTCGTTCCACTCGCTGCCCTCGTCGTCGGCGCGGCGCATCATGCCGATCACCGTAAAGTCGGCATTGCTGATCTTTGCGCTGGCACCCAGTTCCAGCGTGATGTCGGCATTGTCGTGCACCTGCTTGCCGATGGCCAGCACCTGCGCTTCCGCTCCGCTGGCGTCGAGCTGCGCGTGGCAGGCGGGGCACACCAGCTGCGCCGCCGCGCCAGGGACGTACTTGATGCCGCTGCCGCAGGAAGGGCAGTCGAGCGCATCGAGCTTGCCGCGGTACTTGCCGGCGCTCTTGGCGATGGCGTCGTCGTCGCGCAGCAGCTGGCATTTCAAACTGTTCAGGGTGACGGCAACGCCCTGGTAGACGACCGGTTGCGGGCCATCCGTGTAGTCGAGCGTGACAAAGCTGGCGTAGTTGCGCAAGTCTGCCACCTGGATGCGCCAGCCGGCGCCCACCTTGAATGGCAATTCTCCCTGGCCGGCGATGCACTCGGCGTTGCGGATCTCGGCCGCCGTGTACGGCTCGCCGCAGAGCGTATAGCGCTTGCCCGGCGCCAGCTCGCCAAAGACGGGCAGGGCGTCTTGCGTCGCGCGCTCACGCGTCAGCGTGTACAGGCCGGACGAGTCGCCCAGCCACGCCGTGCTGGCGTCGTCGAACAGCAGATACCACTCGTTCCACGTGCCGGCGCTGTAGCGCTGCTGGATGCGCCCGACGACGGTGAAGTGCAGGCCGTCGTGTACGCCGGCCGTGCCGATCTGGATCGGTGTATAGTCTTCCAGGACGGCCGACATCTTGCCCATGTCCCTGACGGAATCGGCGTCCTTGAGGATGGTGCTGTGGCAGTAGTCGCACACGGCGAGCACGGAAGCGTGCGAGCGGAAGCGGACTTCCGCGCCGCAGCTGGGACAGGAAACAGTTTGCATGCAGTCGTATTTCGCTAATATTTAGCCGATCAGTTTTTTCAGCAGTTCAGCCTTGGCGCCGTCGTAGTCGGCCGGTGAAATGAGACCCTTGTCGAGCAGACCCTTGAGCTTTTCCAGGCGTGCCTCGATCGGCTCCTCGCTTGGCGCCGGTGGCGCCGCCGGAGCCGGTGCCTGCTGCTGCAGCGCACCGCCCATGCTTTGTGCCATCACCTGGCCGATCGACAGCCCGGCGCCCAGGCCCGCGCCGATGCCGGCCATGCCGCCTTCGTTCTGCGCCGCCAGCGGGATGGCGTTGGCGACCTGGAATTTGGTGTAGCCGCTCATCTTGTCGGCGCCCAGGCCACCCTTCATGCCGGCCGAGATGCGCTCGTCGAGCGCCGCCTGCAATTCCTCGGGCAGGCTGATGCTGGCCACGTTGAATTCATCGAGGCCCACGCCATAGCGGGCAAACGCCTGCACCAGGCCATCCTTGACCTCTTGCGCCATCAGCGCCTGGTTGGCCGCCATGTCGAGGAAGGGAACATTCGCGCCGCCCAGCGAGCTGGCCATGCTCGACATCAAAATGCCGCGCAATTGATCTTCCACCTCGTCGCGCGTATAGACTTCGCGCGTGCCGCTGATCTCGGTAAAGAAGGTGCGGGCATCGGCGATGCGGTACGAGTACATGCCGAAGGCGCGCACGCGTATCATGTCGAAATCCTTGTCGCGGATGGTGATCGGCTGCGGCGTGCCCCACTTGCGGCCAGTCTGCACGCGGGTGCTGAAGTAATACACGTCCGACTTGAAGGGCGAATCGAACAGCTTGTCCCAGTTTTTCAGGTTGGTCAGCAGGGGTAACGTCTGCGTCGTCAGCTTGTGCGTGCCGGGACCGAAGACGTCGGCGATCCTGCCTTCATTGACGAAGACGGCGACCTGCGATTCGCGCACATTCAGGATGGCGCCGTTCTGGATCTCGAAATCCTGCATGGGAAAGCGCCAGGCCAGCACGCCTTCCGTTTCTTCGTTCCACTGCAGTACGTCGATAAACTGCTTCTTGATAAAGCTGCCGAGGCTCATGATGGATATCCTTGAATGAGGTAAAACGTCAGGAAATGCAGGCGGCGTTGATGGCGCCGATCGACAGGGAAATGGCGGCCAGCAGGCCGCCGAAGGCGCTGTTGTTCGATTCGATCTGGTCCTTCGACATGCGCAGCAGGCGCGTGGTGACCACATAGGCGAGCAATTGCACCACCATGGCGCCAAAGGCCCAGGCGAAGAATTGCTGGTAGTCGGCCGTGTGCATCAGGGACGAGGCGATGGTGGCGGAAAAGCCCAGCAGCGCGCCGCCCAGCGACAGGGCCGCCGCCTGGTTGCCCTGGCGAATCAGCAGCACTTCCTTATACGGCGTGACGCGCGTGTAGATGATAAAAAATACAATCAACAGCCCGGCGGCCAGTAAAAGATGGATCAGATAGTTTAGGATGGCGGGCACGGCTTTCCTCGCAATGAGTATTTGATAACGTCAACGCATATTAGAACAAAAAAAGTCCCATGAACAAAAAGATTCTGATCTTGTCCGTCTTCGTGGTCGCCTCCTGCGGCCTCGCGTATGAGCTGATCGCCGGCGCCATGTCCAGCTACCTGCTCGGCGACTCCATCCTGCAGTTTTCCACCATCATCGGCTGCTACCTGTTCGCCATGGGTGTGGGCGCTCACTTTTCAAAGTATGTGCAGGACGACGACGTGCTCTCGCGCTTCGTCGATATCGAACTGGCCGTGGGCCTGATCGGCGGCCTGTCGGCCGCCATCCTGTTCATGACGTTTTCGTGGATGGCTGCGCCCTTTCGCACCTTATTGTATGTGATGGTGTTCCTGATCGGCGCATTGGTCGGCATGGAAGTACCGCTGGTGATGCGCGCCCTCAATTCGCGCCAGACGGAATTTAGTGAACTTGTCAGCCGCGTGCTCACTTTCGATTACCTGGGCGCGCTGGCCGTTTCCCTGCTGTTCCCTCTGGTGCTGTCGCCGTATCTGGGATTGGTGCGCACGGGCTTTTTGTTCGGCATGCTCAACGTGGGCGTGGGCTTGTGGACGATTTACGTGTTTCGCGCCGAGCTGAAGAACCTCACGGGGCGCTTCCTGCGCGCCTGCGCCGTGATGGTGGTGCTGATCGCCGGCTTTGCCATGTCGGACCGCATGGTGGCCTGGGGCGAACATGGCCTGTTCGGTGACCAGATCGTGTATTCCACCACCACGCCTTACCAGCGCCTGGTGATCACGCGCTGGAAGGACGATACGCGGCTGTACATCAATGGCAACCTGCAGTTTTCCTCGCGCGACGAGTACCGCTACCACGAAGCGCTGGTGCACCCCGTGCTGGAAGCCTTGCCCTGGGCGCGCCGCGTGCTGGTGCTGGGCGGCGGCGATGGCCTGGCGCTGCGCGAAATCCTGCGTTATCCCCATATCGAACACGTCACCGTGGTCGACCTCGATCCTGCCATGACGGCCGCGTTTACCACGCGCCCGGAACTGGCAAAATTGAATAACAGCGCGTTCTCGGACAAGCGCGTCACCGTCGTCAATGCCGATGCCGCCGTCTGGCTGCGCAACAACGGCGACATGTTCGACGCGGCCATCGTCGACTTCCCCGATCCGTCCAGCTTCGCGCTCGGCAAACTGTATTCCGTGCCCTTCTACGACCTGGTGAAAAAACACCTGGCGGCCAAGGGCTTGATGGTGGTGCAATCGACCTCGCCCTTCTTTGCCCCGCACGCCTACTGGACCATCAATGCGACCCTGCGCGAAGTGGGCATGCGCACCTGGCCCTACCACGCCTACGTACCCTCGTTCGGCGAATGGGGTTTTATCCTGGCTTCACCCCAGCTCGACTACACACCGCCGACGACATACCGCCTGCCGATGCGCTACCTGAATGCGGACACCACGCGTGAAATGTTCATCTTCCCGCCCGACATGCAGCCGCTGCCGATGGCGCCGAATCGCTTGAATACCCAGTCGCTCGTGCATGAATTCGAGCAGGACTGGAACCGGGTGATACGCTGATGCAGCGCCGCTCCTTCATGCTGTGGGCCGCTGGCGGCACGGTGGCGGCGGCCGCCGGCATCGGCAGCATCGCCGCGTATCTGCGCTGGCAGGAAATCACGCCCAAGGTGCTGTATCCGGGGCGCAGCGAAGGGCACTATTTGCGCAAGCTGCTGCGCGAGCGCACGGCGCTGCCGGCGCCTTCGGCAACCATCACCACGGATGTCGCCATCCTCGGTTCCGGCATCGCCGGCCTGACGGCGGCCTGGCGCCTGAACAAGCTGGGGCACCAGGACTTCCTCATGATCGACGGCCCGCAGCCATATGGCAACGCGGCCGGCGGGCAGTTCGGCGAGCTGGCCTATCCGACCGGTGGCCATTACCTGCCGCTGCCTTCACCCGAATCGACCCATGTGCGCGAGATCCTGTTCGATCTGGGGATCATTCAACGCGACCCGATGGCGGAAAAGCCGACTTACGACGAGCGCTACATCTTGCACGCGCCAGAAGAGCGATTGCTGTTCAACGGTCACTGGCAGGATGGCTTCATTCCCACCGAAGGCGTGCCGCCTGCGGAACTGGCGCAGCATGAACGCTTCTTTGCGCAGGTGGCGCAGCTGCGCCAGGCGCGCGGCAACGATGGCAAACGCGTGTTTGTCTTTCCCACCGTGGAATCGTCGCAAGACCCGGCCTGGCAGGCGCTCGACGCCATCACCTTGAAGCAGTGGATGGAGCGCGAAGGCTATACCTCGCCCACCCTGCACTGGTATCTGAATTACTGCTGCCGCGACGACTATGGCACGCGCTACGACCAGGTGTCGGCCTGGGCCGGCCTGCATTACTATTGCAGCCGCTGGGGGCAGGCGGCCAACGCGGGCAATGGCGCCTGGCTGACCTGGCCCGGCGGCATGCAGCCAGTCGCCACGGCCATGGAGCAGGCCTCAGGCGTCAAACGTCATGCGGGCACGGTGGTGTCCGTGCAGACGACGGAGCAGGGCGTGGAAGCGCTGTGCCTGGAATGGATCGACGGCCAGCCGCGCACCTACCTGGTCAAGGCACGCAAGGCCATCTGCGCCATGCCGCTGTATGTCGCGGCGCGCGTGGTGAACAATATCGCCGACTATGGCTTTGACGCGAAGCGCGATACGCCCGCGTATGCGCCATGGATGGTGGCGAACTTTTTACTGAAACGCTTTCCCGACGAACTGCCGCATGCACCGCTATGCTGGGACAACGTGGTGTACCAGGAACCGGGCCTCGGCTACGTCGTCTCCACGCACCAGGATATCCGTGTGCGCCCGCCCGAGAAAACCGTCTTCAGCGCCTACGTGGCCCTGTCCGACCGCACGCCGCAGGCAGCCCGCAAGTGGCTCGATACGGCCACGCCTGAGCAATTGCTGGCGCTGGCCAGCGTCGACCTGAAAACGGCGTATGGGCGCGATTTTGCCAGCTGCGTCGAGCGCGTCGACATCACCGTGCGCGGCCACGCCATGGCCGCTCCCTTGCCCGGTTTTCGCAGCAATGCGGGGCTCAAAGCCTTGCGTGAGCATGACGGCGCCATCCTGTTCGCGCATGCCGATCTGTCGGGTTTTTCCGTGTTCGAGGAAGCGGCGTGGTGGGGGGATCGTGCGGCGCGATTAGCTGCCGCATAAAAAAGGCCGGCGCAAGCGCCGGCCTGAGCCCCCTAAGGCTCGAACCGGTCTACTTGTTCTTGTTGATGACGTCGATGAACACGGCCGCCAGCAGCACCAGGCCCTTGATCACTTGCTGGTAATCGATGCCGATGCCCATGATGGACATGCCGTTGTTCATCACGCCCATGATGAAGGCGCCGATGACGGCCCCCATCACCTTGCCGACGCCGCCCGAGGCCGAGGCGCCGCCGATGAAGCAGGCGGCGATCACGTCCAGCTCGAAACCCGTGCCGGCCTTCGGCGTGGCCGTGTTCAGGCGCGCCGCGAAGATCAGGCCTGCCAGCGCGGCCAGCATGCCCATGTTGACGAAGGTGTAGAAACTGACCCGTTCCGTCTTGATGCCGGACAGCCGCGCCGCCTTTTCGTTGCCGCCCACGGCATACACGCGTCGGCCCAGCACGGTGCGGTTGGTAATGAAGGTGTAGGCGACGATCAGCAGCGACATCACGGCCAGCACGTTGGGGAAACCGCGGTACGACGACAGCAGGTAGCTGAAGTACACCATCACGGCGGCGAAGATCGCGTTTTTCAGCAGAAAGAAGGCGCGTGGCTCGTTTTCCATGCCGTGTTTCAGTTGCTTGGCGCGGCTGCGCAGCGAGGTGATGATGAGCGCTGCGGCGGCGATCACGCCCAGCAGCAGCGACAAGCCGCGCAGGTTTTCGCCGCCGAACGGGTCGGGCAGGAAGCCCGAGCTGAGCATCTGGAAGCCTTCCGGGAAGGGGCCGACTGACTGGCCTGCCAGCAGCGCCAGGGTCAGGCCCTTGAATACCAGCATGCCGGCCAGCGTGACGATAAACGATGGGATCTTGAAGAAGGCGACAAAATAGCCTTGCGCGCCGCCGATGACGGCGCCGGCCAGCAGGCAGACGATGCTGGCGGCGACAAAGTTCATCTCGTAGTTGACGATCAGGACGGCCGCCAGCGCGCCGACGAAGCCGACCACCGAGCCGACGGACAAATCGATATGGCCGGCCACGATGACCATCAGCATGCCCAGCGCCATGATGACGATGTAGCTGTTTTGCAGCACCAGGTTCGTCAGGTTCAGCGGCTGCATCAGGGTGCCGTCGGTCATGTACTGGAAAAAGCCCATGATGACGATCAGGGAGAGCAGCATGCCGTAGTCGCGCATATTGTTTTTCAAAAAGCCGGCATAGCTTTTCGCTTGCGGCGCGGCCGCTGGCGCGCCGGCCGCCGGTCCCGCTGTCAGTTTATTGTCCATTGTTTTCTCCGTGTGTAACGATCGCGCGCATGATGCGCTCCTGCGATGCTTCTGCTGCGCTCAGTTCTGCCGCGAAGCGGCCTTCGTTCATGACATAGATCCGGTCGCACATGCCCAGCAATTCCGGCATTTCCGAGGAAATCATGATGATGCATTTGCCTTCGGCGGCCAGCTCGCTGATGATGCTGTAGATCTCGTATTTGGCGCCCACGTCGATGCCGCGGCTCGGTTCATCGAGGATCAGGATATCGGGGCGCGAAAACAGCCATTTCGCCAGCACCACTTTCTGCTGGTTGCCGCCGGACAGGTTGACCACTTTCTGCGCCACGCTCGAGCAACGGGTCTTGAGCTTGCGGCGGAAATCCTCGGCCACGCTGAATTCACGCTGCTCGTCGATCACCATGCGCTGTGAAATCGCGTCCAGGTTGGCCAGGCTGGTGTTCTTCTGGATGTCTTCCTCAAGGATCAGGCCCAGGCCCTTGCGGTCTTCCGTGACATACGCGAGGCCATGGGCGATTGCCTTGCCGATGGTGCTGACGTCGATTTCCTGGCCATTCTTGAGCACCGTGCCGCTGATGCGCTGGCCGTAGGCGCGCCCGAAGAGGCTCATCGCCAGTTCCGTGCGCCCGGAGCCCATCAGGCCGGCGATGCCGATGATCTCGCCCTTTTTGGCGTGCATGTTGATGCCTTTGATGACGGGGCGGTCGGCATGCTCGGGATGGAAGACGCGCCAGTCGCGCACTTCGAAAATGGTCTCGCCGATGGTCGGCGTGCGCGGCGGATAGCGGTCCGCCATCTCGCGCCCGACCATTTTTTCGATGATGCGGTCTTCGCTGACGGGCTCGATACGGCAGTCGAAACTGTCGACCGTATTCCCGTCGCGCAGCACCGTAATGGCGTCGGCGACCCGTGAAATTTCATTGAGCTTGTGCGAAATCAGGATCGATGCGATGCCCTGGCGTTTCAGCTCCAGCAGCAGGTCGAGCAGGGCCGCGCTGTCGCTTTCGTTCAGGCTGGCCGTCGGCTCGTCGAGGATCAGCAGCTTGACGTCCTTGCACAGCGCCTTGGCGATTTCGATCAGCTGCTGCTTGCCCACGCCCAGGTTGGTGATCAGGGTGTCGGGCGACTCTTTCAGGCCGACTTTGTGCAGCAGTTCGCGCGTCTTCGTTTGCGCGTATTCCCAGTCGATGACGCCCATGCTGGACGGTTCGTTGCCGAGGAAGATATTCTCGGCGATCGACAGCTGGGGCACCAGCGCCAGTTCCTGGTGGATGATGATGATGCCGATTTCTTCGCTGTCCTTGATGCCGCGGAAGTGCCGCGTCTGGCCCAGGTAATCGATGTCGCCCGTATAGCTGCCATGGCCGTAGACGCCGCTCAGCACTTTCATCAGGGTCGATTTGCCGGCGCCGTTTTCGCCGACGATGGCGTGGATCTCGCCGCTGCGTACCCGCAGGTTGACATTGTCGAGCGCAACGACGCCCGGGAATGTTTTGCGTATCCCGCGCATTTCCAGGATAGTGTTCGTCATATAACCTCTCTGGCACGGCCGCGCTGGTCGGTATCGGTCGTGCGGCAGTCTTGTTCTGGATCGTGCATGAAGCGAAAGGCCCGGCAGCGCCGGGCCTTCAGAACTGTCGATGCTTATTTCACTTGCGCTTCCGTGTAGTAGCCGCTGCCGGTGACGAGCACCTGCTTCCAGTTCGCCTTGTCGACAGTGACCGGTTTCAACAGGTAGGACGGCACGACTTTCACGCCGTTGTTATAGGTCTTGGTATCGTTGACGGCCGGCGTCTTGCCGCTCATCATCGCGTCGACCATATTCGCCGTCACCTTGGCCAGTTCGCGCGTGTCTTTGAACACGGTCGATGCCTGTTCGCCGCGGATGATCGATTTCACCGACGGGATTTCCGCATCCTGGCCCGTGACGACGGGGAACGGTTGTTTCGGCGTGCCGTAGCCGACGCCCTTGAGCGAGGACAGGATGCCGATGCTCAAGCCATCATACGGCGACAGCACCGCGTCGACGCGCGCATTGCCGTAGTAGGCGCTGAGCAGGTTGTCCATGCGGGCCTGCGCCACGGCGCCATCCCAGCGCAAGGTGGCGACCTTTTCCATGCCCATCTGCTTCGAGCGCACCACCAGCTTGCCGCTGTCGATGTACGGTTTGAGTACCGACAGCGCGCCGTTGTAGAAGAAGTGCGCGTTGTTGTCATCGGCCGAGCCGCCGAACAGTTCGATATTGAACGGACCCTTGCCTTCCTTGAGTTTCAGCGCCGACTCGATATAGCCCGCTTGCAGCATGCCGACCTGGAAGTTGTCGAAGGTGGCGTAGTAATCGATGTTTTTCGTGCCGCGGATCAGACGATCATACGAGATGACCTTGATGCCCTTGTCGGCCGCTTTTTGCAGCACGTTCGACAAGGTGGTGCCGTCGATGGCGGCGATCACCAGCACCTTGGCGCCCTTGGTGATCATGTTTTCCACCTGTGCCAGCTGGTTCGGGATATCGTCGTCGGCAAATTGCAAGTCCGTCTTGTAGCCGCGCTCCTTGAATACCTTGACCATGTTGTCGCCGTCGGCGATCCAGCGCATGGACGACTTGGTCGGCATCGAGATGCCGATGGCGCCCTTGTCGGCGGCACTTGCCACGGGTATTACTGCCATGCCGGAGATGGCCAGCGCCAGGCTCGCGGTCAGCATTTTCATTGTTGTTTTCATTTCAGGTCTCCACCGTCTTCGATAGTTGAATGTGCCAGGGCCGTCGTCCCAGTGGGCGGGCTCCGTGCGGATGGCCGATTGCAGGCCACGGCTGATACTAGTTTGTCCATCCATCCCTCACCAATCACTTTTTTCGCATTGGTGATATCCAAAACGATATCGATGGACCAATTGATGCAATGCGCCATTGCGCCCCTTCCCGCCTGCGGACAGGGCGGAAACGTGGGTCGGGTGGCGGCTTTTTTTGGTGCACTGCAATACCAATAATCATCATTCAATTTGGTGATTTTCGTAATTGCGGCGACACAGGGCGGCGCGCAGAATCGGTCCGAACCTGAAGACCAGCCATCCCGTCACGACCTTTTGAAAGCTTGCCATGCAGCCGATTTCCCCCGTCTCCCTGTTGCCCGCCGACCTGGCGCAGGCCCTCCTCATCGGCCGCATCTGGCGTGACGGCCCATGTGTCGTCGCCGTGCGCGGCGGCGAAGTGGTCGACATCACGCAGACGGTGGCGACGGTGGCCGAGCTGTTCGAGCGCAGCGATGCGCTCGATATCGCCCGCCATGCGCCCGGTATCGCGCTCGGCCCCGTGCAAACGCTGCTGGAGCAGGCGCTGGCCGCGCCGGCCGGCGAGCCGCTGCTACTGGCGCCGTGCGACCTGCAGGCCGTCAAGGCATGCGGCGTGACCTTCGCCGTCAGCCTGCTCGAACGGGTGATCGAGGAACAGGCGGGTGGCGACGCGGCGCGCGCGGCGAGCCTGCGCGCTGCACTGCAATCGACCCTGGGCGGCGATCTGTCTGCATTGAAGCCTGGCTCGGATGCGGCGCAGCGCCTGAAACAGCAGCTGCAGCAGCGCGGCGCCTGGTCGCAATACATGGAAGTGGGGATCGGCCCCGATGCGGAAGTGTTTACCAAGGCGCAGCCGATGTCGTCGGTGGGCTGCGGCGCGCAGGTGGGCTTGCTGCCATCGTCCGCCTGGAACAACCCGGAGCCGGAGATAGTCCTGGCCGTCAACAGCCGCAGCGAGGTGCTGGGAGCGACCTTGGGTAACGACGTCAACCTGCGCGACGTCGAAGGGCGCAGCGCCCTCTTGCTGGGCAAGGCCAAGGATAACAACGGTTCCTGCGCCATCGGCCCCTTCATCCGCCTGTTCGACGAGGGCTTTACGCTCGATACCGTGCGTCAGGCGGAAGTGTCGCTGCTGATCGAAGGCGCGGACGACGGCTTTGTGCTCGAAGGCGCCAGCTTCATGCGCGAGATCAGCCGCGATCCGCTCGACCTGGTGCGCCAGACGGCAGGCCAGTACCACCAGTATCCGGACGGCTTCATGCTGTTCCTGGGGACCATGTTCTCGCCCGTGAAAGACCGCGGTGCGCAGGGTGGCGGCTTCACGCACCACCTGGGAGACCGGGTCACCATCGCCAGCGCCGCGCTGGGCGCGCTGGTCAACGAAGTACAGCGTTGCGATGCGATACCTCCCTGGACGTTCGGCGTGCGCGCGCTGTACCAGAACCTGGCCCAACGCGGTTTGCTTTGATCCGATTTTTTTAAAAGAGAGACACCATGCAGCATGCAATCTATCCCAGCCTGGCCGGCAAGCGCGTCGTCATCACGGGCGGCGGCACGGGCATTGGCGTGGCCATCGTCGAGGCGTTCGCGCGCCAGGGCGCCCACGTCACCTTTCTCGATATCGCCCGTGTAGCGTCGCTGGCGCTGCAGGA
The DNA here is from genome assembly GCF_051380715.1 of Janthinobacterium kochi. Lineage (NCBI taxonomy): Bacteria > Pseudomonadati > Pseudomonadota > Betaproteobacteria > Burkholderiales > Oxalobacteraceae > Janthinobacterium > Janthinobacterium kochi. The sequence goes on from NZ_JBNYXO010000006.1 coordinate 100,823, forward strand.
AAAGCTCGCCCACCTGCCGCAGCCGCCCGTTTTCCGCTATTGCGACTTGACGGACCTGGGCGCCCTGGCCGCCACCTTCGCCGAGATTGAACACAGCGCGGGTGCCACCGATATCCTCGTCAACAATGCGGCCAATGACGACCGCCACCAGCTGCAGGATGTCACGCCGGCCTATTGGGACGAGCGCATCGCCGTCAACCTGCGCCACCAGTATTTCTGCGCCCAGGCAGTGGCGCCGGCCATGCGCGCCAAGGGCAGCGGCGTGATCCTCAACCTGGGATCGATTTCCTGGCACCTGGCGCAAGCCCGCCTGTCGATCTACATGACGGCCAAAGCCGGCATCGAGGGTCTCACGCGCGGCCTGGCGCGCGACCTGGGCGTCGACGGCATCCGCGTCAACTGCATCATTCCCGGCGCCGTACGCACGCCGCGCCAGGAAAAGCTGTGGCATACGCCGGAAGCGGAAGCGGTGATCCTGCAGGGCCAATGCCTGCAAACGCGCGTGGAGCCGGAAGACGTGGCGGCGCTGGCGCTGTTCCTCGCGTCCGACAACGCGGCCAAGTGCGCGGGACGCGAATACTACGTCGACGCAGGCTGGTACGGCGCATGAGCATTCCCGCCCAAGCCCAGGCACGGCGCTTCCGTTCGCAGGACTGGTTCGACAATCCCGAGCACATCGACATGACGGCGCTGTACCTGGAGCGCTTCATGAACTACGGTATCACGGCCGAGGAGCTGCGTTCGGGCCGGCCCATCATCGGCATTGCGCAAAGCGGCAGCGATATCAGTCCCTGCAACCGCATCCACCTGGAGCTGGCGCAGCGCGTGCGCGACGGCATCCGCGACGCGGGCGGCATCCCGATGGAATTCCCGCTGCACCCGATCTTTGAAAATTGCCGCCGCCCGACGGCCGCGCTGGACCGCAACCTGGCGTATCTGGGCCTGGTGGAAATCCTGCATGGCTACCCGATCGACGCCGTGGTGCTGACCACGGGCTGCGACAAGACCACGCCGGCGCAATTGATGGCCGCCGCCACGGTGGACATCCCCGCCATCGTGCTGTCGGGCGGCCCCATGCTCGACGGCTGGATGGACGGCGAACTGGTGGGTTCCGGCGCCTCCATCTGGAAAGGTCGCCGCCAGCTGTCCGCCGGCTTGATCGACAACGACAAATTCCTGCAGATCGCGGCCGCCTCGGCGCCGTCGGCCGGCCACTGCAACACCATGGGCACGGCATCGACCATGAATGCGCTGGCCGAGGCGCTGGGCATGTCCCTGACGGGCTGCTCGGCCATCCCCGCGCCATACCGTGAGCGGGGCCAGATCGCCTACGAAACGGGGCGGCGCATCGTCGGCATGGCGCATGACGACGTGCGCCCGTCGAGCATCCTCACGCGCGCAGCGTTCCTGGACGCCATCATCGTCAACGCGGCCATCGGCGGCTCCACCAACGCCCAGCCGCATTTGATGGCAATGGCGCGCCATGCGGGCGTGGCATTGCACTCGAGCGACTGGATGGAACACGGCTACGACGTGCCGCTGCTCCTGAACATGCAGCCGGCCGGCAAATACCTGGGCGAGCGCTTCCACCGCGCCGGCGGCGTACCGGCCGTGATGTGGGAGTTACAGCAGGCGGGCTTGCTGCACGCCGAGCGGCCCACCGTCACGGGCCAGACGATGTCGGCCAACCTGGCGGGCCGTGAAAGCGCGGACCGCGAGATGATCCGCCCGTTTGCCGCGCCGTTGAAAGAAAAGGCCGGTTTCATGGCCTTGCAGGGCAATTTGTTCGACTTCGCCATCATGAAGACCAGCGTGATCTCGCCCGCTTTCCGCGAGCGCTACCTGTCGCGCACCGGCAGCGAAGGCGTGTTCGAGGCGCGCGCCATCGTCTTCGACGGTTCGTCCGACTATCACGCGCGCATCAACGACCCGGCATTGGCGATCGACGACAGCTGCATGCTGGTCATGCGCGGCGCCGGTCCCGTGGGCTGGCCCGGTTCGGCCGAAGTGGTCAACATGCAGCCGCCCGATGCCTTGCTCAAGGCCGGCATTTTGAACCTGCCGACCCTGGGCGACGGGCGCCAGTCGGGCACCTCGGACAGTCCTTCTATCCTGAACGCCTCGCCGGAAAGCGCCGTGGGCGGTGGCCTGGCGCTGCTGCGCACGGGCGACATTATCCGCGTGGACTTGAACGCGGGGCGCTGCGACATGCTGGTCGACCAGGCCGAGCTGGCGCGCCGCGCGCAAGAACTGCCGCCGCCCGTCAACGATAGCGCCACGCCATGGCAGGAGCTCTACCGCGCCAGCGTGGGCCAGCTGGAAACGGGCGCCTGCATGGAGCTGGCGCTGAAATACCGCGCCGTGGGCCAGACCCTGCCACGCCACAACCATTAGCAGGCGGGTCGGGGTAGGTCGGGTTAGCGCTCCGCGCGTAACCCGACACCACCACAGACATAAAATTTTTCAGCAGCACCCGTAGTGAAAAAACGTTGTTAATAAAATCCACAAGGAGACACACAATGAACAAGATCATCAGTGCAGCCATCATGACCGCCATGCTGGCATTGAGCAGCAGCGCCGCTCTGGCCGATGCGAAAAACCCGAAGATCGGCTTTTCCATCGACGATTTGCGCGTGGAACGCTGGACGCGTGACCGCGATTTCTTCATCGCTGCCGCCGAGAAGCAGGGCGCCAAGGTGTTCGTGCAATCGGCCGACGCCAGCGAACAGCGCCAGATTTCGCAGATCGAGAACCTGATCTCGCGCGGCGTGGACGTGCTGGTGATCGTGCCATTCAACGCGACTGTCCTCAACAACACCGTCAAGGAGGCGAAAAAGGCCGGCATCAAGGTGCTGTCGTATGACCGCCTGATCCTGAATGCCGATATCGACGCGTATATCTCGTTCGACAACGAGAAAGTGGGCGAGATGCAGGCCGAAGGCGTGACCAAGCTGCAGCCGAAAGGCAATTACTACCTGCTGGGCGGTTCGCCCACCGACAACAACGCCAAGATGCTGCGCGAAGGCCAGATGAAGGTACTCAAACCGTTCATCGACAAGGGTGACATCAAGATCGTCGGCCAGCAGTGGGTGAAGGACTGGAGCGCCACCGAAGCGCTGTCCATCGTGGAAAACGCGCTGACGGCCAACGGCAACAAGATCGACGCCATCGTCGCCTCGAACGACGGCACGGCCGGCGGCGCCATCCAGGCCCTGGCCGCGCAAAAACTGGCCGGCAAGGTGCCGGTCTCCGGCCAGGATGCCGACCTGGCGGCGGTGAAACGCGTCATCGCCGGCACGCAGTCGATGACCGTCTACAAGCCGTTGAAAACCATCGCTTCGGAAGCGGCCAAGCTGGCCATCCAGCTGGCGCGCAATGAAAAGCCGGCCTACAACTCCAGCTATGACAACGGCCTGAAAAAAGTCAGCACGGTACTGCTGAAACCAACGCCCCTGACCAAGGCGAATGTGAACATTCTCGTCGATGACGGCTTCTATACGAAGGCGCAGCTGGGTAATTAATCACCCGCCTGATGTCGGCTTACGCGCTGCGCGCTAAGCCGACCTACGATTGCCCGCATCGGCCGTTATCCGACAATCGCCGGCTCCGGAAACGCCGGTTGTGGTGTCGGCCGTCCGCATCGACCGTAGGTCGGATTAGCGACGCCTTGGCGTCGCGTAATCCGACATTTCCCCCCCGTATCCGCAACGAGAGTGAGCATGTCCGATTATCTGCTTGAAATGAAAGGCATCGTCAAACAGTTTGGCGGTGTCCGCGCGCTGGACGGCATCGACCTGCAGGTGCGGGCCGGCGAGTGCATCGGCTTGTGCGGCGAGAATGGCGCCGGCAAGTCGACCCTGATGAAGGTGTTGTCCGGCGTCTATCCGCATGGCACCTGGGATGGCGACATCCTGTGGGATGGCCAGCCCCTGCGCGCGCAATCGATCCGCGACACGGAAGACGCGGGCATCATCATCATCCACCAGGAACTGATGCTGGTACCGCAGCTGTCCGTGGCCGAGAATATCTTCATGGGGCGCGAGCTCACCCTGCCCGGCGGGCGCATGCATTACGCGGCCATGTACAAGCGCGCCGACGAGCTGCTGCGCGAACTGAAAATTCCCGAACTGAACGTGGCGCAGCCCGTAATGAATTACGGCGGCGGCCACCAGCAGCTGGTGGAAATCGCCAAGGCGCTCAACAAGAATGCGCGCTTGCTGATTCTCGACGAACCGTCGTCGTCGCTGACGGCGTCGGAAATCGCCGTGCTGCTCGATATCCTGCGCGCCCTGAAAGCCAAGGGCGTCACCTGCATCTATATTTCGCACAAGCTCGATGAAGTGGCGGCCATCTGCGACACCATCGTCGTCATCCGCGACGGCAAGCATATCGCCACCACGCCGATGGCGCAGATGAATGTGGAACGCATCATCGCGCAGATGGTGGGCCGCGAAATGAGCCAGCTGTATCCGCAGCGCGTGCAGCCCGCGGCCATTGGCGAGGTGCTGTTCGAAGCGCGCCACGTGACTTGCATCGACGCCGACAACCCGCAGCGCAAGAGGGTCGACGATGTGTCATTCACCCTGCGCAAGGGCGAGATCCTCGGCATCGCCGGCCTGGTGGGGGCGGGGCGCACGGAGCTTGTCTCGGCCCTGTTCGGCGCCTACCAAGGGCCGTGCCAGGCCGAGGTGTGGCTCGATGGCCGCCGCATCGACACTTCGTCTCCGCAAAAGGCCATCGCCATGGGCCTGGCCATGGTGCCGGAAGACCGCAAGCATCACGGTATCGTGCCCGACCTCGACGTGGGGCAGAACATCACGCTGGCCGTGCTGGAGCAATTCGCGCGTGCCACGCGCATCGATGGCGAGGCGGAATTGACGGCCGTGCGCGGCGAGATCGCCCAGCTGGAACTGAAGGCGGCCAGCCCGTCGCTGCCCATCACGAGCCTGTCGGGCGGCAACCAGCAAAAGGCCGTGCTGGCCAAGATGCTGCTGACGCGCCCACGCGTGCTGATTCTCGACGAGCCCACGCGCGGCGTCGACGTGGGCGCCAAATATGAAATCTACAAATTGATGCTGGCGCTGGCCGACCGGGGTGTGGCCATCATCATGGTCTCGTCGGAACTGGCCGAAGTGCTGGGCGTGTCCGACCGCGTGCTGGTGATGGGCGAAGGCCGCTTGCGCGGCGACTTTATCAACGATGGCCTGAGCCAGGAAACCGTGCTGGCGGCGGCGCTGGACCAGCGCCCGCCGCCCGCCGCCCATACCGCAAACAAGGAACCCTCAGCATGAAACCGCACAGTATCAAACAGCTGTTCACCCAATACAAGATGCTCGCCCTGCTGATCGCAGTCGCCTTGATCTGGGCCTTCTTTTCGTGGAAGACTGAGGGCAGTTTCCTCACGCCGCGCAACCTGTCTAACCTGCTGCGCCAGATGTCCGTCACCGGCATCCTCGCCTGCGGCATGGTGCTGGTGATTATCGCCGGCGAGATCGACCTGTCGATCGGTTCCCTGCTGGGGCTCCTGGGCGGTATCGCCGCGGTGCTGGATGTGACGCAGCACTGGCCGCTGGCGCTGAATTTGGCGGCGGTGCTCGGCTGCGGCCTAGTGATCGGCCTGCTCAACGGCTACCTGACGGCGTACCGGGGCATCCCCTCCTTTATCGTCGGTCTGGGCGGCATGCTGGCGTATCGCGGCATCCTGCTGGGCATCACGGGCGGCATCACGATTGCGCCCGTCTCCGAGCCGATGGTGTACCTGGGGCAGGGCTACTTGCCCGCCTTGCCCGGCATCGCGCTGGGCATCGGCCTGTTCCTGCTGGCGGCCTTCCTGACGTGGCGCGCGCGCGCCAGCCGCGCGCAGCATGGCTTGCCGCAGACGGCGCCCTGGGCCGACGGCTTGCGCCTGGCCGTCATCGGCGCCGTACTGTATGCCTTCGTGCAAACCCTGAACGGCTATGAAGGCATCCCGCTGCCCGTGCTGTTGCTGCTGGCCTTGCTGGGGCTGTTCAGCTACATCACCAGCCAGACCGTGTTTGGCCGCCGCATCTATGCCGTGGGCAGCAATATGGAAGCAACGCGCCTGTCCGGCATCAACGTGAAAGCCGTCAAGCTGTGGATCTTCGGCATCATGGGTTTGATGTGCGCGCTGGCTGGCCTGATCAACACGGGCCGCCTGGCGGCCGGCTCGCCCTCGGCCGGCACCTTCAGCGAACTCGATGCCATCGCCGCCTGCTTCATCGGCGGCACCTCGATGCGCGGCGGCTCGGGCACCGTGTACGGCGCCCTGATCGGCGCGCTGGTCATGGCCAGCCTCGATAACGGCATGTCCATGCTGGACGTGGACACCTACTGGCAGATGATCGTGAAAGGCAGTATCCTCACTTTGGCCGTGTGGGTCGATGTCAGCACGCGCGCCGGACGCCGCTAGCGGGCCCCGAAAGGCCTGGCTGCCACATGGAGGAGACACCAGCATGAAGTTACCGACCGCGCACCGGATCGCGCTGCTGTTTAACGGGAATAAAATATACGACCGCGACATCATCGCGGGCATCGCCGCCTACCTGAACACCACGCGCGTGTCGTGGGACCTGTTCCTGGAAGAGGATTTTCGCTGCCGCCTGCCCGGCATCGAGCGCTGGCAGGGCGACGGCATCATCGCCGATTTCGACGATCCCGCCGTCTGCGCGGCGCTGGCGCACAGCCGTCTGCCGGTGGTGGCCGTGGGCGGCTCGTATGCGCGCGCGGAGGATTACCCGGCCGGCATCCCGTACGTGGCGACCGATAATTTCAAGATCGTCAAGCTGGCCTATGAACACCTGGTGGAAGCGGGCCTGAGCCGCTTTGCCTGTTTCAGCCTGCCCGAGGCGGACGTCAACCGCTGGGCGCAGGAGCGCGAAACGGCGTTTTGCGCCTTGATGGAGCGCGACCACATGCGCGCCGATGTGTACCGGGGCGTCGCCACCAGCGCGCCCGCGTGGGATGAAGCGGTGGAGCAGCAGATCGCCTGGCTCAACAGCCTGGAAAAACCCGTCGGCATCATCGCCGTCAGCGATGCGCGCGCGCGCCAGCTGCTGCAAGCGTGCATGCACGCGGGTATCGCCGTGCCGGAGCAAGTGGCCCTGATCGGCATCGACAACGATCCGCTGGCGCGCATGCTCACGCGTATTCCATTGAGTTCCGTGATCCAGGGCACCGAGGAAATGGGCCGCACGGCGGCGCATTTGCTGCACCAGATGTTGAATGGCGCGCGCCTGTCCGGCACGCGCATCCTGGTGCCGCCGGCCGGCCTGAACGTGCTGGCCTCCACCTGTCACCAACCCTTCCAGCACCCGCAGGTGATGCAGGCGCGCCACTTCATTCGCCAGTACGCCTGCCAGGGCATCAAGACGGAGCAGGTGGCCGATTACGTGGGCGTGTCGCGCTCCTCGCTCGAAGCGCACTTCCGCCAGGAACTGGGGCGCAGCGTGCACGATGAAATCCTGCATTTCAAGCTCGATGCGGCCAAGACCCTGCTGGCGCGCGGACCGGGACAGGTGGCCGAGGTGGCCGTGCGTTGCGGCTTTACCACGGTGCAGTACATGCATGCCGTCTTCAAGCGCGAACTCGGTTGCACGCCGCGCGAATTCCAGCAGCGCAGCCGGCCACCGCCAGCCTCCGGGCAGGCCCCGTGATGCATCTGCTGCGCAATGCGCGCGGCATGCGCGTGGCCATCGACGCGCACGATGCCAGCGTGCGGGCCTGGTGGGCGCCCGACCGCTATGGCCGCCTGGCCGATGTGCTGGGCGCGGCGCCCCCTGTGGCGTGGTCATCCACGGGCTGGCGATGCGCATCGCCCGACGACGGCCACTTGCAGTTGCAGCTGGCGCAAGACGGCCTGTCGGTGCGCCTGACTTACCGGCTCGATGAGGATGGCAGCCTGCACCTCGACTGCGCCGCCACGGCCGATACGGTGTCCCGTTTCGCGCTTGCCGCGCCCCGCTTCAATCTGCAGGGTCATCATGCCGCCGTGGCCGACCATGTGCTGCGCCTGGCCGCCGACCATTATTGGCCTTGGCCTGGCGGCTGCGCCAGCGATGCTCCGCTCGATGTGGCGGGCAGCGCGTTTGACTTTCGCCAGCCGGCGCCGCTCGCTTCGCGCCTGGCCTGGCCCGCGCTGGTGAACTTGCCGGGATTCCGGCATGACTTTTACTGGACGGGCAGCGGCCAGCTGCGCGAGGTGGCGCGGGTTGCCGATCCCGCTTCTGGCAGGGTCTTGCGTTTTTCCAGTAGCCAGGACAGCTGCCATCTGTCTTCCGATGCGCGCTGTTTTTCCCTGCTGGCGCGGGGCGTGCAATTGCAGCCGGGACAGGTGATGCGCTTCACGCTCGCCTACCGTTTGGGCGTGCAGGATCTCGATGCGTTTGACATATCCGAACCGGTATCAATGATGTCAAATAAGTGATTGGTCAGATATGCGGGGCAGTTCTACCATGGGGTAGTTTTTCCCTCATTTATTTTTATCCTGACCGACGCTGCGAACCTGCCCATGAACATACTCACCATCGATGCCGGCACCACCAATACGCGTACCTTGCTGTGGCGCGCAGGCGCCGTCGTCGCCCAGGCGCAGCTGGAAACGGGCGTGCGCAATACCGCCATCGATGGCCATAACGGCGCGCTGAAACAGGCGCTGCGCGACACCATCGCCAGCGTGCTGGCCAGCGCGGGGCTCGCGCCGTCCGAGGTGGACCTGGCGCTGGCCTCGGGCATGATCAGCTCGCCCATGGGCGTGCAGGAAGTGGCGCATGTGCCGGCGCCCGCCGGCCTGGCCCAGCTGGCGCAAGGCATGCAGGCGGTGGACTTGCCCGACGTGCTGGCGCAGCCCCTGTGGCTGATTCCCGGCGTGCGCAACCAGCATGGCGCCGTCGGCCTGCATAACGTCGAGGCGATGGACATGATGCGCGGCGAAGAGACCGAGGTCGTCGCGCTGCTCGAGCGCTTGCAATTGCGCGGTGCGGCGACCTTGATCATGCCCGGTTCGCATACCAAATTGATCAGCGTGGACGAGCAGCGCCGCATCCTCGGCTGCAGCACCACCATCGCGGGCGAGCTGCTGCAGGCGATCACCCAACACACCCTGATCAAGCAATCGGTCGATGGCGGTTTTGCGCAGACCCTGGTGCCGAAAATGCTGCTGGCCGGCGCGGCCGCGGCGCAAAAAACGGGACTGGCGCGTGCCTGCTTCAGCGTGCGTACCCTGGGCCAGTTCAGCGCTGTCGAATGCAATGAACGGGCCAATTTTCTGATGGGCGCGGTCCTTAGCGGCGACTTGCTGGCGCTGCGCAACAGCACCGCCATCCAGATGCGGCCCGATACCCCGCTCGTCATTACCGGCAAGCCCATGCTGCGCCAGGCGCTCGGCTTGCTGATCGAAGAACACGGATTTTTTTATGGCAAGCGCATCATCGTCGACGACCAGCAGCAAGCCAATCTGGCCGGTCACGGTGCGCTGCTGATCGCTGCCGCGCGCGGCTTGATTTCCCCGCAGGAGATAGTATGAGTGACAACAAGAACAAGCGTCCCTTGCGTTCGCAAGCGTGGTTTGGCGGCGACGACAAGGACAGTTTCATTCATCGCAGCTGGATGAAGAACCAGGGTTATCCCGGCGACGCCTTCGATGGCCGTCCCGTCATCGGCATTTGCAATACCTGGTCCGAGCTGACACCCTGCAATGGTCATTTCCGCGAGCTGGCCGAGATGGTCAAGCGCGGCGTGCTCGAAGCGGGCGGTTTTCCCGTCGAATTTCCCGTCATGTCGCTGGGCGAGACGAATCTGCGCCCGACGGCCATGCTGTTCCGTAACCTGGCCAGCATGGATGTCGAGGAATCGATCCGCGCCAACCCGATCGACGGCGTGGTGCTGCTGACGGGCTGTGACAAGACCACCCCGGCCCTGCTGATGGGCGCGGCCAGCGTGGACTTGCCCACCATCGTGCTGTCGGGCGGCCCCATGTTGAATGGCAACTACCGCGGCAAACCGATCGGTTCGGGCACCGATGTGTGGAAGTTTTCCGAGGACGTGCGCGCCGGGCGCATGACGTCCGCCGAATTCAAGCAGGCCGAATCATGCATGTCGCGCTCCGCCGGCCACTGCATGACCATGGGCACGGCCTCCACCATGGCCAGCATGGTCGAGGCGCTGGGCGTGACCCTGCCCGGCAACGCGGCCATCCCTGCCGTCGATGCGCGCCGCAAGCTGCAGGCGCAACTGACGGGCCGGCGCATCGTCGACATGGTGCACGAAGACCTGAAACTGTCGCAGATCCTCACGCGCGCAGCGTTTGAAAACGCCATCATGGTCAATGGCGCCATCGGCGGCTCGACGAATGCCGTGATCCACCTGCTGGCCATTGCCGGGCGTATTGGCGTGGACATGCGCCTGGCCGACTGGGACCGCCTGGGCCGCGACATTCCCTGCCTGCTGAACCTGATGCCGTCGGGCCAGTACCTGATGGAAGATTTTTACTATGCGGGCGGCCTGCCCGTGATCATCCGCGATTTGCTGGACAAATTGCATGGCGAGGCGCTCACCGTCACGGGCGCCACTATGGCCGTCAACGTGGCCGAAGCGGAAAATTTCAATCCCGAGGTGATCACGCCGCTGGCGCGGCCATTCAAGGACGAGGGCGGCATCGCCGTCCTGCATGGCAACCTGGCCCCGCGCGGCGCCGTCATCAAGCCTTCCGCCGCCTCGCCGGAACTGATGCAGCACCGTGGCCGCGCCGTCGTCTTCAACAGCATCGAGCATTACAAGAAGCGCATCGACGATCCCGCGCTCGATATCGATGCCAGCTGCGTGATGGTGCTGCAAAATTGCGGCCCGCAGGGCTATCCTGGCATGGCCGAAGTGGGCAATATGGGACTGCCGAAAAAACTGCTGGAGCAGGGCGTGCGCGACATGGTGCGCATTTCCGATGCGCGCATGAGCGGCACGGCCTACGGCACGGTGGTGCTGCACGTGGCGCCGGAAGCGGCCGTGGGCGGGCCGCTGGCGCTGGTGCGCGACGGCGACATGATTGAACTGGACGTGGCGGGGCGCCGCTTGCACCTGGACGTCGACGAGGCCGAGCTGGCGCGCCGGCGCGCCGAGTGGCGCGCCCCCGAGCCGGCCATGAAGGGCGGTTACCAGTCCATGTACATCAAGCACGTGACGCAGGCCGACGAAGGCGCGGACCTGGACTTCCTCGTCGGTTGCCGGGGTTCGGCCGTTCCGCGCGAATCTCACTGAAAGAAGGAATAGACATGGGAACACGGGCCCAATTACTGGTCGATGCGCAGAATTTCCTGGGCGAGGGCGTGCGCTGGTGCGAACGCAGCGGCCGCGTTTTCTGGACGAATATCGAAGGCTGCCAGCTGCATGCGCTGGTGCTGGCCACGGGCGAACGCCAGAGCTGGGCCATGCCCGAGCGTCTGGCCTGCTTCGCGCTGACGCACAATGACGAGGTGCTGCTGCTGGGACTGGCCTCGCGCCTGGCGTGGTTTGACGCGCGCAGCGGGGCCGTCACGCCCTTGCACACGGTGGAGGGGGACTTGCCCATGACGCGCCTGAACGATGGCCGCTGCGACCGCCAGGGACGCTTTGTCTTCGGCACGCTCGATGAGCGCCCGTGCCGCGATGCCATCGCCAGCTTCTACCGCCTCAACCTGGACTTGAGCCTGGAGCGCTTGCCGTTGCCGCCCATCGCCATCTCGAACAGCATCTGCTTCAGCATCGATGGCACGGCCATGTATTTTTGCGACTCGATGAAGAAGGCGATCTACCGCTGGGACGATTACCTGGGGGGCGACGCCAGCCGGGTGCGCGTCTTTGCCGTGCTCGATTCCGGCCCCGGCGCCGCCGACGGCGCCACCATCGATGCGCACGACCACTTGTGGAGCGCGCAGTGGGGCGCGGGACGCGTATTGCGCTTCGCGCCGGACGGCAGCGTCGAGCGCGCGATCACCTTGCCCGTATCGCAGCCCAGTTGCGTGAGCCTGGGTGGGCCGCACTACGACGAATTGTTCGTCACCACCGCGCAGGAGAGTTTGACGCCGGCCCAGCTGGCGGGCGAACCGCTGGCCGGGGGATTGTTTCATGCGCGCCAGCCTGGCTTGCGCGGTTTGCCGGAAGTGCGCTTTGGCGCTCTGCCGGCCTGACAGGAGAGAGCATATGCAAAAACATACGGTTTTCGAGGGCATTCTCACACGGGGCATGGTCGGCATCGTGCGCGCCGGCTCGCCCGATGCGGCCGTGCAGATCGCCGAGGCGTGCATCGCCGGCGGCATCACGGCGCTGGAAGTGGCGTTCACCACGCCCGATACCCTGGGCGTGCTGCGCACCCTGCGCGAACGCCATGGCCATGACGTGCTGCTGGGCGCGGGCACGGTGCTCGATACCGAGACGGCGCGTGCCGCCATCCTGGCCGGCGCGCAGTTCATCATTTCGCCCAGCGTCAACGTGGAAACGATCACGCTGTGCCAGCGCTACCAGGTGCTGGCCATGCCGGGCGCGATGACGCCGACGGAAATCGTCACGGCCCTGCAGGCCGGCGCCGACATCGTCAAGGTCTTCCCCGCCGAGATGTTCGGCCCCGCCTACATCAAGGCCCTGCGCGCGCCGTTGCCGCAAGCGCCGTTGATGCCGACGGGTGGCGTGACGGTGGAGAACCTGCATGCATGGTTTGCCAGCGGTGCCGTAGCCGTGGGCATCGGCAGCAGCCTGAGTGGACCGGGCGCCACGGGAGATTACGCGGCCGTGACGGCGCGCGCACAGGCCTTCGTGGCGCAGCTGGCGCTCATACGCACGGCTAAGTCTTCTGGCTAGCTCCCGGCGGGACGGGAATCTGCTACGCTAGGCGGGCAATGTCGCACGCCTAACTACGACCCGAATATGCCCAACATCGCCCGCATCCTCAAAGACAGCCGCATCATCGCCATCGTCGGCATGTCCGACAAGCCCGAACGCGCCAGCCATGAAGTGGCAGATTACCTGTTGCAGCATGGCTACCGCGTGTTGCCCGTCAATCCGGCCCTTGCCGGCAAGGAAGTGCTGGGCCAGCGCGCCTATGCCACCCTGACGCAGGCTGCGGCGGCGGTTGCGCCGGCGCGCATCGATATCGTCGACTGCTTCCGCAAGTCCGAGGATATCTTGCCCATCGCCGAGGAAGCCATCGCCGTCAAGGCCGGCTGTCTCTGGCTGCAGCTCGACGTCATCAATGAGGAGGCGGCGCAGCTGGCGCGGGCGGCTGGCCTGGACGTGGTGATGGACCATTGCACAAAAATTGAGCACCGCAAGCTGGCGGTGGCAGCATGAAGGCGCGCACGCGATTCCGTGCCGGCCAGGGTTTCGCGCTGAACGAGGAATTCGCCGGCAAGCGCCTGCTGGGCGCAGCCACCAAGGCGGCGAACAGGAAGCTGACGGCGGCCCAGTGCAAGGCCCTGGACCGCGAGGAAACCGTGGCCCTGACGGCGCAGATCGCCGAGTGCCAGAGCATGCTGTACGCGCAGCACAAAAAGAAGGTGCTGCTGGTGTTGCAGGGCATGGATACGTCGGGCAAGGATGGCACGGTCAAGGCCATCTTCAGCGACATCAACCCGATGGGCATCCGCGCCGTGGCGTTCAAAGGCCCCACCGATATCGAACTGGCGCACGATTACCTGTGGCGCGTGCACCAGCACGTGCCAGTGAAGGGCGAGATTGCCATCTTCAACCGCAGCCACTACGAAGATGTGCTGATCACGCGCGTGCAGGACATGATCGACAAAGCCGAATGCCAGCGCCGCTACGCGCAGATCCGCGATTTCGAGCGCATGCTGAGCGAGACGGGCACCGTCATCCTGAAAATCTTCCTGCATATCTCGAAGGACGAGCAACGGGGACGGCTGCAGGAGCGGCTTGACGATCCCGACCGCCAGTGGAAGTTCGATCCCAACGATATCGCCCAGCGCAAAAAGTGGGATGGCTACCAGCGCGCCTATGAAACGGCGATCCGTGAGACGGATGCCGACCACGCGCCGTGGTACGTGGTGCCATCGAACTCCAAGACGCAGCGCAACCTGGTGGTCGCTTCCCTGCTGCTGGAAACGCTGCAGGGCATGAAGCTGGAATACCCGGCACCGGACCCGAAACTGTCGTCTTTCAAGGTCGAGTAGAGATTGGGGCAGTTCAGCGCTGCGCCTGCGGAATCGGCCGCGCTGTGGCATAGTATCCCTCGTCGATAATTCAAACCAGACCGGAGATCCATATGCTGCAGTTGAAAGATCCTACCTTGTTGCGTCACCAGGCTTACGTGAATGGAGCCTGGGCTGATGCCGATGGTGGCCAGACGATTAATGTGAGCAATCCCGCCACCGGCGAGCATATCGGCACGGTGCCCCTGATGGGCGCAGCCGAGACGCGCCGCGCCATCGAGGCGGCCAATGCTGCCTGGCCCGCCTGGCGCAAGAAGACGGCCAAGGAACGCGCGGCCGTGCTGCGCCGCTGGCATGACCTGATCCTGGAAAACGCCGACGACCTGGCGCTGATCATGACCACCGAGCAGGGCAAGCCCTTGCCGGAAGCGAAGGGCGAAGTGCAGTTCGGCGCCTCGTTCATCGAGTGGTTTGCCGAAGAAGGCAAGCGCGTTGCGGGCGATACCTTGCAATCGCCGTGGCCGGACCGCCGCCTGGTCATCACCAAGGAGCCGATCGGCGTGTGCGCCGCCATCACGCCATGGAATTTCCCTGCCGCCATGATCACCCGCAAAGTCGGCCCGGCCCTGGCCGCCGGCTGCCCGATGGTCTTGAAACCGGCCGAAGCAACACCGTTTTCCGCGCTGGCGCTGGCCGTGCTGGCCGAACGCGCGGGCGTGCCTGCGGGCGTGTTCAGCATCGTCACCGGTGCGCCGAAAGACATCGGCGGCGAAATGACGTCGAACCCCATCGTGCGCAAGCTGACGTTTACGGGATCGACCCAGGTGGGACGTTTGCTGGCCGAGCAATGCGCGCCAACGATCAAGAAACTCTCGCTGGAACTGGGCGGTAACGCACCGTTCATCGTCTTCGACGACGCCGATCTGGACGCGGCAGTGGAAGGCGCCATCGCCTCGAAATACCGCAATGCGGGCCAGACTTGCGTCTGCGCCAACCGCCTGTACGTGCAGGACAGCGTATATGACGCCTTCGCCGAAAAGCTGGTGGCCGCCGTGGCCAAGCTGAAGGTGGGCAATGGCATCGAGGCGGGTGTTACGCAAGGACCGCTGATCGACGCCAAGGCTGTGGCCAAGGTGGAAGAGCACGTGGCCGATGCATTGGCCAAGGGCGGCCGGCTGCTGGCTGGCGGCAAGCGCCATGCGCTGGGCAACGGCTTCTTCGAGCCGACCATCATCGCCGACGTGACGAACGACATGCGTGTGGCCACCGAAGAAACCTTCGGCCCGCTGGCGCCGCTGTTCCGTTTCAAGACCGATGATGAAGTGATCGCTCTGGCGAACAATACGGAATTCGGCCTGGCCGCCTACTTCTATTCGCGCGACATCGGCCGCATCTGGCGCGTGGCAGAAGGCCTGGAAACGGGCATGGTCGGCGTCAACACGGGCCTGATCTCGAACGAGATCGCGCCCTTCGGCGGCGTCAAGCAATCGGGCCTGGGCCGTGAAGGGTCGACCTACGGTATCGAAGATTATTTAGTCATTAAATATATTTGCATGGGCGGTATCTAGGATGCTTGATTAAATCTACTGCGCGGCGCGCTTTCCGGCCTGCGATGCTCGCTGCCTCGGCGGCCCCGTACCAAATACAGCTGCGCTTTTTAGCCAGATGGGGGCGCCGAGCCTCGTTGCCGCTCGCTACGATCTTCTCAAGCATCCGTGACGTCTGTTATCGACGGCTGTTGCGAACTGATCCTAACCTGTCCAGCATGCCCTTGACCGCTGCCATCTGCGTGCCGCTCTTGCGGTAGAAATCCGGGTCGATCGGATTGATGCTGGTGTAGCCCCAGAAATCCCAGCAGCCTTTCGGGTTGTACGGGTAGACGGGGCTCGGTTCGGCCTGCGGATACAGCACGATGATCTTGTTGGCGTCCGCCACCTGGTTGTAGCCGGTGGTGGTGTAGAAGCGGTTGCCGATGGCTTGCGTGGTTTGCAGGCAGCCGTGGAAGACCACGTGCACGCGGCAGCTCTCGCTGTCGCAGGCTTTCGGGATGTAGGCGTAGCCCGTATTGTTCATGCTGGAGTAGGCGCTCTGGATGAAGCTGCGCTGGTTGAAGGCGATCAGCTTGCCCGTCAGGGTGGTCGACGAGGGCTGCAGGTCCGGGTACAGGTGCTGCAGGATGTCGCGCGCCTGCACGAAGTCGCAGTCATTGATGAAGGGCGACTCCGTCACGGCGCAGGGCTTGTCCGGAGTGTTGTCTGTGATGATGGCATGGCCCGCGCCGACCGTATCGACGAAGCGGATTTGCGCCGCCGGCGTGCCCGCCAGTTGATAGAATTTTTCCACCTGCTCCACCACCGGCCGCGTCACGGTCTGGTCTTTCGTTCCGCTGAACAGATATACGCGCTGGCGTTTCAGGTTGGCCGTGTCGTCGATGAGACGGGCGCGCGCAAAATCGTTCGTCGCGCGCAGCAATTCGCTGGCCACGGGCGGCGCCACCTGCGCGCTGCCCGGATTCATGCAGGTGGTCAGGGCATTCGTCAGGTAGGGAATATAGGGGAAGCGGCCCGGCTGACCCGAGCAGAAAAACGGGCCACCGGCGATGATGCCGGCGCCGGCGACAGTAGCCGAGTAGGCGACGGCAAATTGCGCCGCCATGAAGCCGCCCGAGGACAGGCCCGATACGGTGGTCTGGCCCAGGTCGGCCTGGTAGGCGGGCAGGGCGGGGGCGTCCCTGGTCGCGGCGGGCTTGACGGCTTTGGCAGCCGAGGCGGCGTGCGCGCCGCCTGGCGCCAAGACGAGCAGGCTGGCGGCCAGCAGGGCGGTGGGTAATGCGGTCAGGTGCGGGAAGGACATGGTAACTCCACGGGGCAAGGGCAGGAAGGCCGAGCATAGGTAAAAAAACTGTGCGTTGGGCAAGTACTGCACGGTAGTTGATGTCGCTCAAGCTATCGCTGGTGTTGTGGCCCTCATACGCGTGCGCGGCGTTTGGCATAGAATGGTTTTTTTCCTTTTCGACCATGGTGCCCTTCATGTCCAAGACCCTTGCCCAGTTGTTTGCGCTCACCACCCTTGCCGCCGGCGCCAGCCTGGCCATGCCGGCCCATGCTGCCGATACCGCACCAGCAGCCGCCGCGCCAGCCGCCTGTCCCGCCATCCTCAAGCAGACGTTCAACCGCTTGCAGGATGAAGCGCCGCAAAATCTGTGCCAGTACGCGGGCAAGGTCGTGCTGGTGGTGAATACGGCCAGTTATTGTGGTTTTACCAATCAATACGAAGGGCTCGAGGCGCTGTACGCCAAGTACGGCAGCAAGGGCTTGGTGGTGCTGGGCTTCCCGTCGAACGACTTCGGCAAGCAGGAGCCCGGCAACAGCAAGGAAATCGCCGATTTCTGCTACAACACCTATGGCGTGAAGTTCCCCATGTTTGCCAAATCGGTGGTCTCCGGCCCCACGCCGAATCCTCTGTACGTGGACTTGATCAAGCAGACCGGCAAGACGCCGGCCTGGAATTTTCATAAATACCTGATCGACCGCCATGGCAAGGTCGTCGAGAGCTTCCCCAGCAAGGTGACGCCGGACGACAAGAAACTCGTTGGCGCGGTGGAAAAAGCGCTGGCAATGTAAGTTGCGTATACACAAGCAGGCTTGCGCGCCTGCTTTTTTAAGGCTCTGTCATCGGCAAATAGGGGAAATGCCGGAATCTTCCCTTGGCAGTGCTGTCTGACTCTGTATATTCACGATGCAGGGAGCAGATCATGCAGCCAGCCGAATGGATCAGCTTTATTGCGCAGTTTGCGCAATTGAACCGACGCCAGCGGCAGGCAGGAATGGCCTTGCTGCGTGGCAACGCGCCGCACGACGCCACCGTCGCGCTGCTGGAAAGTGTGGCGCAGCCGCGCTTGGTCTGTCCCGCCTGCCACTCGCTTCACCTGCACCGGCATGGCCATGCGCACGGCCTGCAGCGCTACCGCTGTGTGCCGTGCGGGCGCACCTTCAATGCCTTGACGGGCACGCCGCTGGCACGCTTGCGCCACAAGGCGCTGTGGCTCGCGTATGCGGAGTGCCTGCTTGATTCCAGGTCGGTGCGCCAGGCCGCTCAGCAACTGGGACTGCACCGTAACACTACGTTTCGCTGGCGCCACCGTTTTTTAACGCTCGCCAAGACGGACCGGCCGCATGGTCTGCATGGCATTGCCGAGGCCGATGAGCTATATGTGCTGGAATCGGAAAAGGGATCCCGGCAGATGACGCGTCCGGCCCGCCGCCGGGGCGGACGTGCCCGCCAACGCGGCATATCGAATGAACAGGTCTGCATCCTGGTGGCGCGCGACCGCACAGGCCAGACCCTCGATTTCGTCACGGGCAAAGGGGCGTTGACAAAGGCACAGCTGCACCGTTATTTGTTGCCCGTCATCGACAAGGATGTTCTGCTGGTAACGGATGGCCATGCCGCCTATCGGGCGTTTGCCAGGGAAGCGGGCATCAGCCACCAGGCCGTCAACTTGCGCGCTGGCATTCGTGTGCAGGGCGCCGCTCACGTGCAGAACGTGAATGCCTATCACAGCCGCTTGCGGCAATGGCTGCGTCCCTTTCACGGCGTGGCGACGCGCTACCTGCCGAACTACCTGGGATGGCGCTGGATGCTCGACGCCCGGCGCATCCGTTCACCAGAAACGTTATTGAAAGCAACGCTGGGAGCGTTCCCACATCTGACGGTGACATAGCTTTTTTTAATGCCGCGCTTGTCGTCTTGCCATCATTGTCCTAAGCTGGTTGTTCGCGTTTGTCTTCATAAAGGAGAGCATCATGGCGTATGTCGATGGATTTGTGGTTCCCGTGCCGAAAGCCAAGCTCGATACCTATCTGGCCATGTCGCGCGCCTGCGGCGCCGTCTGGCGCGAATATGGCGCGCTGGAATTTCGCGAATGCGTGGGCGACGATGTCAAGCCAGGCAAGCTGACCTCGTTCCCGCAGGCGGTGGACTTGCAGGATGGTGAAGTGGTGGTGTTTTCCTGGATCGTGTTTGAATCGCGCGCCAAGCGCGATGAAATCAACGACAAGGTCATGCAAGACCCCCGCCTGGCCGAGATGATGGACCCGGCCAAGCTGCCGTTCGATGGCAAGCGGATGATATACGGCGGTTACGAAATGCGCATCGACCTGTAACCCCTGAAACAGTCCATGGCGGCGTTGCAGTGCCTCGTCGTGCGTTCGCACTGCCTTCGGCAATGCGCCTTGCCCTGAACGGTTTCAGGTGCTACCGGTTTACAGGATGAGCTTGGCCGGCATCGCCCCGCGCAGCGCATTGCACACGACAATCGCTTCGGCCCGCGCCAGCATGGGACGCGTGATGATGGTTTCCTGCGCATTCCAGGCGGGATCGGCCAGCATGGCCGCGCGCTGCACGCCCGGCAGCAAGCCGCAGGACAGGGGCGGCGTGTGCCAGCAGCCATCGAGCCGGACGAAGACATTGCTGCGCCCGCCTTCCGTCAGCTCGCCCCGTTCGTTAAAGAACAGCATGTCGAAACCGCCTTGCGCCTCGGCCGCGCGCCAGGCCGCATCGTAGCGCGCGCGCACGCTGCTCTTGTGGCGCAGGAACAGGTCGTCCGCTGTGGTGGTGTCGGGCGCCAGCATGACGTTGACCGTGGCTGGCAAGGGCGCCAGCGTGCCGCTCTGCACACTGAACTGGCCATCCTGGCACAGCGCCAGGCGCAGGCGGAAGGGGGCATCGTCGGAGCGCGCCGCGCAGGCCGTCTGCAGCGCGGCGCGGGCAGCGTCTGCATCCCAGGCAAAACCGAAATAGGCGCAGGAAGCGGCCAGGCGCGCCAGGTGGCGTTCTTGCTGGCGGCAGCCATCGGCACGGCTGGCGTGCAGGGTTTCGAACAGTTCGAAGTCGTTGCTCAGGCCCGTCAGGAAGCGGGCCTTGAGCTGGCACTCCGCAAATTCCTCTTGCGGATCGCTGTCGAGCACGATGCCGGCGCCCACGCCCATTTCGCCGCGCCGGATGCCGCCAGGGGCAGCCGGTTGCAGGGCCAGGGTGCGGATCGGCACGGACATGCAGAAGTCGCCCACGGCGTGGGCAGCGCCGACGTTTGGTGGATCGAACCAGCCGATGGCGCCCGTGTAGATGCCGCGCGGCGCCCCTTCCAGTTCGTTGATGATTTCCATGGTGCGCCGTTTGGGCGCCCCCGTGATCGAACCGCACGGATACAAGGCCTGGAAGATGTCGGCCAGGCTGGCGTCGCCGCGCAGGCGCGCTTGCACGGTGGAGGTCATTTGCAGCACGCTGCTGTAGCGCGTCACCTGGAACAGGGCCGGCACCTTGACGGATCCCGTGGCGGCGATGCGGCCGATGTCGTTGCGCAGCAGGTCGACGATCATCAGGTTTTCCGCGCGGTTTTTCGGATCATTAGCCAGGGCGGTGGCGCGGCGCACGTTTTCTTCCATTTGCTCGGGCGGGGCGGCCGGCGCCGTGCCTTTCATGGGACGCGCCGTCAACTCGCCTTGCGCATGGCGCACGAACAGCTCCGGCGACAGCGACAGCAGGGCGCCGCCATCTGGCAGCATCACCAGTGCGCCATACGGCACCGGTTGGCGCGCACGCAGCCGCGCATACAGGGCCAGGGGCGAACCAAAGGCGTCGAAGCGCAAACGATAGGTGTAGTTGACTTGATAGGTGTCGCCGGCCACGATGTAGTCATGAATGCGGTGCAGTGCCTGCGTAAATTGCGCCTGGTCGACATTCGCGTGTATATCGGCCACGCCGACCGGCCCAGCGTCCGCATGGACGCGTTCGGCCAGCCACTGCGCCACGTCGTCCTGCGACAGCTGCGTGCAATGGTCAAAGACGAGCACTTGCGCCAGCGGCGGCGCGTTGATGCCCGCCGCGCGCGGCGGCATGGCCAGCAAATGCGCCCCCAGCTCGTAGCTGCATACGCTGACGGCGTGCTGGCCGCGTTTTAAAGCCGCTTGCAGCCCTTCGAGCATGGCTGACCACGCGCTCCCCTCGGTGCACTGCAAAACCGCTGCCAGGCCCGTGTACAGGCGCGAACCGGCGCCGGGTGTGCTGGCGTCGTCGAGCAGGGCGAAACAGTCGGAATGCATGGGGACAGCCGCGGTGGTGACTTACCCCAGCAGCATGGCGATTTGCAGCGCCGCTTCCTGGGAGGGATTGATCTTGAAGCCGCTCTTGGCGTAGCGGTGCCAGCGCCCGATGACGAAACTGACGATCAAGGTGGCGCGCGCCGCCACTTCGCTTTCCTTGCCATGGCCTTCGGCGGCGGCCACGCGCAAGGCCTGCTTGAGCGCCAGTTCCACGCGGTCGTAGAACTGGTTCATGCGCACTTGCAGGCGCTCGTCCTCATTGACCAGCGCGTCGCCGATCAACACGCGCGTCATGCCCGGATTGCTGATGGCGAAATTGAGCAGCATGCCGACGATGTCGCGTGTCTGCGTCATGCCGTCGCTGTGCTTTTCCGCGATCTGGTTGATCAGGCCGAAGACGCTCGACTCGATGAATTCGATCAGTCCTTCGAACATTTGCGCCTTGCTGGCGAAATGGCGGTACAGGGCCGCTTCCGAGACGGCCAGTCTGGCGGCCAGTGCGGCAGTGGTGATCTTTTCGCCTTTCGGCTGCTCCAGCATTGCGGCGAGGGCCTGAAGAATTTGTAGCCTGCGTTGGCCCGGCGGTGTGCTTGCCATATTTTCTCTTGTCGTTAAAAAAAATGCTGCCTTGATGGGGATATCCGTCACCGCCGCTAGCGGTGCGGCTTCCGGCGTCAACCGGAAGTCCAGGAGTCCCCTTCAGCGCAGACGGTGAAGGCGGCGTGCCAAATGCCGGACAGATTTTACTTTGACATCGACGTAAGCGGGGCGATTTAACGCTCTGGGCAGCTTTGCCACGCCGATCGGATCGGCCATTTTCAGGTATTGCGTGATCCAGGCCGTGCGCAGGCCCAGTTTTTTCGCACCCTTCAGGTTGGCCAGGGTGTCTTCCACCAGGATGCAGCGGCCAGGGCGGATCTGGTGTTTGCGCATCAGTTTGCGCAGCATCAGGGTCGATGGCTTTGGCCGCAGCTGGCGGTGCACATGCATCGCCTCGATGGCGATATGCTGCGCAAAGTGCTGGCGCAGGCCCAGGTGGCGCATCACGTCGCTCGAATAGCGCAGCGGCGCGTTGGTGAGTAAAATTTTACGCCCAGGCAGGCGTTTGAGCAAAGCCCCCAGCCCCCGTTCGGCGCGTATCATGGCGCGCAAATCGTCGAACGCGTGCGTCTCGTGGAGGAAGTGCGCGGCCTGCACCTGATGGTGCTTGACCATGCCCAGCAAGGTGGCGCCATAGCGGCGCCAGTAGGCCGCGCGCGCCGCATTGACGATCGCGTCGTCGGCCGGCGTCACACCGTCGCCCAATACGCGGGCAATATACGTGTTCATATTGGCCGTGATGGTGGGGAAGATGGCGTGCGAGGCATTGTGCAGCGTGTTGTCGAGGTCAAACAGCCAGACCGGCGACGAGCGGTTAAGATGGGACACAGGCACAAGAGTCTTTGCTAGCGAGAGAAGATGAAAAATTCAACAATCAGGAAAACCATGCGACGCCAGATTATAGTGATGTTTTGCGGATTATTCTTGCTGCCGTTGCAGACAGCCTTTGCGGAAGCGCCGCCCGTGGCGCAAAACCGGGGCGCGCTGTTCAAGGTGCAGGACGCCAGCCATACCCTGTATTTGTTCGGTACCATCCATGTCGGCGCCCCTGATTTTTATCCCCTCGAACCAACGGTGACGCAGGCATTGGAAGGCGCCGGGGCGCTGGCGCTGGAGATCGATCCGGGCGCCGACCCGCGCGCCGCCCTGGGCGCCGTGCTGAAATACGGCATGGAGGCACCGGACAGCACAGTGCCTGCCGACTGCCGCCAGACCCTGGCGCCGCGCCTGGCGCCGTTGTTGCAAAAATACGGTATTCCAGCCGAATCGGTGGCGCCGATGAAGCCGTGGATGCTGGCCAGCATGCTGGCCATCGGCGAATTTTCCACCCTGGGCTACCGCTCCGACCTGGCGGTGGACAATTATCTGTCGCAGCAAGCCAGGGCGCGCAAGATCCCCGTGCTGGAACTCGAGTCGATGGAAGGCCAGATGGCGCTGTTTGGCGCGATGTCGCCGGTAGACCAGTGCCGTTTCCTGGAAGACGGTGTGGCCTCGATCGAAGATCAGGAACAAAGCCAGGAAGCGCGCGAGATCGCCAACGCCTGGCGCACGGCCGATGCGGCCGCCTTCGACAAGCTGGCCGTCAAAGCGGCGACAGACCCCTCGTTTGCCGCGCAGTTCGTGCAAAAGGTGTTGTTAGATGGCCGCAACCCGGCCCTGGCCGACGGCATCGCCAAACTGCTGGCGCGCGAAAAATCCAGCCTGGCTGCCATCGGCGTGCTGCACCTGGTTGGAACGAAAAGCGTGCCGGACTTGTTGCGTCAAAGGGGCTTGAAGGTCGAGCGGGTGTATTGAACTGTAGAAGAGGTAACGCTGGCATAGCCGCGCAACAAACGGCGGCAGAGTAGATGAAAAGTGTTCAGGGCAAGGCGTCGAGCCGAAGACAGTACGCATGTACGGCGAGGCGAGACAACGCAGCCATGGACATTTTTCAGATACGGGGATATATCGATGGTGCCCTTGACGTGGATCGAACACGTGGCCTCTCCCTTACCAAGGGAGTGCTCTACCACTGAGCTACAAGGGCATAAAAAATCGGCGCTGGGTGAATTGCGCCGAATTATTTTTTAGTGCGAACGGATCATAGTACCAAAAGCCTGCTCGGTCAACACTTCCAGCAATAATGAGTGTTCGATGCGGCCATCGATGATGTGCACCGTGTTCACGCCGGACTTGGCGGCGTCGAGCGCGGACGAGATCTTTGGCAGCATGCCGCCCGAGATCGTGCCATCGGCGAACATCTCGTCGATTTCACGCGCAGACAGGTCGGTCACCAGCTTGCCCTGCTTGTCCTGGACGCCGGCGATGTTGGTCATCATGATCAGCTTTTCCGCTTTCAGGATTTCCGCGATTTTGCCCGCCACCACGTCGGCGTTGATGTTGTAGGCCTGGCCATCCTGGCCGAAACCGATCGGCGAAATGATGGGAATGAAGGCATCGTCCTGCAGCGCCTTGACGACGGCCGGGTTGATCGCGTCGATCTCGCCCACAAAGCCGATGTCGAGGAATTCGCCCGGATGTTCGCGGTCCGGCATCTGCATCTTGCGCGCGCGGATCAAGCCGCCATCCTTGCCCGTCAGGCCGACAGCCTGGCCGCCGTAATGGTTGATCAGCATGACGATATCCTGCTGCACTTCGCCGCCCAGCACCCACTCCACCACTTCCATGGTTTCTTCATCGGTGATGCGCATGCCTTGCACGAAGGTGCCTTGCTTGCCGATTTTTTTCAGCGCGTTGTCGATCTGCGGTCCGCCGCCGTGCACCACGACCGGGTTCATGCCAACCAGCTTGAGCAGGATGACGTCGCGCGCGAAGCCGTGCTTCAGGCGTTCGTCCGTCATGGCATTGCCACCGTATTTGATGACGATGGTCTTGCCATGGAAATTGCGAATATAGGGAAGGGCCTCGGCCAGAATCTGCGCCTTGATTTGCGGCGACACCGCCGTCAAGTCGTCATTCATGTCCAGGTTCAAGTTAGCTAGTTGATTCATGGCGAGTCCGGAAAATAGATTGGTGAGATTTTACAGGTAAGAAGAAAATCTTGGCGGCATTATAGGGCGATCTTGTTGTATTTTCCCTGATGATCCTATAGTCTGGTCCGATATGTCCCCCAGCCAGCCCTTTTACTGCCAGTTACATCTGCGTCGCACTCCGGTGCAGCATGACACACACTTGCCAATTCAAACACAGCCATGAGCCAGTGCACTCTCTGCGGCGCCACTTTCCAGTGTGGCCAGACTGACCCGCAGGCCAGCGGACCATGCTGGTGCACGGCCATGCCGCCCGCCATACCCGTGCCCGGCGGTCGCGCCATCGGCTGCTGGTGCCCGGCCTGCCTGCAAACGCATATCGCGACCCTGACACGCCCTGTAAAAGCCATCACGTCGGCCAATTAAGCGCTTCCGTATAAATTGCTTTGCAATAAACCTTGCATTCCGTAGGGTAATACGTTCAGACTTCAATTTTCAAAAATTTCTGATAGGAAAGTCATGCGCTTCAGGGATATCCGCATCGGCGTGCGCATCAATGCCGGTTATGCCATTTTGATCGTGCTGATGCTGGTCGTCATTGTCCTGGCGGGCAGCCGCATCTATGCCATCCGCGCCGAGACCGACGATATCCTGCGGCGCGACTGGGTCGCCGCCAAGGCCACCAGCAAGATCCATGGGCTGGCGCGCGAGGCGGCCACGCGCATAGGCAGCCTGCCGAACCAGCGCGAGTTGGCATGGCGCCAGGCGAATCAGGTGCGCCTGGAAGCGATCAAGCAAAGCATCGACGAGCAGGTGCGCATCCTCGATGGTCTCGATGCGCGGCCGGAAGAACGGCGTCTGCTGGAACAGATGCACCTTGCACGCGCCGACTACTATGTTTCGCTCAAGGCGATGTTCGAACTGGTCGAGCGCGGCGAGGATGCTGCTGCGGAGCAGGCCATGCAGACGCAGACCTTGCCGGTGCTGGAAAAAGTGCTGCTGTATGTGGGCCAGCTCGATGACTTGCAGCAGCAACTGATACGCGACAGCGCGGCCAGGATACGCAACGACATCGATACGTCGCTGCTGTTGATGGGTGGCATCGGGCTGGCAGCCCTGTTGGTCGGCCTGGCCTTTGCCTGGTCGGCGCGTTCGATCACGCGTCCGCTGGGCGAGGCGGTGGCGATCGCCACGCGCGTGGCCAAAGGCGACTTCAGTTCCGTCATCGAAGTGACGTCGCGCGATGAAACGGGCGAATTGCTGCAGGCGCTGAAAAACATGAGTACCAACCTGGCCGTCGAGCAGGATCTGCGCCATGCCGTTGAAGTGGCCGAAGATGCGACCAAGATGAAGTCGGACTTCCTGGCCAATATGTCGCACGAGATCCGCACGCCGATGAACGGCATCATCGGCATGACCCACCTGGCGCTGCAGACCGAGCTCACGTCGACTCAGCGCAACTACCTGGAGAAGGTGGAGTCGGCGTCGAAGAACCTGCTGGCCATCATCGACGACATCCTCGATTTCTCGAAGATCGAGGCGGGCAAGATGGCCTTTGAAAAAGTCGACTTTTTCCTCGAGGATGTGCTGGCGCAGATCGCCGACCTGTCCGTGATGCGGGCCCAGGACAAGGGGCTCGAACTGCTGTTCGACATCGGCCCCGACGTGCCGAACGCCTTGCAGGGCGATCCGCTGCGCCTGGGCCAGGTACTGATCAACCTGACCAACAATGCCATCAAATTCACGGACAAGGGCGAGATCGTCGTCACCATCCGCCTGCAGCAGCTCGAGGAGCACGCGGCCGTCTTGCGCGTGGACGTGCGCGACACGGGCATCGGCCTGACGCCACCCCAGCGCAGCAAACTGTTCCAGGCATTTACCCAGGCCGACACGTCGACCACGCGCCACCATGGCGGCACCGGCCTGGGGCTGACCATCAGCAAGCGCCTGGTGGAAATGATGGAAGGCGAGATTGACCTGGTCAGCGAAGCGGGTGTGGGCAGCACCTTTTTCTTCACGGCCCGCTTCGGCCTGGCCGCCGTGCCGCGCGACAGCCTGCCAGTGCCACAGCAGTTCCAGGGCCTGCGCGTGCTGGTGGTTGACGACAACCCCAGCGCGCGTGAAATCTTCGTCAGCATGCTGACGGCGCTGGGTTTTGAGGCGCGTGCCGTGTTTGGCGGCGTGCTGGCCATCGGCGCCGTGGCGCAGGCGCGCACCGAGGGGCGCCCGTACGGCCTGGTGCTGATGGACTGGAAAATGCCGGGCATGAACGGTCTCGATACCCTGGCCGGCATCCGCGCCGACGCCGCCGGCATCGATGCGACGCCGGCCTGCATCATGGTCACGGCCTTCCATCGCGAAGCGCTGCTGGAGGCGGCGCGCCAGCGGGACTTGCCGCTCGACGGCGTATTGAACAAGCCGGTCAGCGCCTCGACCCTGCTCGACCAGATATCGTTCGTGTTTGGCGGCGTGACGGGACAGAGCCGCAAGACGCAGCGCCAGAGCAGCTACCGCGACGACGAACGCGCCCTGCGCGGTGCCTGGCTACTGCTGGTGGAGGACAATGAAGTGAACCAGGAAGTGGCGCAGCATATTCTGAACGACGCCGGCATCCGCGTCGATATCGCGAGCAATGGTGCCATCGCGCTGGCGAAGATCGAGGAAAACGCTTATGACGGCGTGCTGATGGATTGCCAGATGCCTGTGATGGATGGCTACCAGGCCACCCGCAAGCTGCGCCAGGATCCGCGTTATTCGAATTTGCCCGTGATCGCCATGACGGCCAATGCCATGGTCGGCGACAAGGAAAAATGCCTGGACGCCGGCATGAACGATTTCATCGCCAAGCCGATCGACGTGGCGCAGCTGTTCGGTACCCTGGCGCGCTGGATCGCGCCGGCCACGCCGCAGGAAATGACGGCGCTGGTGGCGCTGCCGGAAGCGGAGCTGCCTGTGATCGCCGGCCTGAAAATGGCGGAGGCGATGCGGCGCGTGGGCGGCAATGCCACTTTGATGCGAAAATTGCTGGACCGTTTTGTGGAAACCCAGTTCGATGCCATGCAGCGCATCGTCGTCGCCATCGAGAACAACCAGCTCGAGACGGCAATTCGCGAAGCGCATACCCTGAAGGGCCTGGCCGGCAATATTGGCGCCGGCGGCCTGGCCGACAGCGCGGCGCGGGTCGAGCATTTGCTCAGCCTGGGATCGCATGACGGCTTGCCGCAGGCGCTGGCCGCCTGCACCCTGGCACTCGATGAACTGGTGCCGAAGATCGTGCTGGCCATGCAGTCGCGCAGCAACGTGGCCGAGCCGGGGAACGCCGTGGTGGCACCGGTGGACCGGGCATACCTGGAGGCGGGCTTGCGCGAACTGTCGCAACTGCTGCAGCAGGACGACGCGCAGGCCGTCAAGCATCTCGACGGCATCGGTCCCGTGCTGGTCGCGGCCGGGCAGGCGGAACATGCGCGCCAGTTGAAGCGTATGCTGGGACAATACGATTTCGAAGGTGCGCTGGCGCAGCTGGGCGAGGTGGCCGATGCGCTGGAGCTGACACTGTGACAAGGATAACTATGCAGAACGAAGGACGGGCATGAGAGCGTCAGCAAGCAAGCCAACCATCCTGGTAGTCGACGACACGCCAGACAATATCGACCTGTTGCGCGCAGTGCTGGAAGACGATTACCGGACCAAGATCGCCGTCAATGGCGAGCGCGCCCTGAAAATCGCCGCCGGCGGCGACCAGCCCGATCTGATCCTGCTCGACATCATGATGCCGGGCATGAGCGGCTACGATGTGTGCCGCGCGCTGAAGGCCGATCCCGCCACGGCCGGCATACCCGTGATTTTTGTGACCGCCATGAGCGAAGTGGCCGACGAGCAGCTGGGCCTGGCCCTGGGCGCCGTCGACTACATCACCAAGCCGATTTCGGCGCCCATCGTGCTGGCCCGTATCAAGACGCAGTTGGCGATGAAGCAGATGCAGGATTTTTTGCGCGACCAGAATCATTACCTGGAAACGGAAGTGGAGCGCCGCGTGCAGGAAGTGGCGGCGCTGCAGGACGTCACGATACACGCCATGGCTTCGCTGGCCGAGACGCGCGACAGCGAGACGGGCAACCATATCCGCCGCACCTCGCACTACCTGAAAGCGCTGGCCGAGAAAGTGCGCGGCATGCCGCGTTTCCGTGATTTCTTAACGGACAAGAATATCGAACTGCTGTTCAAGACGGCCCCGCTGCATGACATCGGCAAGGTGGGTATCCCCGACCATATCCTGCTCAAGCCGGGGCGTTTCGAACCACACGAAATGGCCATCATGAAGACGCATACCACCTTGGGGCGCGACGCCATCCTGGCGGCCGAACACGAGTTGGGCATCGAAGTCGATTTCCTCAAGTACGCCAAGGAAATCGCCTACAGCCACCATGAAAAATGGGATGGCAGCGGTTACCCGCAAGGGCTGGCTGGTGAAGACATTCCGATTTCGGCGCGCCTGATGGCGCTGGCCGACGTCTATGACGCCCTGATCAGCAGGCGCATCTACAAGCAGGGCATGGACCATGCGCAGGCCGTGCAGATCATCGTCGAGGGACGCGGTTCGCACTTCGACGCCGAGATCGTCGACGCCTTCCTGGAGATCCAGGACCAGTTCATCGCCATCTCCAACCGCTATGCCGATGGCGTGTGCGAGATCGCCGACAAGCAGCGGCAGATCGCGCCATTCACCGAAAACATCAGCTGACGGTCTTGAAAAAGCGCAGCATCTCTCGGCTGGCGTCCGGCCCTTTGCCATCCGTGTAGCTGCCGCTGCCGCTGCCGCCGGACCAGGCATGACCTGCGCCGTGGATGACCCAGTGTTCGCCCAGCGGCGAGCCATCGGCCTGGCTGTGCGTGGTGCGCGTGTAGCGGTGGCCATTCGGTACGCTGCCGTCGATGGAAGCCGCCTTGGCTGCGTTCCCGCCCGCCTGGCTGCGCACGCCCTGGGCGATCAGTTCATCGCCATTGCGCGGGTTGACGGTGGTGTCGCGGTCGCCGTGGAAAACAATGATGGGCACGCCGCCCGCCGGCGCCCGGCGCTGGGCATTGGGCATGGCGCCGCCCTTCATGGCTGCCAGCGCCGATGGCAAGTCCTTCGCCGAGGCGAACGGCAGGCCCGAATGCACACCGACGGCGGCAAACAAATCCGGGTACAAGGTGCCGACAATGACGGCCATGGCGCCCCCCGCCGACAGGCCGGCGACGAACACTTCGCGTTCATTCACCGGGTAGTCGTCGATGACTTGCCGCGCGATGCCGGCGATCAGCGACGGTTCGCCCTGGTCGCGCTGCTGGTCGATGGCATTGAACCAGTTCCAGCAGCGCGAACTGTTGGCACCCTGCGTTTGTGCCGGATAGACGACAAAACATTCCTTTTCCTCGGCCAGCACATTCATCTGCGTGCCGGCCGCGAAATCGTCGGGATTTTGCGTGCAGCCGTGCAGCATCACGATCAGCGGCATGGCCTGGCCGTGATAGCTGCTGGGGATATACAGTTTGTAGGAGCGCGTGCCCGCATGGTTGCGGTACACGCCGTCGATGAACTGCGCGCCAGCGGGCATCTGCGCCGGCGCGGCGGCCGGCGCATTGAAACCTGGCGGATGAAAATTCGGCATCTCGAAGCTGGGCATGTCGAAGCTGTGCTGTCCCAGGCCGGCGGGCACGCCCAGGCGCGCCATGAAATCCTGCGCAAATTCCTGCGCCGCCTGCGCGGGCGTGGGCGTGGGCGGCACCGCGTCAGCTTGCGGCGCCTCGGCCCGGGCCTGCGCAGGCGGTGGCGCAGGCGGTGGCGCCGGTGGCGGATTAATATCGCGCATCGGCTGCGGTGGCGGCGCTTGCGTGGCTGCCGCCGGCGGCGTCAGGCCGGCCGCAGACAGCGCCTGCTGGATCGCCTCGGTGGCGGCGGCAGGACCTTGGCCCATCAGATTGCGGGTTGCGGCGCGCATGTGCGCCAACATGTTGAGAGGTAGTTTCATGACCATCCTTAACGGTGCCGCGCATCGGCCGGGTTATCGCCGCAAACCAATGCGCTAGTGAATTCGCCCTGCGAGCGCCGTCTTGACGACGGTGCTGGCGTGCAGGGCACCTAATACGAAAATCGACTCGATGGTGGCCAGTGCCAGTTCCACGGAGACGTCGCTGGCGATGCTGGCCAGTCCCAGCACCTGGATCTGCAGGCGCTGGCCGGCTGCCTGGATCGCTTCCAGGTCGGCGCGCGAATAATGCTGCATGCCCAATACCAGGCTTTTACGGGCGACGGTTTGTTTCACCACGTCGGCGTGGATACCCAGCTGGTTGCGTATGGCCGTACGGATCAGATCCGTACGGTTGGAATAAAATCCCTCCTGGACCAGCAAATCGATCTGCCCCAGGTCGATCAAGCCGAGGTTGATCGTGATTTTTTCGGATTCCCCAATTTTGGGCTTGCTGTCTTGCTTGGCCATATATCTCCAAAAACTCCACGTGGCATCCAATTGCCATCTGTATGGATGGTAGTATAGTTCTGAAATAGTTCAAGTCAAGCAGGATCTGGCCTGGTCTGGGTGTAGGACAGGTCCTCCTAGAGTGAAAACAAGGCATAAAATAAATGCGCAACAGATGGCTTTCTAATCATGTTTCACGCTGAAAAATATAGTGATAGAAACATTGCATACCAGTGGCATCGCCTCGCCAGCCCGGTTTCGCGGCATAATGCAAGCCTGTACAGTCACCGATGCCGCTCCATGATGGTCGCTCCCCCACCTCCGCCAGCCGTTCCGCTCCCCTTGCCGTCACCGGTGCCGTCGCCCTGTGTCAGCCTGTGCAAGATGAACCGCAACAGTGGCTTGTGCGAAGGCTGTTTGCGCACGCTCGACGAGATCATCGCCTGGAGCAAGGCCGATGACGACTTCAAGCGCGCCGTATGGGCCGAATTGCCAGGCCGCGAATCTTTGCTCGATTTCGAGCCCGATTTCTGAGGAAGCCCATGCCGCGATCGCCAGCGCTGTTCCCCGATGCCATGCAGGTGTTCGAACGCGGCTGGCTGTCGTCGAACAACATTCTGTTCAAGGGCAAGGACGACACGGCCCTGATCGACAGCGGCTATGTCACGCATGCGCCGCAAACCCTGGCCTTGCTGCGCCATAGCTTGCAAGGGCGACCGCTGGAGCGGTTGTTCAACACCCATCTGCACTCCGACCATTGCGGCGGCAACGCGCTGTTGCAAGCCGAGTATGGCTGCCAGACGGCTATTCCCGTCTCGGAAGCGGACAAGGTGCGAGTATGGGATGTCGATGCCCTCAGCTTCCAGGCCACGGGCCAGCAATGCCCGCGCTTCGGCTTTGACGCCACCGTCTCGCCCGGCGACACGTTGACGTTGGCCGATATGCGCTGGCAAGCGCTGGGCGCACCGGGCCACGACCCGCACTCGCTGATTTTTTACAGTGCCGACGAGGGCATCCTCATTTCCGCCGACGCCCTGTGGGAAAACGGCTTTGGCGTGATCTTCCCCGAACTCGATGGCGGCTCCGGTTTTCTGGAAGCGCGCGCCACGCTGGATCTGATCGCCAGCCTGGCCGTGCGCGTGGTGATTCCCGGCCACGGGCGGCCGTTCCAGGACGCTGCCGGCGCCCTGCAGCGCGCCTATTCGCGTCTCGACTACCTGTCGTCCGACCCCGTGCGCAATGCGCAGAATGCGGTCAAGGTGCTGCTGAAATTTTTGCTGCTGGAGCGTCAGCGCATCGCCCTCGCCGCAATACCGGCCTTGCTGCGCGGCATGCCCATCTTCGAAGAGGCCAACCGGCGCTTCCTGCGCCAGGAGGCAGTCGCGCTGGCCGAGTGGGCCGTGTCGCAACTGGTGAGGGCTGCGGCGGCACGAGTCGAGGGTGAGTACTTGCTCAACGAGGGCTGAAACGGATAGGCGATAAATTCAGCACGATCGTACTTTTTCTGCACTATAATCAGCGTTCAGTGTGTCTTCACGTCCGATCAACTTTCCAGCGAGTCCGCCATGGCATTGCCTGTTGCGTTGCAAAACCTCTCCTTACCCGTTATCGCCTCGCCGATGTTCATCGCCAGCGGCCCGGCCCTCGTCGCGGCGCAGTGCAAGGCCGGCATTGTCGGTTCCTTCCCGGCCCTGAACGCGCGTCCCGCCGAATTGCTCGACACGTGGCTGACGGACTTGCAGGCCGAACTGGCCGCCTTCCAGGCCGCCAATCCCGATAAAAAAGTGGGACCGATCGCCGTCAACCAGATCGTGCACCAGTCGAACGACCGTCTGGCGCATGACGTGGAAGTGTGCGTGAAACACCGGATCCCCATCATCATTTCCTCGCTGCGCGCGCCGCCCAAGGAAATGCTCGACGCCATCCACAGCTATGGCGGCATCGTGCTGCATGACGTGATCTCGATCCGTCACGCGAAAAAGGCGCTGGAAGCGGGTGTAGACGGCCTGATTTTGGTGGCCAGCGGCGCTGGCGGCCATGCGGGCACCCTGTCGCCGTTCGCGCTGGTGGGCGAAGTGCGCAAATTCTTTGACGGTCCGCTGGCGCTGTCCGGCTCCATCGCCACGGGCGACGCCGTGCTGGCCGCGCAAGCCATGGGCGCCGACTTTGCCTACATCGGCTCGCGCTGGCTGGCGACCAAGGAATCGAACGTCAGCGACAGTTACCGCGACGCCATTGTCGAGTCTGCTGCATCGGACATCGTCTACACCAACCTGTTTACGGGCGTGCACGGGAATTACCTGAAAAAATCGATCGTCGCGGCCGGACTCGATCCGGAAGCCTTGCCCGAAGCGGACAAGAGTTCGATGAATTTTGGCTCCGGCAGCGCCAAGGCCTGGCGCGACATCTGGGGCGCGGGCCAGGGCGTGGGCTTGATGGATGATGTGCCAAGCGTGGAAGAGATGGTGGCGCGCCTGAAGGCCGAATACGATGCGGCGCGCGCGCGGTTGAAGCTGTAATCGTTGTTGCGATGATGGTGGTGACGGATTACGCGGCGTGCCGCCGCTAATCCGACCTACGACACCGGGCACTGGTTGTCGGATTAGCGCAGCGTAATCCGACAACCACCGCAATTACCCCAGTCACTCCTGCTTCAAATCCTCGGGTTTGATGGCCCACAGCCCCGGCAGGTTGCGCCAGTAGCCGTACGCATCCATGCCGAAGCCGACGACGAAGCGGTTCGGGATCACCAGGCCGACGATGTCCGCTTGCACGGGCTTTTTCTTGCCGATGGCCTTGTCGGCAAACACGGCCAGGATCACTTCCGAGGCGCCCATGTCCAGCAAACGCTGCTTGACGTGCGCCAGGGTTTCGCCCTCGTCGAGAATATCGTCGAGCACGATGACGGTGCGGCCCGCCACGTTCGAGCGGGGGATGACTTTCCACACCACTTCGCCACCCTTGTCGTCGTCGCCGTAGCGGCTCACATGGATGTAGTCGAATTCGAGCGGGAAGCTCAGTTGCGGCAGCAGGTTGCCCGTAAATACGACGGCGCCGCCCATCACGCCCAGCACCAGCGGGAACTCTTTCGAGTCCTCGGCGTTGAAGCGTGTGTTGAGCACATCGGCCATGCGCGTGATCGACGCCTGCACGGTATCTTGGTCGAACAGCAGTTCCGCGTTCTTGATCAGGTCACGGGCACGGTTGTGATGAAATTCTTGCATGGACTCTTGCATGGCGATGAATGGGGCTGATGGTCAATGCGGGTATTATCCCGCAAATCGGCCTTATTTGTAATCGCGCATGTCGTCGATGACCTTGCCGTCCTGCGCCAGGCTGCCCACGGCCACCAGCACCACGTCGCCGCGCAGCTTGGTCAGTTCGCGGATCGAGCCGATGATGGCTTCCACGCCGCTGGCGTCAAGCGGATCGTCGACTTCGCAATGCAAAGCCATCTCGTCGTTGGCCATGCGTCCCGATACTACCAGCCGTGCCTTTTTGATTTGCGGATGGCGGCGCGCGATGTCATGCACCTGCGACGGATGCACGAACATGGCGCGCACCTTGGTGGTCTGGTCGGCGCGTCCCATCCAGCCGCGGATGCGCGTATTCGTGCGCCCGCACGGCGAATCCGGCGCGTCCATCAGCACGGCCGATAAATCTCCCGTGGCGAAGCGAATCAGCGGGTAGTCGGCATTGAAGACGGTGACGACGACTTCTCCCACCTCGCCCGGTGCGACGGGAATCCCGCTGCCCGGGTGGACGATTTCGAGCAGCACGTTTTCATCGACGACCATGCCCGGATTGAGCTTGCCATTGCTGGCCGTTTCATAGGCGATGCTGCCGATATCGGCCGAGGCATAGGTCTGGAACACGTGCGGCACGCCGTTCTCGGCAAACCAGGTGCGCAGGGATTCGGGCAATGCTTCCGCGCCCATCACGGCCTTTGTGACGCTGCTGATGTCGGCGCCCATTTCGCGCGCCTTCTCGATGATCAGTTTTAAAAATGACGGCGTGCCGATATACGTGTCCGGCTTCAGATCCACCATGGCCTGCACCTGCATTTCCGTCTGCCCGATGCCGGCCGGGATGACGGTGCAGCCGATGCGTGCGGCGCCCCCTTCGACCATGAAGGCGGCCGGCGTGAAGTGATACGAAAAGCAGTTCTGCAGCAAGCCACCGGCGCGCACGCCGGCCGCATACATGGGCCGCGCGAAGCGCCACCAGTCGGGGCCGCGGCCTTCCGGATCGAAGATGGGACCGGGCGAGACGAATACGCGCGACAGGGCGTTTTTCGGCGTGGTGTTCAAGCCGCCGAACGGCAGTTGCGCGTGCTGCAATTGCTTGAGGTCGGACTTGCGCGTCACGGGCAGCTGCGCCAGCGCGGCGCGGCTGGTGATGTCGGTCGCGTTGACGCCATCGAGGATGTGGGCCCAGCCCGGTGCCTTTTGCGCGCGCGCGATCAGCTGCGGCAGGCCGGCCATCAATTCGCGTTCGCGCGCTTCGGGGGCGCGTGCTTCCAGACTGTCGAGCGTATCGGTCATGTTGCTGATTCTCCAATGTCACGTTGCATTTTTTTCGTCAGCCCCGCAACAATCAGGCTGTATGAGCGCTGCAGCAGGGCGGCCATTTCGTCGTCGTCGAGCGCGTCGGGGCTGGCGACCAGCACCCATTTGGCCCGCGCCAGGTAGGGCGCCGGGCGAAAACCCGGACGGTCCGTCAATTCCAGGAAGCGCCCGGCATCGACCTTGAAGCTGATGCCGCGCGGGCTGTGTGCTTCCGCGCCGCACAGGGCGAACAGCTTGCCACCGACGCAAAACGCCAGCACATTCGTCCATTTGATGTCTTCTGTCGCGCCGGGAAAGGCACGGCACACCTGCTTCACCCGTTCCAGGTCCATGACGGCAGCTCCTGTGTCAGGCCAGCCAGCGCTTGCGGCGGCGGTAGAACTTCATGTCGCGGAAGCTCTTGCGCCCGGCGCTGGACACGCCCAGATAAAACTCTTTGACGTCTTCGTTGCTGGCCAGTTCCTGCGCTTGCCCTTCCATCACGACGCGTCCGTTTTCCAGGATGTAGCCGAAGTCGGCGTAGCGCAGCGCCACGTTGGTGTTCTGTTCGGCCAGCAGGAAAGACACGTTTTCCTTGTGGTTCAGGTCCTTGACGATGCCGAAGATCTCTTCGACGATCTGCGGCGCGATGCCCATCGAGGGTTCGTCCAGTAAAATCATCGACGGCTTGGCCATCAGCGCGCGGCCGATGGCGCACATCTGCTGTTCGCCGCCCGAGGTGTAGCCGGCCTGGCTGCTGCGCCGCGTTTTCAGGCGCGGGAAATAGTGATACACCTTCTCCAGCGCGTCTTTCAGTTCGCTGCGCGACAGGCTGCGCGTGTAGGCGCCCGTCAAGAGGTTTTCCTCGATGGTGAGGTGGCCGAAACAGTGGCGCCCTTCCATCACTTGCGACAGGCCCCGCTTCACCAGCTCATTCGGCGTCAATTGATCCACGCGCTCGCCCTTGAACTGGACTTCGCCCTTGGTGACGTCGCCGCGTTCGCCGCGCAGCAGGGTCGAGATGGTTTTCAGGGTGGTCGACTTGCCGGCGCCGTTGGCGCCCAATAGCGCCACGATCTTGCCTTGCGGCACTTGCAGCGACACGCCCTTCAGGACCAGGATCACGTGGTCGTAGATGACTTCGATATTGTTCACCGACAGGTAGGGCGGTGGGGTGTCTGGTGTTTGCGTGGCAGTGGGTGTCATGGCTGCTTCGTTTTCATGTGATGTTGGTGCTTGTCGGATTACGCCTTCGGCTAATCCGACCTACGTCGTATCGAGGTAGGTCGGATTAGCGCAACGCGCGTAATCCGACACCACTTTGAGAGCCGCTTACTTCATGCACGCCGGCGTGATCTTTTTCTCTTCGGCGTACTTGCCAGACGATTCCTCGACGAGTTTACGCACCAGGGCCTTGTCGCCGACGATCCATTTCGGCGTGATGGCGATCCACTTCTTGCCATCCCACTGCTGCACCTTCACGGCGCCCGAACCTTCATGGTCGTCGCAGCTGGTCTTCACGGTGGGGAACATGCCCAGTGCGCCGATGGCCTTCTGGCGCGCATCGTCGACGTTCAGATTTTCCAGGCCCCAGCGCATTTGCTCGCCCGTGACAGGCTTGCCCTTGCCGAATTTTTCCTGCGCCACGCGGATCGCTTCCACCCACAGGATGCCGGCTGTCACGCCGCGCATGTGGTAGACGGAGCCGACGCGCGACTGGTCGGACAGGTTGCCCTTGCCGGACGCGTAGAGTTTCTTGCGGATGTCGTCGAGCACGGGGTAGTTGCCCGGCGTATTGAACGTCATCGCCGTGTAGCCCTTGGCCGCGTCGCCCGATGGAATCGTGTCTTCCTCGGAGCCGGCCCACCAGACGCCCAGCATTTTGTCGCGCGGGAAGCCGTTGCGCTGCGCCGTCTTGATGGCGACCGAGTTCATCACGCCCCAGCCCCACAGGATCACGTGGTCCGGCTTGGCCTGGCGTATTTGCAGCCATTGCGATTGCTGCTCGCTGCCTGGCGGCGCGACGGGAATTTTCACCAGTTCAAAGCCGTACTGTTTCGACAGCGCTTCGAGCACGGGCAGCGGCTCCTTGCCGAAGGCCGAATCGTGGTACAGATGGACGATCTTTTTGCCTTTCAGCTTGTCCATGCCGCCGTCCTTGTCGCCCAGGTATTTGATCATGGCAGCGGCCTGGCTCCAGTAGCTGGAGATCAGAGGATACACATACGGGAAGACCTTGCCGTTGGCGGCATCCGAGCGGCCGTAGCCGATCATCGTCATGGGGATCTTGTCCTGTGCCACGCGGTCCAGAATGCCGTAGGCGACGCCGGTGGAGAGGGTTTCGACCAGGGTGGCGCCGCCCTGCTTGGTTTTCAGGCGTTCATAGCATTCGACGCCGCGCGACGGGTTGTATTCGGTTTCGCATTCTTCCCAGCTGATCTTGACGCCATTGACGCCGCCGGCCTGGTTGACCAGGTTGAAGTAGTCGATGGCGCCGCCGTAGAAACCGGAGCCGCCGGCCGCGTACGGACCCACGCGGTAGGACGGCAGGGCGATGTACTGTTCCTTGTCCTGCGCTTGGGCGCTGCCGGCCATGGTGAGTGCGGCACTGGCGATGGCGGCGGCCAGCATGAGCGATTTGATGTGTTTCATTGTGTGTCTCCTCTTGTTTTATTTGATTTCAAGTCAACCGACATCAGACTGCAAGGTACAAATTCCTAGTGCGGGAAAGGCCACAGGCGCAGTTTCTCCTTCGCGATCTGCCACAGCCTGGCCAGGCCGTGTGGTTCGACGATCAGGAAGAAAATGATCAGCGCGCCGAACACCATCAGTTCCAGGTTCGAGGCCACGCTGGTCGGCAATGCCAGGCCGTGCGCGA
Organism: Janthinobacterium kochi; assembly: GCF_051380715.1. Classification (NCBI taxonomy): domain Bacteria; kingdom Pseudomonadati; phylum Pseudomonadota; class Betaproteobacteria; order Burkholderiales; family Oxalobacteraceae; genus Janthinobacterium; species Janthinobacterium kochi. The sequence continues at coordinate 139,528 of NZ_JBNYXO010000006.1, forward strand.
TGGTGTTCAGGAACACGGGCAGCAGCACGATGAAGGCCGCGCCCAGGAAGGAGCCGAGAATGGAGCCGACGCCGCCGATGATGATCATGAAGAGGATGCGGAAGGACAGGTCCAGGTTGTACGCTTCCGGCTCCACCGTGCCCAGGTAGGCATACGCATACAGGGCGCCGGCCACGCCGCAGTAGAACGAGCTGACGGCGAAGGCCAGCAGCTTGGTGCGCATCAGTCTGAAACCGATCACTTCGGCCGCCATGTCCATGTCGCGCACGGCCATCCACGAGCGGCCCACGTTCGAGCGGATCATGTTCTTGGCCAGCAGCGCCATGCCGGCGACAATCGCCAGCACCAGCAGGTATTTGCTTTGCGGCGTATCGAACTGGTAGCCGAGGATGGTCATTTTCTGCACCGTGATGACGCCCGAGGAGCTGTAGTTGGTCAGGTACGGGATCTTGGTCAGGCACCAGACGACAAAAAACTGCGTCGCCAGGGTGGAGGCGGCCAGGTAAAAGCCGCGGATGCGTAGGGAGGGCAGGCCGAAGGCGATGCCCACCATGGCCGCACACAGGCCACCGAGGATGAACGACACCAGCAGCGGCAAGCCTGGCAGTCGGGCCATGAAGTTATACGAGGCAAAGGCGCCCACGGCCATGAAGGCGGCCGTGCCCAGCGACAGCTGGCCCGCGTAACCGGTGAGGATGTTCAGGCCCAGCGCCGCCAGCGCGAAGATCAGGAAGGGAATCAGGATCGCCGACAGCATGTAGGGCGAGGCAAAATACGGCAGCAGGAAGACGGCGACAAGGAGCGTGGCCGTCAGCGCCAGGCGGTCTTGCCTGATCGGGAAAATCTGGTTGTCAGCCTGGTAGCTGGTCTTGAATTGTCCTGCTTCACGGTAAATCATGGGTATATCCTTTGATGACTGTGTTGGCTGTTGTCGGGTTACGGCCTGCGGCCTAACCCGACCTACGATGCTAATCCGACCTGTAATGGATCAAATACGCCGGATGATCTTCTCGCCGAACAGGCCTTCCGGGCGCACCAGCAGGAACAGCAGGGCCAGCACGTAAGGGAACCAGCCTTCGATGCCGCCGCCCACCATGGGACCGAGGTAGACTTCGGCCAGCTTTTCCGAGGCACCGATGATCAGGCCACCGACGATGGCGCCCGGCACCGACGTAAAGCCGCCGAGGATCAGCACCGGCAGCGCTTTCAAGGCGATGAAGGTGAGGGCGAACTGCACGCCGTTGCGCGCGCCCCACAGCAAGCCGGCCACCATGGCCACCAGGCCCGCCACACCCCACACCACGGCCCAGATGCGCTGCAGCGGGATGCCCACCGCCAGCGCCGCCTGGTGGTCGTCGGCGACGGCGCGCAGGGCGCGGCCCACCTTGGTTTTCGAAAACAGCAGGGCCAGGCAGATCACCAGCAGCGCGCAGATGCCGGCAGCCACCACGTCGAACTGCGAGATGATGATATTGAAATGCTCCATCAGGAAGGGCATCGGTACGTCTTCGATGGGCAGGTCCAGCTTGTGCACTTGCGAGCCCCACATCAGCTGCGCCAGGCCTTCGATGAAAAAGGTCAGGCCGATGGTGGCCATGAACAGCGTGATTTCCGGCTGGTTGACGAGGGGGCGCAAGACCACCCTTTCAATCGCCATGCCCAGAGCTATCATGGTGAGCATCGTCAGCGGGATGGCCAGCCACAGCGACAGGCCGAACTTGTCCATGATGCCGACGCAGGTGAGGGCGGCGAAAAACACCATCGCTCCCTGCGCAAAATTGAACACGCCCGAGGCCTTGTAGATCAGCACGAAACCGATCGCCACCAGCGCGTACATGACGCCTGACAGCAGGCCGCCGATCAGCACTTCAAAGAAAAAATTGATATTCATTGTTATTCCTCGTCTAGTGCGCCACGCCGAGATAGGCGTTGATGACATCCTGGTTGCTGCGCACCTCGTCGGGCGTGCCGTCGCCGATCTTCTTGCCGTAGTCGAGTACCACCACGCGGTCGGAGATATCCATCACCACGCCCATGTCGTGCTCGATCAGCACGATCGTCGTGCCCAGCTGGTCGTTGACGTCGAGGATGAAGCGGCACATGTCCTGCTTTTCTTCCACGTTCATGCCGGCCATCGGTTCGTCCAGCAGCAAAATTTCCGGTTCGGCCACCAGCGCGCGACCCAGTTCCACGCGTTTTTGCAAGCCGTAGGGCAGGCGCCCCACGGGTGTCTTGCGGATGGCCTGGATTTCCAGGAAGTCGATGATTTCCTCGGCCTTCTTGCGGTGCTCAATTTCCTCGCGCCGCGCCGGTCCCCAGTACAGGGCTTGCAAGAGAAAATTCGACTTCATCTTCAGGTTACGTCCCGTCATGATGTTATCGAGCACCGTCATGCCTTTAAAAAGGGCGATGTTCTGGAAGGTGCGCGCGATGCCGGACTTGGCGGCCGCGTAGCAATCCATGCCGCGCCGGTGTTCGCCCCGGTAGATGATTTCGCCCTGCTGCGGGCGGTACACGCCATTGATCACGTTCAGCATCGAGCTCTTGCCGGCGCCGTTCGGGCCGATGATGGCGCGGATTTCATGCTGTTTGACGTCGAACGAGATGTCGGTCAGCGCTTTCACGCCGCCGAACGACAGCGAGATGTTCTTCAGGTCGAGGATCACGGGCCCCGTCTTGCGGGCCGTGCCGAAATGGGCGTCGGGTTCGTTCATTTGCATCGTGCTGTGCTCCATCATGCGGCCAGGCCTTGGGGCCGATACGTTTTGCTGTCCCAGATCTGCAAGTTGGCGCTGGTCGAACCGGTGCGACCATCCTCGAACTTCACCTGGGTCTCGATGTATTGCGTTGCCTTGCCCTCATACAGGGCGGAAATGAGCACCGCGTACTTTTCGGCGATGAATTTGCGGCGCACCTTGCGCGTGCGCGTCAGCTCGTCGTCGTCCGGGTCGAGTTCCTTGTGCAGCACCAGGAAGCGGTGGATCTGCGTGCGGTCCATCAGCGGATCGGTCGCCAGTTCCGCGTTGACCTGCTCGATGCAGTCGCGGATCAAGCCGTAGGTTTCGGTGCGCGCCGCCAGGTCGGTGTAGCCGGCATACGCGATGCCGCGCCGCTCGGACCAGTTGCCCACCGCTTCGATATCGATATTGATGAAGGCGCATACCTGGTCGCGCGCATGGCCGAAGGCCACCACTTCCTTGATGAAAGGGAAGAACTTGAGCTTGTTTTCGATGTAGTTGGGCGCGAAGATGGCGCCGCACGTCAGCTTGCCGACATCGGCCGCGCGGTCGATGATCTTCAAATGGCCTTCGCTGTCGAACACGCCCGCGTCGCCCGTATGGAAGTAGCCGTCGGCATCGATCACTTCGGCGGTGGCGTCGGGACGCTTGAAGTAGCCGCTCATGGTGGCGGGTGACTTGACCAGCACTTCGCCATTGGCCGCCAGTTTGACTTCCACGCCCGGCGCGGGCAAGCCGACGCTGTCGAACTTGATATTGCCGTCCGGTTGCAGGCACACATAGGCGCAGGTTTCGGTCGAGCCGTACAACTGCTTGAGGTTGACGCCGATGGAACGGTAGAAGCGGAACAGGTCGGGGCCGATGGCGGCGCCGGCCGTATAGGCGACGCGCACGCGCGACAGCCCCAACACGTTTTTCAGGGGACCGTAGACCAGCAGCTCGCCCAGCTTGTAGCTGAGGCGATCCGCCAGCGACACGGGCTTGCCGTCCAAAATCTGCGCGCCGCAGCGCTTGGCCACGTCCATGAAATGGCTGAACATGTGGCGCTTGATGGCGCTGGCATCCTCCATGCGTATCATCACACTGGTGAGCATGTTCTCGAACACGCGCGGCGGCGCAAAGTAGCAGGTGGGGCCGATCTCGCGCATGTCGATCATCACCGTGTCGCCCGATTCGGGGCAATTGACGGTGAAGCCGGCCACCATGGCCTGCGCCAGCGAAAACAGGCAGTCGCCCACCCACGCCATGGGCAGGTAGGACAGGATGTCTTCGTCGTCGGTGAGCTTGTCGAAGGCCACGCCGCCTTCGCCTGCGGCCAGCAGCGCCGTGTGGCTTTGGCACACGCCCTTCGGCTTGCCCGTGGTGCCCGAGGTGTACAGGATGACGGCGGAGTCACTGCCTTTGCCCGCTGCCACGGCGGCGTCGAAGAAGCCGGGATGTTCGCGGTCGTAGGCCTTGCCCAGCACCTGCAGGGCGGCAAAGGACATCAGCTCCGGCTGGCGGTAATGGCGCATGCCCCGTTCATCGTCGTAGGCGATGTGGGCGATGTGCGGATACAGGGCCTTGAGTTCGAGCAGCTTGTCGACCTGCTCCTGGTCTTCGACGATGGCGTAGCGGATTTCCGCATCCTGCAGCACATAGGCCATGTCGGCGGCCGGCGCATCCTGGTACAGTGGCACGGGCACGCCGCCCAGGCTTTGCGCGGCCAGCATGGCCCAGTACAGGCGCGGACGGTTGTCGCCAATGATGGCCAGGTTCATGCCGCGCTGGAAGCCGATGGCAGCCAGGCCGCAGGCCAGAGCGCGCACCTCCTCGTTGACTTCGGCCCAGGTCCAGGTTTGCCAGATGCCCAGGTGTTTTTCGCGGAATGCGGGCTTGTCGGACCGTACTGTCCCGTGTTGCAATAAGCGCCGCGGAAAAGTCGGCATCGTTGCTGTGGTAGTCGTTTGCACCAGTGTCTCCCTGTTGCTTGTCTCAGGCGCCACCTCGTTGGATGGCGCTCTGTGTTTTTATGTGTAAGGCGTTTGTGCAATGATAGTAGCTTGCGTTAGTTTGCCAAGTTGTCTTTTCGGGGACATTTACCCACTTTTCGATGGTGCATTGCACAATGACCTACCCTGATATCAGTTTGAAGGATGCCGTGCGCGCGGCCAACTGGGCGCAGCTGCTCGATCCCGTGCAAATGGCCCGGGTCGAGGCGGATGTGTTTGAAACCTTCGTGCCGAAAGGCGGTTTTGTCTGCCGCAAGGGCGAGCCGGTGGACAATTGGATCGGCGTCATCAGCGGCATGGTCAAGATGAATAATTTTTCCGCCTCGGGCAAGGCCATGACCTTCATCGGCGTGCCGCCCGGCAGCTGGTTTGGCGAAGGTTCATTGCTGAAGAATGAAATCCGCAAATACGACACCATGGCGCTGCGCGACACGCGCGTGGCGCGCCTGCCTGGCGCCACCTTTCACTGGCTGTTGGAAACGAGTCTGCCATTCACGCGTTTCTTGCTGATGCAGCTCAATGAGCGCCTGGGCCAGTTCATCGGCATGGTGGAAAACGAGCGCCTGCTCGACCTGAACACGCGCGTGGCGCGCTGCCTGGCCTCGATGTTCAACTCGCACCTGTACCCTGGCGTGGATACCTTGGTGCAGCTGTCGCAGGAGGAGATCGGCCTGCTGTCCGGTTCCTCGCGCCAGCGCGCCAACCAGGCTCTGCAGGTGCTGGAAAAGAAAGGCTTGCTGCGCCTCGATTACGGCGGCATCCGCGTGCTGGACCTGGAAGGCTTGCGCCGCTACGAGGCCGATGATGCCATCTGAGTCCGCCCGCGCCGCAGCCCTGCGCGTACGCCTCGATGGCGGCTTTGTCGAGCATGCGCGTTTCACGGGACCGGCGGTCGATTTCAAAGACTGGACACCCGACGAACTGGGCGTCATCTGGGGGACGTTGCACCGCGCGGCGCGCTTTGGCCATGACGATCCTGCGCGGCGCGAACTGGCGCTGGCGCTATTGGCACAAGTGACCAGCATGAACCTGGCACCGGCGCTGGCAGGCGACACGTTCCTCGACGCGCTGGACGCGGCCGGCGTGCACGACTGGGACTACGCGATTGGCTGCCTGGCTTGCCTGCATGGCGTGCCACCGGAAGGCAGTGCGCAACTGGCACTGCGTATCCTCGACGAACCGAAGCACTGGGGTGAGCAGCATTTTGCTGCCTGGCTGCTGGCGCGCCTGGCCGGCGGCGACGCACCGCTGCAATTCGCGCAGATGATGGACCAGCGCCATGCGCGCTACCCGATGCTCTTGACCTTGCAGGAATTGGAACTGTTGCCGCAGCTGGCGCAAGCGTCCCTGCTGGCGCTGGCCGGCTCGCGCTACAGCGGCCACTGGAACCGCGACAGTATCGGTGAGGCGGATCCCGCCGCCGTGCTGGCCGACGATACTGCATATGTCGATTTTGCGCGCACGATACTGGAACAGGCGGCGCGCCATATCGCCGCCATCCATGACGGCAGCGTGCCGTATGCGGCCGATGCCGCCTTTGCCACGGCAGACTCTCCGGTGCTGGCGCGTGCCGCGCGGGTCGCTGCCTATCGCGATGAAGACTGGTTTGCGCCCGTGATTACCGTCTTGCTGCCTTTGGCATGCGTCGCGCCCGGCGCCGCCAAGAGCGCGCCGTCGCAGTCGTTGGCGATGGCGCTGGGCCATGCGGTGGAAACCATCCCCACGCCGGAAAGCTTGCTGGCCCTGCGCACGGCGCTGGCGCAGGTACGCCATGCGGGCATCCGCAAGAAGCTGGAACGCAATTTGAAACCGGCCGAACGGGCGCTGGCCGAACGGTCCGATATCGCCTGGAGGATCGGCATGCCGGGCCCCATGGGCAAGCGGCGCCAGGCCATGCTGGCGCGCCGCCTGGAAGCGGGCTACGCCAGCGAGGTGTGGTTTAGCCTGGACCAATGGCGTGCCCTGCGCGACGATGGCGATATTGACGTGGTGGCGCGCGCGCTGGTCTGGCGCACGGGCGACGGCCAGACTTTCATGCTCGATGGCGAGGGTGCCATCGATGCGCAGGGGCAGCCAGTGGCATTGCCTGAGCAAGGCGAAATCGGCCTGTGGCACCCCTTGCATGGCAACGGGGATGAGCGCGCCGCCTGGCAAGCGCTGGTCACGCGGCGGCGCCTGCGCCAGCCGCTGCGCCAGGTGTATCGCGAAATATATGCACCGCCCGGCGACGGCAGTGCCCCATTTGCCGGCTACCAGTTGTCGGTGCCTACCTTGCTGGGACTGGCCCGCCGCGAAGGTTGGCGCCTTGACTACGATGAAGGCCTGTCGCGCCAGTTCGGCGCCTGGCGCGTATTGCTGCGCATCGAGGGACGCGTGTATCCAGGTGCGGGCGGTGCGTGCACCTCAAACGGGCTGGCGCCCGCGCAGATGATGCCGATGGCGCCGGTGGCCTATTCGGAGGCGTGCCGCGCGGTCGATCTGCTGGTCAGCGCCAGCGCGTTGGCGCTGGTGGAAGAAGAGCAAAGCGTGCAGCGCGAAGAGCGTTTGTTTTACCTGGCCAATTTGGTACCGGGGCCGATGGCGGGCATGCGGCGCACCGTGCTGGAACGGGTATTCGCGGAGCAGATCGAGGACGGTCGAATGGCGCTCGAAGCGCGCCACCTGATTGTCGGCAGGCACGCGATCCACCTGACTACCGGCAGGGTCACGCTGGACGGCGCCGAAGTGGCGACCGAGGTGGTAGCGAAGGGGAACAAGCTGGGCGCCGTGCCCTGGCTGCCGCACGATGAGGCGCTGCTGGAAAAAATCGCTGCTACCGCCGGGGTGCTGCTGGCGTTGCACTGAGTGCAGCCCGGCTGCTAATCGCGGTATCATAGGCACTTCCCAGCACCGCGCCATTTTCACTCCCATGCAGACACCTGACCAAGCCACTCCCGCCTCCCGTTTGTCGCAGCTGCGCCGCGCCATGCACGCGCAGCACATCGACGCCTGCATCGTGCCCTCGGCCGACCCGCATCTGTCCGAGTACCTGCCGGCCCGCTGGCAGGGCCGCGAGTGGCTGTCGGGCTTTACGGGGTCCGTCGGCACGCTGGTCGTGACGCAGGATTTTGCCGGCGTGTGGACCGATGGCCGCTACTGGGAACAGGCGGAAGACGAACTGGCCGGCAGCGGCATCGTCCTGAAGAAAATCCCGTCCGGCGCCAGCGTGCTGTATATCGACTGGCTGGGCGAGACCATGCAGCCGGGGCAGACGGTGGCCGTCGATGGCGCCGTGCTGGGCCTGGCCAATGCGCGCCTGCTGCAGCAGGCGCTGGGCGCGCAAGTGACCCTGCGCACGGACACCGATGTGCTGCAAGCCGTCTGGCCGGAGCGTCCGGCCATGCCCGCCGCGCCTGTGGTTGAACATGCGGCGGCGTATCCATCGCTGTCGCGCATGGAAAAACTGGCGGCCTTGCGCGCCAGCATGGCGGCGCACGGCGCCAGCCACCACGTCATTTCCACCCTCGACGATATCGCCTGGCTGTTCAACCTGCGCGGCGCCGACGTCAATTACAACCCCGTCTTCCTCGCGCATGCGCTGGTGGGGCCCGAGCGCGCCACCCTGTTCGTCGCCGACGGCAAGGTGCCCGCCGCGCTGCGCGCCACCCTGGAAGCCCAGGGCGTGGACGTGGCCGCGTACGACCGCACGGCGGCTGCGCTGGCGGCCTTGCCAGCCGGTGCCACCCTGCTGCTGGACCCGCGCCGCATCACTTTCGGCACGCGCCAGGCCGTGGCCGAGGGCGTGCGGGTGGTGGAAGCGATCAACCCGACCACCCTGGCCAAGTCGCGCAAGACGGATGCCGAAGCGGCGCACGTGCGCGCGGCCATGGAACAGGATGGCGCCGCCCTGTGCGAGTTTTTCAGCTGGCTTGACAGCACCCTGGCCGACCCGCAGCGCGCGCCGTTGACGGAGATCGGCGTCGACGAGCACCTGACGGCCGCCCGTGCCCGCCGCGCCGGTTTTGTCAGCCCCAGTTTCGGCACCATCGCCGGCTTCAATGCGCATGGCGCCATCATGCATTACCACGCCCATGCGGGCACGGAAGCGACCATCGAAGGCGACGGCTTGCTGCTGATCGACTCGGGCGGCCAGTATTGGGGCGGTACCACGGATATCACGCGCGTGGTCCCCGTCGGCACGATCACGGCCGAACACAAGCGCGATTTCACCCTGGTCTTGCGCAGCATGATCGCCCTGGCGCGCGCGCAGTTCCCGCGCGGCGTGAAGTCGCCCATGTTGGATGCCATCGCCCGCGCGCCGCTGTGGGCCGAAGGCATCGACTTCGGCCACGGCACGGGCCACGGCGTGGGCTTTTTCCTCAACGTCCACGAAGGGCCGCAATCGATTTCCCAGTCCGCCATGCCGGAGCCGCAGACGGCCATGGAGATCGGCATGATCACCTCCATCGAGCCGGGCATCTACCGCCCCGGTCAGTGGGGCATCCGCATCGAGAATCTGGTGCTCAACGTCCCGGCCGCGTCCTCGCAGTTCGGCGACTTCTTGCGCTTTGAAACCCTGACCCTGTGCCCGATCGACACGCGCTGTGTGGAACGCTCGCTGTTGCGCGACGACGAGGCGGCCTGGCTGAACGACTATCACGCCACCGTGCGCGCGCGCCTGGCGCCGCACTTGGCGGGCGCCGCGCTGGCGTGGCTGGAACAGCGCACGGGAGCCATCTGATGCGTTCGACCCGCGCCACCTCCGCCATCGAGCGGCTCAAGGAACGCACCGGCCATCGCCTCTACACGATGGCGCGCACGGGCGATGAACTGTTTTTCCTGACTGAAGGTCCCGGCTTGCCGCCCCTGTGCCCGCCGCTGGAACTGGATGCCTTTGTCGCCTTCGTGAATGGCCTGGGACCGCAAAAGGCGCGCCGCGTCAGCAAGCTCGATGTGGCGTTTGAAAAGCAGCTGACGAAAAAGTCCTAGATGCCGACCATCGACTTCCTGCGCGCCTATTGGTCGCCGGCCGAGCTGGCGACGAATGGCGTGATCCTGCTGAACTTGCTTGGCGCGTTGCTGCTGGGCTTGCTGGTGGGCTATGAGCGCTCCTATCACGGGCGCGCCGCCGGCATGCGCACGTATGGCCTGGTCTGCATGGCTTCGGCCGCGCTGACGGTGCTGGGCGGCTATCCGGAGTTCTGGTATGGCGGCCATGGCAACGTCATCGGCAGCGACCCCACGCGTATCATCCAGGGTATCGTCACGGGCGTGGGTTTCCTCGGCGCCGGCGTCATCATGCGCGAAGGCTTCAATATCAGCGGTTTGACGACGGCCGCCTCGATCTGGGCCTCGTCCGTGATTGGCATCATGGTGGGCATCGGCTTTTATCTGTCGGCCATGGGCCTGGCCTTCATGTGTGCGATGGCGATGATTTTTCTGTCAAAATTGGAGAACTGGCTACCGTCGCGCCACGCAGTGGCCATCACCATGCGCTTCAAGCAAGGGTTTGTTCCGCGCGAAGATGCGCTGCGGCGCATGGCTGCCAAGCGCGGCTACGACATCGCCGGCGGCTCGCTGACCATCGGCAGCACCGATGGCATGCAGGAATGGCGCTTTGTCGCCATCGCGCATGGCAAGAACACGGGCATCAGCCTGTCGGCCATGTCGGCCGAACTGGCCGCCTTCGAAGGCATCGCCGGCTTCCAGCTGTCGCATGCGCGTAATTGATACGGATGCTGAAAAGGATGGATATGGACGCACAGGCCCAAGAGGTACTCGATTTCTGGTTTCTGCCGCCGGATAACCCTGACTATGGCCAGTCGCGCGTGGAATGGTTCCGCAAGGATGACGCCTTCGACGCGCAGATACGCGCGCGTTTCGGCGCGCTGATCGATGCTGCCATCGAGGGCGGCTTGCGTGCGTGGGACGCGACGCCACACGGCGCGCTGGCACGCCTCATCGTGCTCGATCAGTTTACGCGCAATGTACATCGGGGCACGCCGCGCGCCTTTGCCGGCGACGCCCTGGCGCTGGCGCTGGCCGTGGCGCTGACCGAGCAGAATCTTGACCAGCAACTGGCGCCGATGCTGCGCGCCTTTGCCTACCTGCCGTTCGAACACGCGGAAGACCTGGTCATGCAGGCGCGCGCCGTCGAATTGTTCCAGCTGCTGTCGCAGGCGCAGCCCGGCTTTGACGGCATGCTCGATTATGCGCAGCGCCACCAGGAAGTGATCGCCCGCTTTGGCCGCTTCCCCCACCGTAACGCCATTCTCGGCCGGCCCTCCACGCCGGAAGAGGTGGAATTCCTGCGCCAGCCCGGTTCCAGCTTCTAGGCAGCCATGGACGTCACCCTGAATATCATCGGCGCCGGCCATGTGGGCCGCGTGCTGGGCCGTTTGTTCGCCGGCGTGGATGGCACGCATGGCGGAAAAATCCTGGTGCAGGATGTGCTGACGCGCTCGATGGCGTCGGCGCAGGCGGCCGTGGCCTTCATGGGCGCCGGCACCCCCGTCGCCAGCTATGCGGCCTTGCGGCGCGCCGATGTCACCCTGCTGGCCGTGGCGGACGACCAGATCGTCCCGGCCTGCGCGGCGCTGGTGGCCGAGGGACGCCAGGCGGGCGCCATCGTGTTTCATTGCAGCGGCGCGCTGGCCTCCAGCGTGCTGCTGGCGGCGACGCAGGCCGGCGCTTTTGTCGCCAGCGCCCACCCGATCCGCAGCTTTGCCGACCCGCAGCAGGTGGCCGCCACCTTTGACGGCACGTTTTGCGGCGTCGAAGGCGATCCGCTGGCGCTGGCCTTCCTCACGCCGGCCTTGAATGCCATCGGCGCGCGCCCCGTGCCGATCGACCCGGCCGCGAAGACCCTGTATCACGCCGCCGCCGTGTTTGCCAGCAATTATCTGGTGACCGTGCTCGATGCCGCGCTGCGCGCCTACCAGGCGGCCGGCATTCCCGAGCCGGTGGCGCGCGAGCTGGCCCAGCCCCTGGTGACGGAAGCGGTGGCCAATGTGTTCCGCCTGGGCGCCGCGCCCGCGCTCTCCGGCCCCATCGCACGCGGCGACTCGGCCACCGTGCAACGCCAGCAGCAGGCGGTGCAAAGCTGGGATGCCGCCACGGGCGAGTTGTACCGGGCGCTGGTGGCGCCCACGCAAGATCTGGCCAGGCGCAAGCGCGGGGGATGAATCAGGCGGCGTGCACGCCGTTGCGTCCCTGCTGTTTCGCCTGATACAGGGCGCTGTCGGCGCGCGAAAAGAAGGCTGACTCGCTTTCGTCGGGCCGGTATTCGGCCACGCCCAGGCTGATCGTCACGGGTGCCTGTGGCTCGGGCAGGCCGAAATCGTGCCGCTCGACGGCGGCGCGCAGGTTTTCCGCCACTTCCTCTGCTTTGGCCAGGCTGCAGTTATTCAGCAGCACCAGGTATTCCTCGCCGCCCCAGCGCGTGATGACGTCGCTTTCGCGCACGGTGGCGCGCGCTACCTCGGCCACGCCGCAAATGACCTTGTCGCCCCACAGGTGGCCGTGGGTATCGTTGACGCGCTTGAAGAAATCGATGTCGAACAGGATGGCCGACATCGGTTGCGCCGTGCGCTTGGACAGGAGCATGGCGCGCTGGAACAGCAGTTCCAGCGATTGGCGGTTCAATAGCCCGGTCAGCGCATCCGTCGAGGCGATGCGTTCGATGCGGCGCTGGTAGCGGTTCACCGTCAGCAAGGTCAGCACCAGTACCAGCAGGGTCACGCCGAAGCTGATGGCCAGATTCAGGATGAACACGCCCTGCAGCGACTTGACTTCGTCGCTGACATTCTGCTCGACCACCAGGTACCAGCCCAGCTCGGGAATGAAACGCGAGTTGACGAGGATTTGCGCACGGCCCAGCTGGTACGACAGATGCGTCGGTGTACTCTGGTGGTTGATGATCTGCTCGGCAATGCTGCTCACGCCGGGCAGGCTGCGGATGTTGCCGTGACCCTCGCGCACGGTCTTGCCTGCCAATACCAGGGTGCCGGCGCCGTCAACAAAATAGATGTTGCGGTGGAAGCGTACCTGGTAGCGATCAATGATGTGGCTCATGGTGGCCAGGGTCAGGCCGATGCCGGTGGCGCCGATGAACTGGCCGTCATAGTCGACCACGCGGTGGTTGATAAAGATGGTCATGCTGTCGCGGTTGGCCATGTCTACGTCGACATTGGTTTCATAATCGGTGTTGTCCATGGCGCGCACGCGGTAATACCAGATGTCGCGCGTGGCTTCCGGGCTGACGGATTTGAGGGTGCCTTCGGCAAAATAATATTTGCTGCTCTTGTCCGAGACGAGAAAGCTGGTGATGGCGCCGTATTTCTTCTTGACTTCGGCCAGGTAGCGCACGATCTGCGCCGGGTTGTTTTCTCCGGCGAGTATCCAGTCGCGCACGAAGGTGTCGTGCGCCATCAGCGACGAGATGAAGACGGGGCGCAGCATGTCCTTCTGGATCTCGGAATAAATATTGTCGCCCGTTAAAGGCAAGGTCTGGTCGGCGATGCCATGCTCGATGGCCTGGCGCGACGCCAGGTAGCTGGCCAGGCTGGTGGCCATGAAGCCCGCCCCCAGGATCAGGGTCAGGAGGATGAGCAGGCGGTACTTGATCGAGAGAAGACGCATGGGTACGAGAGTAGGCAGGCCAGGGCGCGCGGATCTGGGCTCAGGCCGCGAGGCCGGGGGTAATCTTTACGCAAGCCAAAAGTATGCAGGAGGCCGGGTATTGGCGCAATGATAACTGGCTTTATTGCTAATTAACGCTGGTGTACGCGACAAGATAACCACGACTTACCAAATAAAAGTACCGATTTGTCGACAAAGATGTAAATTAGCAATAAGATTTGTCGAGGGGAATCATTGCGCACCGCCCCTGTCTTGCCGCCCGTTTTCGGCGCAGGACACCACGCGCAGGGAGTGTTGTATGTTATTTTTAAAGAGTACGTCTGCCAGCAAGGCCCCCGGCATTTATGAAGTCGACATCGCCGCCAAACCACCTGGCAAGACCTTTGGCATTTTCCTCGCCACCGATCCCGATCATCCACCACATGCCTTGCTGGGGCAATTGAAGGCGCTCGGCTACGAGAACACCTATAGTTCGCCCTACCTGCACAAGGATCAGGGCAAGGTGCTGGACTTGCATTTTCAGAAGGATGGCACGGACATCTTCAAGGGCTGGAAAACCGAGGAGTGCACGCACAACCTGGCGGCCATCACGGCCCTGTTCGAGGAACACGGCATCACCATCGCGCCACGCGTTATGTCGATGGCGGAAGCCTACGCTTAATCTGCGTCAACCCGTCTCCACGCCGATGTGATACAGCGCCCACGGGCAGCTGGCGAACCGTTCGGCCAGCGGCAGGGCCGCCACGGCCGCGATGCGGTCGGCATCATGGATCGCCCATAGCGGCCCCAGGCCGCCCAGCGCCATCGCCTGTCCGTCCAGGTGGGTGGCGACAATAAAACGCTGTGCGCGCGCCTGCGCCACGGTCAGCGCCGCGGCATAGCCGTCCACGGCGCGCAGCAGCAGGCGCACCTCATCTTCCTCCGGGGTGCCCGCCGCCTTCAAGACATCGAGCAGCAGCGGTCCACGCAGGGCGTGTGCCTTGCCGTCATATTCCAGGGTGGGGTAGATGGTGCGCGCCGGCAAGTTCGTCAGCGCCGCAAAGTCGAAGGCCCGCGCCCGCTCAAAACTGATTTTCTGCTTGTGCATCATCTGGTCGCGCACGGCGTCGAACGGACCCCGGTTGGGCTTGGCGATGCTGCCTGTGATGGTCAGCAGGGCCGGACCGCGCAGGCCGGCAGGCGCCGCCCGGGCGATGGCGGGCAGCGTCGCGGCAGCCATGCCGGCGGCGAGAAACTGGCGTTTATGCATGCACTTCTCCTCTTGGCTCAAAATCGCTAATGCTCTTAAGTCTATCTTAAGTTCGCTCAACAGTGCGCATTTTACGGTTATTGTCAGTTTGGAATGTCGGCTTACATCTTGTCACAGTTCTTACGGAATCGAGAAAGACGTAGTTTTTTTCGGCTGTTATTGTGTCCTCATCGCACTTCGCTGAACTGCGAATCCAGGCACAAATCTACGAACATTCACTATTTGAGAGAGAACATGATGAAGAAGAAAATCCTGTTTGCAATGATCGCTTCCGCTACCGCATTCACCGGCATGAGCGCCGCACACGCCGAAGGCGCCTATGTAGGTGCTGGCGTCACGGGCAACCGTTATAACTTCGATATTCCGGGCGCCACCAGCGCCGATAATCACAGCGGCTACAAGGCCGGCGCCAAGATCTTCGCCGGTTACGATTTCGATAAAACCTGGGCGGTTGAGGGCGGCTATGCCGATTTCGGCAGCAAGGATTACAGCTATGTCACCGGTGCCGGCAACGGTTCCGTGAAAAGCGACTCGCACGGCTACTACCTGGCCGGCAAGGCCAGCATGCCGGTGACCGACAAAGTCGGCGTGTTCGGCAAGCTCGGTGTGGCCAAGGTCAAGAATAGCCTGAGCGGCACGGGCCTGTCGACCGGCATCAGCGGCAACGACAAGACGGGCGTATACGCTTCCGTCGGTGCTCAGTACGCGATCAACGAGAAAGTCTCGCTGACGGCGGAAGTGGAACACTTCGGCAAGAGTGCCGATCAGGGCCGCAAGGCCACGGGCTTAGCTCTTGGCGCACGCTACAATTTCTAATTACTTAGAAATGTGCTGAAAAAAAAGGCAGTTACCGCGAGGTAACTGCCTTTTTGCATTGCTGCACCCGATTTATACGGTGAGCGGTTTGTAACGGATACGTTTTGGTTTCGCACCTTCTTCGCCCAGGCGTTTCTTCTTGTCCGCTTCGTACTCTTGATAGTTGCCGTCAAAGAAACTCACTTGCGAGTTGCCTTCGAAGGCCAGGATGTGCGTGGCGATACGGTCGAGGAACCAGCGATCATGCGAGATGACCATCACGCTGCCGGCAAATTCCAGCAGGGCGTCTTCCAGCGCGCGCAGGGTTTCCACGTCCAGATCGTTCGACGGCTCATCGAGCAGCAGGACGTTGCCGCCCGCCAGCAAGGTTTTTGCCAGGTGCAAACGTCCACGTTCACCGCCAGACAGGTTGCCGACGATTTTTTGCTGGTCGCCGCCCTTGAAGTTGAAACGGCCCAGATAGGCGCGCGACGGCATTTCGAAGCGGCCCACGGTCAGCATGTCGGCACCGCCGCACACATCCTGGAAGACGGTCTTGCTGTCCGACAGCGAGTCGCCGCGGTTCTGGTCGACGATGGAGACGCGCGCCGTCTGGCCGATGGCCACTTCGCCGCTGTCGGGTTGTTCCTGGCCCGTGATCATCTTGAATAGGGTCGACTTGCCGGCACCGTTGGGGCCGATGATGCCGACGATGGCGCCGGCCGGGATCGTGAAGCTCAGGTCGTCGATCAGCAGGCGGTCGCCGAACGCTTTCGACACATTCTTGAACTCGATGACCTCATTGCCCAGGCGTTCGGCCACGGGAATGAAGATTTCCTGCGTCTCGTTGCGTTTCTGGTATTCGTGCTCGGACAGCTCGTTGAAGCGGGCCAGGCGGGCCTTCGACTTGGCCTGGCGCGCTTTCGGGTTCTGGCGCGACCATTCCAATTCCTTCTGCAGCGCCTTCTGGCGCGCCGATTCCGTCGATTCTTCCTGCTTCAGGCGGGCTTGCTTCTGCTCCAGCCAGGTCGAGTAATTGCCTTTCCATGGAATGCCGCTGCCGCGGTCCAGCTCCAGGATCCACTCGGCTGCGTTGTCGAGGAAGTAGCGGTCATGGGTGATGGCCACCACGGTACCGGGGAAGCGCAGCAGGAATTGTTCCAGCCAGTCGACCGATTCCGCATCCAGATGGTTGGTCGGCTCGTCGAGCAGCAGCATGTCGGGCTTGGACAGCAGCAGCTTGCATAGCGCCACGCGGCGCTTTTCACCGCCGGACAGCACGCCGATGGTGGCATCCCATGGCGGCAGGCGCAGCGCGTCGGCGGCCATTTCCAGCTGCAAATTCAAATTGCCGCCGTCGGAAGTCGAGATGATCGCTTCCAGGCGCGCCTGTTCCGTGGCCAGGGCGTCGAAATCGGCGTCTTCCTCGGCATACGCGGCGTACACGGCTTCCAGTTTGGCTTGCGCTTCAAACACTTCGCCCAGGCCCGATTCGACTTCCTGGCGCACGGTTTTTTCCGGGTCCAGCTGCGGTTCCTGTGGCAGGTAGCCGATGTTCAGACCCGGCATCGGTACGGCTTCGCCCTGGATGTCGGTGTCGATGCCTGCCATGATTTTCAGCAGGGTCGATTTGCCGGAGCCGTTCAGGCCCAGCACGCCGATCTTCGCGCCTGGGAAGAAGGAGAGGGAAATATCTTTCAGAATCTGGCGCTTGGGCGGGACGATTTTGCCCACGCGATTCATGGTGTAGACGTAATTTGCCATTAGAAATCTCGGGTGATATACAAAGACGGACAGGATACGGTAAACGCCCGCTTCCGGCCAGCGCTGCGCGCTGCGGAAACGGACGCCAGGGGAAGACTAGGCGCTGGCGCGCGCGCGGCGGCTGTTCCACAGCCCCTCGGCCGCATACAGGCCCAGCGCCGTCCAGATGACGAGGAAGCCCAGCATGCGCTCCGGTGTGAACGATTCGTGGAAAACCCACACGCCGATCAGCAGCTGGCCCGTGGGGGCGATGTATTGCAGCAGGCCCAGCACGGCCAGTGGCAGGCGGCGCGCGCCGGCGGCAAACAGCAGCAGGGGAATGGCCGTGATGGGGCCGGACGCCAGCAGCAGCGCGCGCGTGGCGGTGGAATCTGTATTGACGAAGCCGCTCTGGCCATGCCAGCCCAGCCACAGCATATAGGCCAGCGCCAGAGGGAACAGAATCAATGTTTCAAACGACAGGCCTTCCAGCGCACCGAGCGCGGCCGTCTTGCGCAGCAAGCCATAGCCGCCAAACGAGGCTGCCAGCAGCAGCGCGATCCAGGGCACTTGTCCCGCTTGCCAAGTGAGCCAGGCCACGCCGCAGGCGGCCAGGCCGATGGCCAGCCACTGCAGGCGGCGCAGGCGCTCGTGCAACAGCAAGAAGCCCAGCATGACATTGATCAGGGGGGTAATAAAGTAGCCGAGGCTGGCGTCGACCACGTGGCCGTTGTTGACGGCCCAGATGTAGATGAACCAGTTGGCAGAGAGCAAAAACGCACTGGCGACGAAGCTGGCCACCACCCTGGGCTGGGCTTTCAGGCTGCCCAGCCAGCTCCACTGCCGGCGCACGGTCAGCACGATACCCAGGAACAACAGCGACCAGACCATGCGGTGCGCCAGGATTTCCTGCGGCGCGATCTCGCCGATGGCGTGGAAGTACAGGGGGAACAGGCCCCAGCACAGAAAGGCGAGGGAGGCGTAGAGCATGCCTGGATTCATGACGGGGTTCGCTGGAGAGTAGACAGCCTGTCATTATGGCTGAAAACATCGGGGGCTGCCCGGCGCCGCTGGCGAGGGGTAGAATGGCAACAAATCAATGGCCGCAAGCCCGCGCAGCAAGGCGGAGCGGTACAAAACCACGACTTTGGGGCAGCTGCGGAACCATGCAAAAATACTCTTGCTATTTGCTAATACCTATCATATTGTGCGATGCAACAAAACAGAAACGGGTGCAACCTTGACGTCGGAACATAAAAAAAGCGGCCTTGCCGGCCTGACACTGGCGGCCGTGGGCATCGTCTACGGCGATATCGGCACCAGTCCGCTGTACACCCTGAAGACCGTCTTCGACCCGGCCCACGGCCTGCTGCTCTCGCACGAGAACCTGCTGGGCATCGTCTCGCTGATTTTCTGGGGCCTGACCCTGATCGTTTCGCTCAAGTACGTGACCCTGGTGTTGCGTGCCGACAACCGCGGCGAAGGCGGCATCATGGCCCTGATGGCGCTGGTGCTGTCGTCCGTCAGCCGCCTGTCGCGCTGGCATTTCCCGCTGATGGTGATTGGCGTCTTCGGCGCCACTCTGTTCTATGGCGACAGCGTGATCACGCCGGCCATTTCCGTGCTGTCGGCGATCGAAGGCCTGGAAGTGGCCACGCCCGCCTTCAGTCCGTATGTGGTGCCGCTGACGATCGTGGTGCTGGTGGCGCTGTACTCGGTGCAGTCGCACGGCACGGCCGGCATCGGCCGCTATTTTGCCCCCATCATGGTGCTGTGGTTTGCCGCGCTGGCCGGCATGGGCGTGGTCAACATCATCAAGTCGCCGGCCATCCTGGCCGCACTCAATCCCCTGCACGCGGCGACCTTCCTGATGAATAACGGCTTTGTCGCCTTCGTCGCCTTGGGCGCCGTGGTGCTGGCGCTGACGGGCGCCGAAGCGCTGTACGCCGACATGGGCCACTTCGGCAAGAAGCCGATCCGCCTGGCCTGGTTCCTGATCGCCTTTCCTGCACTGGCGCTGAATTATCTTGGCCAGGGCGGCTTGCTGCTGGCGCATCCGGAAGCCGTCTCGAATCCGTTTTACCAGCAGTTGGGCGCGTGGAGCGTGTATCCGCTGGTGATTTTGTCGACCATGGCCACCGTGATCGCCTCGCAGGCGACCATTTCCGGCACCTTCTCGATGACCAAGCAAGCGATCGCGCTGGGCTTTTTGCCGCGCATGCGCGTGCGCCACACGTCGGAAAGCGAAATTGGGCAGATCTACATTCCCGCCGTGAACTGGCTGCAACTGGCCGTGGTGCTGCTGGCTGTCGTCAGTTTCGGCTCCTCGGAAAACCTGGCTGCCGCCTACGGCATCGCGGTGACGGCCACCATGCTGTCGACCACGATCCTGACCTTCTTCGTGATCCGTTACCGCTGGAAGATGAACCTGGCGCTGTGCTGGGGCGCCACGGGCTTTTTCCTGATCATCGACGTCAACCTGGTGTCGGCGACGGCGCTGAAACTGTTCCATGGCGGCTGGTTCCCGCTGCTGCTGGGTTCGATTTTGTTCATCGTCATGCTGACCTGGAAGCGGGGCCGCCAACTGGTGTTCCAGAACCTGGAAAAGCATGCGATTCCGCTCAACGAATTCCTCTCGTCGCTATTCATCGCGCCGCCGCTGCGCGTGCCCGGCACGGCCATCTTCCTGCGCGGCGAAACGGATGGCGTGCCGCATGCGCTGCTGCATAACTTGTTGCACAATAAAGTGTTGCATGAACGGGTGATCTTCCTGACGGTCTTCATGCATGAAGAGCCGTGGGTGGCGCCTTCCGAGCGCGTGCGCGTGGTGGACCTTGGCCACCAGTGTTACCAGGTCAATGTGCATTACGGCTTCAAGGATGAACCGGACATTCCGGGCGCGCTGGCGCAGTGCGCCGAGCAGGGACTGGATTTCGAGATGATGGAAACGTCGTTCTTCATCGCGCGCCAGACCATCATCTCGACGCCGGGTGCCGGCATGATGCCGTGGCGTGAACACCTGTTCGTCACCATGTCGCGCAATGCACGCACGGCGGCCGACTACTATCAGATTCCGAGCAACCGGGTGATCGAACTGGGTACGCAGGTGGAAATCTAGGTAGGGTAGCTATTGTAGCAACGTTGCATGGCTGCACAATTTTCCGCCGCGCTTACGTCTGCTTACAAATTGGGCAGACGACTCCTGTTAAACTGCAGCCCGTACCGGTCCGCACCGTACGGGCCTCAGTCACACACCAATATTTGAAGGGAAACCATGAAATCGGTATTTCAATTGATCGCCACACTCGCTTGCGCCGTGGCCCTGACCGCTTGCGGCGCTGCTGCCAACACCGAGAAGCCGGTCGTGCTCGACCCGAATACGCAAGTGAAAGAACTGGTCATTACCAATCCGGTGGTCGGCACCGGCACGGAGGCGGCAGCGGGCGATACCCTGGACGTGCTTTACACGGGCTGGCTGTATGACGCAAGCAAGCCGGGCAACAAGGGCAAACAGTTCGATGCGAACCAGGCGGGCGCCAGCTTCCCTTTCCCTCTGGGTATCGGCCAGGTCATCCTGGGCTGGGACCGCGGCCTGGTCGGCATGCAGGTCGGTGGCACGCGCACCCTGGCCATTCCGTATGACCTGGGCTATGGCAAGGCGGGCAAGCCGCCGTCGATTCCCGGCTACGCGGGCTTGCTGTTTGAAGTCAAGCTGATCGGCGTGACGAAAAAATAAGCACGCGCAGGACAGCAGGGACAAGGGCGATTCCACGGAATCGCCCTTTTTGCTTTGGCGGCCTCGTTACGCCACAGGCGGGGCTAGTTCCTGGAAGTAATAGGTGGCGCCGCCCAGCGTGGCCGGCGCGTCATATTGCAGCACCTGCGTGCGGCGCAGTGCCACCGGTGCGCTGAAGGCGGGGCCGTCGTAGACGAAGGTGTGGAATTCGCCGTTTTCGCCGCAGGCGTCGACGCCGGGCGGCAGGTCGGCCAAAAAGGCGGCGTCGAACTCGCGCCCGCAAAATTCGCGTGGCAGGTGCTGGCCATTGATGCAGACGACGATGGCCTTGAAGCCGGCGGCGAGAAATTCGTCGACCAGCGCGCGCCGCGCTTCACCCCACAGGGGCAGGTGGGCCGTCAGGCCGGCCGCGGCGCAGACTTTTTCTTCCCAGTCGCGGTGCGGCTGCAAGTCGATGTCGCCGAAGATCGCGTGGACTATGCCCTCGTCTTTCGCCGCGCGCAGCATGGCGATGAATTGTTCTTCATAGCTGGCCCAGCTGGCGTGATAGCGCTGCAGGCTCGCCCCCAGGCTGGCCGCCTGCGCTTCGAGCAATTCCGGCGGCACGCCGTGCGAGCGCGACTTGCGGCCATCTTCATCCATGGCCGTGATCAGCAGCGGCACGGCCATGCCGGCGTTGCGTGCGCGCCACAGGGCCAGGCAGGAATCCTTGCCGCCGCTCCAGGAAATGAGCGCCGTCGTCATGCTGCCGTCTCCGCCGCGCGCAGCATGTCGATGTGCTGTATGCCGTCTTCGTCGTAAGGGGCGCTGACGGTGACAAAGCCGAACGCCTGGTAGAAGCGCTCCAGGTAGTGCTGCGCGCCGATGCGAATGGCGTGGCCAGGGTGCTGGTGCTTGGCGCGCGCGATGCCTTCCGCCAGCAGCTGCTTGCCGGCGCCCGTGGTGCGCGCTTCGGGCGCCGTCAGCACGCGGCCCAGCGACATTTCCACATACTTTGCACCGGGCGCCAGCACGCGCAGATACGCGGCCAGCTGGCGCTGGCCATCGACCGTTTGCCAGCCCAGCAAATGCATGGCTTGCTGGTCATGGCCATCGAGGTCTGGGTAAATACACTGCTGTTCGATGACGAACACGCGCTGGCGCAAGGCCAGCACCTGGTACAAATCGTGGGGGCCGAGTTCGTCGAACGTGTTCCATTGCCAGGCGATCATGCGTACTCCGGAAAAATCAGGAAAAGAGCGCCATTCTAAATGGTACACGTGAAAAAAAACCGCGCTGCCTTCATGGCAGTGCGGTTTTGATGGCAAAGCGCGATGCGCCGCAGCCTATGTCCGGTGCGCTCAGACGATTGTCAGAGTGACGTCGATGTTGCCGCGCGTGGCGTTCGAGTACGGGCACACGATGTGGGCGGCGGCGACCAGCGCTTCGGCAGCGGCGCGTTCCATGCCGGGCAGCGAAATTGTCAGTTCCACTTCGATGCCGAAGCCCGTGTCGATGGCGCCGATGCCGACCTTGCCTTCGATGGAGAGGTCCGCTGGCAAGGCGATCTTGTCGCGGCCGCCGACGAATTTCATGGCGCCGATGAAGCAGGCCGAGTAGCCGGCGGCGAACAGTTGTTCCGGATTGGTACCGACGGCGCCATTGCCACCCAGTTCTTTTGGCGTGGTCAGCTTGACGTCGAGCACATTGTCGGACGACACGGCACGGCCTTCGCGGCCTCCGGTGGCGGTAGCGACAGCGCGGTACAGGACTTGTTTGATCGACATGATGGTTTCCTTTAGGTTGATATATAGTTGGCTACTAAATAGTGCGCTATTTGTTTCGTGGACTGGTACCCCAGGATGCCCGTCTGAAGAAGCGATGTGCGGCGTCCATGTGCTCAATATATATCGTGCGCTATTTAATTGCAAGCGATTTTATTTTGAATCGACGCACATTTGTGCTTTATTTTCTCGCCTTTGTCGCCGGTATTGCCCTTCCATCGCATAATGGCCACCGTCGCCGGGGGCTATGGTTATGCTGGGCCCACTTCAATACCCAAGGAAAAATCATGACTAGCCTCTTCTTTATCCTGCGCATCACCCTGGCCACGATGCTCACCTACATCATCGCCATGGCGATTCTGGTCGAGAATTTCCTGCGCTATATCTTCGGGCATACGGAAGGCTTCTTTGTCATCGTCGGCGCGCTGCTGGCCAGCGCCGTCATCACGAATGCGTTTTCGCACGTGCGGCGCGTGCGCCTGATCGCCGGCGCCGTCAATGCCGGCACCCTGTCGAGCCGCCAGCGGCGCCAGATCGAGATCCCGTTCGAGGCGGGCGAGGTGTTCGACATGATCGACGCGGCCATCCGCGAACTGCCGGGCAGCGAAGTGGTCGAAAGTGCGCGCGACAGCCTGCAGGTGCAGGCTAGAGTGCGCCGCGCCGCGCCCTACACGCACACGGGTTTGCCCCGCATGCGCCTGCTGGGTTTTCTGGAGCCGCGGCCGAACCAGATTCTCGCCACCGTCACGCCGAATGGCGAAGCGGGCAGCGTGACCCTGATCTGCGAACCGGCGCGCAATGCCTGGACCGACTGGTTCCTCGTCGACCATGGCAGCAACCTGGAAAACGCGGAAGCGGTGACGCGGGCGATGACGCGCCGGGTGGCGCAGCGCCGGCGCGGCGAACAGGCCGAGGCGCGCCAGACGGTGACGGAAAAGGAACTCACGGTGGCCAAACTGAGCCTGCTGCATGCGCAGGTCGAGCCGCATTTCCTGTACAACACCCTGGCCAGCGCGCAGCTGCTCACGCGTAGCGACCCGGCGCGCGCCGACGAGATGCTGGGCAACCTGATTTTGTATCTGCGCCATTCGCTGCCACGCACGGAGCAAGCCATGTCGACCCTGGGCACGGAACTGGAACGGGCGCGCGCCTATCTCGATATCCTGAAAATCCGCATGGGTAACCGCCTGAACTTGCAGATTGAGGTACCGCAATACCTGCGCCAGGCGGAGTTGCCGCCGATGATGCTGCAAACCCTGGTGGAAAACGCCATCAAGCATGGCCTGGAGCCGAAAAGCGGCGGCGGCACTATCTGGATCATGGCGCGCAGCGGCGATGGCACGGTGATCGTCACGGTGGCTGACGACGGCAAAGGCTTCAGTGACGATGGTGCCGGCACAGGCATTGGCCTGCGCAATGTGCGCGAACGCCTGCGCCTGACCTATGGCGCGGCCGCGTCGTTTTCCATCCTCGCCAATTTCCCCGATGGCGTGACGGCCACCATCACGGTGCCCGACAGCACGGCGCAAGGAGTCTCCTATGCATCAGCTTGAAATGACCTGCGTTATCGCCGAAGACGAAACCCTGCTGCGCGATGCGCTGGTGGCCCTGCTGGCCGAAGAGTGGCCCAACTTGCGCATCGTCGCCGCCTGCGACGACGGCGGTACGGCGCTCGACGCCATCGCCACCCTGCGACCCGACCTCGCCTTCCTCGATATCCGCATGCCGGGCTTGACGGGGCTGGAAGTGGCGGCCGGCGCGCTCGATGCGAGCCCCGCCACGCAGGTGGTGTTCGTCACCGCCTACGACCAGTACGCGATCGATGCCTTCGACAAGGGCGCCGTCGATTACTTATTGAAACCCATAGCCCGCGAGCGCCTGCAAGCGACCTTGCAGCGCGTGCAGGCACGGGCCGGCAAGACCCAAGTGGATGACGGTGCGTTGGCCGGCTTGCTGCAGCAATTGGGCAGCGCCTTGCCGGCGGCGGCCAAGTCGCCGCCGCTGGTGTGGCTGACGGCTAGCAGCGGCAAGGATACGCGGCTGATCATGGTGGAAGACATCGTTTATTTTCAGTCCGACACCAAGTACACGGCCGTCATGACGGCGGACGGCGAGGCGCTGCTGCGCAAGCCGATCCGTGAACTGCTCGACGTGCTTGACCCGGCCATTTTCAAGCAGATCCACCGCTCCACCATCGTCAACATGAAGATGGTGGCATCCGTCACGCGCGACGAGGTGGGACGCGGTGTCTTGCGCCTGAAAACGCGGCCGGAAACCCTGGCCGTGAGCCAGCCTTTCATGGCCTTGTTCCGGAATATGTAGAGCCGGGGTCAGACCCCCGTTTGTGTTGGCACTGAGCTTGACGTTAGCGGTGTTGAGGGTCTGACCCCACTAGTTACTCCGCGGTCTCGAAACCTTCGAGGACGTTCACCACATTGATGCCGATTTCCTTCACCGCATAGCCGCCTTCGAGGATGAAGGCGGTGGGCAAATTCAAATGCGCGAGGCGCTCGCCCACGCGCAGGTAGTCCCCGCTTTGCAGGGCGAAGTGCGAGAGGGGATCACCAGCAAAGGTGTCCACACCGAGCGAGACCACCAGCGCGTCGGGCGCGTACATATTGATGCGCAGGCAGGCCGTTTCCAGCGCGGCGAACCAGCTGGCTGTGGACGTGCCGGCCGGCAGCGGCAGGTTGACGTTGTAGCCGAGCCCCGCACCGCTGCCCGTTTCATCGGCATGGCCCAGGTAAAACGGATATTCGCTGCGCGGGTCGGCGTGCAGGGAGGCGAACAGCACGTCGTCGCGCGCATAGAAAATGCTTTGCGTGCCGTTGCCGTGGTGGTAATCGATATCGAGGATGGCGACCTTGCGGGCGCCGTCGTCGAGCAGATGCTGCGCGGCCAGGGCAGCGTTGTTGAGAAAACAGTAGCCGCCAAAGAAATCGCTGCCCGCGTGGTGGCCCGGCGGGCGCGTCAGGGCAAACGTCGCCCGCTCTCCCAGGCGCAGCGCGTGGGCCGCGTTGACGGCGCAGTCGGCGCCCGTCTTGGCCGCCGTCCACGTGCCGGCCGTCAGCGGCGTGCCATTGTCCATCGAATACAGGCCCAGCTTGGCCGTGAAGTCGTCCGGTTCGATGTCGCTGCGCAAAGTGCGCACGGGCCACACGGAGGGCAAGGCATCTTTGCCCGCGTTGTCCGGGTCAAGCGCCAGCCAGTCTTGCCAGGCATGGCGCAGGAAATGCAGGTAGCGCGGCGTGTGGATGCGTTCCAGTGACGTCAGCGGCACGCCATGCGGCGTGACGATGCGGCCCAGGTTGCGCCGTCCCAGTTCGGCCACCACCATGTCGGCCCGCTCGGGCGTCTCGAAGCAGGGCACCATGGTGCCGCGAAACATCTCGAAGCGGCCCCGGTGCTGGCTGTGCAATTCATTGTAGAAGGTCAGCATGGGGCGTTTTACGCAAGGTCAGGTGTGCGAACACAGGGTACTGGCGCGATAGGCTGCGACGAAATCGTCGAAGCTGCCGGCGGGCGCCGCTTCCATGGCGCGCTGCTCGGCCAGCGAGCTGGCGGCCATATCATCGAAATACGCGCTTTGTTCCTTTGTTGCCGGATGCGCGCGGAAATAGGCGGCGTGGCGTTCGCTCTGGCGCAGGCCAAAGGCGGCAAATGAGCCGCCGTTGGCGCGCAGCTCGGCCAATACCTTTGCCGATGGCGTCGCGTCCGGATCGGCCAGCTTGATGGCTTGCGCCGCCAGGCTGTCCGCATGCGCCGTGCCGCCTTGGCGAGAGTCGAGCAAGGCCGCCACGGGGGCGATACGGGCCAGCAATTGCTCGCCCCAGGCCTGCAGGGTGATTTCTGCGCCATCGCGGCGCAGGGTCAGGCCCGGCTTGCGGCCTTCCTTGACGGTGCGGGCGAAATTGTTCGTGTAGCAGGCGCTTTGTTCTGCCGTGATGGGTGCGCTGTCGTCGAGCGCGCAGAACAGCAAAAATGCGTCGAGGAAACGGCCCGTTTCCAGGCTGATGCCGACCGGTTCGAACGGGTCCACATCCATGCAGCGCACTTCGATGTATTGCACGCCGCGCAGGCACAGGGCCTGGATCGGGCGCTCGCCCGTGCGGATCACGCGCTTGGGGCGAATGGTCGAATAGTATTCATTTTCGATCTGCAGCACGTTGGTGGACAATTGAATCCACTCGCCATTCTTCTTGGTGCCCAGCGCCGCATACGGCGGATACGGGTCATTGACGGCGTGCGTGAGCGCGTTGACGTAGTCTTCGAGGCTGTTTTCGTGCGGGCGCAGGCCGGACTGGGCATCGTTCTGGTAACCAAGGTCGCTCATGCGCAAGCTGGTGGCGTACGGCAGGAACAGCGTGTCGTCGGACAAGGTATCGAGCTTGTGCGCGCGGCCGCGCAGGAAGCCGGCGGACAGGGCCGGCGAGGCGCCGAACAGGTACATCAGCAGCCAGCTGTAGCGGCGGAAATTGCGGATCGTCGCCAGATAGCTTTCCGACTGCACGTCTTTCGGCGTGGCCGCTGCGTGGTGCGCGCTGGCGCTGGTGTCCGGATGGCTGGCCAGCACTTGCCACAACTGCTCGTCGAGCGAGTAGTTGTAGTGGATGCCGGCGATGCATTGCATGGCTTTGCCGTAACGCAAGGCCAGCCCGCGCCGGTAGACGTGCTTGAGCATGCCCATGTTCGACGTCCCGTAGTTGGCGATCGCGATGTCCGCTTCGGGCGGCAGCTGGCAGGGCATTGACTGGCTCCACAGCAATTCGTCGCCGAGGCGGTTGTAGGCGTGGCGGTGCACGGTATCGAGCTTGTCCAGCGTGACGGCGATGTCGCTTTCAGCCGGCGTGATGAATTCGAGCAGCGCTTCGGCGTAGTCGGTGGTGATTTCAGGGTGCGTCAGCGCCGAGCCCAGGGCGGCGGGGTGGGGCGTGGAAGCGAGATGGCCGGCATGGTCGACGCGCAGGGTTTCACGCTCGATGCCGCGCAAGCCGCCCAGCAGCGCGCGGTTGGCATCTTCGGTCAGCAATGCCAGGCGGCGAGTCAACAGGTTGGGCAATTTGAGCTTCCTTTCTTGTGCAGCATATAAATAATTTGTGCTGAGATTAACCGAATTTTGGCAAATGCGTCGGCGCCGGCCCAAAAAACGCCGCGTCGCCAGCGTCCGCCCCGGGGAACGGGGACGGCGCTTCGGTCAGGAATTCGCTTGATATTTTAACAAACTGCGGGGGGATCTGGCGCGCGCCGGGTCAAGCTTTGCGCAGCTTGTCGTGCTTAGCCGAGGCGGGCGCCGCTGACGCGCTCGATGCCGGCCAGGTCGCGCCAGCTTTGCACTTTGCTGTAGTTGGCGTCGGCCAGCAAGTCGCGCACGGATGCCGCCTGGTCATAGCCGTGTTCCATCAGCAGCCAGGCACCTGATGCCAGGTGGCGCGCGGCGCCGGAGACGATGGTGCGCAGGGCCGACAGGCCATCGGCGTGGTCGGTCAGCGCACCGGTCGGCTCGAAGCGCAAATCGCCTTCGGCCAGGTGGCGGTCGCCGCTGGCGATGTAGGGGGGATTGGAGACGATCAGGTCGAATTTTTCCGTGCCCAGCGCTTCGAACCAGTCGCTGGCCATGAAGGTGATGTTGACGCCGTTGGCGCTGGCGTTGCGGCGCGCCACGGCCAGGGCCGCGCTGCTGACATCCAGGGCCGTGACGACGGCGTCGGGCCGCGTGTACGCCAGCGCGACGGCGATGGCGCCGCTGCCCGTACCCATGTCGAGCACTCTTCCGCCGGGCGGCAGGCGCTCGAGCGCCAGTTCCACCAGCACTTCCGTGTCGGGGCGGGGAATCAGCACGGCGTCGTTGACTTCGAACGGCAGGCCGAAAAATTCGCGTTGGCCGACGATATAGGCGATCGGCTCGCCTTGCAGGCGGCGCGCCAGCAAGGCTGACAAACGCTCGGCTTCTTCGTTAGTGAGCACACGCTCCGATTGTGTGATCAGCGAGACGCGCGACAGGCCCAGCGCGTGGCCCAGCAGGATGCGGTTGTCGAGCGGGTCGAGCAGCGGACGGATTTGCAGGGCGCCGACAGTGCTGCCGGCGGGGATCAGTGTTTCTGGCATGGTGCTTTCAATTATTTCTGACGGCGCAGCAAGGTCCACAGCAGGCCGACGCTAAAAATGGCGAACCAGATGAACGCCCATTGCGGAATGGACAGGCCGAAAAACGGCTCGCCGGCGTTTTCGCAGGCGCCATATGATTCAAACATGAACGGCATGAGTTCGGCCGTGAAAATCTTGTTCAGCGCCGTTTCCACCGGGTCGATGCCGCACGAGAAGCCGGGGTGCGCCAATACGTATAAATGCTTGGCGCCCACGCCCAGGCCGCCCAAGGCCGCCAAGACACCGATGGCGGCGCCGATTTTCGGCCGCTTGGCCGCCGCGCCAGCCAGGCAAGCGATGCCGATGGCGAGGAACAGGTAGCGCTGGATCACGCACAGCGGGCATGGCGCCATGTTCATGGCATGCTGCAAATACATGGCCACGCCCAGCATCAGGAAACACAGGGCGGCGATCAACAGGAGGACGGTGCGTGAATTTTTCATGGGCGACACGGTGAGGTGGATGGAATCGAGCTGGTCATTTTCGCACAAGGCCGGATTTTTATTGCTTAGCCGCTACTTAAACCCCGGGGTCAGACCCCCGCTTGCGCCGACGCCTGATCCGCCGTCAGCGGTGGAGAGGGTCTGACCCCAGCCGTTAGTCACCTAGCGCTGCCAGCAACTCTGCCTGATGTTCCGCCGCCAGCGCATTCGTCAAGTCCGTCAAATCCCCATCCATGATGAAGTCCAGCTTATACAAGGTTAGATTGATGCGGTGGTCCGTCAGGCGGCCTTGCGGGAAGTTATAGGTGCGGATGCGCTCGCTGCGGTCGCCCGAGCCGATCAGGCTCTTGCGCGTGGCCGCTTCCTTCGACTGTTGTTCGCGCAATTGCACGTCCTTGATGCGCGCGGCCAGCACTTTCATCGCTTGCGCCTTGTTCTTGTGCTGGCTGCGGTCGTCCTGGCATTCCACCACGATGCCGGTCGGCAAGTGAGTAATGCGCACGGCCGAATCCGTCTTGTTGATGTGCTGTCCGCCCGCGCCCGAGGCGCGGTAGGTGTCGATGCGCAGGTCAGCCGGGTTGATGTTGACGTCTTCCACTTCGTCCGCTTCCGGCATCACGGCTACCGTGCAGGCAGACGTGTGGATACGGCCTTGCGTTTCCGTGGCCGGCACGCGCTGCACGCGGTGGCCGCCGGACTCGAATTTCAGCTTCGAATACGCGCCGTTGCCGACCACGCGCACGATCACTTCGCGGTAGCCGCCCAGGTCGGAGTCGGACGACGACACCAGCTCCACCTGCCAGCGGTTGCGCTCGGCAAAGCGCGAGTACATGCGCAGCAGGTCGCCGGCGAACAGGGCCGATTCATCGCCGCCCGTGCCGGCGCGAATTTCCAGGAAGATATTGCGCTCGTCATTGACATCCTTCGGCAGCAGCATGGTTTGCAATTCGCGTTCCAGGCGCGCCATGGTGGCTTTCGCCGCCTCGATCTCTTCCTGGGCGAATTCCTTCATGTCCGGGTCGCCCAGCATCTCTTGCGCCGTGGCGATATCGTTGCCCGCTTCCTGGTAGGAATGGTACAGCGCCACCAGCGGGCCCAGTTCGGCGTGCTCGCGCGTCATCTTGCGGTAGCTGTCCATGTTCGACGTGGCGTCCGGGTGCATCAACAGTTCGTCGAGTTCGACCAGGCGGTTCGCCAGTTGATCGAGTTTGCCCAGCATGGATGGTTTCATAGCGATTCGCGGTAAAAGAGTGTAGGGAGGGTGCGGGTCCGGCAGGCCCGGCAGGCGGGCAGGGGGTGGCCGCGCGGGCGGCCAGCGGGGCTGCGCTAACGGCGGGGGCGGAACAGTTTCGGCAGCAGGGTGACCAGCTGCTTGCGCTCGTCGCCCTGCGCATGGTGCAGCGCCTGCTGCGGACCGTGCAGGAACTTGGCCGTCAAGCCTTTCGACAGCGCTTCCAGCACGGCGTCGATATCGGCGCCCTTGGCCAGCATCTTGCGCGCCCGTTCCACTTCCATCAGGCGCAGCGCTTCGCTGTTTTCATGCAAATGCTGAATGACGGGCACCATGGCGCGGTCGTCGACCCAGCTCATGAACGATTGCACGCGCGTCTCGATGATGGTCTCGGCTTGCGCCACGGCCGCTTGCCGGCTTTCCAGGCCCGTCTGCACGACCTTGCCCAGGTCGTCGACCGTGTACAGGAAGACGTCGTTCAGGCGGCCCACTTCCGATTCGATGTCGCGCGGCACGGCCAGGTCGACCATGAACATGGGTTTGTGGCGGCGCGCCTTGATGGCGCGCTCGACCAGGCCCAGGCCCAGCAACGGCAAGGACGACGCCGTGCACGAGATGACGATGTCGAACTGGTGCAGCATTTCTGGCAAGTCGGCCAGGCGGATGGCCTTGCCGTTGAAGCGGTGCGCCAATTCCTCGCCCCGTTCCATGGTGCGGTTGGCAATGGTGATGCTTTTCGGGTTTTGCGCCGCAAAGTGCGTGGCACACAATTCAATCATTTCGCCGGCGCCGATGAATAGCACGTTCTGCTCGGCGATCTTGTCGAAGATGCGCTGCGACAGGCGCACGGCGGCGGCCGCCATGGATACGCTGTGGGCGCCGATTTCCGTGCTGCTGCGCACTTCCTTGGCGACGGAAAAGCTGCGCTGGAACAACTGGTGCAGATACGTGCCCAGGCCGCCCGCCTCGTCGGCCGTGCGGATGGCATCCTTGATCTGTCCCAGGATTTGCGTTTCACCCAGCACCATCGAGTCCAGCCCGGAGGCGACGCGGAAGGTGTGGCGCACGGCATCGTGCTGCGGCAGCATATATAAGTGGGGGCGCAGCTCGCTGTAGTTGAGCTTGTGATAATCGGCCAGGAAATGCGCGCCCGCGTCGAGCGGATTGGGCACATGGCTGGCCGCATACAGCTCGGTGCGGTTGCAGGTCGAGAGGATGGCCGCTTCGTCGTTGTCGCGCAGGTCGATGCGCTGGAACCAGGTACGCGCCGCCATCACCGCCGAACCCAGATGCTCAGGCGCAAACGCCAGCTGTTCGCGGAGCGACACTGGAGCGGTGGTATGGTTGAGGCCGACGGCGAGCAGTTGCATTTCAGGGCTGTTGGGATGACTTATGCCGACATTATAACGCTTTGTGCCCGAGCTTTGAGCAGGTCAGCCGTTTGCCGCCATTCACCCGCCCAGTTTTTCCAAGCGATAACCATAACTGTAGACGGGCACCAGGCGGTAGCCGTGTTCCGGTTTCAGCTGCAGCTTGTTGCGCACACGCGAGACGTGGGTATCCATGGTGCGCGAGGGCAGGGCCGTGTCGCGCTGCCACACGGCTTCATGGATGTAGGCGCGCGACAGGGGACGGCCCAGGTTGCGGAAAAACAGCAGCGCCAGGGCAAATTCCTTGTGCGTTACGTCCAGCACTTCGCCATCCTTCAGCAGGCGGCCGGGGCGGGTTTCAAACGTATACGGACCGAATTGCAAGTATTCGGCGCCATTCTGCGCCGGGTAGGCCACGCGCAGCAGCGCCTGGGTACGCAAGGTCAGCTCGCTGCGCCGCAGGGGCTTGATCATGTAGTCGTCGGCACCGGCCGTCATGCCCGCCACCACATCGTCTTCGCCGGAACTGTTGGTCATAAACAACACGGGCGCCTTCGGCGCCAGTTTTTCCCGGGCACGGCGCAAGACTTCCGCGCCATCCAGATCGCTCACATGCCAGTCGAGGATGAGCATGTCGCAACTGTCCTTGCGCAATTGCCCCAGCATTTCCTTGCCACTCTGAAACTCGTGGCAAGCGTGGCCGGCGGCGGTGAGCACCTGGCAGATCAGTTCTGCCTGACTATGATCGCTATCGAGTACGGCAATTCGCATAATGGGCTGGAATGTGTAGCAACAAACAGACGGTCCGCTCTGCTTATCGTAATGTTAAGGAATGCTCAAGTGAAATATAACAGAGATTGCAACTGTGTCCAGTGAAATCAGCGGCCACATTCTTTACGTTACACTTGTTCATCCACCCCCTACTAGCGGAGAAACGCGCATGACAGACAAGAGCAGCACCGATTGGACCCTGATACCGGCCAGTCATGCCGAAATCGAGCAAGTGCGCGAGCGTTGCCGACGCCTGGTGCAGCGGCGTGCCGTGATGTCGGCGGGCGCCTCGGCCATCCCCATTCCCGGCATCGACCTGATGTCGGATGTCGGGCTGTTTTCCATGCTGATCAACGATATCAACCACGAATTCGGCCTCACGCCCGAACAGATCGAGCGGTTGAACCCGCAGTTCAAGATGATGGCCTACCGCGCGGCGGTGGGCATGGGTGGCATGCTGGTAGGGAAGTTGGTGTCGCGCGAACTGATCCTCCTGCTGCTCAAGCGCAGTGGCGTCAAGATTGCCACCAAGCAGGTGGCGCGCTTCATACCGTTTGCCGGCCAGGCGGTGGCGGCAGCCATCGGCTACGCCGTGTTTCGCCAGATCGGCAACCAGCACGTGAATGCCTGCGCCGCAGTGGCGCAGGAATTGCTTACGGTCAGGCCGGCGTAGATCTTATGCGTCCGGCAGCACCACGTTGACGTCGAGCACCTCCAGGTTGCCCTGGCGGTCCAGCGAGATCTTGATGTCGTCGGCATTGACCTTGGTGTACTTGGAAATGACGGCGATCAATTCCTTGTGCAGGGCGGGCAGGAAGTCCGGACCATCGCGTCCGCTGCGTTCGCGGGCGATGATGATCTGCAGGCGTTCCTTGGCCGCGGTGGCCGTCTTCGGCTTGGGGGGGAACAGGAAAGAAAGCAAGGCCATATCACTTCGCCCCAAAAATGCGCTGGAGTAATCCAGGCTTTTCATAGTTGGTAAAGCGCAACTCGACATCTTCGCCGAGGAAACGCGAGACCACGTCTTCATAGGCT
This sequence comes from Janthinobacterium kochi, assembly GCF_051380715.1. Classification (NCBI taxonomy): domain Bacteria; kingdom Pseudomonadati; phylum Pseudomonadota; class Betaproteobacteria; order Burkholderiales; family Oxalobacteraceae; genus Janthinobacterium; species Janthinobacterium kochi. The sequence continues at coordinate 173,156 of NZ_JBNYXO010000006.1, forward strand.
TGCGCCACGTCCGTCCCCTTGAAATGGATGGCGGGATTGCCCTGGTTCGAGGCGGCCAGCACTTGTTCCGATTCCGGAATGATGCCCACCAGCGGGATGCGCAGGATTTCCTGCACGTCCTGGTAGGACAGCATTTCATCCGATTCCACGCGTTTCGGCGAGTAGCGGGTAATCAGCAAATGTTCCTTGACCGGCTCGCCGCCCGTCTGCGCGCGGCGCGACTTGGCTTGCAGGATGCCCAGGATGCGGTCCGAATCGCGCACCGATGACACTTCCGGGTTGGTGACGATGATGGCTTCGTCGGCAAACGTCAGCGCCATCAGCGCGCCATGCTCGATACCGGCCGGCGAATCGCAGATGATGAACTCGAAGCCCATGTTGATCAGGTCGTTCAACACGCGTTCCACGCCTTCTTCCGACAGGGCATCCTTGTCGCGCGTTTGCGATGCGGGCAGGATGAACAGGTTGTCGCAGTGCTTGTCCTTGATCAAGGCCTGGTTCAGGCTGGCCTCTTTATTGATCACATTGATCAAGTCATACACGACGCGGCGCTCGCAACCCATGATCAGGTCGAGGTTGCGCAGGCCCACATCGAAGTCGAGCACGGCTGTCTTGTGGCCGCGCATGGCCAGACCAGTGGCAAAACTGGCGCTAGAGGTCGTCTTGCCGACACCGCCCTTGCCGGACGTCACAACAATAATTCTTGCCACAAATAATCCTTTTCAGATATCTCTTGAATTGTGCAGCTTAAGAGCGGTTCACGGGAGTGACCGGATTGACAGAGTGTATATCGATTCTGTCTCCAGCCAAACGAATTTGCGCGGGTCCGCGCGCCATTTCTGCGGGGAAACCATCCTCGAACGTGCGGTAGACGCCGGCGATCGAGACCAGTTCCGGTTCCATGGCCAGCGCGAAGATGCGCGCCTGGGCATTGCCCGAGGCGCCGGCCAGCGCGCGGCCGTACAGGGAGGAATATACGTGGATGCTGCCGTCGGCGATGATTTCGGCGCCATTGTTGACGACAGCCGTGATGATCAGGTCGCAGCCGCGCGCGTAAATGCGCTGGCCGGCCCGCACGGGCGTGTCGATCACCATCACTTGCGCTTCGGCACCCGCCTGGGCCGCCGCCGTGGGGGCGTCCTTGGGTGGTGCATCGTCGCGCGTCTTGCCGCTGTCCAGGCTCAAGCCTTGCGCCAGGATGGCGTCATGCATCTCGGCCGGCGCATTGCGCACGGCCACGGCATTCAAGCGGTATTTTTTCAGCACGGCCACGAGGGCGGCCCAGTCGATGGGCATGCTGCCGGGCGGCAAGGCAGCCACGTCCAGCACGGCCAGGTCGTCCTCGAAAAAGTCCGCCACGCCCCCCGTCATGTCGCGCAAGGCGGCATCGAGTGCCTGCGTATCGGCGCTATGCAGAATGGCGGAGACAGCAACGACGGTGGAAATCTTGATTTCGATAGGCTTCTGCGACGGGCTTTTGGACATAAACATTTATCAAAGTGAAACTGCGGCAGGCCAACTGTTCCGTACGGCAACAATGGGGAGCAGTAAATTTCTTGCATTCTACTGCAAAAAAATCACCGTCAGGGGCCTGGCGCGTGCTATTCCGCAGGGCAACACCTACTTCATGTCAAAAAAAACGGGCGGCGCCCCGGAAAACCGGTGCGCCGCCCTGAAAGCAGCCCTGCATGCGGCCTGGATAGGCTTATGTCATGCAGTCGCGCGCATCTGCTGTGCCGCCGCGCCCCTATTTTTCAAAGCCGCCTCCGTTTCCGCCCAGCCCCGCGTCTTCAAGCCGCAGTCCGGGTTCACCCGTAAATTGGCTGGCCAAAGCCCGTCAGCAGTTCCATGTCCGAGCGGCTCGTCTCGATCGTGATGACGTCGGCGTCCATGGCGGCGATCTGCGTCGTGTCGCTGACGACGGACGCGGCGATGCGGAAGGCGCGCGTGGCCCAGTCCAGATAGGCATCCCACTGGCCGCGGCGCAGTGGCAAGCCTTCGCGCATGGCCGGTTCGTCGCTCTGGATGCTGCCGATGCCGGCCGTTTCCAGGTCTGGCACCTCGTCGCGGATGGCCAGGGCCAGCTGCAGCGCCGTGGCGGCGCGCGGCTGGTCGTCGCGCACGAACGACCATTGCAAGATCGTCACCGGCCCCGTCAGCCTGCCCTTTACCGGTTTATGCGTCAGGCTTTGCGCGTGCACCGTCCAGTCGACGGTCATGGCGGCCGGGCGCCGCACGTCGCCGTAGATGACGGGCGGTTTCACACAGCGCGAGCCGTACGATTGCACCCAGCCGTGGCGCGTGAAAATAAAACCGTCCAGCTGCTCACCGAAGTAGTCGACCATGTCGCTGCGTTCCGCTTCGCCATGCACCAGCACGTCCAGTCCCCGCGTTTCCCGGCGGCTGACGGCGTGGGCGATTTCTGCGCGCACCTGCTGTTCATACTCGGCGCCCGCCAGTTCGCCCCGTTGATGGCTGGCGCGCCGCCCTGCGATGGCCAGGCGAGACATTGCCAGCGCGGCTAGCGCGGCGTCATCGGGATGGCCCGCCAGCGCGTCCTTCAGCAGCGACAGTTCCGTCAATTTCTCCGTGGCGAACGCCAGCCAGGTCGTGATTTCGCCATCGAGGTCCGTCTCGGCTTCCAGGCTGAACGGCACGTGCAGCAGCGAGCATGAGGGCGCCAGCCACAGGTGACCGTTGCGTTTGGCCGCCAGCGGTTGCAGCACGGCGAGGGCCGCGTCGAGGTCGGTGCGCCAGATATTGCGCCCGTCGACGATGCCGATGGACAAGACTTTATGCGCTGGCAGCCAGTCCGTCACGCTGATCAGCTCATGCGGCGCGCGGATGCCATCCACGTGCAGGCCGGCCACGGGCAGGCGACAGGTCAGGCTGAGGTTTTCTTCCAGCGGCGAGAAATACGTGGCCAGTAGGATATTCACGCCCACCTGGTTCAGCTGCCAGTAGGCGCTCTCGAAGGCGCTGCGCCATGCGTTGGGCAAGTCCAGGCCCAGGATCGGTTCATCGAGCTGCACCCATGTCACACCTTGCTGCTTGAGGCGGTCGAGCAGGGCGCCGTAGACGGGCAGCAATTGTTCCAGCAGGGCCAGACGATGGAAGCCAGACTCGCCGGGCGTCTTTTCCTTGCCCAGCCAGAGGAATGTGAGGGGGCCGATCAGGGCCGCCTTGACCTGGTGGCCGAGCGCCTGTGCCTCGGCCACTTCCGCCAGCAGGCGCTCGCAGGCCAGCGAAAACCGGGTTTGCGGGGACAATTCGGGCACCAGGTAATGGTAGTTGGTGTCAAACCACTTGGTCATTTCCAGCGCGGGATGACTGGCCTCGTGTTCTTGGTGGCCGTGGCAGCAGCCCGCGTGCTCCGCATGGGACTCTTCACCGCGCGCCATCGTGAAATAGCGCGACAGCGGCGACTGCTCGGGCGCAAACTTGAAGCGGGCCGGTTCGCAGCCCAGCAGCTGGATATGGTTGGCCACCTGATCGTAGAAGGCGAAGTCGCCCACGGTGACGTAGGCGAGTCCGGCGTCGCGCTGCAGCGCCCAGTGGCGTGCCCGCAATTGCTGGCCCGTCGCTTCCAGGGCGGCCTCGGACACCTCGCCACGCCAGTGGCTTTCCAGCGCCAGTTTCAGTTCACGCGCGACGCCGATACGGGGAAAGCCAAGGATGTGGGTACGAATGGTCATGATGTCATCGAGATTTAATGTGAATGCGCTAGAGTGTGCGGCAACTTGGTCTATAATCAAAACGAAACCTTTTGACGAATAACATGAAAATAATTCACGTAAAGAATCCATTTCCCCGATGCTAGAAATCCGTCACCTGCGCACCCTGAGTGCCCTGCGTTCCTCCGGCAGCCTGGTGCGCGCCGCGCAGCTGCTCAATTTGACGCAGTCGGCGCTGTCGCACCAGATCCGCTTGCTGGAAGAGCGCTACAAGGCGCCCTTGTTCGAGCGCAAGTCGATGCCGATCGCCTTTACGGCCACGGGCAGCCGGCTCTTGGCCCTGGCCGACAAGCTGCTGCCCGAGATCGAGCTGGCCGAGCGCGACGTGGCGCGCCTGTCGCAGGGCGACAAGGGGCAGCTGCGCGTGGCGCTCGAATGCCATACCTGCTTCGACTGGCTGATGCCGGTGATGGATGCGTTCCGCCAGCGCTGGCCTGAGGTGGAAATCGACCTGGTGTCGGGCTTTCACAGCGAACCGGCGGAGCTGCTGCGCTCGGGCGAGGCGGATCTGGTGATCGGCTCGCCGTATGGCCCCGATTTCACCGTGTTTCCCCTGTTCCGCTTTGAAATGCTGGTCGTGATGGCGCAGAAGCACCGGCTGCAGGCGCAGCGCCGGCTGGTCGCGGCCGACTTTACGGGCGAGACCCTGATCACCTATCCCGTGCCGGAAGAGCGCATCGATCTGATCCGCGAAGTGCTGCGGCCGGCCGGTATCCAGTTTGAACGCCGCACGGCCGAGCTGACCGTGGCCGTGCTGCAGCTGGTAGCGAGCCGGCGCGGCATCGCTGCCTTGCCGAACTGGGCCATCAAGAACTACGTCGACTACGATTATGTGGTGGCGCGCCCGGTGGGTGAGCACGGCTTGTGGAGCGACCTGTATGTCTCCGTGCCGGAGCAGTTGCAGGACAAGGCGTATGTGCGCGATTTCGTCAGCGTGATACGCGAGCAGTGCGCGGCTTCGCTCGATGGTATCAAGTTGTTGTCCTGATCAACGTTGAGTTGGCAACAAACCAACAGGAAAGCTTGATAAATATCAAGGTTTAGCAAGGAACCGCCGCTTACAGTTGAGCACTGTGCGGCGCAACATGGCGCCGCCTACTCTTTGGGGAGGAACGACATGTTTTCATTTTCCGAACAATGGGCACTCGCGGGCAAGGCCGTGGTGGAAGCACAGTTGAGCAGTGCGCAAGCGTATCTCCAGGCTGCGGTCGACAGCGGTGCCAGCGTGCTCGATTGGCAGATCGATGCGGGCCGCGCGGCGCTGGCCGCCGCTACGGTGGCAGGCAATCAGCTGCTGTCCGTGAAGGATACGCAAGCGCTGCTGCAACTGTCGCGCACGCAGTCGCAACTGGCCATCGAACGCATCGGTGCATATGGCCGCCAGGCAAAGGATGTTGCTCAAGAAACCCAGGAGAAATTCGACACTGTGACAAAGGGTGAGTTTGCTGCATCGCGTCAAAAATTTGGCGAGCTGTTGCAGCTGGTAAAGCAAACGCCTGTACCCCTGATTATTCCCTTCAATAATTTTCTAAAAACCACTTTCGGCGGCGCCGATGAAGGGTATGATAAAAATAAAAACACGCGTCCCGCTCGTCAAATGTAGGCGCGTTGCGGCCCGGCAGCGGCTATCCGCCGCGTCAGGCCGCCCGCCGCCACCGCACGGCAGACTGCCATCGCCGCCGCCTGCCGTGCGGTGCTGGAACTGTGGCGCATGCCACGCTAGAATGAAACACAGCTTGTTGTGTCTTCCTGAATTCGGATTCATTGGATTCTATTAACACCTTGACCTTGGCCTTCGTGGCCTGCATATCGGAGAAATAAATGGATGATGTCGTAATCGTGGCCGCCGGCCGTACCGCAGTCGGCAAATTCGGTGGCAGTCTGGCCAAGATTCCTGCGTCCGAACTGGGCGCGCATGTAATCAAGGGCTTGCTGGCACAAACCGGCATCGACCCCAACCTGATCGGCGAAGCGATCCTGGGCCAGGTGCTGACGGCTGCCGTCGGCCAGAACGCCGCGCGCCAGGCCGTCATCAAGGCTGGCCTGCCAAGCTCCATCCCGGCATTCACCATCAACAAGGTATGCGGCAGCGGCCTGAAGGCCACGCACCTGGCGGCGCAAGCGATCAAGTGCGGCGACGCCAATATCATCATCGCCGGCGGCCAGGAAAACATGAGCGCATCGCCGCACGCCATGAACGGCTCGCGCGACGGTTTCCGCATGGGCGACTTCAAGATGATCGACACCATGATCGTCGACGGCCTGTGGGACGTGTACAACCAGTACCACATGGGCATCACGGCGGAAAACGTCGCCAAGAAATACGAAGTGACGCGCGCCGAGCAGGATGAATTCGCGCTGCAGTCGCAATTGAAGGCGGAAGCGGCGCAAAAAGCGGGCAAATTCAAGGATGAAATCCTGCCGCTGGAAATCGCCAACAAAAAAGGCACCGTGGTCTTCGACAGCGACGAATACATCAAGCCCGGTTCGACCCTGGAATCGCTGACCGGCCTGCGCCCCGCGTTCGCCAAGGATGGTACCGTCACCGCCGGCAACGCCTCTGGCCTGAACGATGGCGCCGCCGCCGTCATCATGATGTCTGCTTCGCAAGCGAAGGAACTGGGCTTGAAGCCGCTGGCGCGCATCAAGGCTTACGCCTCGTCGGGTCTGGACCCGGCCGTCATGGGCATGGGCCCTGTCTCCGCCTCGCGTTTGTGCCTGAAAAAAGCCGGCTGGACGCATGAAGAGCTGGACTTGATGGAAATCAACGAAGCGTTTGCCGCGCAAGCGATTGCCGTCAACAAGGAAATGGGCTGGGATACCAGCAAGATCAACGTGAACGGTGGCGCGATTGCCATCGGCCACCCGATCGGCGCCTCCGGCGCGCGTATCCTGGTCACCTTGATCCACGAAATGATCCGCCGCGACGCCAAGAAAGGCTTGGCCGCGCTGTGCATCGGCGGCGGCATGGGCGTCGCCCTGGCGATCGAGCGGGACTGATCGCTAGCGCCGAGCCCGGGCCGTCGCGCGCAGTGCGTGACGGCGGGGTTTGCTGCGGTACGCCGCCGTCACTCGGCGGATGCGGATAGCTTTAAGTAAATAATTAACTTTTTAGCAATAGAACGACACTGAGGGGATGAAAATGGCAAGAGTTGCATTGGTAACTGGTGGCATGGGTGGTCTGGGCGAAGCAGTCTGTTTCAAGCTGGCGGCGCTCGGCTATCGCGTGGTCACGACCTATTCTCCAGGCAATCCGAAGGTGGCGGAATGGCTGGCGACGACCAAGGACATGGGCTATGATTTCAAGGCGTATCCGTGCGACGTGGCCGACTACGATTCGGCGGCTGCCTGTGTGGCTGCCGTGGAAGCGGAAATCGGTCCTGTCGACGTGCTGGTGAATAACGCCGGCATTACGCGCGACATGACGTTCAAGAAGATGGACAAGCCGAACTGGGATGCCGTGATGAGCACCAACCTGGACTCCGTCTTCAACATGACCAAGCCCGTCTGCGACGGCATGGTGGAACGCGGCTGGGGCCGCATCATCAATATCTCGTCCGTGAATGGTCAGAAGGGCGCTTTCGGCCAGACCAACTATTCGGCCGCGAAAGCAGGTATGCACGGTTTCACCAAGTCGCTGGCGCTGGAAGTGGCGCGCAAGAACGTCACCGTCAACACCATTTCGCCAGGCTACATCGGCACCAAGATGGTCATGGCGATTCCGCAGGAAGTGCTCGACAGCAAAATCATCCCGCAAATTCCGATGGCGCGCCTGGGCAAGCCGGAAGAAGTGGCCGGCCTGGTGGCCTACCTGGCCTCCGATGAGGCAGCGTTCGTCACGGGCGCCAACATTTCGATTAACGGCGGCCAGCACATGTCGTAATTGGTATTGAGGTACAACAGAAAGACAGCTGCGGCTGTCTTTTTTTATGGTGCAAGCAAAACAGGCGGGGGGCGTACTTTGCCTTAGAATCAGCATTTCTCCACTGCATCATCTCCATGCCCCTCTTCCCTGTTTTGCGCCGCGCCAGCGTGGCCGCCATCCTTTTCCTGGGCGCCAGCGCGGCCCAGGCCAGCGTCGCATTCCACGTCACGGTGACTACCGAGCGCGTCAACGAGCCCGGCGTGAAAACCAGCCTGCCCGCGCGTGCTACGCAGGACAGCGATGTCGTGCTGGGCCCCCATTACCTGAGCGTGCGTGATGGCAAGAGCCTGTCCGTGTTTGACTTTGCCACGCGTCGCCGCCACGTCATCGATATGGCGGCTTCCACCTACGACACCTATTCGCTGTTCGACGTGGCGGGCTTTCGGCGTATCGAGATCGGGCACCGCAAGGGCATGGCTGGCGCGCTCCAGGCTGGCGGCCTGCAGGCCCACGTCACGCCGCTCGTGTATGAGGAGCAATCGCTGTCCGTGCCGGCGGCAAGGCGGCGCGGTGCGCTGGTGCCGCAGGTGCTCGACGGTGCCGTGCTGTGGTCGCTCGACGAACAGCCGCTGCTGCGTCTGGGGATAGCCGGCAATCCCGTCAGCGGCGACGCTGCCACGGCGTTTGCCCAGTACCTGCGCTACACCTGGGGCGGCCACCCGCTGGTGCTGAAGATGCTGACCGATGGCAAGCGCATTCCCGCCGACTTCACCTTGCACTACCAGGAAGTGGGCGGCAAGGTCACGCGCCATTTCCGCGTCAGCCAGCTTGTCATGGATGCGCCAGCCACATATTCCCTGGCCGCCTACCGGCCGCGCCCGCTGGCGGCCGATGCGCCGGCGCTCGAGCGCGTGCTGGCGCAGGCGGCGCGGCTGCCGCCGCCGGGATCCCAGGCGCCCCAGGCACATCTGGCGCTGCGCGCCGAAGCGGAAAAACTGTTTGCCGCAGAAAAACCCTTCGAGGCATTTTTGAGCATGCTGGAAGACCATTTTTCCACAGGCGAACTGGTCGACAAGCTGTCGCCCCAGCAGATACTGGCCATGCAGGAATGCGAGCCCATCCACGACTTGACGCGGGGGTTGCTGGCCAAGGACCAGGCAGGCATCGCGGCCGCGCTGGCCACCGTGCAGGAGTTAAGGAAGCAAACGGGGATGGAGCAGCCCGTACTGGCCTTGTTCGAGGGGAATTTGCGCGCCAAGCTGGGGCAATGGCCGGCAGCGACCGTGCTGTATCTGCAAGTGCTGCAGGCGAAGCCGCACATGGCGGCCGCGTACCAGGACCTGGGCGACGCGCTATACGCGCAATTCGATGCGCCAAACGCATGGCGCAGCTGGGATGCGGGCCGGGCCATGGCACCGTCGCTACGGCAATTTCGCAAGGTCAACAATCTTGAGCGCGACTTGCTGAGTGACTACCCCGCCTTCTTTGCCGATGGGGCGCCGGCTCAGCCGAAAGTTCAGCCCAGCACCAGCCGCCCGGCCAGCAAGACGAACACGGTAGGCAGCACGAACTTGCCGTAAGGCGAAGGCTTGCCGCGCAGGCGGCGCGCCAGGCGCGCGGCCAGCACGGCGTACACGGCGTCGAACAGCAAGCCCACCAGTACCAGGACGGCGCCCAGGCGCAGGTATTGCATACCGACATGCTCGCTGCCGACGACGAATTGCGGCAGGAACATGCTGCAAAACAGCAGTGCCTTCGGATTGAGCAGATTCGTCAGGAAGCCGCGCACCAGGCTGGCACGGGCGCCGTGCGCCGTGGCGGGGGCGGCTTCTTCCTGTGCCGTTTGGGTCGACAGGGCCGACTGCAGCAAGCGCAGCGCCAGGTACAACAGATACGCGGCACCCGCCCATTTGACCCACTGCAGGGCTTGCGGATGCGTGACCATCAGCGCCGCCAAGCCCGCGCCCGACAGCGCCACGTGTACCGCGCGCGCACCGGCGATGCCCAGGGCCGTCACCAGCGCCGTGGCCACGCCGCGCGCCGCACCCGTCGCCAGCACCAGCGCCATGTCGGGGCCCGGTAATAAAAAGGCGCCGGCCAGTGCCAGCAGGTACATCAGGAAGGTAGAATCGGACATGGCGCAGCTCGGTCACAGGAAAAAAGTAAGGGCGGGAGCAACGGCAGCTTGCCGCATGCTCGCCGGGTCCCATTATGTTCTTGTCGTGATGAAATGTGCTTGCTTTTCCTGCCCTGCATGCCCTAGTATTCGGGTAGATTCCACTCCTATAAAAACAAAAAATAGATGAAAATTTCAGAAGTTAGCCTCGATGCCACCGATTTGCAGATACTCAGGCTGTTGCAGGACGAAGGACGGCTGTCCAACGCGCGCCTGGCCGAGCGCTTGAAGCTCAGCGAAACACCCGTCTGGCGCCGCCTGCGCCGCCTGGAAGAAGAAGGTTTCATTACCGGCTACCAGGCTTTGCTCAACCGCAAGAAGCTGGGCATCGGCTTGGTGGCATTTGTACGGGTCGTGTTTGCCAACCATGGCGGCGAGCAGCCGTCGCAGTTCGAGCAAGCCATCGCGACGATTCCCGAGATATTGTCATGCCACAATGTGGCGGGCGAAGCCGATTATTTCCTGCAAGTGGTGGCGCGCGACCTGGAAGCGTATGGCGAATTCGTTTCGACCGTGCTGCGCCGCCTGCCCGGCGTGGCGGAAATCCAATCCAGCCTGTCAATGCGCGAAATCAAGTCGTCGAACCGCCTGCCCTTGCCGCTGGCCTGAGGCGCCGGGGGCACACTATAATTGGAAAAGTTGCCAGGAATCGTGCCTGGCCCCTGACTGCCATTCTAAGGACCGCCATGCCAGACTCCCTGTCGCCCCTGTTTCCCGCCCTGACGCCGAACCGGCACGGCATGCTGGCGGTCGATGATATCCACACCATTTATTGGGAAGAGTGCGGCAATCCCGATGGCATTCCCGTGTTGTTCCTGCATGGCGGCCCCGGCGCGGGCCTGTCGCCGCAGCACCGCCGCTTCTTCGATCCGCAGCGCTACCGCGTGATCCTGTTCGACCAGCGCGGCGCGGGCAAGTCCACGCCGCTGGGCGAATGGCGCAACAACACGACGCAGTTGCTGATCAACGATATCGAAGTGCTGCGCGCCCAGTTCGGCATCGCCCAATGGCTGGTGTTTGGCGGTTCCTGGGGCTCGACCCTGGCGCTGGCGTATGGCCAGGCACATCCGGAAGCTTGCCTCGGTTTCGTGCTGCGTGGCATTTTTCTGTGCACGCAGGCGGAGATCGACTGGTTCATCGACGGCGTGCGCTGGTTTTATCCGGAACTGTACGCGGAATTTGCCGCGCCCATTCCGCCAGAGGAACGGGGCGACTTGCTGGCCGCCTACGTGAAACGCATCCTCAGCAGCGACCCTGCCGTGTACTGGCCCGCCGCGCGCGCCTGGAGCCGCTTCGAGGGCCGCCGCGTGTACCTGATGCCGCAGCCGGAAGATGCGCCCAATGATGCGCTCGACCTGGGCGTGGGCCGGCTTGAATCGCATTATATGGCCAATCTCGGTTTCTTCGAGGAAGACCAGCTGATCCGCAACATGGGGCGCATCGCGCATTTGCCGGCCGTCATCGTGCAGGGACGCTACGACGCCATCTGCCCGCCTCTGTCGGCGTATCGTTTGCAGCAAGCCTGGCCCGGCGCGCAGCTCGACATGATCCCGGACGCGGGCCATGGCGCGCTCGAGCAGGGCATCGCTTCGGCGCTGGTGCGCGCCACCGAACGCTTCGTCCCGGGGCGCGGCTTCGCATGACGTTAAAACATGCCGCTTGGCAAAGCGGCCTGCCGGCGCGCGCCACCTGCTACACTAGCGCCTGTGCCGCCGCCTTCTGCGGGCGGCAATGCGACCTTACCATTTTTTACCCATGAACATACAGATCGGCGACATCGGCCATATCATACAGCTGGCGATTGCGCCGGTTTTCCTGTTGACCGGTATTGGCACCATGCTGGTCGTGCTGACCAACCGCCTGGGCCGCATCATTGACCGCACGCGCGTGCTGGAAGACCGGCTCGACATCGGCTACAACGATTTCTACATGGATGAGTTAGATACGCTCTATACGCGTACCCATCTGATCAATTATTCGATCTCCCTGAGCACGGCCTGCGGTTTCTTCGTCTGCATCATCATCGCCATGCTGTTTCTGGGCGATATCATGAACCTGACGCTGGATAAATACATCGCCGTGTTCTTCGTGCTGGCCGTGATCTGCCTGATCGGTTGCTTCACCTATCTGCTGCGCGAGATTTACCTGGCCGCCACCGCCCAGCGCATCCGGCGCCATATCCGCCCGCCCCGCTAGGCGGGCCGCGCCGGTTTTACCTTCCATATTAAGAACGAGTCAAGCATGCACGATTACAAACGCCCCCCCACCCTGCACCGCTACGGCCAGCGCAGCGAGCTCGAATTGGCCTTGAGCCTGGGCCAGTTCCGCCTGACGCCGGCGGGCAATTGCCTGACCCTCAGTTTTTCGCAAGTGTGGGACAAGCAACTGTTCGACCTGTTCGCCCCGGCTGACAGCTGCCTGATCATCCATAACACGGAAGAATTCGGCGAACGCCTGCACCGCGCCGTGCAGCGCACCCTGCCCAGCTGGGCAGGCATCGATGGCGTCGTCGAATACGGCCAGCGCGCGGCCCTGGGCGCTACCTTCACCAAGACGCGCGCCGAAGCGGCCGAGCAGGAATGGCTGTTCGCCTGGCGCTCGATGCAGCCGCAAGCGAGCCTGAACCCCGTCACGGTCAAACTGGGCAGCCTGGAAAACTTCGCGGAAATCCGCGACCGCGATACGTACTTGGCGTAATTCAGCCCGATTTATCGGCGTACTGGCTGTCGATGCGGGCCAGCACGGCCGCCATCATGCGCTCGATATCGCCGCGTATCATGGTCGTGCCCAGCATGCCGGGCACATAGAAGCCCGGCATCAGCCGGCTGGAAAAGACGATGCGCGTGCCGCCTGTCTCGGGAATGGGGTACAAGTTCCAGCGTGATTCGTAATGCCGCATGTCGCCCGAAATGAGGGCGATGTCGATCGCCGTGAACGGCGTTTCCGTGGCCCGCACCACCAGGTGGATGGGGTGGTTCATGAACAGGAAGCGCGCCATGCCCTGCTGCTCGATGATGACTTCATTGCCATTGCGCGACAGCACGCGGCAAGAGCTGAGGTCGGGCACGAATTCATGCATGCGTTCGTAGGTGGTCAGGGTCTTCCAGACGGACGCCAGCGGCGCCTGCACGCTGCCGCTGGCATCGACTTCATACATGCGCTGCCCGTCGACCTCGATGCGCTTGACGTCGACCTTCAGCCTGTCCAGACGTGGCGCCTGCATCTGCGCTTGTGCTGCCGCCGGGGCGGCAACGGTGCACAGCATCAGCAGGCAGAGGAAGAGTCGCGTCATGCTACCTAGCCTACGGGAAACTTGCGCCCTGCACAAGCTGTACCCATCGCCGGTGGGCGCGCCGGGCGATTTAGAACTCCCGGTCTAGAGAAATACGCTGCGGCGGCCAGCAATGCTTGTTACCGTACGGCCTGCATACCATCTTCTATCGGACCGACCATGACTGCCTATCCCCATTTGCTGGCCCCGCTCGACCTGGGCTTCACCACCTTGCGCAACCGCGTCATCATGGGGTCCATGCACACGGGCCTGGAAGACCGGTTTTATCATTATGGCAAGCTGGCCGCGTTTTACCGCGAGCGGGCACGCGGTGGCGTGGGGCTGATCGTCACGGGCGGCATCTCGCCGAACCGCCAGGGCTGGCTGCTGCCGTTCGGCGGTACCTTGAATTTCCTCGGCGATGTGCCGAACCACCGCAAGGTGACGCGCGCCGTGCACGAGGAGGGCGGCAAGATCGTCATGCAGATCCTGCATGCGGGCCGCTATGGGTATCAGCCGTTCGTCGTCTCGGCGTCGGCCAAGAAATCGCCGATTTCGCCCTTCCGCCCCCGTCCCTTGAGCGAACGGGGCATAGCCCGCACCATCTGTGACTACGTGCGCTGCGCGCGCCTGGCGCAAAAGGCCGGCTACGACGGCATCGAGGTAATGGGCAGCGAAGGGTACTTGCTGAACCAGTTCCTGTGTGCGTGCACCAACCTGCGCCAGGACCGCTGGGGCGGGACAATCGAGAACCGCATGCGCCTGCCCGTGGACATCGTGCGCCGCATCCGTGCCGCCGTCGGTCCCAACTTCATCATCATGTACCGCCACTCGCTGCTCGACTTGGTCGAGGGCGGCAATACCTGGGACGACGTGGTGACGGTGGCCAAGGCGCTGGAGCAGGCGGGCGTGACGATTTTGAATACCGGCTTCGGTTGGCACGAGGCGAGGGTGCCCACCATCGTCACGTCCGTGCCGCGCGCCGCCTTCGCTTCCGTGGCGGGCCGGCTGCGCCGCGAAGTCACCATTCCCGTGGTCGCCTCAAACCGCATCAACATGCCGCATGAAGCGAACGCCATCCTGGAGCGGGGCGACTGCGACCTGGTGTCGATGGCGCGCCCCTTCCTGGCCGACCCCGACTTTGTCGCCAAGGCCGCATCGGGCCGCGCCGACGAGATCAACACCTGCATCGGCTGCAACCAGGCGTGCCTGGACCACACCTTTGCCAACAAGCGCGCCAGCTGCCTGGTCAACCCGCGCGCCTGCCATGAAACGGAACTGGTGTACGCGAAAAAGGCCGTAGCGCGCAAGGTGGCCGTTGTCGGCGCCGGGCCTGCCGGCCTGTCGGCCGCCTGCGTGGCCGCCGAATGCGGGCACGAGGTGACCCTGTTCGACAGCAGCGACAGCGTCGGCGGCCAGTTCAAGGTGGCCATGCAAATTCCCGGCAAGGAAGAATTTACGGAAACCATCCGTTACTTTGCGCGCCGGCTGGCGCTGCTGAATGTCGATGTGCGCCTGGGCCAGCGCGTCACGCGCGAGCAATTGCTGGCCGGCGGCTATGATGATGTTATCGTCGCTACGGGCATCAAGGTGCGCCTGCCGGCTATTCCCGGCATCGAGCATCCGCAAGTGCTGTCGTATCTGGACGTGCTGCAAGCCAAGAAACCCGTGGGCGCGCGCGTGGCCATCATCGGCGCGGGCGGCATCGGTTTCGATGTGGGCGAATACCTGCTGCACGACCCGGCGCATCCGCTGCCACAACCCGTGGCGACCTGGGCGGGCGAATGGGGCGTGGACTTGAACGCGGCCACCGGCGGTGGCCTGATGCCACCCGTGGCGCCCCATCCCGTGCGGCAAATCTTCCTGTTGCAGCGCAAGACGTCGAAAGTGGGCGCGGGCCTGGGCAAGACCTCGGGCTGGGTGCATCGGGCGGCGCTGGCGCGCAATGGCGTGGCCATGCTGGCCGGCGTGACCTACGACAAGATCGACGAGCAAGGCTTGCACATCACCGTGGGCGGTGAGCAGCGCTTGCTGGCGGTGGACAACGTGGTCATCTGCGCGGGCCAGGACAGTTTGACGGAACTCATGCCGCCAGTGGACAAGGATGGCAAGCCCTTACAGGCGGGCGGCCCGCGTTTCCATAAAATCGGCGGCGCTGCGCTGGCGGCGGAACTCGATGCCAAGCGGGCTATACGGGAAGGTGCGGAGCTGGCCGCGAGTTTGTAACCCTGAAAAAAACCGGGGTCGGACCCGACGGGGGGGATGCGCCCCAGTGGGGCACATCCCGATCCCGCAGGGACCGACCCCGGCAAGAGGTTCGGCATCAAAGAACCTTAATGGCCATGCCCCTTTTTCACCGCCTCAAAATTCTGCAGCACGTGCTCGGCCATGCCATTGGCCAGTTCGTGCTCGCCAACGAAGACTTTGCCCGCGTTTTCCGCGCGCAGCAATTCCGCCTCTTCCTCGCTGTGCGTGCGCACCACCGTCAGGATGGCGGGGTTCAGCGCGCGCGCCGTCGCTATCATGGCGCGCACGTGGAAGGTGTCCGGCGTGGCGATGACGAGCATGGTGGCATGCGTGATGTGGGCCTGGATCAGCACGGCTGGTTCGCCCGCATTGCCGGCCACGGCCGGGATGCCCTGCCTGCGCAGCTGATCGACAATTTCGCGGTTTTCCTCGGCCACGACAAAATGAATGCCCCGTTCCATCAGGGCGGCGGCGATGCGCCGGCCCACGCGGCCATAACCCACCAGTACGATTTGGCCCGACAGCTTTTCCTGCGGCACCGTCATCGGCAGCTCGGCCAGCGGGTCCGTGGTGCGTTCGAACTTGCGCGCAAAATCACTGTTGCCGATCACGCGCAGCAACGGCTTGGCCAGGCTGAACACCAGCGGGTTGAGGGCGATGGACAGGATGGCGCCGGCCAGGATCAGGCTTTGTCCTTCCTGCGGCATCAGGCCCAAGGAGAGGCCCAGGGCGGCCAGGATGAACGAGAATTCACCGATCTGCGCCAGGCTGGCCGAGACGATGATGGCCGTTTTCGGCGGATAGCGCAGGGCCATCACCAGCAAGAAGGCGGCGATCGACTTGCCGAAGATAATGATGGCGCACACGGCCAGCACTTGCAGCGGCTTGTCGATGAGGATGTTCGGCTCGAACAGCATGCCGACGGAAACGAAGAACAGTACGGCGAAGGCGTCGCGCAGGGGCAAGGATTCTTCCGCGGCGCGGTGACTGAGTTCGGACTCGCGCAGTACCATGCCGGCGAAGAAGGCGCCAAGTGCGAACGACACGCCGAACAGCTGGGTCGAAGCGTAGGCGATGCCGACGGCGGCGGCGATCACGCACAGGGTAAACAGTTCGCGCGAACCGGTGCGCGCCACTTGCCACAGTATCCACGGGAACAGCTTGCGGCCGACGACCAGCATGAAGACGATGAAGCCGGCCACTTGCCCCAGGGTCACGGCCAGGGTTTGCCACAGGCTGACGGCCTCGGCATCCGGCGCAACTTTGCCACCCAGCACACCGGCAAACGCCGGCAGCAGCACGAGGACCAGCACGGTGACCAGGTCTTCCACCACCAGCCAACCGACGGCGATGCGCCCGTTGAGCGAGTCGAGGATGCCCCGTTCTTCCAGCGCACGCAGCAGCACCACGGTACTGGCCACGGACAGGGCCAGGCCAAAGATCAGCCCGCCACCGAGGGTCCAGCCCCACCAGTGGGCCAGGCCCATGCCCATCGCCGTGGCGACACCGATCTGCAAGATGGCGCCGGGTAGCGCGATCTTGCGCACGTCCCACAAATCTTCGATGGAAAAGTGCAGGCCGACACCGAACATCATCAGCATCACTCCGATTTCCGCCAATTGCCCAGCTATTTCCGCATCCGCCACAAAACCGGGTGTGGCCGGTCCGATGATGATACCGGCGGCCAGATAGCCGACTAATGCCGGCAGTTTCAGGCGCGCGGCGATGAAGCCGAAGATGAGGCCGAACCCGAGGGCGGCGGCGATGGTGGTGATCAGACTGATGTCATGGGGCATGCGTGGTGGGTTCCTTATGGGGACGTGCGGATGGAAAAAGAGGCTGTTCAGCGATCGAGTATAAACGCAACAAAGCTGCGGCTGGAATGTTCCTGCCGCTTTTTTTACAAAAAATTTGCGCTATATCTTCGTCCAGCTAGCTACGAACGCATGTCATCCACCCGCATCTGCGCCTAATTGAGGCAATCAGGCGCATCCCGCCCCAAACCCTTACACCTTGCGCACGACCACGCAGCCGATGGAATAGCCGGCGCCGAACGAGCAGATGACGCCCATGGCGCCCGCCGCCATATCATCCTGATATTTATGGAAGGCGATGATGGAACCGGCCGACGAAGTGTTGGCGTAGGTGTCGAGGATCACGGGCGCTTCGTTGGCCTCGGCGTCGCGGCCCAGGATCAGGCGCGCGATCAGCAAGTTCATGTTCAGGTTGGCCTGGTGCAGCCAGTAGCGGGAGACTTGCGCCACTTCCACGCCGGCCTTGGCCAGGGTCGCCTTGATCATCTCGGCCGCCATCGGGCACACTTCCTTGAAGACTTTGCGGCCTTGTTGGCGGAACAGCTTGTCGGCCTTGCCCACGCCGGATTCGTCAAAACGGTTGAGGAAGCCGAAATTGTTGCGGATGGCGTTCGAGAAGCGGGTTTTCAGTTCCGTGCCGATGATCTCGAACTGGTGCGTAGAGACGGCCGTGTCCTTGGCTTCGACGATGATGGCCGTGCAGGCGTCGCCGAAAATGAAATGGCTGTCGCGGTCGCGCCAGTTCAGGTGGCCGCTGGTGATTTCGGGATTCAAGACCAGCACGGCGCGCGCCTGGCCGCTTTGCACGGCAGCCACGGCTTGCTGGATGCCGAAGGTGGCGGACGAACACGCCACATTCATATCGAAACCATACCCATCGATGCCCAGCGCATCCTGTACTTCCACGGCCATGGCGGGATAGGCGCGCTGCATATTGCTGCACGCCACCAGCACCATGTCGATGTCGGCCGGCATGCGGCCGGCGCGCGCCAAAGCGTCACGCGCGGCGGCGACCGCCATTTCCGCCTGCAAGGACAGTTCGTCATCGCCCCGTTCCGCAATGCGCGAGACCATGCGCGCCGGATCGAGGATGCCTTCCTTTTCCATCACGAAGCGCGACTTGATGCCGGACGCCTTTTCGATGAAGGCCACGCTCGACAGCTCCAGCGCCGTCACCGTGCCTGCGGTGATCGCGTCGGCGTTGTCGGCATTGAACTTTTCCGCGTAAGCATTGAAGCAGATGACCAGCTCTTCGTTGGAGATCGAAAATGGCGGCGTGTACAGTCCGGTACCGCTGATGACGACTTGTTTCATGGTTAAACTTTCAAATTTGGCAATCGGCGCGATGCCGATAAGTGAAGCAAATTTTACACAAACGGGCTCGACCGTAGAGAGTTTCGTGTTGCGGGGGAGGAAGAAGTGTGGCGGAAGATTGATTTTTGTCGCGTGGAAGGTGGCTGGGGGTATTGCGTGTGATGGGGGCAGACCCGGCGGGTCTGACCCCAAATTGCTTACTTTTTCTGTTCTTTCTTGACGTCGGCTTGCACCACCACCGGTTCGGCCTTGGCCAGTTGCACCGGTAAACCCTTCAGGTGGTTCAGCGCCTGGTGTAGCTGGAAATCGTCCTTGCTGCCAAATTCCAGCGGCTTGCGGGTTTTTTCCAGGGCGATGATGCGCAATTGCTCTTCCATCTCGTCATTGACGGGCGTGGCCTTGGCGCCATTGTTGGCGCTACCTTGGTCGCGGTCGTTGCTCAGGTGCTTGGTCAGGTCCGCTTCGCGGATGCGCAAGCCGTTCAAGCCATCGCCATCCGCATTTTCATCGACCAGCAGGTCGGGCACGATGCCCTTGGCCTGGATCGAGCGACCGTTCGGCGTGTAGTAGCGGGCCGTCGTCAGCTTGACGGCCGTGTCGGCCGTCAGCTGGCGGATGGTTTGCACGGAACCCTTGCCGAAGGTTTGCGTGCCGATGATGGTGGCGCGCTTGTAATCTTGCAGGGCGCCGGCGACGATTTCCGAGGCCGAGGCCGAGCCCGTGTTGACCAGCACTACCAGCGGCACTTTTTTGATAGCTGCCGGCAATTTTGCCAGGGCATCACCTTCCGAGCGGAAGGTATAGTATTCGGCGCGGCCGTAGAACACCTGTTTTGAATCGGGCAACTGGCCGTTGGTCGAGACGATGGCCGCGTCCTTCGGCAGGAAGGCGGCCGAGACGCCGATGGCGCCCTGCAGCACGCCGCCCGGATCGTTGCGCAGGTCGAGCACCATGCCCTTGAGGTTCGGGTCTTGCTGGTACAGGGCCGTGATCTGTGCGGCCATGTCGTCGACGGTCGGTTCCTGGAATTGCGACACGCGCAGCCAGGCGTAGCCCGGTTCGACCATCTTCGCCTTCACGCTTTTTTGATGGATTTCCTCGCGCGTGATGGTGAAGGCCAGCGGCTGCGGCTCATCCTTGCGGGCAATGGTCAGCGACACCTTCGTGCCCGGTTCGCCGCGCATGCGCTTGACGTTGTCGTCCAGGCTGATGCCTTTCACGGGCTGGCCATCGAGGCGGGTGATCAAATCGCCGGCCTTGATGCCGGCGCGGTAGGCAGGTGAATCCTCGATGGGCGAGACGATCTTGATGTAGCCGTCTTCGCTCAGGCCGATTTCAATGCCCAGGCCGACAAACTTGCCTTCGGAACCTTCGCGCAGCTCGGCGTAGGCTTTCTTGTCCAGGTAAGCGGAATGGGGGTCGAGCGAGGCGACCATGCCGGAAATGGCGTCTTCCAGCAGTTTCTTGTCTTCCACCGGCTCGACGTAATCGGACTTGATCAGGCCAAACACATCGGCCAGCTGGCGCAACTCTTCCAGCGGCAGGGGCGGCTCGACGGTTTTTTGCGCCATGGCCGAAAATTGCAGCGACACGGCGACGCCGGCCACCACGCCCAGGCCGATCAAGCCGGTATTTTTGAGTTTGCCCATCATTGCACCTTTGCAGCTAGCGTGTCTTGCACAAGCGCCAGTCCCCGTGGAGCGGCGCTTTGTTGAAAGTATAGACCTGAATCTCTGCCGGCGTGGGCCGGCCGTGGAAAAAGCGTGCCTGGCTCCAGTCTACGCGCGAAGACGGGGCGGTCAGCTTGCCATATGTTGCGGTTTTGTAGGCGATGTATAGTTACTCTTGAGGGGAGTAAGCATTTGTAAGAGTCGAAAAAAAGCGTGTGCGGCGGCCCTATAGTGGACTCGCATTCTCGACCCGAAGTGGTTTTGCCTGCGTCTGCGGACGCAGGCTTTTTTTTATCCGGAACCCCCATGACATCGTTGACTTTTCTCCCCGCCGTGCGTCGCCTCAGCCTGGCTTTCCTGCTGGGCACCACCGCCTTGACCGCCTCGGCCGTGCCGATTGCCGAGATGCGCCTGGAAGACTTGTTGCCCATGGCCCCCGATTTCAAGGCGGAACTGAAACTCAATGCGAATCAAACCATCTTGTGGCAGCAGGTGGAAGGGAAATCCCGGCAACTCTTGCGCGAACGCAAGGCGCGCCGCGAACGCCTGCAAGCGGGCGTGACGCAGGGCTTGCAGGCGCCCCGGCTGGAGTTGCGCGACCTGCTCGCCGGCCTGGACGATGAAAGCACACAGAGCCTGGCCGAAGAAAAGCAGCTGCGCGAGTGGTGGCTGAGCGTCAACGATGCCCTCGACGAGAACCAGCGCCAGATGGTGGCCCAGTTCATCGCCGGCCAGATGGCGCGCGTGATGGACGCCGCCGCGCCCCGCAGCGAATCGCGCGGCGCACCCGGTGGCGAACACGGCGCTCGCAAGGGCGGCAAGGGAGGAATGGGCGGCGCGGGCGTGAGCATGGGTAGCGGCGGCGCCGGCATGACGATACCCGGCAACTGAGGGGCAGTCCAGAGGCAAGGATGGCCAAATGGCATGCTCGCGTGCTACATTCCTGCAGCGCCTGGCGCGGCAGGCTATCCGCCCGAAGCTATCCGCCCGGTCTTTTTGACATGCCCCATAAGGACAATTCGTGAATCGCTATCTCTTGAGCAGTCTGACCCTGACCCTGTTGGCTGCGTTTGCCCATGCCGCCGAACCGGTATCCGCCGCATCCTCCGTGGCAGCACCAACCGTGGCGCCCAGTGTCGCACCTGCCGCGCCTGCCGCCGCTGGCGTCGTTTCCGGCATCGATGTGCAGTACATCGACCCTGCCGTGCGCGTGCAGGACGATTTCTTCACCCACTTGAATGGCAAGTGGCTGGCCACGGCCGAGATTCCTGCCGACAAGTCGAGCTGGGGTTCGTTCGCCAAGCTGCGCGATGACACCACGCCACAGTTGCGCGGCATCATCGAAGCCACGCAACAAGACAAGCACAAGAAGGCCGGTTCCGAAGCGCAGAAAATTGGCGACCTGTACGCCAGCTACATGGATGAAGCCCGCCTCGACGCGCTGGGCACGAAGCCGCTGGCAGGCGAACTGAACCGTATCCGCTCGCTGCGCGACAAGAGGGGCGTGCCCGCCCTGATCGCCCACCTGAGCCAGACGGGCGTGGCCACGCCATACGCCGTGTATGTGGGCCAGGATGCGCGTGCCTCGACCAAATACGCCGCGTATGTGAGCCAAAGCGGCCTGGGCATGCCCGACCGCGATTACTACCTGGAATCCAAGCAGGCCGGCGTCAAGGAAAAATACCAGGCGCACGTGGAAAAAATGCTGGCCATGGCTGGCGACAAGAACGCCGCCGCCCGCGCCAAGGCGGTCGTGGCTCTGGAAACATCGCTGGCCGAAATGCAATGGACCAAGGTCGAGAACCGCGACCCCGTGAAACGCTACAACAAGACCGACATTAACAAGCTGAACGACCTGACCCCGGGCTACGACCTGAAGTCCAGCCTGGCTGCCTTGGGCATCGCCAACAAGGTCGATTACGTCATCGTCAACCAGCCCAGCTACTTGGCCGGCTACAACAAGGTGCTGGCCGCGACCGACCTGGACACCCTGAAAGCCTACTTCGAATGGCAGTTGCTGCGTAGTTACGCCAGCTACCTGTCGAAAAACTTCGTCGATGAAAGCTTTGCCTTCTACGGCACGGTGCTGAGCGGCGTGACGGAAAACCAGCCGCGCTGGAAGCGTGGCGTGGGCGCCGTCGAAGGCGTGTTGGGCGAAGCCGTCGGCAAACTGTACGTCGCGCAATATTTCCCGGCAGAGCGCAAGGCGCACATGCAGGAACTGGTGAAAAACGTGCTGGCCGCCTACAAGGACAGCATCGACACCCTGGACTGGATGAGCCCGGAGACCAAGAAAGAAGCGCAAGCCAAGCTGGCCAAATTCACGCCGAAGATCGCGTATCCGAACAAATGGCGCGATTACACGAAGCTGCAAATCGTCCAGGGTGACTTGGTGGGCAACATGATGCGCGCAGCGAACTTCGCTTCGGCGCGCCAGGTGGCCAAGCTGGGCAAGCCGATCGACCGCGAAGAGTGGGGCATGACGCCGCAAACGGTGAACGCCTATTACAGCTCGACGATGAATGAAATCGTCTTCCCCGCCTCTATCCTGCAGCCGCCGTTCTTTGACGCCAACGCGGACGATGCCGTCAACTATGGCGCCATCGGCGCCGTCATCGGCCATGAAATCAGCCACGGCTTCGACGACAAGGGCAGCCAGTCCGATGGCGATGGCAACCTGCGCGACTGGTGGACCCCGGCCGACCGCAAGAATTTTGCGGCCAAGGCCGACGCGCTGACCAAGCAATACGACGGCTACAGCCCATTGCCTGGCTACCACGTCAACGGCGCGCTGACCCTGGGCGAAAACATCGCCGACAACTCGGGCGTGGCGATTGCGTACAAGGCGTACAAGATTTCGCTGGGCGGCAAGCCGGCACCCGTGCTCGATGGCTTGACGGGCGATCAGCGCTTCTACATGGGCTTTGGCCAGGTATGGCGCAGCAAGATGCGCGAAGCGCAGCAAATCGTGCAAATCAAGACCGACCCGCATTCGCCGGGCCAGTACCGCGCGAATGGCACCATGGTCAACCAGCCAGGCTTCTATGAAGCGTTTGGCGTGAAACCGGGCGACAAGATGTATGTCGCGCCGGAAAACCGCGTGATCATCTGGTAAGCCCTGTCTGGATGAAAACGTAATCCTGTAGCAACAGAAAAGACCACCTCGCGTGGTCTTTTTTGTATTTCGGACAAAGTTTTTTCTGTCGTTTCGGCCGGTATGCTACAGTCAAAAACCGGGCCAGAAGCCTTGGGCCTTCTGACCCTTATATTCCACACAATATAATATAGAGGACAACCGTGAATCGTTATTTGTTAAGTGCATTGACCCTGAGTTTGCTGGCCGGCGTGTCCGGCATGGCTGGCGCCGCTGATTCTGCCAAGAAAGCCGCTGCTGCTCCCGCCACGGCCGTCGCCGCTGCGGCGCTGACGTCCGGCATCGCCGTTGAATACGTCGACCCTGCGGTGCGCGCGCAGGACGACCTGTTCCAGCACCTGAATGGCAAATGGCTGGCGGAAACCGTGATTCCTGCCGATAAGTCGAGCTGGGGCAGCTTTGCCAAGCTGGCCGATGATACGCAAACGCAGCTGCGCGGTATCGTCGAAGGCGCTAGCGCCGACAAGGCCCGCGCGGCCGGTTCGAATGCCCAGAAAATCGGTGATTTTTATAACAGCTTCATGGATGAAGCCAAGCTGGAAAGCCTGGGCCTGACACCGTTGAACGCGGAGCTGGCGAAGATCGCCGCACTGCAGGACAAGGCGGAATTGCCGGCCGTGATCGCCCACTTCAGCAAGCTGGGCGTGACCTCGCCTTATGACTTCGGCATCCACCAGGACGCCAAGGATTCCACCAAATACGTGGCCGACATCGTGCAAAGCGGTCTGGGCTTGCCTGACCGCGATTACTACCTGGAAGCGGGCAAGGCCGATACGCGCGCCAAATACCTGGCCCACGTGGAAAAAATGCTCAGCCTGGCCGGCGACGCGAACGCCGCCGCGAATGCGAAAGCCATCGTGGCGCTGGAAACGGATCTGGCCAAGGCGCAATGGAGCAATGTGCAGAACCGCGACCCTGTCAAGACCTACAACAAGGTCGAGCTGGCGAAACTGGCCGCCGTGGCGCCAGGCTACGACTGGGCCCGCTACCTGAAGGATACGGGCATCGCCGGCAAGGTCAATTACGTGATCGTCAGCCAGCCCAGCTACCTGAAGGGCTTTGCCGAGATCGCCAACAAGACGCCGCTGGCAACGTGGAAAGCGTACTTCCAGTGGCACTTGCTGCACGCCAATGCCGGCTACCTGCCGAAAGCGTATGTCGATGAAAACTTCGCGTTTTACGGCACCACGCTGACGGGCGTGACGGAAATGCGTCCGCGCTGGAAACGTGGCGTGGGCGCTGTCGAAGGCGCGCTGGGCGAAGCCGTGGGCCAGCTGTACGTGGAGCAATATTTCCCGGCCGAGCGCAAGGTGCGCATGGAAGCGCTGGTGAAAAACCTGATGACGGCCTACCAGCAAAGCATCGACAAGCTCGACTGGATGAGCCCCGTCACCAAGAAACAGGCGCAGATCAAGCTGGCCAAGTTCACCACCAAGATCGGCTACCCGAACAAATGGCGCGATTACTCGGGCCTGACGGTGGCGCCGGACGATTTGATCGGCAACATCCAGCGTTCGCACTTGCTCAATTACAACCGCGAATTGAACAAGCTGGGCCAGCCTATCGACCGCGACGAGTGGGGCATGACGCCGCAGACCGTGAACGCCTATTACAACCCGGAACTGAACGAAATCGTCTTCCCGGCCGCCATCCTGCAAGCGCCGTTCTTCGACGCCAACGCGGACGATGCCGTCAACTATGGCGCCATTGGCGGCGTGATTGGCCATGAAATCAGCCACGGCTTCGACGACCAGGGCGCCCAGTACGACGGCGACGGCAACCTGCGCGACTGGTGGACCAAGGCCGACCATAAAAACTTCGCCAAGAAAACCAAGCAGTTGGTGGCGCAGTACAACAGCTTCAGCCCCGTCAAGGGCCACTTCGTCAACGGCGAACTGACCCTGGGCGAAAACATCGCCGATAATTCCGGCGTGGCAATCGCGTATAAGGCGTACAAATTGTCGCTCAATGGCAAGCAAGCCCCCGTCATCGACGGCTTCACGGGCGAGCAGCGTTTCTATGCGGGCTTTGCCCAGGTATGGCGCATGAAGATGCGTGAAGCGCAGCAGCTGGTCTTGCTGAAAACGGACCCGCACTCGCCAGGCCAGTTCCGCGCCAACGGCACCATGCGCAACCAGCCCGGCTTCTATCAAGCCTTCGACGTGAAACCGGGCGACAAGATGTACCTGCCACCGAAAGACCGCGTCATCATGTGGTAAGACGGTTGTCCCAGGCATAAGTTGCCAGCCGCCCCGCGCAAGCCGGGCGGCTTTTTTTCGCCCGTCATGGGCGTGCTACTGCGGAGGCAAGCTGAGCACAATGAGCGAAGTGTTGTGCGCGTCAGCGGCGATTTCCATTGCTCGTTGACAACGAAGATTGAAGCGCCTATATCTGGATGAAAACAATAATAGACCTGTGTAGCGCCCCGTGCGTGATCAAAAAGGAAATATTATGAGAGACATATTTCGTACCAGCCAAGCCCGTTTTATCACCGTGTTCAGCCTTGTTTTTGTGGTGTTGCTGGTCATGACCCTGGCCGTCATCCATTTTTTCGTCACGCCGGATTTGAAACGTACCGAGGGCATGGTGGTCGGTTTTGATGTCGGCAAAATTTCCACCAGGATTACCGAACAGCTGCGGCAGGTGGAGGCGCAGCAGCGCAGCATCACACAGACGGTGGCGCTGATGGACAGCGCTGCGATCGACGTCCTGCTGCCGGGACTGGTCGACCAGTATTCCGACCCGAATGTGTTTGGCGGCGGCATCTGGCCGCTGCCGAAAAAGCGCGATCCCGAACGCGACAAATTCAGCACCTTTTTCGCCCGCGACGCTTCCAACAGACTGGTTGTCAATACCCACTGGAACTCGCCGGAGTCGTTGAAGTACTTCGAGCAGAGCTGGTATCTGGGCGGGCTCAAGTCGGCCAAGGGCCATTGCGACTGGGCCAAGGCCTACAAGGATGACGCCAGTGCGCAGCCGCGCACCAATTGCGCCATGCCGATCTACAAGGATAACGAGTTGTACGGCGTTTCCACCATCGATGTCACGCTGGGATTTTTCAACCGCCTGGTGGCCGACATGGAGGCGAAGATCCACGGCCAGATCCTGATCGTCGAACGCGACGGCAAGATCATCAGCAACAGTACTTATATCAAGGACGAAATCGTACTCAAGAAAGTCGAGGATCTGGCGTCCAGTTCGCCGATGGTGGCGGCCATCGGCCTCCTGCTGCCCAAGCTCGATGCGCAGGGTGTGGCCGAATCGGAGTATCGCAGCGACGGCACGCCCCACACGCTGTTCCTGAAGGCGATACCGGGCAGTCCGTGGGTGCTGGCGACTGGTTTGCCGACCAGGCAGCTGACCGAGCAAAGCGACCGCATCCTGGGCAAGCTGGGCATGGTGCAGATCCCCATCGCCTTGCTGTTGCTGGCCATGTTCATCGGCATCATCCGCCTGTTCATGGGGCGCCTGGGTGTACTCAAGAGTAACATCGACGCCCTGTCGGCCGGCGACGCCGACCTGACGCGGCGCCTGCCGGGCGGCGGCGGCAGCGAGTTCAACGATGTGGCCGGCAGCTTCAACGCCTTCATCGAGCGGCTGCAGCAGATGATGCGCGAAATCGGCACCAGCACGGCGTCGATCGCGCTCGCTTCGCGTGAAATCGCCAGCGGCAACCAGGATCTGTCGGCCCGCACCGAGAGCCAGGCCAGCGCGCTCGAGCAGACCGCCGCGTCGATGGAGGAGTTGACCGGCACCGTCAGGCAGAACGTCAGCAGCGGCCAGGAGGCCAACCGGCTGGCGCTGGACGCCTCGAAGGTGGCGGCGCGGGGCGGCGTGGTGGTGACGCAGGTGGTTGAGACGATGGGCGCGATCGAACGCTCGTCGAAGAAAATCGCCGACATTATCAGCGTCATCGACGGGATTGCGTTCCAGACCAATATCCTGGCGTTGAACGCGGCCGTCGAGGCGGCCCGGGCCGGCGAACAGGGCCGCGGCTTTGCCGTGGTGGCGTCCGAGGTACGCAACCTGGCGCACCGCTCGGCCACGGCGGCCAAGGAGATCGGCGCGCTGATCGTCGAGTCGGTGCATAACGTTGACGCCGGCACCAAGCTGGTCGACCAGGCTGGCGCCACCATGCACGAGATCGTCGCTGGCACCGACAAGGTCGCCAACATCATCGGCGAGATCCTGCTGGCCAGCCAGGAGCAGGAAACGGGCATCGGCCAGGTCAACCAGGCCATTGTCCAGCTCGACGACACCACCCAGCAAAATGCCGCGCTGGTGGAGCAGGCGGCAGCGGCAGCCCATTCGATGCAGGAGCAGACGGCCAAGCTCGAACAGATCATCGGCGCATTCAAACTGTAGCGCGCCGCGCACGGACATTAAAAAAGCCGCCCGGTTCAGTTTGAACCGGGCGGCTTTTTCACATCCGAAGCAACCCTGTGGCCGCTGCAACGTGCCGCTTGACGCGGCAGCGTGATTATTTCGTGGCTTCTTGCGCTGGTGCGCCAGCGCCGTCAGCGGCCGCAGCCGGTGCCGGCACTTCCGGTTCCTTGAACTTGCCGCCCGACGCGTTGGCAATGTAGACGACGGCGCGCGCCACTTCCACATCGTCGAGGTCAGGATTGCCGCCCTTGGCCGGCATCGCGCGCAAGCCTTCGATGGCGTGTTTCAGAACCGTATCGTAGCCCTGGGCCAGACGGGCCGACCAGCCGCCCGCATCGCCAAATTTCGGTGCACCGGCCACGCCGGCGCCATGGCAAGCCACGCAGGTCGCCGTGTAGACAGCTTCGCCGCTTTGCAGCACCTTCGGACCGCTGGCATCCTTGAAGGTAAAGCCGGCGTTGGCGACGGGGCTCAAGCGCTCGGCAATGGCTTCCGGCGACTGGCTTTCCGTCCCTGCGCCCGTCAGTTTTTGCGCCGTGACGAACTGCACCAGCAAGATGATGCCGATGACGGTGACGAGGAAGAAGCCAGCTACGGCGGCAAGCAATTGCTTAGGCGTTTTGATCGCTGATTGTTGTTCGTTATGTGCGTCGCTCATGATGTCCTTAGTCCAGATTTGAAACTGATGGCCGTGTAAGGTAGCATTTTTACATGCTTGGATGTAAACCTTTGTGAAACCCACAATTATAGGCACAAAAATTGAGCAGCGACATGCAATTGCCAGGGATACGACAGTTTCCGTAGACGTAGGTAAAGAAAAACGGTATCCTTCGCATCACTTCAGAAATTCCCCCTACGCGGCTGTAGCTCAGTGGATAGAGTATTGGCCTCCGAAGCCAAGGGTCGTGGGTTCGATCCCCGCCAGCCGCACCAGACAAATCAAGACCCCCGTTTTATCCAGCCGGCATTGCCATGCTGGCTGCATGCTGTATCCCCACTATGACTTCAGCAAGCCTGACAAGGTCTGTATCGCTGATTGCCAGCTTGCCAGCTTGAGGGGGATGCCATGTGCGTCGCACACCCGAAAATGCCTCTGACGCCCCTGCCGTTGTCTGTTTACAACCTCCAAAGTCCTCCAGCCACCGATATCAAAATTGATATCGAAACAGTGGAAAAATTGATTGGAGAGATTATCGTCCAGCCCCTAAGATAAACGCCGAGCATGCGAACGACATGCAAGCGGCACAACAATATCAATACAATATCTGGAGATTTATGATGCGCAACGCCACCGGTCCGCTCGCGGCCACTTTCCCTCGTCCATTCATTTTGAAGGCAGCCGTTGCGGCATTGGCCGGTATCGGCCTGCTGAGCACGGCTTCGGTCTGGGCGCAGGATGCGGTGGCGGCCGATGCCAATGCCGAGCCTGCTGCGGAAGTGTCGGTCGTGACCGTCAGCGGCGTGCGCCGTTCGGCGCAAAATTCGCAGCAGATCAAGATGCGTTCGGACCAGGTCATCGATTCCATCGTCGCTGACGACATCGGAAAATTCCCTGACAACAACGTGGCCGAGACCCTGGCGCGCATTTCCGGCATCCAGATCCGCCGCGATTCGGGCGAAGCGAGCGCCGTCATGATCCGTGGCTTGCGCGATGTCACGACCCTGCTCAACGGCCGTGAACTGTTCACCACCACGGGGCGCTACGTCAACCTGGCCGACATTCCCGCCACCATGCTGCAGCGCGTGGATGTGTACAAGTCGCAGGGCGCGGACCAGGTCGAAGGCGGCGTGGCCGGCATCATCGACGTGCGCACGAATCGCCCGTTCGACTTCAAGGAATTCACGGCCAGCGTGAATACGCGCGCCGTCTACAGCGACAAATCGAAAGCCACCGACCCGAATATCAGCGGCATGCTGGCTAACCGCTGGAAGACAGGTATCGGCGAAGTGGGCGCGCTGCTGGGCTTGTCGCAGCAGCAGCACCGTTACCATGAAGAACGCGCGTTCAGTACGGCGCCCGTGGATAAAAGTTTCCTGTCGCCTGGCTTGACGGGGCCGGACCAGGTGGGCTTGTTGCCGATCAAGGGCGACCGCCGCCGCAGCACCGCCAATGCCGTGCTGCAATGGCGTCCGAACGCCGACGTCGAACTGTACGCCGAAGGCATGGCCACGCGCTTCCTGCTCGATGCCGAATCCGACTACTTCGTCGGCTTGCCATGGTGGGGCACGCCAGTCTCGGCCACCAAGATTGCCGGCAGCAACCAGTTGCAAACGCTCACTTCCACCAACGTCAACACCATCATGTCGACGCAGGCGAACAAGAACCAGACGAAGACGCACCAGTTTGCCGTGGGCGGCTTGTGGGATATCAACCCGGAATGGCGTTTCACGTCGGAAGTGGCCAGCACCAAAAGCAGCTATACCTGGCGCAACCCGATTCTCGATGCCATTACCGTCGTGCCGAACGCCAGCATCAATACCAACCGGAACGGCACCTTGCACGTCGACTACACGGGCATCGACTTGCAAGACGCGTCGAACTACCATCTGAAGGGCTTCTTCGACCGCTATGGCCGGGACCAGGGCAGCTCGAACGATGTGCGCGCCGACCTGGCGTACACGCCCGGCGCCAGCGGCTTCTTCAAGGAAATCAGCGTCGGTGTGCGCGGCGTCAAACGCGAAGCCGAATCGATCAAGAGCTTCGAAGGCAATGCGGAAGCACCGGACGTGTCCGGCGCTGCGTTTCCGTTCGGCCGCCAGAGCGTGATGTCGATTCCCGGCTTGAATTGCCTGTCGGAACCGATGTCCAGCGGCGGCCCCGACTATGGCTTGAAGCAGTGGTACACGCCGTGCGCCAGCTTCCTGCTCAATAACACGGGCACGATCCGCCAAGCCGTCACGGGCAGCAGCGCGGCGCGCGCCATGGATCCAGGCTCGTTCTTCAAGGACACGGAAAAGACGTATTCCATCTATACCAAGGCGAAGATCGCCTTCAAGCTGGGCGGCTACCCCGTCGATGGCACCGTGGGCGTGCGCGTCGTGCGCACCGAGCAAAGCCTGCAAGGCAACAGTTCGCAGGACGGCGTCTACACGCCCGTCATCAGCGACACGGCCAGCACCGATGTACTGCCCAGCGTGGCCCTGAAAATCAAGCTGCGCGCCGACCTGGTGGGCCGTTTTGCGGCGGGCCGCACCATCAGCCGCCCCGGCTTTGCACAGTTGAACCCGGGCGTGGCCCTGGTCAACTCGACGGAAACGGTGAAGGCGACGGGCGCGGGTGGCAATCCGAACCTGAAACCGGTGACGGGCGACAATGTTGACGCCGCACTGGAATGGTATTTCGCGCCGGCCGGTTCCGTGACGGCCACCGTGTTCCACCACAAGTTCGACGGCTATATCCAGCAGCGCATTGCCAGCGAAACCATCGCCGGCAAGACCTATGACGTGGACCGCCCGTACAACACGGCCGCCGGCAAGTTGCAGGGCCTGGAAGTCGGCTACCAGCAGTTTTATGACGGCTTGCCGGGCCTGTTGAGCGGCCTGGGCTTGCAAGCGAACGGCACCTACATGAGCGGTACCACCGATGACGAGACGGGCAGCCATGCCATCACGGGCGTGTCGCGCTATGCCTACAACCTGGTGCTGCTGTACGAAAAAGACGCCTGGTCGGGCCGCCTGGCCTACAACTGGCGCTCGAAATTCATCGACAGCTACAAGCAGGGCGGCCCCGGCCTGGACTTGAAAGTGGCGGCCACGGCCCAGCTCGACGGTTCGCTGTCGTACAAGAT
Source organism: Janthinobacterium kochi (assembly GCF_051380715.1). NCBI lineage: Bacteria > Pseudomonadati > Pseudomonadota > Betaproteobacteria > Burkholderiales > Oxalobacteraceae > Janthinobacterium > Janthinobacterium kochi. The sequence goes on from NZ_JBNYXO010000006.1 coordinate 204,575, forward strand.
CAACGAGCAATTCACCGTGACCCTCGACGGGAATAACTTGCTCGACACCAAATTCAAGGATTATTGGAACGAGGCAGGCGTATATCCGCGCGATACGCGCCGCTATGACCGCACGGTAGGCTTATCCCTGCGCTGGAAAATGTAAAACGTCCATGGCTGCGTTGCATTGCCTCGCCGTACTCCTCGTACTGTCTTCGGCAACGCGCCTTGCCCTGAACGTTTTACATGAGTGAAAAAAGCAGTATCCAAGGGCGTTGCCATGGTTTCGGCCGGCAACGCCCCTGTCAGTTGGGCAGTCACGCACGATTCATCATCAAAAGAATGGACGGAAAGCATGGAGACGCAAAAATTATCCACCGTTGAAAAGGTCGGCTTCGGCGCGGGCGACATGGCGCTCAATGTCGTCATCTCGTCGATGATGCTGATCATCACCTTTTTCTATACCGATATCTATGGCTTGAAAACCACGGACCTGGCCCTGCTGTTCGTGGCCGTCAAAGTGGTGGGCGCCATCGCCGACCTGGTCATGGGCCAGATCACCGACCGCTACAGCTTTGCCTCGGGCCGCTACCGCCCGTATCTGCTGTGGCTGGCCGTGCCGTTCGGCGTCAGCGTGTTTTTTGTGTTCACCACGCCGGAATGGGCCTATGACGCCAAATTGATCTGGGCGTATTCGACGTATATCCTGATGACGATCATGACGGCCGGCGTGGGCATCCCCTACATCTCGCTGATCAGCGGACTCACCAGCGACCCGCACGAGCGCCTGTCGGCCAATGGCTACCGCCTGTTCTTTGCCAAGATCGGCGCCTTCATGGTGACCATCGTCGTGCCGATTCTGTCGCAGCGCTGGGGTGGCGGCAACCCGGCTGTCGGCTACCAGGCGGCCATGGCCGTAATGGCGCTGATGGGCGTGGCCCTGTTCCTGTTCTGCTATTTCACCACCACCGAGCGCGTCGTGCACCTGGTGGAAAAACAATCGTTGCTGGAACAATTGAAGGTGCTGCTGCAGAACGACCAGTGGCTGGTGCTGTGCGGCGTGTGCGTCACGGGCACGGTCGGCTACGTGGTGCGCGGTTCCGTCGCCATTTATTATGCGAAATACTATCTGGGTGGCAACACGGAAACCGTGGCCGCCTTTCTGACCACGGGCGTGGTGGCGGCCATCCTGGCGATGATCGCCTCGACCTGGATCACCAAGTTTTACTGCAAGGTCAAACTGTTCCGCTACTCGCAAATCGGCGTCGCGCTGATCAGCCTGGCGATCTATTTCTTTGTGAAGCCGAGCGACACCGTGCTGGCCTTCGCCCTGTATTTCCTGCTCTCCTTTGTGGTGGATTTGCACGCACCCGTGTTCTGGTCGGCCATCGCCGAAACCATCGATTATGGTCAAGTCAAGACGGGCAAGCGCGTCTCCGGTTTCGCCTTTGGCGGCATCTCCGTGTGCCAGAAAGCCGGCATGGCCGTGGCGGGCTTTTTGGTCGGCATGCTGCTGTCCTACTTCGACTATCAGCCCAACCATGAGCAAACGCAGTTCGCCCTGAACGGCATCGCCCTGATGCTGTCGATCATCCCCGGCTTTTTTCACTTGCTGATGGGCTTGCTGATGTTCAAGTACCGCATCAGCGACAGCTATTACACGGGCGTGAAAACTGAAATGCACAAGCGCGGCTACGTGGCAGCGTAAGAATAATTGAATGGAGTAAGCAACATGGCAGACATCTTGAAACCGCTGATCGAACAACGCGCCGATCCGTATATCTACCGCCACAGCGACGGCTACTATTACTTTGCGGCTTCCGTGCCGCAGTACGACCGCATCGAACTGCGCCGCGCCAGCAGCATCGCCGGCCTGGCCGACGCGCCAGCGGTTGATGTGTGGCACAAGCCGGAAACGGGCCCGTACAGCGAGCTCGTGTGGGCGCCCGAGCTGCACTTCAACCAGGGCGCTTGGTATGTGTATTTCGCCGCCGCACCGAGCCGCGAAATCAAAGATCAACTGTTCCAGCATCGCATGTATGCAATCCGCAATACCAACGCCAACCCGCTCGAAGGCGAATGGGAATTCATGGGGCAGATCGACACGGGTATGGACACTTTCTGCCTGGACGCCACCACCTTTACGCACGATGGCGTGCTGTACTACCTGTGGGCGCAGAAAGATGTGGCCATCGAGGGCAATTCGAACCTGTACATCGCGCCCATGGCCACGCCGTGGCAGCTGGCCGGCCCGCCCGTGATGCTGAGCAAGCCGGAATTCGACTGGGAAATCCGCGGCTTCTGGGTCAACGAAGGGCCGTCCGTGCTGAAACGCAACGGCAAGATTTTCATCAGCTATTCGGCCAGCGCCACCGATGAAAACTATGCGATGGGCTTGCTGTGGGCCGATGACACGTCCGACCTGCTCGATCCATTCTCGTGGAGCAAGTCGCCCGAGCCCGTGTTTGCCACCTGCTACGAGCACGGCATCTACGGCCCCGGCCACAACAGCTTCACCACGGCCGACGATGGCGACGGTGTATTGCTGGTGTACCATGCTCGCACCTACACGGAAATCGTCGGCGACCCCCTGTGGAACCCGGATCGCCACACGTTTGTCAAACCGCTGCGCTGGGATGCGCAAGGCATGCCCGTGTTTGGCCGCTCATCGACCCTGTAACATTCCGGACCCGACGCCATGACCCCAGTTGATTCTGTTTCAGTGACGCCAGCACCGTTCGGCATCCTGCCCGACGGCCAGCCCGTGACGGTGTTTGCCCTGACGAACCGCCGGGGCATGCAAGTCAAGGTGCTCGACTTTGGCGCCATCATCAGCGAAATCCACGTGCCCGACCGCGACGGCACTTTTGCCGACGTGGTGCTGGGTTTCGAGGGCATCGAACCGTATCTGCACAACAGCGCTTTCCTGGGCGCCGTCATCGGCCGTTTCGGCAACCGCATCGCCGAGGGACGTTTCAGTCTGGACGGCAAGGATTACCAGCTGGCCGTGAATAACTCGCCGAATCACTTGCATGGTGGCAACCAGGGCTTTCACCAGGTCATGTGGCAGGCCGAGCCGTTCACCAGGGATGACGCCGTTGGCGTCACGTTCAAGCGCAGCAGCCCGCACGGCGAAGATGGCTATCCGGGCCAGCTCGACGTCACCCTGACCTATGAACTGGATGACGACAACGCGCTGAGCCTGCGCTACCACGCCGTGACGGACCAGGCCACGCCGATCAACCTGACCAACCACAGCTATTTTAACCTGGCGGGGCAGGGCACCATCCTCGGCCACGAGGTGACGCTCAACGCGGACCGCTACCTGCCCGTCGATGCGGGATCGATACCCACGGGCGAACTGGCGGACGTGACCGGCACGCCGTTCGACTTGCGCCAGAGTACCGTCATCGGTGACAACATCGATTTGCCGCATGAGCAGATCCGCATCGGCCGCGGCTACGACCATAACTTTGTGCTCAATAAAAAGGCAGATCAGCTGCTGAACCTGGCCGCCAGCGTGCGCGATCCCGTTTCGGGGCGGGTGATGCAAGTGTACACGCAGGAGCCGGGCATCCAGTTTTATTCGGGCAATTTCCTCGACGGCAGCCAGCACGGCAAGCAGGGTCCCATCCACTACCGCGGCGCACTGTGCCTGGAAACCCAGCATTTCCCGGATTCGCCGAACCAGTCCCACTTCCCGAACACCATCTTGCGCCCGGGCGAGGTGTATCAGACGGAAACGGTCTATCGGTTTTCCGCAGAATAATCGTCGCAGCTCCCTGGGGTCTGACCCGCCGGGTCAGACCCCAAAATACCTTCCACGCCCTGCCGCCATGCGTCCGCAGGGCGTTTTCATTGGTACATGCTGATATCGGTTTCGATATCGGAACGCATTAAAAATTGATTGGAAAGGCATGGCAGGATTCTTTAGTATTCCAACATCGCTGCCCGGGCCGACGACCTTAGATCCGGCATGGCACAACCAGGAGAATGGCATGTCTGAGACAAAAAAGAAGGTGGCCCTGCGCTCGGCCGAGTGGTTCGGCTCGCAGGACAAGAATGGCTTCATGTATCGCAGCTGGATGAAAAACCAGGGCATACCTGACCACGAATTTCATGGCAAGCCCATCATCGGCATTTGCAATACCTGGTCCGAACTGACCCCGTGCAACGCGCATTTCCGCCAGCTGGCCGAACATGTCAAGCGCGGCATCCTGGAAGCGGGCGGTTTCCCTGTGGAATTCCCCGTCTTCTCGAACGGCGAATCGAATCTGCGCCCGACAGCCATGCTGACGCGCAACCTGGCCTCGATGGATGTGGAAGAATCGATCCGCGGCAACCCGATGGACGCCGTCGTGCTGCTGGTTGGCTGCGACAAGACCACGCCGGCGCTGCTGATGGGCGCTGCCAGTGTCGACATTCCCACCATCGTCGTCAGCGGCGGCCCCATGCTGAACGGCAAACTCAACGGCAAGGATATCGGTTCCGGCACGGCCGTGTGGCAGTTGCACGAGCAGATGAAGGCAGGATCGATCACCTTGCACCAGTTCATGTCGGCCGAATCGGGCATGTCGCGTTCGGCCGGCACCTGCAACACCATGGGCACGGCCTCGACGATGGCCAGCATGGCCGAAGCGCTGGGCACCTCGTTGCCGCACAACGCGGCCATCCCCGCCGTCGACTCGCGCCGCTACGTGCTGGCGCACATGTCGGGCATCCGCATCGTCGAGATGGTGCACGAAGACCTGCGCCTGTCGAAAGTGCTGACGCGCGAAGCGTTTGAAAACGCCATCAAAGTCAATGCCGCCATCGGCGGTTCGACCAATGCCGTGATCCACCTGAAGGCGATTGCCGGGCGCATCGGCGTGCCCCTGGAGCTGGAAGACTGGACCCGTGTAGGCCGTGGCACACCGACCATCGTCGACTTGCTGCCGTCGGGCCGTTTCCTGATGGAAGAGTTTTACTATGCGGGCGGCTTGCCGGCCGTGATACGCCGCCTGGGCGAGGGCGATTTGCTGCCACATAAAAATGCGCTGACCGTCAATGGCAAGTCGATCTGGGACAACTGCATCGAAGCGCCCATCTACAACGATGAAGTGGTGCGCACCCTGGACAACCCATTGCTGGCCGATGGCGGCATTTGCGTGCTGCGCGGCAACCTGGCGCCACGCGGCGCCGTGCTGAAACCGTCGGCCGCCTCGCCGCACCTGATGCAGCACCGTGGCAAGGCTGTCGTGTTTGAGGATTTCGAACACTATAAATCGCGCATCCTCGATCCGGACCTCGATGTCGACGCCGATTCCGTGCTGGTGATGAAAAACTGCGGCCCGAAAGGCTATCCGGGCATGGCCGAAGTGGGCAACATGGGCTTGCCGCCGAAACTGCTGGCGCAAGGCATCACCGACATGGTGCGTATCTCGGATGCGCGCATGAGCGGCACCGCCTACGGCACCGTCGTGTTGCACGTGGCGCCGGAAGCCATGGCAGGCGGCCCGCTGGGTATCGTGCGCGATGGCGACATGATCGACCTCGATTGCCACAACGGCAGCCTGAACATCGACATCAGCGACGCGGAAATCGCCGAGCGCCTGGCGAAGCGCGAACTGGGCAGCGCGCCCGGGCCGAAGAGCGGCTACCAGCAGCTGTACATCGAACACGTGTTGCAGGCCGACGAAGGCTGCGATTTCGACTTCCTGGTCGGCAATCGCGGTTCCGCCGTGCCGCGCCACTCACATTAAGCGGAGAATCCCATGCTGTTGCTGCAATTTACGAATGAACATGGCGGCCGCCTGGTCGGCCTGCTGCAAGACGACCAGATCCGCGTCATCGAAGGCTACAACACGACGTATGCGCTGGCGCAAGACGCCATCCGCAAGAAGGTCAACCTGGCTGAGCTGGTCAATGCCAGCGTCGGCAACACCACGCACTTGTATGCGGACGTGGCTGGTAGCGGCCGCCTGCTGGCACCGCTCGACCACGCGGACGAAGCGCACTGCTACGTGACGGGCACGGGCCTGACCCATCTGGGCAGCGCCGGTGCACGCGACGCCATGCACAAGAAGATCGGCGGCGATGCGGCAATCCTGAGCGACTCCATGAAAATGTTCCGCCTGGGTGTGGAAGGCGGCAAGCCGGCTGACGGCACGGCCGGTGCCCAGCCCGAGTGGTTCTATAAAGGCGACGGCTCTATCGTGCGCGCCAGCGGCCAGCCGCTGCGCATGCCGGACTTTGCCCTCGATGGCGGCGAAGAGCCGGAAATTGCCGGCCTGTACGTGATCGGCGACGACGGCCAGCCGTATCGGGTCGGCTATGCCATCGGCAATGAATTCTCGGATCACGTCACGGAACGCCAGAATTATCTGTACCTGGCCCACTCGAAGCTGCGTGCTTGCAGCGTGGGTCCGGCCTTGCTGGTGGGCGAATTGCCCGCGCACATCGCCGGTACCTCGCGCGTGCTCGACGCGGCTGGCAATGTGCGCTGGGAAAAGGCGTTCGTCAGTGGCGAAGACAATATGTCGCACACGATTGCCAACCTGGAACACCATCACTTCAAGTATCCGCTGTTCAAGCGCCCGGGCGACGTGCACGTGCATTTCTTTGGCACGGCAACGTTAAGCTTTGCCGATGGCGTGAGCGTGGCACCGGGCGAAACCTTTGAAATCGAAGCGCCGGCCTTTGGCCCTGCCTTGCGCAACCGCCTCGATATCTTCCCAACCGCATTTGCGAAAGTGAGCACATTATGAATTTCAATATCACCGGTGATGCATTGATCGGCGGCGTCGCCGTCAAGGGCCATGGCGGCTCCTTCGAAGCCTGGGACCCGGCCGCGCGCGCGCACATCGCACCCGCCTTCCACATGGTCGATGCCGCGCAAATCGACGAAGCCTGCCGGCTGGCGCAAGCGGCATTCGACCCCTTCCGCGCCACCAGCGATGCGCAGCGCGCCGATTTTCTCGACACCATCGCCGCGCAAATCCTGGAATTGGGCGACGAGCTGATCGTGCGCGCCATGACGGAAAGCGGCTTGCCGCGCGCGCGCCTGGAAGGCGAACGTGGCCGCACGGTGGGTCAGTTAAAACTGTTCGCCGGCTTGCTGCGCGAAGGCTCGTGGACCGATGCGCGCATCGATTCGGCTTTGCCCGAGCGCACGCCGCCGCGTCCTGACTTGCGCTTGCGCATGATCGGCCTGGGCCCCGTCGCCGTGTTTGCGGCCAGTAACTTCCCGCTGGCCTTCTCCGTTGCCGGTGGCGATACGGCCTCGGCTCTGGCGGCCGGCTGCCCTGTCGTGCTGAAAGCCCACTCGGCCCACCCTGGCACGTCGGAACTGGTGGCGCGCGCGATTGTCAAAGCTATCGGGATTTGCCAGCTGCCGGCAGGCGTGTTCGCCTTGCTGACAGGCACGGGCAATGGCATCGGCCAGGCACTGGTCGCCCATCCGGCCATCCAGGCGGTGGGCTTTACGGGCTCGCGTTCGGGCGGCATCGCCCTGATGAAGGTGGCGGCCGAACGTGCGCAACCGATACCCGTATATGCGGAAATGAGCAGCATCAACCCCGTGTTCGTGCTGCCGCAAGCCCTGGCCGCCCGTGGCGCGGCCATCGCCAGCGGTTTTGCCGCTTCGCTGACGATGGGCGTAGGCCAGTTTTGCACCAATCCCGGCCTGGTACTGGGCCTGGAAGGTGCCGACTTTACGGCGTTTGCCGCCGCCGCCGCCGAAGCGCTGGCGCCGGCGCCGGCCGCCACCATGCTGACGGCCGGCATCGCCAGCAGCTATGCCAAGGGCGTGGCGGCCCTGGCGCAGCACGCCGATGTGACGCCACTGGTGCACAACACGGGCGAAGAAGGCAAGGGTGCCGCCGCCCTGTTCGTCACTTCGGGCGAGGCGTTTTTGGCCAGGCACGACTTGCGTGATGAGGTGTTTGGCCCGGCTTCCTTGCTGGTAGCCTGCCGCGACATGGAGCAATTGCTGGCGATCACGGAAAGCCTGGAAGGCCAGCTGACGGCCACGCTGCAGATGGATGCCGGCGACCTGGCAGATGCGCGCCGCTTGCTGCCCGTGCTGGAACGCCGCGTGGGCCGCATCCTGGCCAACGGCTTCCCGACCGGTGTGGAAGTGTCGACGGCCATGGTGCATGGCGGCCCGTTCCCGGCCACGTCGGATGGCCGCAGCACCTCGGTCGGCACGGCGGCCATCAACCGCTTCCTGCGCCCCGTGTCTTACCAGAACCTGCCGCAGGACTTGCTGCCGGAGTCGCTGCGCGACGATAATCCGCTGGGTATCTGGCGCCGTCACGATGGCGTGCTGGGCAAACTTTAATCATAAAAAAATAAAAATACACAGGTGGAGACGAGAATGAAGCAATTGGCGAAATATGGCAGCTTGCAGGGCAAGCGCGTGTTCATCACGGGTGGCGGCAGCGGCATCGGCGAATCCCTGGTGGCGGAGTTTGCCGCCCAGGGCGCGCTGGTGGCGTTTGTCGACATCGCCGTGGAAGCGAGCGAGGCCCTGTGCCGCCGCCTGGCTGAAGCGGGTCTGACGGCGCCCCTGTTCCGCCATTGCGACATCACGGATATTGCATCGCTGCAAGCCGTCATGGCGGAACTGGCAGGCGAGCTGGGCGACTTCGATATCCTCGTCAACAATGCCGCCAACGACCAGCGCCACCAGGCGCAGGACGTCACCCTGGAATACTGGAACGAGCGCATTGCGATCAATCAACGTCCCATGTTCTTTACCTGCCAGGCCGTCTTCGAGGGCATGAAGCGCAGGGGCGGCGGTTCCATCATCAACGTCAGTTCGATTTCCTGGCACATGAAGTCGGGCGGCTACCCCGTGTATGCCACCACCAAGGCGGCCGTCGTCGGCCTCACGCGGGGCCTGGCACGTGATTATGGCGCCCACAATATCCGCGTCAACACGGTCACGCCGGGCTGGGTCATGACGCAGCGCCAGATCGAGCTGTGGGTCGACGAGGCGGCGGAAGTGGAAATCAAGAAAAGCCAATGCCTGCCAAGCAAGCTGATGCCACAGGACATCGCCGCCATGGTGCTGTTCCTCGCCTCAGATGACGGCGCGATGTGCTCTAGCCAGGAATTCATCGTCGATGCCGGCTGGGTCTGACAAAACGTCCAGGGCGTTGTTGCAGCGTCTTGCCGTACTAGCGTACTGTCTTCGACGCTGCGCCTAGCCCTGGGCGTTTTGTCGGCCGCGGGCCTTTCCGCCTTACCCCATTCGAGTATGCCTCCCACTCCGTAGCCGGAGAGGCATCGCCACATCCATCGCCGGGTTGACCCCGGCCCTTGCTTTTCACTCAAAAACAGGAGACAGCATGAAATTCATCCATACCAGCATCGTGGCCTTGAGCCTCGTCGCCGGCAGTGCCTTTGCCGCGCCCGTCAGCGTCACCATCGACGTGGCCAGGCCCGGTCCCGTGATCAACAAGAACGTCTACGGCCAGTTTGCCGAGCACCTGGGGACCGGTATCTATGAAGGCATGTGGGTGGGGCCGGACTCGCCGATCCCGAACACCAAAGGCTGGCGCAATGACGTGCTGGGCGCGCTGAAGCAGTTGCACGTGCCCCTGGTGCGCTGGCCGGGCGGCTGTTTTGCTGATGAATACCACTGGAAGGATGGCATCGGCGCGCGCGACAAGCGCCCGACCAAGGTCAACACCAACTGGGGCGGCGTGGAAGAGTCGAATGCCGTCGGCACGCATGAATTCTTCGACCTGGCGGAATTGCTGGGTGCGCAAACCTATATCAACGGCAACCTCGGTTCCGGCACGCCGCAGGAAATGTCCGAGTGGCTCGAATACATGACCTCGGACAGCAAGTCGACCCTGGCCGAGCTGCGCCGCAAGAATGGCCGTGCCCAGCCGTACAAGGTTGATTACTTTGGCATCGGCAACGAAGCCTGGGGTTGCGGCGGCAATATGCGTCCGCAATACTACGCCGACCTGTACAAGCACTATCACACCTTCATGAAGACGCCGGAAAGCGCGCGTCCGAAATTCATCGCCAGCGGCGGCAATGACGACGACATCAGCTGGTCCGGCACCCTGAGCCGCGAAATCAAGCCGAACATGATGGATGCCATCAGTTTCCACTATTACACGGTGCCGACCGGTATCTGGGAAAAGAAGGGCGCCGCCACCGGCTTTGGTGAAAATGAATGGATTTCCACCCTCAACCGCACCCTGCGCATCGATAGCTTGATCAAGAACAATATCGCCGCCATCGACAAGAACGATCCCTCGAAAAAGACGGGCCTGTACGTCGATGAATGGGGCACCTGGTACGACGTGGAACCGGGCACCAACACGGGCTTTTTGTTCCAGCAAAACAGCTTGCGCGATGCGCTCGTCGCGGCCTTGAATTTCAATATTTTCCACGCCCACGCGGACCGCGTGCGCATGACGAATATCGCGCAAATGGTCAACGTGCTGCAGGCCATGATCATCACGGACAAGGATAGCTATTTCCTCACGCCCACCTATCACGCGTTTGAAATGTACGTGCCGTTCCAGGACGCCACGTCCTTGCCGGTGGCCATCGCTGGCAATGGCAAGTACCGCCTGGGCAAGGTCAGCATTCCGGAAGTGAGCGCCTCGGCCGCGCGCGCCAGGGATGGCAAGGTGTACTTGTCGCTGGTCAATACGAACCCGCACAAGGCCGTCGACGTCAATGTGGCGCTGGCGGGCAAGCAAGTGGCCAGCGTGACGGGTCGCGTGCTGACTGCAGGCAAGATGGATGCCGTCAACAGCTTTGCGCAACCGCAAGCCGTGCAGCCGGTGGCGTTCAATGCCAAGGCGCAAGGCGGCAAGCTGACCGTGTCCGTGCCCGCCAAGGCCGTGGTAGTGGTGGCGGTCGAATAAACCTGCCGATGTTGATGTATCCAGCCGGCCCGCATGACGGGCCGGCTGGCCATGTGGAGAACATGATGCAATTTTCAACAATGATGGCCTTGGCGGCCATGCTTGCCTTCAGCCCCGCCCAGGCGGCCCAGGTCAGCGTGCACGACCCCGTGATGGCGAAGGAAGGCGACACGTATTATCTGTACAGCACGGGCCCCGGCATCACCTTTTACAGTTCGAAAAACATGCACGACTGGCAGCCGGAAGGGCGCGTCTTCGCGGGCCAGCCGACCTGGGCCAAAACGGCTGCGCCCAGCTTTGATGACCATATCTGGGCGCCCGACGTGCAATTTCATGATGGCAAGTATTACCTGTATTACTCGGTCTCCGGCTTCGGCAAGAACACCTCGGGCATCGGCGTGACCGTCAACGCCACCTTGAATCCTCGCTCGCCCGACTACCGCTGGGTCGACCAGGGCATGCTGCTGCAATCGGTGCCGGAGCGCGACGAGTGGAATGCCATCGACTCGAACATCATCACCGATGCTGCCGGCACGCCGTGGATGTCGTTCGGCTCGTTCTGGAACGGCATCAAGCTGGTGAAACTCAACAAAGACTGGACCCGTATTGCGGAACCGCAAGAGTGGCATTCGCTGGCGCGCCGGGCACCGCTGCCACCAAGGGCGGGCGAATTCAAGCCCGCGCCCGAGGAAATCGAGGCGCCGTTCATCTTCCAGCGTGGCGACGACTATTTCCTTTTTGTTTCCTGGGGCCTGTGTTGCCAGAAAGAAAAAAGCACCTACCACCTGGCCGTGGGACGTTCCAAAAGCGTGACGGGCCCATACCTGGACAAGGATGGCCGCGACATGGCGCAGGGCGGCGGCACGGTGCTGCTGAAAGGCGACAAGGACTGGCAAGGCCTGGGCCACAACAGCGCGTACACGTTTGACGGCAAGGATTACCTGGTGCTGCACGCCTATGAAACGGCGGACAATTACTTGCAGAAGCTCAAGATCTTGCCCATGACGTGGGACCAGGACGGCTGGCCGCAAGTCGATGCGCGCGACTTGAACCGCTATCAAAGCCGCCAATTGCCGGCTGCCAAACGGTAAGTGGACCAGGGGATGGACGGCAGGTGATACGCAAATCGGTATCGCAAGCGAAAAAGAATTGATTGGATGGCTATGTTGCTTTCTCCTACCATGGGTTCATAAAAACCGCCCATCCGGCATCCGGCTGTGATGGTATTCCAAAAAAACTGGAGACAAGAATGACATTGACACGCCGCACACTCCTCGCCAGCGCCATGCTGTTGGCCTTTTCCGCCACCACCTTCGCCACCTCGTCCGCCTTCGCCGCCAAGCCCCTGGTCATGGGGTTTTCGCAGGTAGGCGCCGAAAGCGAATGGCGTACCGCCAATACCGTCTCCATCAAGGATGCCGCCAAGAAAGACGGCGTTACCCTGAAATTTGCCGATGCGCAGCAAAAGCAGGAAAATCAGGTCAAGGCCCTGCGCTCGTTCATCGCGCAAAAGGTCGATGTCATCGCCTTTTCGCCCGTGGTGGAATCGGGCTGGGATACCGTCTTGCGCGAAGCCAAGGCCGCCAAGATTCCCGTCATCCTGACAGACCGCGCCGTCAACGTGGCGGACAAATCGCTGTACGTGACCTTCATCGGTTCCGACTTCGTGGAAGAGGGCCGCCGCGCGGGCCAATGGCTGCTTGAGCACGCCAAGAAAACCCCGGATGCCACGCTGAACATCGTCGAACTGCAAGGCACGGTCGGTTCCGCTCCGGCCATCGACCGCAAGGAAGGCTTTCAGGAAGTCATCGGCAAGAATCCCAAGCTGAAGATCATCCGTTCGCAAACGGGCGACTTTACGCGCGCCAAGGGCAAGGAAGTGATGGAAGCGTTCCTGAAGGCTGAAGGCAAGAAGATCAACGTGCTGTACGCGCACAATGACGACATGGCCATCGGTGCCATTCAGGCCATCGAAGAGGCGGGCATGAAGCCGGGCAAGGACATCATCATCATTTCCATCGATGGCGTCAAAGGCGCATTCGAGGCCATGATCGCCGGCAAGCTGAACGTCACCGTGGAATGCAGCCCGCTGCTGGGCCCGCAACTGATGTCCATCGCCCGCGACGTGGTGGCCGGCAAGCCCGTGCCGGCACGCATCACGACGGTGGAAGGCGTGTTCCCTGCCGAGGTGGCCGCCAAGGAATTCCCGAACCGTAAGTACTAAGCTTGCCGCATGATGAAGACGCAAGCGCATCACAACGCCGCGCCAGCTCCCTTGCTGGAGTTGCGCGGCATCAGCAAGTCCTTTCCCGGCGTCAAAGCCCTCAGCGATGTCGCCCTGCGCCTGTATCCGGGCGAAGTGCACACCCTGATGGGGCAAAACGGCGCGGGAAAGTCGACGCTGATCAAGGTGCTGACGGGCGTGTATACGCCCGACAGCGGCCAGATCCTGTTTGAAGGCAAGCCCATCGCCCCCGCCTCCACTGCGGATGCGCAGGGGCTGGGCATCAGCACCGTGTACCAGGAAGTCAATCTGTGTCCGAACCTGTCGGTGGCGGAAAACATTTTTATCGGCCGCTACCCGCGCCGCTTTGGAGTCATCGATTGGCGTGCCATGCAGCAGCAGGCGCGTGCCTTGCTGCAGCAATTGCAGATCGATATCGATGTCACGGCGCAATTGTCCAGCTTTCCGCTGGCCATCCAGCAAATGGTGGCCATTTCGCGCGCGCTGAACATTTCGGCCCGCGTGCTGATCCTCGACGAACCCACGTCCAGCCTGGACGAGGCGGAAGTCAATCTGCTGTTTTCCGTACTGCGCCGCCTGCGCGAGCAGGGCATGGCGATCCTGTTCGTCACCCATTTCCTTGACCAGACCTACGCCATTTCCGACCGCATCACCGTCATGCGCAATGGCGAGCGCGAGGGAGAATATGCATGCAGCGAACTGTCGCGCCTGGCGCTGGTGAATAAAATGATCGGCGTGGCAGCCGACATGCAGGAGCAAGCGCTGGATCTGGCGCAAGACGCGGGCGCCGCCAGCTTTGGTCCCACCGTGCTCGAAGCGCAGGGACTGGGCCGCAAGGGTGCCTTGCTGCCCATGGATTTCCACATCCGGCAGGGTGAATTGCTGGGCCTGGCCGGTTTGCTGGGTTCGGGCCGCACGGAACTGGCGCGCTTGCTGTTTGGCGCCGACAAGGCCGATTCCGGCAATATCACCATGCAAGGCCAGCCGCGCCAGTTCAACGTGCCGCGCGATGCGATAGCCCGGGATATCGGTTTTTGCTCGGAAGACCGCAAGCACGAGGGGGCGATTTTGTCGCTGTCCGTGCGCGAAAACATCATTCTGGCCTTGCAGGCCCGCACGGGCTTGCTGCGCGCCATTCCGTTCAAGCGCCAGCAGGCGCTGGCCGACGAATATGTGAAGGCGCTGGGCATCAAGACGGCCAGCATCGAAACGCCGATCGGCAGCTTGTCGGGTGGCAATCAGCAAAAGGCCTTGCTGGCGCGCTGGCTGGTGACCTCGCCGGCCATGCTGATTTTGGACGAACCGACGCGCGGCATCGACGTGCGCGCCAAGCAGGAAATCATGAGTTATGTGAGCAAACTGTGCCGCAAGGGCATGGCGATTCTGTTCATCTCGTCCGAATTGCCGGAAGTGCTGCGCTGCAGCGACCGTATTTTGGTCATGCGCGACCGCAAGGCTTGCGGCGACTATGCGCGCGGCGAGCTCGACGATAGTTCCGTGCTGCAAGTGATCGCCGGAGACGCCACATGAGTTTATCCACGCCATCGGACGCGCCACTCGCGCGTCCGGCTTCCACTACGGGTACGTCCGCTTTGCATACCGTTTTACACCATCCCCTGAGCCGCCCCCTGGCCGCGCTGCTCCTGCTGTTGCTGGTCGACTTCTTTGCCATCCCCGGCTTTTTCCATCTGGAAATTCGCGACGGCCACCTGTACGGCAGCGTGATCGACATCGTCAACCGCGCCGCACCGCTGATGCTGGCGGCGCTGGGCATGACCCTGGTGATCGCCACGCGTGGCATCGACATTTCCGTGGGCGCCGTCGTCGCCCTGTCCGGCACCGTGGCCGCCATGCTGATCGGCGGCACCATGGTGATGGACAACGGCGTGCCTACCTACGTGAGCAACATCCCCATGGGCTGGGCCCTGGCCGCCGCCCTGGGCGCAGCTCTACTGTGCGGCGCCTGGAATGGCGTGCTGGTGGCGGGACTGGGCTTGCAGCCCATCGTCGCGACATTGATATTGATGGTGGCGGGGCGCGGCCTGGCGCAGCTGCTGACGGATGGCCAGATCGTCACCGTCTATTACCAGCCGTACTTTTTCATCGGCAGCGGCTACCTGTTCGGCTTGCCCTTTTCCCTGTTCCTCGTGGCGGCGGTCTTCATCATCACCGCCGTGCTGATGCGGAAAACCGCGCTGGGCCTGTTCATCCAGGCCGTCGGCATCAACCCCGTCGCCGCGCGTCTGGCCGGCATCAGGACGGCGACCCTGATCTTTTTCGTCTATGTGTTTTGCGCCGCCTGCGCGGGCCTGTCGGGACTGATGATCAGCTCGAACATCAAGAGCGCGGACGCGAACAATGCGGGCCTGATGCTGGAACTCGATGCCATCCTGGCCGTGACGTTGGGCGGGACGTCCCTGGCCGGCGGCAAGTTCAGCCTCGTGGGCAGCATGATAGGCGCGCTCATCATCCAGACCCTGACCTACACCATCTATTCGCTGGGCGTACCGCCCGAGGTGAACATGGTCGTCAAGTCGGTCGTCGTCTTCCTCGTCTGCCTGTCGCAATCGTCGGAGTTCAAGCAATTGCTGCATCGGAGAAAAGCATGAAGGGCTTGCTGCACACCCCGTATTTCACCTCGCTCGTCACGGTCTTGCTGCTGGTGGTGATGCTGGGCCTGGGCGGCGCCGCCTATCCGGGCCTGCTGTCGACGCAGGTGATCTTTAACCTGTTGATCGATAACGCCTTTTTGCTGGTGATCGCCGTCGGCATGACCTTCGTCATCGTTTCCGGCGGCATCGACCTGTCGGTCGGCTCCGTGCTGGCCCTGTCGACCATGATCGCCGCCTGGCTGCTCAACGTGGCGCATTGGCCGCCAACCCTGGTGATCGCCACCGTGCTGGCGCTGGGCGCAGTGTTTGGCGCCAGCATGGGCGCGCTGATCCATTATTTCAAGTTGCAGCCCTTCATCGTCACCTTGGCCGGCATGTTTCTGGCGCGCGGGCTGTGCTATTTGATCAGCATCAATTCCATCACTATCGATGATCCGCTGTTCGTGGCCATGTCGCAGACGCAATTACAATTCCTGGGTGGCTTTGTCTCACCCGGTGTCGTCATTGCCGTGATCACTTTGCTGCTGGCCATCTGGCTGGCGCACGCCACGCCGTTCGGCCGCGCCGTGTATGCGATAGGCGGCAATGAACAGTCGGCCCTGATGATGGGGCTGCCCGTGGGCCGCACCAAGGTGCTGATCTATGCGTTCAGCGGATTTTGCGCTTCGCTCGGTGGCGTGCTGTTTTCGTTTTACATGCTGTCCGGCTATGGCTTGCATGCGCAAGGCACGGAACTGGACGCGATCGCCGCCGTCGTCATCGGCGGCACTTTGCTCAGCGGCGGCTACGGCTACGTGGCGGGCGCTTTGTCCGGCGTGCTGGTGCTCGGTACCATCCAGACCCTGATCGCCTTCGACGGCACCCTCAGCTCGTGGTGGACCAAGATCGTCATCGGCGGCCTGCTGTTTGTCTTTTGCGTCGTGCAAAGACTGATGGCCATGGGCCAGAAAAATACCAACGGGAGTTAAGCAATATGTTTTACAAGAGCAAACTTGCCGCAGCCATCGGCATGGCGGCGGCGTTCGCCTGCGCCCCATTCGGCGCGCAGGCGGCCAACCCCATCGTGAAAAACATCTACACGGGCGATCCGGCCGCGCTGGTCGACAATGGCAGGGTGTATTTGTACGTCGGCCACGATGAAGCCAGCGCTACGGATACGGATTACCGGATGAATGAATGGCGCGTGTATTCCTCGTGCGACATGGCCAACTGGACGGATCACGGCTCGCCCGTGCGGTACTCGACCTTCGCCTGGGCCGGCAAGGATGCCTGGGCCGGCGACATCGTCAAGCGCGGCAGCAAATACTATTTTTATTCCACCGTCGATCATAAAACCATCGCCGGCAAGGCCATCGGCGTGGCCGTGTCCGACAGCCCGACGGGACCGTTCGTGGACGCGCGCGGCAGCGCCCTGATCACGAATGACATGACCAGGCAGACGGCGATCCCGTGGGACGACATCGACCCGGCTGTTTTCATCGATACGGATGGCCAGGCCTACCTTTATTGGGGCAACACGGTCTTGAAATATGCCAAGCTGAAAGCGAACATGACGGAGCTCGATGGCCCGATTCTGACCTTCGGCATGGATGCGTTCACGGAAGCGGCGTACATGCACCAGCATGGCGGCACGTATTACCTGTCGTACTCGCGCAACTTCCCCGAAGAAACGGCGTATTCGACGGGGCCCACGCCGACGGGGCCGTGGCATTTCCGTGGCGCCATCATGGACAAGAATGCCGTGGTGAAAACCATTCACCAGGCCATCATCGAGTTCAACGGCAAGTCCTACATCTTCTATCACAACGACAAGTTGCCCGGTGGCGGTGAATACCGGCGTTCCGTGGCCGTGGAAGAGCTGAAGTACAAGCCGGACGGCAGCATCGAATTCATTCACCAGACTGAACAGGGGCCGGCGGCTAACCCGAGCGCCGCCTGCAAGGCATCCTGAGCTTCATCGTCGTCATGCACAAAAAGGAGACATACCGATATCAATAATATCGATCTCAGTAAGAAACTGATATCGATCATGATATGATTTATTCATGGATACCCTCAACCCCAACTGGTTCTTGCGAGCCCGCTTGAAGACGCGGCAATTGCTGCTGTTGATCGCCCTTGACGAGCAGCGCAACATCCACCGCGCGGCGGAAGAATTGCACATGACGCAGCCGGCCGCGTCCAAGCAAATCAAGGACCTGGAAGAGATGCTGGACGTGCGCCTGTTCGACAGGCTGCCGCGCGGCATGGAGCCGACCATCTACGGCGAAACGATGATACGCCACGCGCGCATGGCCCTGACGAGCCTGTCGCTGGCGCATGACGACATCGTCGCCCTGAAGTCGGGCCTGACGGGCCAGGTGGAAGTGGGTGTCATCATGACACCGGCCATGGCCTTGCTGCCCCGGGCGATTGCCCGCATCAAGCAGCAGGCGCCGCTGATGCGCATCGGCGTGCACCTCGAGCACAGCAATACCTTGATGGACATGCTGCAGCACGGCACGCTGGACTTCATGATCGGGCGCATCCTGGAAAAGGAAAGCAGCGCCGGCCTCATCTACGAGGAATTGACGGAAGAGCCGGCCAGCGCCGTGGCGCGCAATGGCCACCCGCTGCTGTCGCGCAAGAATCTGCAATTGAAAGACCTGGCGGGCCAACCGTGGATCTTGCCGCCGCAAGGCAGCATCCTGCGCCACCGCTTCGACATGATGTTCCGCCGCGCCAGCCTGGAACCGCCCGTCGACGTGGTCGACACCACCGCCTTGCTGCTGATCACGTCCTTGCTGCAGCAGACGGATTCGCTGCACGTCATGCCGACGGAAGTGGCGCATTACTACGAATCGTTGAACGTGCTGAGCATTTTGCCCATCGAGCTGCCGTGCAAGATGGATGCGTTCGGCATCATCCGCCAGCAGGATCATTTGCTGTCGCCGGGGGCGGACATGCTGTTGAAAGCAGTACGCGCCACGGCCGCCGACATGTATTGACGATCACCGAATAAAACGTCCATGGCGTTGTTGCCGTGCCTTGTCGTACATTCGTACTGCCTGCGGCACGGCGCCTAGCCCTGAACATTTTCTTCGGCGCCGTCACCAACTTCGGCGATTTTTACTGCGAACACCTGCGCCGTATGCTTACTCTGGCACCTCAAAAAAGAACAGCTGCACCAATCGCCCATTCTCCGGCGTGTCGCCAAACACATTGCTGATCGAGTGAAAGTAGTGGCCCTTGTAGACGATCAGGCGGTTGTGGCGCATCGGCACTTCCAGCAGGGCTTGCCAACTGTCGCGCTGTTCCTGCAAGTCGTTGAATTTCTGCACCTTACTGTTCGGCAGCCAGCGTTTCTGGAAATCCTTGAAGCTGGCGTAGCCGCCCGCTTTCACGTCCGTTTCCGGCAGGCGACGGTACCAGCCGCTGGGCTGGTGGCGCCAAAAGGTGGTGCCGCCCTGGCACTGCTCGGGCGGGTTCAGATACAGCACGCCCGCATAGAAATTGAAATTGTTGCCCGTCTCATTGTCCACGTGGATATCCGTGCGTGCCATGGCGTCCGCATAGCTGAGGCGATACGAGCCGTTGTCGGGCGAAATGAAACGGATGGGGCGGCCCAGCGCCGTGGCGATGCGTTCCATGATGGCTTGACTGGGCTGGCCCGCCGTCTGGCTGCCCGGGTAGTTTTGGCCCGCGTAGCGTTGCTGTTCGAACGGTAAATTGAGCGCCTGGGCGCGCCAGGCAGCCGGGTCGGGCAGGAAATCGTCGAGGATGTGCAGGTCGGTTTCGCGCAGGAAATCGTGCAAGCTAGCCGGCACGTCGGGCGTGGTCAGCCGTTCCGTGTTTTCCGTGCTGGGACTGGCAAAGCCGATGCGGCACGTTTGCGCCAGCGCCGGGTGCAGCGCCACGCCTTGCGCGTAGCGGGCCAGGGCCAGATCCTGCTGTCCCGTGCGGTAATACAGTTCGGCCAGTCCCTGCAGGGTTTGCCAGCGCTGCGGACGCAGGGCGTGGGCCCGTTCCAGTTCGGCGATGGTCTCCATCAGCCGCTGTTTTCCCATCAGCAATTCCGCATGAAGAATCGCGAAATCGTGCTCATGCGGCGCCAGCCGCGCCGCCGTGGCATAGCTGTCCAGCGCCGCCTCCTTGTCCGTACCGCGCAGCACATTGCCGAGGTTGTAGTGGAACAGGGCGTTCTCGGGCTGCTGCCTGAGCGACAGTTTTAACAGGCCCAGGCCGAGGGTGCCCTGGCCCATCTCGAGCATGGCCAGGCCCTGGAAATGCTGCGCTTCGGCCAGGGCCGGGTCCTGTTTATACGCAGCCTGGTAGGCGTTGATCGCTTCGATCAGCTTGCCTTGCTGCTGCAGTTGCTGGCCCTTGGCCAGGTGTTGCTCCGCCAGTGTCTGTTCGCCCATGTCCCGATTCCGATGCAATGTGGCGAACAGTGTAACGCAAAGGCCCGGGCGCTTACAGCGCTTGCTGCACAGGAATTTCTTCCCCGTTCAGCTTGATCGCCACCTTGACGATCTGCGCCTTGACCTGGTTGCTGGCCATGTCCGCTTCCTGGGCGTAGGCATACACGACGATGGCGAAGTCCTTGTAGCCGCTGCGCGCCGCCTCGATCTTGCGCGCCGCCTCCTGGTCCACTTTCAGCAGCGAGTAGCCGTCGCCATTCGTGAACGCCAGCTTGTAGTCGCCGTTGTCATACATGTAGTAATACGTGCCCGCTTCGGCGAACTTGGCGGGGAAGGCGGCCTTGTCCATCGCGTACGGCGACAGCGCGCCCTGGCCATTGATCTGGTAGCGCAGGTAGCGTTTGGTTTTCGCTTCGCTGACCTTGGCGTCGATCTGCGGTTTCAACGCGTCGAGCACTTCCTGCTTGCGGAAGGCATCGTTGCTGCCCGCATATTCGCGCGAGATGCGCTGTGCCACGACGGCATAGTCGGGCGGCACGCTGGACAGGGCGATGTAGCTGTACATCAACTGGTTGCCGCTGGTAATGTCGACATAGCTGGCGCTTGGTGTGGCAGCGTCCGCTTGCGGCAGGCTGGCGGCCGCCGCCTTGACTTGCGCTTTCGCGGCCAGGTCGGCCGTGCTGGTGGCGACGGGGGCAGGGGCGGCCGGAGCGGCGGAGTCGGTTTTGCCGCAGGCGGACAGGATCAGGGCGATGGCGAACAGGGAGGGCAGGGTGCGTTTCATGGTGGTTCCTTGAGTGTGAGTTAAACGAAGCGTTGCGGGACGTGTGGCTTAGCCGATGGTCTTGCGCTTGTATTCGCCATAGCCGTAGGCGGCCAGTACGGTGGCAGACGCCAGCAACAGGTAGGTGCCGACGCCGAAAGACATGCTGTGCCAGACCTGGGACAGCATTTCATCGGCCATGCGGCGGGCGATTTCATTGTTGCGTCCGCCCAGCAGGCTTTGCACGCCGGCGGTCGACGCGCTGACCGAGTCGCGCACGGTCATGGTCAGCCTGGCGACGTAGATCAGCAGGAAGAGCAGCGGGGCGGCCTTGCCGAGGGCGGCCTTGGCGTTGTGGATGAACAGGCTGGCAAAACAGGCGCCGATCGCCAGCAGGAAGAAGAAGCGGCCCGAGGTAAAGCTGCTCCTGGCCCCTTGCGACAGACGCTCCAGATTGTCGATGGGCATGCCGAGCATTTCCCAGAAGCTGAAACTGCTGTTGCCATACAGGCGCATGTCCAGCACATTGAACAGGAAGGCGCCTGCCAGCAGGACGCCGATGCTGGCCAGTACCGGCAGTCCCAGCATGGCGACGGCCTTGCTCCACAGTTGCTGGCCCTTGGCGCGCGCCAGTTTTGCCGCGATGGCCATGTCTTCCTGCGCCAATTGCTGCGTAGAGACGGCACGCAGGGTCTCGATGGCGCCGGTGGCATCAAGGCAGACGTCAACTACGGCATTCAGGGCTGGCGCGGTGTCCGAGCGCCAGTGCTTGCTGACATCAAATGGATATTGCACGCCATCCATGCTGACGGTGCCGAGGCCGCTCGTCTGGTAGGTCATGATGCGGCCGCGTTGGCCGGTGGTGCTTGCTGCTGGGATCGATGTTTGCATGGGATTTCCCTGGTCACTGTCATGCTGTATTGCATGTACCCACGGATAACGGGGGCAGTTCCGGGAAATCCAAAATTATTTTGAAACTATTTTTTCGGCGGCTGCATCAGGTCCTTGGCGGCGCCCTGGTAATCCTTCATCAAGCCCATGAAGGCGTCCTGCAAGTGGCGGGCCGCTTCCTGCGGCGGCGCGCCCGTGCGCCGCGCCAGGTCGAATTTGTAGGCGTGCGCAGCCGTATAGCCCGCCTGGGAGGCGGCGTCGAGCAGCACGCCGGCCCGTTTCAGCGAGGCAGGATCGCCTTTGACCATCAGCAATTCGGCCAGATAGGTCTGGGCGATCGGGAAATCCTTCGCGGCGGCCTTTTCCAGCCACTGCATGCCCGCCTTCGGCTGTTTGACGCCGGCATCGCCGCCGCCGATGCCATAGCCGAGGGCCGTCAGCGCCACCAGATCGCCACCGCGCGCGCGCTTTTCCAGCTGCAGGCGGGGGAACGGGCGGGCCGCGATCTGCATGCGGATTTCGTAGTTGATGTCCTGTAAGACATTGCCTGGCCAGACCTTGGCACCGGGTGCGGCCGGCTTTTCCACCGCTGGCGCTGGCGCGCGCATGCCGCCCTGCGCGCCGGCCAGCACGCTGGCTGGAGGCTGGCTGACGCCCTTGCCGCTGCCCATGTTCAGCACCAGGCGCGCCGACGTTTCACCGAACGAGACGCGCGGTTTTTGCACATCGTGCGTCATGGCGGCGACCCGCGCCGCCACTTGCGAGAAGACGTCGCCCATGGGCAAGCCCGGCGCATCGAGCGCGTCGAGCAGGGCGCTCGTGTAGGGGCTGTTGCGCGAATCGGGCGACCAGAAATCGCGCGCCAGGGCGCCCGGTCCCGCCGAATAGGCGATCACCACGCCGCGTGGTGCTTGCGTGTCGGCAAAACCGTGGCTGGCTGCATTACTGCCGCCGAGCACGGGCTGCATGGCGCCGCCGCGCGTATATTCCTGGCGGCAAGCGTCGAGGATCAGCACCGCGCCGCGTGCGCCCGTGC
Source organism: Janthinobacterium kochi (assembly GCF_051380715.1). Lineage (NCBI taxonomy): Bacteria > Pseudomonadati > Pseudomonadota > Betaproteobacteria > Burkholderiales > Oxalobacteraceae > Janthinobacterium > Janthinobacterium kochi. Next base: position 227,378 of record NZ_JBNYXO010000006.1, read on the forward strand.
GCTGCAAGTCGCCCGCCAGGCTGGAGACGGACACGCCCTGCGCGGCGATGGCGGCAGCACTAAGCGCATTCATGTTGGCGCCCAACGGCAGCACGTAATTGGCTTCGCCCGCCTGCGCGCCGTGGCCCGCATAAAACACCAGGGCGATATCGGCGCCCCGTGCCTGCGTGGAAAACTCGGCCGACGCCTTTTGCAGCTGCGCCGCAGTGATGTCCGTGCGCAACAGTACTTCAAAGCCCAGGCGGCGCAGGCGCTCGGCCATGGCGCGCGCATCGTTGACGGGATTCAATAAAGGTTGTGGATAGGCCGCGTTGCCGATCACCAGGGCGATGCGCTTGCCGGGAGCCGCTTGCACAGGTGTTGGCACGGCAGTGTGCGCCACGTTGCTGCCCAGTAAAAAGAACAGACTGAAAAATAGGGGAATCAGGCGATGCATGGGCGTCCCGGGAATTGTCGTGAAAGTAACAAAAGTTAGCGATTTTTACTGTGATATGAGAAAATTGCTTAAATGCATTTTACCTTACTGACAAGTTTCTCTTGTCTGGCCAGCGCACGGTGCGCGTCGCTGCCGGCCAGTGGCGCGTGCCGCCCAACACACGATCGGACCGGCTGTGCAATCGGAACAATTTGAACGGATTCATGCTTTCTGGACCCGCCGCCCGCAGCTGACACAAGGCGAACTGGGCGAGTTTTACCAGCGCGTCATCGCCGCGTTGACGCCGTGCCGCCCGCGCGAGGCGGCGTCGCTCGGCGATTCCCTGGCTGATTTGCGCCACCAGTTTTTTATTGAAAAAGTCCTCCACAGCGACAGCGACGCCGCGCCCCACCACGTGGGCGCCCTGTTTTTATACTTCAAGCGCTTCATCATCGACCAGCTGCGCAAGCAGCGCGATGACGAAGATGCCGATGCGCAAGAGGGCTGCGAGCTGCGCGCGCCCGACGCGTATGCCGAACCGCTGCGCGATTACCAGCTGACGCCGCAGCAGGTGCGCGACGCGGCCGACGTTTTTATCGCCACCTTGCCGCGCGACTTGATCTTGCTGTTGCGCCATTGCGGCTGCGGCGGCATGCCCGTCAAGGAACTGGCCGAGCAGATCGCTTCCGCGCATTACCACGGCGGCAAGCTGGGCCTGGTGCACAGGCAGAAGGGGGATAGCCTCAGCGCGGGACGCCAGGTCGTCGAGCCGGCCCACCGTTCCACTCTGCTGGGCGGCTGGGTATTGAGTCTGCTCAAGCTGCGCGTGGGCGATGCCCTGACCGCGCGCGACATGCAGGCGGCGCAAATAGTTTTGGATATCTTGTGCGTGGCCGCGTTATCCCTGCAGCTGGATCCGATAGCCACCTCCCCGAACCCTGATGAAAGGCCACCGGCATGACTGCATTGACGCCCTCGCTGGCCATCGTGGCCGCGCGCTTGCCATCTCCCCCACCGTCCGCCGACTTGCTGGACGCGGAGGTGAGCGGCGATACCCCCGACTGGCGCGGCATTGCCGTGCCGGAACACTTAATGGAACGCTTTGCGCGCCGCAGCGACGCCGCGCCGCTGGCCGCGCGGCCCATCGCGGGCGGACAGATGCACTTGCTGGTGCGCTGTCCCGGCTTTGGCGGCGTGCTGCTCGATGCCTGGGATAGCACGCGGCAGCGCTGGCGCGGCTGGCTCGTCACGCCCGACACAGCGTATGCGGATGCCTGCGGCCTGGTGGTCGAGCAGCGCGACGCGCCCGCCGACCCGCGTGCGGGGCTGGTGTTGTGCGACATGCCGGTGACGTTGGCCGTGACGGACCTGGGCGCCTGCCTGGGCGTGTTCAGCCAGGAGCGCTTGCAGGCGGCGCGCTGGCTGGAAATGCATGGCCGGGCGAATCGGGCCGCCAGCGCACCGGGCGTGATCGCCCGCGTGGCCTTGCCCGGCGACGACTATGCGCTGACGGGCACGCCCCTGTCGAGCGAGCTGGGCAAGGATGGTCGCGTGGCCTACCGGCAATTGCTGCGCCAGGGGCTGCAGCAGTTGCAGATCGCTGCCGCCGATGCGCTGGCACCGGTAGCTAAGCCTGTGCAGGCGGCCAACGCCAACCGCTGGCTGAAGATCGTCACGGCCGTGGCCGCCAGCGTGATGGTGGTGCAATCGGCGTGGCTGTTCCTGCCGAAAGAGAATACTGTCGTCGGCAACGCGGAATTCCGCAACGGCGGTAGCGGCGTCGAGACGGGCGTGCGCACGCGCGTGCTGTTCCGCGCCGAGGCAACGGAGGCGGAAATCCGTACCTGGCTGCAGCGCGAGCAGCTGGAAATCGTCGCCGGCCCGGACACCCTGGGCGCCTTCACCCTGCTGTCGCGCGACCGCCAGAAAGTCTTGCCGCCACCGGGACCGGACAATCCCCTGGCCGTGATCCATCCCTGACCCCGAAATAAGAGAAAGTTATCCAGCATGACAACGTATAAGATTTTTGCATCTGCGCACTGGCGCAAGTTGATCGCCGGCATGGCAGTTGGCGTCCTGTTGACGGGCTGCGCCATGACGCCGAATGGACGTGGCGGCGTGATGGTGGGCATTGATACGGCCGAGCTGTTCGGCACGCCGATTTCCACCTTCCGCCTGCGCGACGGCACGGAAGGCACTTTGCGCAAGGATCCGAAGGGCAAGTATTCGATCAAGCTGTCGCAGGCGTTTCGCGTCGTGCCGTTGGACAAGGCCATCACGGCCCGCGTGGCGCGCGTGGAAAACGTGGGTGAGCGCACCGTGGTGATCGTCGAAACCCAGGAGCGCAACTGCGCCTACCGCTATGAAGTGCTGGCTTTCCAGGGCACGGACGTGCTGCAGTGGACGGTGGGCAATTGCAAGGACCGCCCCCGCGTGGAGCTGGCGGCGGACGCGAAATCGCTGAATATCGACTTTCCCAACTACAACCGCCTGTCGCGCATGATCTACACGGACAACCGCCTGCTCAACGCCAGCGTGGCCGTGCCGCCCGGCGTCGATACGCGCGCGCAGCCGTTTGCCGACGACGCCTTGCGCGCCACGGGCCCCGTCATCGCCAGCATGCCCGGCAGCGACAGCGGGCGCGTGATTCCGGCGCCGCCGGCTGCGGCCCCGGCGCCCGCCGCCGCGCCGAAAGCGGGCCGCCGCGCCAGCGCCAAGGCGCGCCGCCAGGAGACTCCGGCCAGGGCGCCTGCCGCCATCAGCCTGCCTGCACCGCGCAGCGCGGCGGCTGCCCCAGCGGCGCCGATGATCTTCCAGGCTGAAGAAATCAAGCCCGTCGTCATCGATTTGAGGAAATAAGATGGCCGCGAGTTTGCGCAGTCTGCAAATCCGGCAGACCTTGATCCTGATCGTCCTGACGATCATTTATCTGTGCTTTGAGCTGGGCTTCAATGCCCGCCTGCTCGACGTGGTGGGCGGCGACGTCAAGCCGCACGACGTGGAGGGCGTGGAATTCTATGGCCGCAGCCTGTCGGGCATCGCCGCCGCGCTGGTGGTGCTGCAACTGATGTGGCGCCGCCGCCTGAAGAACAATGGCAGCGGCCCCAGCTGGAAAAAGATCATCTTCTGCTGCGTCGCCACGGCGGCGGTCGTCTTCGGCATTTTGAAAACCACGGTCACGGTGCTGGTCGAAACGCGCGATGCGCAGTTTCGCCGCCTGGCTTTCAATACCACCCTGATGCAGCGCTCGCTGGTGGGCGGCAGCCTGCAATTGCAGGGCCTGGTCGATGATCCCACCCTGTTTGCCAAGCCCGAAGGCAAGGCCTTCCTGGCGCTGTTCCCATTCCTGGCCGTCTCGGTCGGCCACCTCGACGAACGCATGGAGCCCGCCAAGGAACAGTTGATCAATTTTAACGTCCGCAAGATCGCCGGCGGCGCGGCCGGTTACTATGACAAGTACCAGCAGGCGATTGGCGAAGTGCATGAGAAGTGGAAATTGTATTCGGGTATCATTCCCGACGATGATGCGGGCTTGCGCCAGCAGCAGGAATCGGCCTGGAGCGATTACCGGCAAAGCCTGTCGCGCCATGGCTGGCAGCCGCATTCCGTGCCGGCGCGGCGCAAGGCGGCCGTCGTCAACAATGTGCGCAAGAAGGTGCCGGTATCGGCCAACTGGCATCCTGCCGATCAATTGAGTTTCCGCGCCGCCGTCAAGCGCCGCTATGCGTCGGAAGCGGCCAACAAGGGCTTGAGCATCAAGGGCGAGCGCATTCCGCCGGGCTTGTCCTTCCCCGCCTTCGTGGCGCGTCCCGGCATCCAGGCCGTCTTGCGCGACGGGCCGGACGGCGGCGACGGCAGCGAAGCGAGCAAGGGCTTGCGCTTGCCCAAGGGCGCCGTGGTGCAAGACGCGTATGCGAGTCCGGCCGAGTTCAGCCGTCTGTTCGACCAGTTCGCCGCGCGCCAGACGGCGGAAAAGCTGGTGGAGTACCGTGCCAGCCGCAGCGACTTCGAAGTGGGCGGCAAGTACTATGCAGAGGGCAAGGACGCGGCGCGCGCGGCCATCGTACCGCCCGTGGCCCTGTTCTTCTCGCTGCTGGGCGCCATCGGCCACTTTTCGAAACTGCTGTACCTGATCGCCACGGTGGGCTTGCTGGTGCTGGCGGCGCGCCGCGGCGAGCAGGCGGGCGCCGATGGCCAGCTGAGCCGCCGTTCCGCCTGGATCGCCACGGGCGTGCTGGCCGGCGCCTTCCTGGGAACCTGGGGCATCTTGTCCCTGCTCGACAACAACGTCACGAAGAGCGACTTGTTCCGCCAGATGCTGGACTGGAACCGCCAGGCGGCCGACGACAGCACGCGCTGGCAAATCGCGGGCAAGGGCTTGCTGGCCAATATCACGCACGTCGTGGCGGTGGGGCAGGGCTACAGCTACCCCGTCAACGAAGCGATCCGCATCAATGTTTTGCAGGGAATCGAATATGGTTATCATCCGCAACAAAAATAAGGCGGCCGCACTGGCCTTGCTGCTCTGCATGGTTAGCACGGCTGTACAGGCCGACTGCCTGGGCATGAAGGTGCACGCCCACCGTGGCGCCGGCAATGCGCCGGAAAACTCGCTGAGCGCGCTGCGCAACACGTATTTCGGCACCTGGGACGGCGTCGAGACGGATTTGCAACTGCTGGGCGACGGCAGTTGGGTGGTGCACCACGACTTGCTGACGGGCAGAGTCGTCGATACGGGCTCGCCCCGCACCGTGAAACAATTGACGGCCGACGACTGGCGCGCCGCCAGTATGAAGAACCGCGGCGTGGCCACGCCGGAAACGCCGCCGTTCGTCAGCGATATCGCCGACCTGGCGTCGGCGTTCCCGGCTAAAACCCTGAATGCGGAAATCAAGGATGTCGTGTCGTCGTGCGCGCCCATCGCCACCCTGGTGGGGCAGTTGCGCGCGAACATCAAGCATGGCAACTGGTTCTTGACCTCGGGCGTGCCGAACAACCTGGCGTGCGCGCGCCGCGCCGATCCGCAGGGTTATCTGGGCTTGCTCGTGTTTGACGCACGCCATGCGCAGGCGGCCGGCACGAACCGGGTCAGCCGCTATATCGCGAAAAATGCCCGACCGCCCAAGCTGGACAAGCCTTGGCTGCAGCGCGTGCAGCAGCAAATCGGCATGCCCACGGGCGTGCACGTCGATGCGCGCAGCCTGGACGCCAATCCGAATTTGCTCAGCGACGCGGCCAGCCTGAACATGCCCGTCTTCGTGTACGCCGTCGATGGCGACTCGGCCCTGGCCGCGTCCTTGCTGCGCGCCCAGCAGCGCAGCCACCGCTGGCCCAGTGGCGTCATTCTTGATGGCAATCCCGAAGCGTTTTGCGCGATGATGAAGTAAGTTATCCCTTCTCTGCGGCACGGTGGTTTTGCCGTGCAGCAGAACGCCTTGCCGCCCCAGAAATAGCAGCGTTCAACGGCCCGCGCCGGGCCGATTTTTGCACATTTTTGCGCACCGCAGCATCGATAATGTTTGCATCGCGCGCGCGACTGGCCTATAAATGTAATCGATTACATTTATGTGAAACCACCCATGCCGCCAGCCGTCCCGTCTTCTTTGCCGACAGAAACCGTCTCCATCAGCGCCGTCGCCGCGCATGCGGGCGTGTCGGTGGCCACCGTCTCGCGCGTGATGAACGAGCAGGCCGGGGTGCGGGCGCCCACGCGCGACAAGGTGCTCGCGTCCGTGGCCGCGCTCGGCTACCGCATGAACCACCTGGCGCGCAGCCTGCGCACGGCCGAGAGCCGCATGCTGCTGACCATGGTGCCCGACGTGGGCAACCCGTTTTATGCGCAGATCGTGCGCGGCATCGATACGGTGGCGCGCGAGCACGGCTATTTCGTGCTGCTGTGCGACACGGGTGCCGATGCGGGCCGCGAGCGCTCGTATTTCGATTTGCTGCGCATGCACCGCGCCGATGGCGCCATCTGCCTGGACCCGGACACGGTGCAACATGCCCTGTCGCATGAATCCGTCAGCCTGCCGTGGGTGGCTTGCTGCGAATTCGACCCCGCCGTGGCCGTGCCCTATGTCGGCATCGACAACCACCGCGCCGCCTCCGACGCCGTCGCGCATCTGCTGTCGCGCGGCCATACGCGCATCGGCCTGATCAATTCCGATGAACGCTATCTGTATGCGCGGCAACGCCAGCAAGGCTATCTGGATACCCTGGCCGCCGCCGGCTTGCCCGTGCAGCCGCAGTGGGTGCACACGGTGCAAAGCCTCGATTACGAAGCGGGCACGGCCGCCACCTTGCGCATGATGGCGCAGCCCGGTGCACCCACGGCCATCTTTGCCGTCTCCGACACCCTGGCCATCGGCGTGCTGAGCGCGCTGCGCCAGTTGAACAAGCGCGTGCCCGAAGACATGGCCGTGATCGGTTTCGACGATATCGCCATCGCCGCGCAGATAGCTCCCGGCCTCACCACCATCGCCCAGCCGATGCGCGAGCTGGGCGAGACGGCGGCCCGCTTGCTGCTGCAGCGTCTGGCCAACCCGGCGGTCAGCGTGCCTGGCGTGCTGCTGCAACACCGGTTAATTTTGCGAGGGAGTGCATAGTGAGCGTTGCTGTCGGTTTTGAGGGAGTGTGCAAGGATTTCGGCCCCGTGCGCGTCTTGCATGGCGTCAGTTTTACCTTGTCGCCCGGGCGCGTGTATGGTTTGCTGGGCGAAAACGGCGCCGGCAAGTCGACCCTGATGAAAATCCTCGCCGGCTACGAAGCTGTGAGCGAAGGGCAGTTGCTGATCGATGGCCAACCTCAGCGCTTCACCAGCTCGCGCGCGGCGGAGCTTGCTGGCATCGTGCTGATCCACCAGGAATTCAACCTGGCCGAACACTTGACGGTGGCGCAGAACATGTTTCTGGGCCATGAAAAGACGCGCGGCTGGCTGCTCGACGAGGCCGCCATGAAGGACGATGCGTCGCGCTACCTGAAACAGGTGGGCCTGGACGTCTCGCCCGAGACGAAAATCCGCGACCTGATTGTCGCCGAGAAACAACTGGTGGAAATTGCCAAGGCCCTGTCGCGCCGCGCCCGCTTCCTGATCATGGATGAACCGACCGCGACCCTGACATCGTCCGAGACGCAGCGCCTGTTCGCCGTGATGGCGCAGCTGAAAGCGGACGGTGTCACTATTCTGTATATCTCGCACAAGCTCGATGAAGTCGAGCGCAACACGGACGAAGTCATCGTCATGCGCGACGGGCGTTTCGTCACGCGCGAGCCGACGGCCAGCCTCACGCGCCAGCAGATGGCGAACCTGATGGTGGGCCGCGAATTGTCCGACATGTTCCCGGCGAAAGCAGCGCTGGCGAAAGAAGCTCCTGTGCTCCTGAAAGTTGAAGGCTTGTGCGTGCCCGGCTGGTCGCAGGACTTGTCGTTCGAGGTGCGCGCCGGCGAAGTGCTGGGCTTTGCGGGCCTGGTGGGCGCGGGACGCACGGAATCGTTCGAGGCCTTGCTGGGCTTGCGTCCGCGCAGCGCGGGTGTGATTCATCTCAATGGCAAGCCGGTGGACATCCGCACGCCCAAGCAAGCCATGCAGCACGGCATGACGTATTTGAGCGAAGACCGCAAGGGCAAGGGCTTGCACGTGAACCTGGGCTTGCGCGAAAACCTCACCATGATGACGATGGAACGCTATGCGCGGCCGTGGCTCGATGTCAAGGCGGAGAAGGCGGCGCTAGCCACGGCGGTGCTGGACTTCAATATCCGCACGGGCGACCTGGACAGCCGCGCGCGCATGCTGTCGGGCGGCAACCAGCAAAAGCTGGCGCTGGCGAAATACCTGCATTCGAACCCGCGTGTCGTCGTGCTCGATGAGCCGAGCCGTGGCGTGGACGTGGGCGCCAAGCGCGACATTTACTTTTTGATCCACCGCCTGGCCGCCGAAGGGCGCGCCGTGATCGTGATTTCATCCGAACTGATCGAATTGATCGGCCTGTGCCACCGCGTGGCGGTGATGCGCGCCGGCACTTTGCAAGCCACCCTGTCTGCTGACCACCTGACCGAAGAGGAGTTGATTGCCCATGCAACCGGCACGCACTGACACCACCGTATCCCCGCTTGCCGCTGCCGTTGCCAGCTTTGGCGCGCGCATCAAGGGCTTTGGCCCCGTGCTGGGCTTGTTAGCTCTGTGCATCGCGGGCACCCTGCTCAATGGCGATTTCGCCACCGTGGACAACCTGATGAACGTGCTCACGCGCACGGCCTTCATCGGCATCATTGCCGTCGGCATGACCTTCGTCATCATTTCCGGCGGCATCGACTTGTCGGTCGGCTCGATGGCGGCCCTGATCGCCGGCTGCATGATTTATTTCATGAATGCGCTGGCGCAAGGCGCAGGCGGCGACCTGGCGCCGATCACCATGCTGGTGCTGGGCATCGCCATGGCCTTGATCCTGGGCGCCGGCTTTGGCCTGATGCATGGTTTGCTCATCAGCAAGGGCAATATCGAACCGTTCATCGTCACCCTGGGCACGCTTGGCATCTTCCGCGCCGTGCTGACCTACCTGGCCGATGGCGGCGCCCTGACGCTGGACGCCACCCTGTCCGAGTTGTACAGCCCCGTCTACTACACGAGCGTGCTGGGCGCACCGATCCCGATCTGGATTTTCCTCTTCGTCGCGGCGGCCGGCGCCATCATTCTCAATCGCACGACGTTTGGCCGCCATGTGCAGGCGATTGGTTCCAACGAACAAGTGGCGCGCTATGCGGCCATCAATGTCGACAAGGTGAAAATCGCCACTTACATGCTGCTGGGCGTGTGCGTAGGCATCGCCACCGTGCTGTACGTACCGCGCCTGGGCTCGGCCACGCCGACCACGGGCTTGCTGTGGGAACTCGAAGCCATCGCCGCCGTCGTCGTGGGCGGCACGGCCCTGAAAGGGGGAGAAGGGCGCATCGTCGGCACCGTGATAGGCGCCATTTTGTTGTCCGTGATCAGCAATATCCTGAATTTGACCAGCATCATCAGTGTCTACCTGAATGCCGCAGTGCAAGGCGTGGTGATCATCGCCGTCGCCTTCCTGCAGCGAGGCCGCAAATAAAACAAGAGCGGCGTTCTGAAAGGGCGGCCACCGGGCGCCCACAACCTTGGAGGAGAGCAGCATGAAGAGCTTTATACGGGTAGCAGGGATGGCAGTGCTGGTGATGCAGGCGTGGGCGCTGCCGATGGGGCCGGCGCAGGCCGCTGACAAGCTCGTCGTGGGCGTGGCCATACCCACGGCCACGCACAGTTTCACGTCCGGCATCGTGTGGTGGGCGAACCAGGCCAAGGCGGAGCTGGAAAAAGCCCATCCGGGCGTGAAAATCATCGTCAAGACGGCCGCCACGGCGCCCGAGCAGGCGAACCAGTTGCAGGACATGTTGACGGTGAACAAAATCAACACCCTGGTGATCTTCCCCATCGAGTCGGCCTCGCTGACGCAGCCCGTGGCGCAAGTGAAAAACAAGGGTGTGTACGTGACGGTGGTGGACCGCGGCTTGACGAACACGCAGTCGCAGGATGCCTACATTGCCGGCGACAACACGGCCTTTGGCAAGCTGCCGGCCGAATACCTGGCGAAAAGCCTGAATGGCAAGGGCAATATCGTTGTGCTGCGCGGCATGCCGACCACCCTCGACAACGAGCGCTTTGATGCGTTTTCTGCCGTGATGAAGGGGCATCCCGAGATCAAGGTGCTCGACGCCAAGTACGGCAATTGGAACCGCGACGATGCCTTCAAGGTCATGCAGGATTATCTGACCCGCTTCAAGCATATCGACGCCGTCTGGGCCGCCGATGACGACATGGCCATCGGCGTGCAAAAGGCCATCGCGCAAGCCAGGCGCACGGACATCAAGCAAGTGTTCGGCGGCGCGGGCGCGAAGGGTGCGGTGAAAAAGATCATGGACGGCTCCGATCCGCTGATCGTGGCCGACGTCTCGTACTCGCCCAAGTTCATGTACGACGCCATCAAGCTGACGACGGAAGCGCGCCTGAAAGGGGATAAATTGCCGGCCAACACCATCATCCCATCGGTGCTGATCACGCGCGAGAACGCCAAGCAGTTTTACTTTCCGAACTCGCCTTTTTGATTTTTTCGTAATGCACCCAACAGCAAGTGCTGGGGTCAGACCCGTCGGGTCTGACCCCGGATTTTGCCCCTGGGGTTGATAAGGACTTTTTATGAAAACCATCCAGGGCCCGGCCATCTTCCTGGCCCAGTTTCTCGGCGACGAGCCGCCGTTCGACTCGCTCGAGCACCTGGCGCAATGGGCGGCCGGCCTGGGCTACAAGGGCTTGCAGTTGCCCACGGCGCCGCGCTTGTTTGATCTGGAACAAGCGGCCAACAGTCAGCAGTACTGCGACGACGTCAAGGCGTTGCTGGCGCGCCATGGCTTGCAGGTAACGGAATTGTCGACGCATTTGCAGGGCCAGCTGATCGCCGTGCATCCCGCCTATGACGCCTTGTTCGATGGCTTTGCGCCCGAGCACGTGCGTGGCGACAGCGCGGCCCGCACGGCTTGGGCCACGCAGCAATTGCTGTGGGCGGCCGCCGCCTCGCAGCGCCTGGGTTTGACGGCGCACGTGACGTTTTCCGGCGCGCTGGCCTGGCCCTACCTGTACCCGTGGCCGCAGCGTCCCGCCGGCCTGGTGGAAACGGCATTCGCGGAACTGGCGCAGCGCTGGCTGCCCATCCTCGATGCGTTTGATGCGGCCGGCGTGGACCTCTGCTATGAACTGCATCCGGGCGAGGACTTGCACGATGGCGTGACGTTCGAGCGCTTTCTTGCCGCCGTCAACGATCACCCGCGCGCGTCCATCTTGTACGACCCCAGCCACTTCGTGCTGCAGCAGCTCGATTACCTGGCGTTCATCGACATTTATCATGCGCGCATCAAGGCCTTCCATGTAAAAGATGCGGAATTCCGGCCCAACGGGCGCCAGGGTGTATATGGCGGCTATGCCGACTGGCAAGACCGGGCCGGGCGCTTCCGCTCGTTGGGCGACGGGCAGATCGATTTCAAGGCGATTTTCTCGAAGATGGCGCAGTACGACTTTCCCGGCTGGGCCGTGCTGGAATGGGAATGTTGTCTGAAGCATCCCGAGGACGGCGCGGCCGAAGGGGCGCGTTTCATCCGCGAGCACATCATCCACGTGGCCGAGCACGCGTTCGACGATTTCGCCGGCAGTGCGGTTGACCAGGATCAGATTCATCACTTGCTTGGCTTGAAATAAGGAAACGACATGCAGCGACGCTTACGGCTGGGCATGGTAGGGGGCGGGCAGGGCGCATTCATCGGCGCCGTGCACCGCATCGCGGCGCGCATCGACGATCAATATGAACTGATGGCGGGCGCCCTGTCGTCCGACCCGGCGCGCGCGCGCGACAGCGGCGCCGCGCTGCACCTGGCGCCCGAGCGCTGCTACAGCGATTACCGCGCCATGGCGCAAGCCGAAAGCCAGCGCGCGGACGGCATCGAGGCGGTGGCCATCGTCACGCCGAACCACTTGCATGCGCCCGTCGCCACGGCGTTCCTGGAAGCGGGCATTCACGTGATCTGCGACAAGCCGTTGGGCATCTCCCTGGCGGAAGGCCAAGCGCTGGCAGCGCTGGCGCAACAGAAAAATTTGCTGTTTGCGCTCACGCATACCTACAGCGGCTACCCGCTGCTGCGCCACGCCAGGGCCATGGTCGAGGCGGGCGAGATCGGCGAGCTGCGCCTGGTGCAAGTCGAATACTCGCAGGATTGGCTGGCCGACGCGATTGCGGCTGGCGGCATGAACGAAGGTAACTGGCATAACGACCCGCAGCGGGCCGGCCCCGGCGGCACCCTGCTCGACGTAGGGCTGCACGCCTATCACCTGGCGCAATTCGTCAGCGGCTTGACGCCGTACGCCGTGCTGGCGGAATTGTCTACCTTTGTACCGAACCGCACCTTGGACGATCACGTGCAGGTGATGCTGCGCTATGCGAACGGGGCGAAAGGTACCCTGTGGGCCAGCCAGGTGGCGACCGGTTGCGAAAACACGGTGCGATTGCGTTTGTTCGGCAGCAAGGCGCAACTGGACTTTGACCAGGAACAGCCGAACCAACTGTGGTGTACGCCGCAGGGCGGCAACCGCCAGCTGCTGCGTCCGGGCCGGGTCGACAGCGCGGCGGCGCGCCATGCCACGCGCGTGCCGGCCGGCCATCCGGAAGGCTATCTGGAAGCGTTCGCCCAGCTGTACCTGGATGCGGCCCTGGCCATCCGTGCCCTGCAAGCGGGCTTGCCCGTGCCCAGGGAAGCCAGCTGGTTGCCGACGGTGGCCGATGGCGTGGCGGGCCTGGCCTTTGCTGAGGCCGTGCTGCGCAGCCATGCGGCTGGCGCTAGCTGGACGACCTTGGCAAGCTGACTGTTACACTGGGGCATGCGCTCCTTTACCATCACCATCGTTCCGCAAGGCTGGCAATTCACTGCCGACGCGGGTACGACGCTCCTGGCCGCCGCCGAATTGGCCGGCATCCGCCTGCTCAGTTCCTGCCGCAACGGCACTTGCCGTACCTGCCTGTGTCACATGCCCGAAGGAAAGATACGCTACACGGTGGACTGGCCTGGCATCAGCCCCGATGAACGGCTCGACGGCTACATCCTGCCCTGCGTGGCCGTAGCCGAAAGCGATCTCACCGTGCAGGCGCGGGCCGTGCGCACGGGGGCCTGACTCACGACGACTTGTCGCCCTTGAGACGCTGCAGCAGCGCATCCACGCTGTCGCTGACGGGCAAGCCGTGGCGGCGCAGCAACTGGACGTGCAATACCAGGTTTTCCAGCACCAGCTTGGCCGCCACGGCCAGCAGGGCCAGGTTGCGGTCTTCCGGGCTGAAACTTTCCATCGCGTCGGCCATCTCGCACAGGTGATTGGCGATCAGGCCGCGCAATTCCTGCTCGTCAAAGGGCAGGTCGGCAAAATCGATGGGGTCGGCCACTTCCACTTCCTGCATCAGCACCGCTAGTTCTTCCGGGGTAATCGTCATGCCTGGCCTCCTTGTGTGCTTGCCTCTATTTTAATTGTATTGGCCGCAAAGCGGACTAGAATGAGTCGAGGCCGACGACGTCGAAGGGCAGCATGGCGCATCTGCATTTTACGCAACAACTGGCACGCTTCCTCGACGTCCCCACGGTGGATGTAGATGCACCACGCCTGCGTGCCGCCCTGGATGCCGCGTTTGCCCGGCAGCCGCGCCTGCGCGGCTACGTGCTCGACGAGCAGGGTGCCTTGCGCCCCAACGTGGTGATTTTCATCGATGGCGCCCGCTGCCGCGAACGGCGCGTGCTCGACGACGCCTTGCAGCCCGACAGCCAGGTGTATATCTTGCAGGCACTTTCCGGAGGTTGACGCCATGACAGCAATCCCGCAGCGCGCGTATCTCGGCACCCGCAAGGGCTTGTTCCAGTTCGATGTCGATGCGGCTGGCGCCTGGCAGCTGGCGCTGGTGCAGTTTGCCGGCGATCCCGTTTCCATGCTGCTGCACGATGGCCGCGACGGTACCCTGTACGCGGCCTTGAACCTGGGCCACTTCGGCGCCAAGCTGCACCGCCTCGACGCGGGCAGTTCCACATGGCAGGAAGTCGCCGTGCCCGCCTATCCCGCGAAACCCGAGGACAGCAGCGATACCGTGAACTGGACCCTGCAGCAGATCTGGTCGCTGGCGGCCGGCGGCGCTGACCAGCCCGGTGTGCTGTGGGCGGGTACCTTGCCTGGCGGCCTGTTTCGGTCAAGCGACCGCGGCGACAGTTGGCAACTGGTGGAAGCGTTGTGGCACGTGCCACAGCGGGCCCAGTGGTTTGGCGGCGGCTACGACGTGCCCGGCATCCACAGCATTTGCGTCGATCCGCGCGACAGCAACACAGTGCTGGTCGGCGTGTCCTGCGGCGGCGTGTGGCAAACGCTCGATGGCGGCGCCAGCTGGGCTTTGAGTGCGACGGGCATGCGCGCCGACTACATGCCGCCTGAACTCGATGAAAACGAAGCGGTGCAAGATCCGCACCGCATCGTGCGCAGCACCGGCACGCCCGATGCGCTGTGGTGCCAGCACCATAACGGCATCTGGCGTTCGTACGATGCTGGCTGGCATTGGCAGGAAGTGACGACGGCGCCGCTGTCGCATTTCGGCTTTGCCGTGGCCGTGCATCCGCGCGATGGCGACACGGCCTGGTTCGTGCCGGCGCAGGCGGACGTGCTGCGCATTCCCATCGATGGCGCGCTGGCTGTCACGCGCACGCGCGATGGCGGGAAAACTTTCGAGGTGTTGCGCGCGGGATTGCCGCAGCAGTATTGTTACGACCTCATCTACCGCCACGGGCTGGCGCTGGCCGACGATGGGCGCAGTGTATTGATGGCGTCGACGACTGGCGGCGCCTGGTATTCCGGTGACGAGGGCGAACACTGGCAGACCATCTCTGCCCACTTGCCGCCCGTTTATGCCGTCTGTTTTGCCACGCCGTAGTAGCACAGGAAAATATCGACGGCCAGTTCCGTCACTTCGCGCTGGCGTGCCGGACCCAGCAGGGGCTCACCCATGGTGATCTGCGGCCAGAAGGCAAAGGTTTTTAAGGGCGACATCAGCAGGTGCGCCACTTCCACCGTCTCGCCCGCCTTGATGCGCCCATCTTGCTGCGCCGCGCGGATCCAGAGATACAGGCCGGTTTCCTTTTCATTCAGGCGCGCCACCATGGCTTGCGCCCGCTCGGGCGAGTGGATGGTTTCGCCAAAGATCACGCGCGCCAGGTCGATGAAGGCCGGGTCGCACAGCAAACCAATTTTCTGCTCGACCAGGGCCAGCACTTGGGGCCGTAGCGGCTGGTCGGCAACATAGGGCACGGCGGGCTGGGCCACGCTGCTTTCCCACATGCGCTGCAGGATTTCCGCGAACAACTCGTCCTTGCTGGGGAAATGGTTGTACACGGTGCGCTTGGAAACGGCGGCCGTGGCGGCGATCCTGTCCATGCTGGTCGCATCAAAACCGTGCTCACGGAACTCGGCGATGGCGGCATCGACGATGGCGACGCGCTTGCGGTCGGTGAGGCGTTGCGGTGCGGCCATGGCTGAAAATCTCCTTTGAAAACAATATTTTACACCTCCTGGTTTACTTTGTTCAAAATAGGAACTACACTGTGTAGTGTAATTTAATCCTTGTTCATTCTGTCTTGGGCCGCATATGCATTTGCACCGTATCTTCTTTCTGGGAGTTCTGATCGTCATGAGTTCGTGCACCTTGCGCGCCGCGCCTGCCGCGCCCGCTTCTTCCTCAACCTCGTCGTTACAACGCCACGAAGGCAAGTTCCGCAATCCCGTGCAAATGCACAAGCTGGGCACGGCAGCGACGCTCAAGCTGTTGTGGACATTTGTCTTCGATAAACCGGATAGCACGGTGCCGGCCGCTGCCGTGCCCGTGCGCGCTTTGACCCGGGCGCAACTGCTGGCCGCGCCCGATAACAGCCTGTTTCGCCTCGGCCACTCGACCCTGCTGCTGAAACTGAACAATGAATTCTTCCTCACCGACCCCGTGTTTTCCGAGCGCGCCTCGCCGGTGCAGTGGGCAGGGCCAAAACGTTTTCACCAGCCGCCCATCAGCATCGCCGACTTGCCGCCGATCAAGGCCGTCATCCTGTCGCACGACCATTACGATCACCTCGACCATGCCGCCGTGCTGCAACTGGCCGCCAAGACGGAACACTTCGTCGCGCCGCTGGGCGTGGGCGACACTTTGCTCGAATGGGGCGTGCCGAAAGACAAGGTGCAGCAGTTCGACTGGTGGCAGGGCACGACAATTGCCGGCGTGAAACTCGTCGCCACACCCTCGCAACATTTCTCGGGACGCGGCTTGTTTGATGGCAATCAAACCCTGTGGGCGTCGTGGGTCATCGACGCGCCCGAGGTGCGCGTGTTTTTCAGCGGCGACTCCGGCTATTTCGGCGGTTTCAAACAGATCGGCGACAAGTATGGACCGTTCGACGTCACCATGATCGAGACGGGCGCGTATGACAAGCTGTGGCCGGACGTGCACATGCAGCCGGAGCAGACCTTGCAAGCCCACCTGGACTTGCGCGGCAAGTGGCTGATGCCCGTGCACAACGGCACCTTTGACTTGGGGCTACATGCCTGGCATGAACCGTTCGACCGCATCACGGGGCTGGCGGCCAAGCAGGGCATGAACCTGGCCACGCCGCAAATGGGCGAAGCGGTCGACCTGACGCAACCGCAGAAGGGGAGTAAGTGGTGGCTGGCGATGCTGGAAGAGGAAATGGCGCTGTAAGCTGGCTCAAGCCGTCACGTCAATCAGGCGTCCCAGGGTCTGGCCATAGCTGTTCAGCTGGGGTGTGCTTTTTGGCGCGGCGGGGACTGCTTGCTGCGGTACGGCCACCTTGATCGCCTGTTCCAGCTGCGGCGCCTTGATGGCGGTGGGGGCATCGGCCTGGGCTTGCTGGCTGCTGCGTTGGGTCTGGCTCAGCGATTGCTGTTCCCGCGCCAGCAACTGGCGGCTTTGCGCCAGCTGTTCGCTGTCGCGTTGCACCTGGTTCTGGCCTTGCTCGACCCGGCGTTGCGCCGTGGCCAGCGAGGCTTGCAAGTTGTTGACGGACGTTAGCGTGACCACATTGTTCACCTTTGAAAGTATGTCCAGGCGTGCAGGAAAGGGAGGGCGCCCGGCCGATGCGCTGCGTCAGGCGCAACATGCCAAGCGGTGCTTTACCTGAATCAAGAGTAGGACAAATTCTCGCACACTTCCAGTTACTTATGTTTTCTTGATAATTTTATCGTGCACCCCCTGCGTTGCCGAGCCGGCATGTGGAGGCTCGCGCAGCACTTGTTAAAGTGAGTGCCCGCTGTCGTTTCTTGCCTTGGTTTATCTGACATCAGCGATGCCGTGTTGTGAAAAGACGGGAAGTGGTCACATTTAAAACCTTGCTTTTTAAATAGTCAATATGTTGTTGTTTTTCTACCGGGTCTGCGTACGGTAATGCGCGGCCTGTTTGGCGCTCTGGGCTATAATTGACGGTCAGAGTTGGTTTCTTTTGCCATACAGACAGGTAGTTAACATGAATCTCAAGAGCCTCGCAATTGCCCTCGGCATGTCGAAAACGACAGTCAGCAGGGCGTTGAACGGCTATCCGGAAGTCAATTCCCGCACCCGTGAAATCGTCCTGGCCGCCGCCAAGAAAGTCGGCTACCGGCCCAACCCGCTGGCGCGCAGCCTGGCCGTCGGCCGCACCAATGTGCTGGGCATGATCTATCCCCTGCTGCCCAGCGACCTGGGCGACAGCGTCTTTCTTTCCGTTGTCAATGGCATGTCGGACGCCGTCGAAGCGTCGAAGATGAGTTTGATCATCGCCCCCGTGTCGCCACAGAACGAACAGCCGTCATATGAAAACATGGTGCGCGGGCGCCAGGTCGATGGCCTGGTGGTGGGCCGCACCAAGGTGGTCGACGAGCGCATCGCCTACCTGACGAAGGTGGGCTTTCCCTTTGTCGCGAATGGCCGCACGCGCATCGACGCGCCCTACGCGTATTTTGACTACGACAATGACACGGGCATCGACCTGGCCGTGTCTTTCCTGGCCGCGCATGGCCACCAGCGCATCGCGTTGCTGAGCGCGCCGCTGGATTTGCATTTTGCCTATGAGCGCAAGGAAAGTTTTATCCGCTGCATGGCGCAAGCGGGCCTGCCGCTGGATCCCCACTATCTGCTCGACAATACTTTTGATCGCCGCAGCGGCTACCAGGCCATGCAGCAATTGCTGGCCTGCTCGCCCCGTCCCACGGCCGTCATCGTCGACAATCACCTGTCCGGCGTGGGCGTGGTGCGCGCGCTGATGGATGCGGGCATCGAGATCGGCAAGGAGGTCTCCGTCATTGTCTGGGGCAATGTGGAAGACACCTTGATCGGCATCAACGTCACCACCATCGACCAGCCCGACCTGCGCCGCGCCGGCGCCAAGATGGTGGAAATGCTGCAATCGCTGCTGGCCGGCACGCCGCCGGAACGGTTGCAGGAAATCTGGCAACCGGTGCTGTTGCCGGGGGCGACGGTGGGGCGCTGCGTGGATGCGTAATCGATACCGCACCGCACGATGGGCATGACGTCTTATTGAGCCAGCCTGGCAGCCGGATTCGGACGTATCAGCAATCGGCTCCGCGCAAAATCAATGATGAGCGTTTTATCGGAGAACGGGCCTAAGCCGAGCAGGCCGAACTCCGGCCGGGTATCAAATACGGGAGCATCGTTCCTGGTACAGTAACTGGCCAATGTGCCTGGGGGAAGGGTGAGCTTGCCCATCTGAATATGCCGCGTGACGGGAGCCTGAAAGCACATCAGCGGTATGCCCCAGGCGTTGACGGTCATCACATGGGCGCCTTCCCGGCTCGTCCGACCCACTGCCAGCAGCCAGTCACTTTCCCGGAAGATGCCGAGTGTCATGCTTGCGCTGCCCGTGTCAAACAGCAGGTTTTTTGTGCCAGTTGCGAATCCCTCGGCTTTGACCATAGGCACAAAGCCATCATGCGCCGCTGTTATTTCAAGATACACGATCGTGTCATTGGGTTCTGCTTCAGTCCCGCTCTTGCCAATGCGAAAGCGCTGTTGAGAAAGATCCAGACTGATGGCCTGATCTTGCAATACATCATTTCCCAGCGTTCCAATGAGCGTCGTTGCTTTGCATGTGGCCAAAGTCCTGGTTTCAGCCGTTGCTGGCGACTGCGGAATGAACATTGTGGGCAACTTGAAGGTGCCGATTTGAAGCGTATAGGAAGCAGTCGCATGCTGAGCATGAGCCGGAGCAAGCTTCAAGGACTGGTAGAGTATGCTTCGTCCCGCCCCTGTATCAAATTGCATCAGGCAGCGTTGATCGTCGAGCCGAACAGGCATTAGTATTGCCCCCAGAACGGTGCCATCTTGCAGCACGGTCTTGCTAAAGGTAAATGACTGCCACTTATCTTCTTTGGCAGCACTCGCAGAGCAGAAGGCCAGAAAACTGAGGCACAGCATTGCTTTCATGGCACGTTCCTTTGCCGCGACAATACGGCAAGCGGGCGCTTTGAACGAATCGATGAAATCCAATTATTTGTCCTATGGTGTTGAGTCAGGATATGCGAGCGTCTTTGTTCACATGGCACTTGTGCGCATGAGTTTTACATAAAATATATTTTTTTTGCAAAAAAAATCGATCTGCAACGATTAAAGCCCAGTACGTAAAAACGCCGCCACCGGCAACAGCCCGGTAGCGACGCAGGGCATCACACATTGCATGCGGCAGGGTTTACGCCGCGCTCTTGCTACCCTGTGCCAGCACCGCCAGCAATCGCGCCTTGTCCTTGCGGTAAGTATCGACGGCGGCTTCCTTGACGTGGCCGAAGCCGCGGATTTTCTCGGGCAGGGACGCCAGTTCCACGCAGGTTGCCAGGTTGTCCGCCGTCAGGTTGACCAGCATTCCCGCCAGCAGTTCGCGGTATTCGACGATCAGCGCGCGTTCCATCTTGCGCTCGGCCGTATAACCGAAGATGTCGAAGCTGCCGCCCCGTAAGCCCTTGGCTTTCGCCAGCAGCTTGAAGGCGCGCCACATCCAGGAACCGAATTCCGCTTTCACGAGGTGGCCTTTCGCATCTTTCTTGGCGAACAGCGGCGGCGCCAGGTTGAATTTCACGGAGAAACTCCCTTCGAACTGCTGCTGCAATTGCTCGACGAAACGGCCATCCGTGTACAGGCGCGCCACTTCGTATTCATCCTTGTAGGCCAGCAATTTGAAGTAGCTCTTGGCGACAGCCGTCGACAGCTTCTGGCCCAGTCCCAGGGTATTCTCGCGGTCGCGCACCTGTTTGACCAGGGTCAGATAACCATCCGCATACGCGGCATTTTGATACGCGGTAAGGAACTCCACGCGCTTCTTGATGACGCTATCGATGCTTTGCGGCATTTGCACGATGATCGCTTGCGACGGCGTGGCGATTTGCGTGACGCGGCGCACGTCGACGGCGGCGCGGCGGCCCCACAGGAAGCTTTTCTTGTTCGACTCGATGCCCACGCCATTGAGTTCGATGGCGCGCAGCAGGGCTGCTTCCGTCAACGGGATGCGGCCCTTTTGCCAGGCGTAACCGAGCATGAACAGGTTGGCGGCAATCGAGTCGCCCATCAGTGCGGTAGCCAGTTTTGTGGCGTCGATGAAGTCGGCCGCGTCCGCGCCGCCCACGGATTCCTCGATCAACTGGCGCACTTCCGCCGTCGGATATTGCCAGTCGGCATTCTGCGCGAAGGTGCCCGGCGGCTGCTCGTGCAGGTTGACGACGGCCAGGCTGCGGCCCGGACGCATTTTCGACACGGCGTCTTGCGCGCCGGCCGTCAGCATGTCGCAGCCTAAAATCAGGTCCGCTTCACCCGTGGCGATGCGCTGGGCGCGGATGTGCGCCGGGGAGGCGGCGATTTTCACGTGCGAGGTGACGGAACCGTTCTTTTGCGACATGCCCGTCATGTCCAGCACGGAGGCGCCCTTGCCTTCCAGGTGGGCTGCCATGCCCATCAGCGCGCCCACGGTGATCACGCCTGTGCCGCCGATGCCGTTGATCAGGATGTTGTAGGGCGCGTCGCAGGCGGGCAGGACGGGTTCCGGCAGGGGGCCGAAGTTGTCCGTCTCGCCCGGCTTGCCGGCGCCCGTTTTCGTTTTCTTCAGGCTGCCGCCTTCGACGGTCACGAAGCTGGGGCAAAAGCCCTTGGCGCACGAGTAATCCTTGTTGCACGAGGATTGGTCGATGGTGCGCTTGCGGCCAAATTCCGTCTCTTTCGGCAGGATCGACACGCAGTTCGATTGCACGCCGCAGTCGCCGCAGCCTTCGCAGACGGCGTCGTTGATGATCATGCGTTTGGCCACGTCCGGATACTCGCCTTTCTTGCGGCGCCGGCGTTTCTCGGCGGCGCAGGTCTGGTCGTAGATCAGCACGGACACGCCTTGTACGTCGCGCAATTCGCGCTGCACGGCATCCATGTCCTTGCGGTCGTGCAAGGTCACATGCGCGGGCAGGTTGCTGCGGTCGGCGTAGCGCGACAGATCTTCCGTGACCAGCGCGATGCGGGCGATGCCTTCGGCCGCCACTTGCTGCGCCATCATGGGCACGGTAATCAAGCCGTCCACAGGCTGGCCGCCCGTCATGGCGACGGCGTCGTTGTACAGGATTTTATAGGTGATGTTGACCTTGGCCGCTTGCGCGGCGCGGATGGCCAAATAGCCCGAATGGAAATACGTGCCGTCACCCAGGTTCTGGAACACGTGCGGCAATGTGGAAAACGCGGCTTGCCCGATCCACGGCGCGCCTTCGCCGCCCATGTGCGTGGTCAGCTTGTTCATTTCCGGGTAGATCGAGGTGGCCATCACGTGGCAGCCGATGCCGGCCAGCGCCAGGCTGCCGTCGGGCACCTTGGTCGACGTATTGTGCGGGCAGCCGGAGCAGTAAAAGGCGGGGCGGAATGGCGTATTCACGGCCTTCTTCAAGACCGCATCCTTGGCGTCGAGGAAACTCAGTCTTGCCTTGATCAGGTCGCAGGTGACGGGGTCGGAAATCAGGCGCGCGATGCGGCTGGCGATGACTCTGGCCACTTGCGAGACGGAAAAGTCCGCCTTCGAGGTGAGCAGCCACTCGCCGCGCGGCGCCACCCATTCGCCCTTTTCATCGAACTTGCCGATGACACGTGGGCGCACGTCGTCGCGCCAGTTGTAGAGTTGCTCTTTCAACTGGTATTCGACGATTTGCCGCTTCTCTTCTACCACGAGAATTTCATCGAGACCTTGCGCAAACTCACGCACGCTGTCCGGTTCCAGCGGCCACGGCATGGCCACCTTGAACAGGCGCATGCCGACGTCGGCCGCCATCTGCTCGTCGATGCCCAGCTCTTCCAGCGCTTCGAGCACGTCCAGGTAGGACTTGCCGGACGCGATGATGCCCAGCTTGGCGTTCGGGCTGTCGATAGTGGTGTGGTTGAGCTTGTTTTCGCGCGCGTAGGCCAGGGCCGCATAGATCTTGTAGTCCTGCATCAGCGCTTCCTGGTTGCGCGCCTGCTGGCCCAGCGGAATGCTCGACAGGCGCGCGTTCAGGCCGCCTTCGGGCATGATGAAATCCTGCGGAATCTTGACTTCCACGCGGAACGGGTCGGCATCGATGGAAGCCGACGATTCGACTGTGTCGGCCAGGGCCTTGAAAGCCACGGTGCAGCCGGAAAAGCGCGACATGGCCCAGCCGTGGATGCCCAGGTCCAGGTATTCCTGCACATTGCAGGGATACAAGACGGGGATCATCGAGGCCGAGAACAGATGGTCGGACTGGTGCGGCAGGGTCGATGAGTAGGCGCCATGGTCGTCGCCGGCCACCAGCAGCACGCCGCCCAATTTGGATGTGCCCGCATGGTTCATGTGCTTGAAGACATCGCCGCAGCGGTCCACACCCGGGCCCTTGCCGTACCACATGGCGAACACGCCGTCGTACTTGGCCGGGCCGATCAGATCCACCTGCTGCGAACCCCAGACGGCCGTGGCGGCCAAGTCTTCGTTGACGCCGGGCACGAATTGCACGTGGTGCGCTTCCAGCTGCTTCTTGGCTTTCCACAGATTTTCATCGAGGCCCCCCAGGGGCGAACCGCGGTAGCCGGAAATGAAGCCGGCCGTGTTGAGGCCAGCGGCCTGGTCGCGCAGGCGCTGCATCATGGGCAGGCGCACGAGGGCCTGGATGCCGGACAGGAAGATGGCGCCGGAAGTGGCCGTGTATTTGTCGTCGAGGCTGACGGTGGTCAAACGGGAAGTATCGAGGGGCGTAGATGGCGCGGCACCGGCGTTTCTAGCGAACGCTGCGGAGCCGTTTTCCGTGGTCACGGACATGGCTGTCTCCAAAAGGGTGTTTCAGATAGCGGCTGTACAAGGTCGCGCCCGGTAAGGCGCGCGCTGTGCAGACGGGATGGCCGCGTGTGGGCGGCACATAACTATTTTAAATTTAAAATAGTGAATGTGGTCAGTGTAGAACGAGTCAGGTGCGTGGGCAAATACGCTTTGACGATGGGGGTATAAGAAATACTTATGTCATGGGCGAGAGCACGTTCGCCCCCACCCAGCGTCCGCTGCCGCACAGCTCGGCAGCCACTTGCAGCACGAGGTTTTTTACGGCGTTGCCCGCATTGGTGAGGGGAATGTTCTTCGACGCGCACAGGGCCACCGTGCGCGATAGCACTGGGCTGTGGATGGCGTAACTGCGCATGGCGCCGCTATCGAGTTCGGCCAGCAGGGGCGCGGCCGGCAAGATGGTGGCGCCCATGCCGGCCAGGATGGCCGATTTCAGGATGGCGATCGAGTTGATCTCGATCACGTTTGCCGTCTCCAGGCCCAGTTCGCGGGCGCGGCTGTCGATGCGCGGACGCACGCCATGCTGCAGGCCCGGCAGGATCAGGGTGGCGCTCAGTGCCTGCGGGAATGACAGCGCCTGGCCCGGGGGCGCGAATGGCGAATCGCTGCGGCAGATAAAACGCATCTCTTCTTCCACCAGGGGGCTGCAGGCAAACGGTGTGAGCTGGCCATCGTCGAACAGCACGGCCAGGTTGATGCGGCCCGATTTCAATTGTTCGTTCAGGTTGCCTGTGATTTCTTCCGTCAGCTGCAGGGTGATTTCGGGGTAGCGTTCGCGCGCGGCCAGCAGCAAGGGCAGGGCCAGTGCGCCGGAGATGCTGTGCGGCAAGCCCAGGGTGACATTGCCGGACGGCCGCGCGGCACTTTGCGTGACGGCCGAGCGGGCGTCGGCCACCTGTTTCAGGATCGCTTGCGCATGTTCGTAAAACACCTTGCCCGCATCCGTGCTGAGCACGCCCTGGGCCGAGCGGTGCAGCAGCTGGACGCCCAGTTCCTCTTCCAGTTGGCGCAGCTGCTGCGTCAGGGCCGGCTGCGCCACATGCAGGGTCAGGGCCGCGCGCGACAGCGAGCCGTGGTCGACTATGGCAACAAAGTAGCGTAATTGGCGCAGTTCCATGGGTCCCAAGAGCGGTGCGTTGAGGGTGCGGTGATCGGAAAAAACAGGCTGTTGCGCCGCAGCGCCGAACGCGGCCAGCAGAATAACAATTTTGTTATACTCATTCTAGCGCCTTCGGTGCTCCAGACGCGTATTTGTGGGATGACAGCATGCTCAAGAAAGTTGATTCGTCTCAATTAAAAGTGGGCATGTACGTCCACGATCTCAGCTGTGACTGGATGACGCATCCGTTCGTGCGCAACCGTTTCCTGTTGCGCAGCGACGATGAAATCCGCAAGATCGTGCAGGCCGGCATCCACGACGTGGTGATCGACAGCGGCAAGGGCCTCGACGTGCAAGATGCGCCCACGGTGGCGCAGGCGCGGGCCGAGACGGAACGCGAACTGGTGCAGATCGCCACCCCGCCGCAGGTGGTCACGCGCGTGTCGCTGAGTATGGAACTGGCGCGCGCCACGCAGGTGCGGCGGCAGGCATCGAGTCTGGTGCGCGCGGTGATGGCCGATGTGCGCCTGGGCAAGGCCGTCGAGATCGACCGCGTGCAGCACACGGTGCAAGATATCACCGAATCGATCTTGCGCAATCCCGGTGCCCTCGTCGGCCTGTTGCGCATCAAGAGCAAGGATGACTACACCTTCTTGCATTCCGTCAGCGTGTGCGCGCTGCTGGTGGCATTTTGCCGCTCGCGGGGCGTCGATGGGACCACCACGCACCAGGCCGGCCTGGGCGGCTTGCTGCACGACACGGGCAAGGCGCTGGTGCCCGACAGCGTGCTGAACAAGCCCGGCCCTTTGAGTCCGGAAGAATTTGCCCTGATCAAGCGCCATCCGCGCGATGGCTACGATATCCTGCGCCGCTCGCCCGAGCTGGGCGCCATTCCGCTCGACATCGCCTTGCACCACCATGAGCGGCGCGACGGCAGCGGCTACCCGGACCAGTTGGCTGGTGACGCCATCAGCGAGCTGGCGCAGATGGCCGCCATCGTTGACGTGTATGACGCGCTGACGTCCGACCGCAGCTATCACAAGGGCATCGCCGCCGCCGAAGCCTTGCGCAAGATTTATGAGTGGAGCAAATTTCATTTCAATCCCGTGTTTGCGCAAGATTTCATGCGCTGCGTGGGGATCTATCCGGTCGGCACCATGGTGATGCTGGAATCGGGCCGCCTGGCTGTCGTCATCGAGGCGCACGAGAGCAATCTGCTGGCGCCAAAGGTGAATGTATTTTTCAGTACAAAGAGCAATGCCTACATCAAGCCCGAGACAGTCGACCTGTCGCGCGGCTTTGGCTTTGGCGGCGCCGACAAGATTGTCGGCCATGAGTCGGCCGCCAAGTGGCAGGTTGATCCCATGCGCTTTCTTTCCCTCGCGGATGCCTAGAAGAATTCCGCCGTATCGTTCGAGGCGATGGTGGTGAGCAAGCCTTTCGCTACCAGCTCGTCATAGTGGCAAGCCAGGTTGCGGCCATGGCTTTTCGCGTAGTACAGGGCCTGGTCGGCGCGGCCGAGAATGATGACGGGCGCCTCATAGGCGTTGATGCTGACGAAGCCCACGCTGACGGTGACTCTACCCACTTGCGGGAAGTCATGCGCCTCGACATTGGTGCGGAAGCGGTCGATGATTTTCTGCGCATTTTCCAGGGTGATCGAGCGCAGCAGCACGACGAATTCTTCGCCGCCGAAGCGGAAGATGCGGTCTTGTGAGCGGAACGACGATTGCAGTTGGTTGGCGATCAGGATCAGCACTTCATCGCCATACAGATGGCCAAACTTATCGTTGACCAGTTTGAAATGATCGACGTCGATCACGGCCAGCCATTGCCGTTCCGTGTCCGTATGGTGGCGCCGTTCTTCATCGACGGGACGCGGCCTCTCCGCTTCCGGTTCGCCGCGGCTTTGCAGGATTTTCGCCAACTGGTCGTCGAAGGTCTTGCGATTCAACAAGCCGGTGAGCGAATCGCGTTCGCTGTAGTCGAGCAGGTTCTGGAAATTGCGGTACACGCTGACGATGCCGCCGATCACCTGGATGGTAGCGCCCGTGTACGGCGTGGGGTTGGTGATTTCCAGGCAGGTGGTGACCTGGTCGCCGATCCAGATGGGCAGCCACAGCAGGTGGCGGCCGTCGGCGCACAGGGTATCGGCGCTCGCTTCATGGCGCGCGATGCAGGCAGCCAGGGCCGTATAGTCCGACAGCGGTTCGCCCGGCAGCGACGGGTCGAGATTGTCTTCCATGCGGGCTACGCTGCCCGCCACGATGATGGCCCGCGACCGCACGAACACCTGGCCACGCACGGTGGTCAGTGCCAGCACACGGGTCTGCGATGCGGAAGCGAGTTCCTGCACTGCCGAGATCACGGAGATGTCGAGCATCGTGTGGTCGCGGTGCCCGGTCATGTCCACCATGTGTTTCAGTAGGGAATCCATTGTCGTTCTCTGAAAAGTAGTCACACAAGTGTCGTCATACCAGCATTGCATCAAGCAAGAGCATGTTCGCGTCCGTCTACAAGAAGCCAAGATTTATTTGGTGGCATGACGCTCTTTACCGCAGGGCGAGAGGCCTTTCCAAAGAAGAGCTAAGCAGGATAATGTCTTTTTGCCTAATAGGCAATTAACGTATGCAATATTTCATGTAAATACATGAGATTCATGCACTGCGGTGCAAAAAACTTGCCTTGACGAAGGCTTTCAATCCTGATCGCAACATTTGCGTGCGTCAGCCGTCATGTCAACAAGGTTTGATAATTTCCATGTGGAAACTTGTGGCGCGTCAATTTGCCAAAACGTGGACGCTTTATAGTCAATGCAATGGCGCAGAAATTTACGGCAGGAAACATATTAGCAGGTATGGGCAATGTTTCACACCCGATTGCGCCAGGGACTTGTGATTCACTTTTGGGAGCTTGTCATGCATACCTTCCTGTCGGCAGTACAGCAGTTTGTTAAGGATGAGGATGGCATTACGGCAATCGAATACGGCTTGATTGCGGCCTTGATGGCGACCGCCATCACGGCCGGTTTCTTGCTGATCAAGACCAACTTGCTGGCCGTCCTCACCGACATTTCGTCGAACCTGGTGTTGACGCCCTAAGCGGGGCCCGCCGCTGGCCGGCCAGTGGCGGGTTTTTCTTCAGGAGGTGCCGCATGCCTGCCTATGCCGTATTCGACCTGCTGTTGCTGTGCTTTGTGACGGGGGCCGCCGTCAGTGATTTGATCCGCCGCAAGATACCGAATGGTTTGGTGCTGTCCGGCATCCTCGCCGCGCTGGCCTTGCACCTGTGGCTGTGGCCGCAAAGCGTGCCGTCGTTGTGGCTGGGTGGCATGGCGACGGGTTTCTTCCTGTTTTTACCTTTATACGTGCTGCGCGGCATGGCCGCCGGCGACGTCAAGCTGATCGCCATGGTGGGCGCCTTTGCCGGTCCCTGGCCTGTGCTGCAGATCTGTTTCGCCACCTTTGTGCTGGGCGGTCTGATGGCCGTGCTGATGATCACGTACCAGGGCAAGTGGCGCGCCTGCCTGGGCAATCTGCGCCAGCTGCTGTGGCCAATGATCGCGCGCATGGCCGGTATTCCCCTGGCACCCGCCGCACTGGGCAGCGGCGCCAGCGTGGGCAACATGCCGTACGGCCTGGCCATTGCCCTGGGCTGCCTGGCGGTGCAAGGGCGGCATTATTTCTGATTAGTATTCATTGCTCTGAATCAATGGGCACCAGTTCCCGCTGGCTAGAATGAATTCTGTTCAATGCAGTCTTAACCGGCTTGGAGACACAGCATGACCGAGGTCGACTATTCCATGAGCACCGAGAGTGCGCCGCGTCCCGCCGACGCGAACCTGATGCCACCCTTGCCGCCGCAGCCGAAAAGCTTGCGCGAGACGGGCCTGGAGCGGCCGCTGGTGGTCGAACTGATCGCCAAGCTGATGTTTGTGGGCGGCAAGACGCACCTGTCCGCGCTGACGACGCGCTTGCGACTGTCGATCAATGTCTTGCGCGAAGTGCTCGATTTCATGGTGGCCGAGCAGATGGCTGAAGTGGCCTGGCGCGGCGAATCCGATATCGACGTGCAATACCAGCTGACGGGTGCCGGCAAGCAGCGTGCCAGCGCCTTCCTCGAGCGCTGCGCGTATATCGGCGCCGCCCCCGTCACCCTGGAAGCGTACCGCGCCATGGTGGCACGCCAGTCGTGGCTGGCGCAGGAACAGCGCGTCGGCAGCGATGACCTGGCCGCCGTATTGGGCAGCGCCCATGCGGGGCCGGGCATGCTCGACGTGGTGGGCGCGGCCCTGCATTCGGGGCGCTCGCTGCTGCTGTACGGTCCGCCCGGCAGCGGCAAGTCGACCCTGGCGCTGCAACTGGGCCAATTGCTGCACGGGCTGGTCGCCGTGCCGTACGCCATCGTTGTCGGCCAGGACATCATCCAATTGTACGATCCGGCCCAGCACCTGCCGCCTGCGCCGCAGCACGTCAGCCATGCGCGCCAGGCGCTGGAGCGGCGCAGCACCGACATCCGCTGGGTGCTGTGCCAGCGTCCCGTGATCCACGTGGGCGCCGAGCTCGACGCGGGCATGCTGGAGCTGCGCCATGACGCCAGCGGCGGCTGCTACCAGGCGCCGCCCCATGTGCGGGCAAATAACGGCATGCTGATCATCGACGACCTGGGCCGCCAGCGCCTGGGCGCGCAAGAACTGCTGACGCGGCTGATGCAGCCGCTGGCGCGCGGCAGCGACCAGCTGGGCTTGCCCGGCGGCGTGCAGATCAGCGTGCCGTTCGACAACGCCCTGGTGCTGGCCACGAATGTGCCGTCGGGCGAGCTGTTCGATCCTGCCTTGCTGCGCCGCATCGGCTACAAGGTGCAGGTGGGGCCGCTGGCCGAGAGCGCCTATCGCGCCCTGTTCCGCCAGCAATGCCGCCTGGCCGGCATGGCCATCGATGAACTGGCCCTGAACCACCTGCTGCAGCTGCATGGCGCGCAGGGACGGCCCTTGCTGGCCAGCTATCCGCAGGAATTGCTGGCGCGCATAGGCGACTTTGCCGGCTTTGCCGGTTGCGAAGCGCGCCTGACGGTGGCCGCCCTGGAGCAGGCCTGGGGCAGCCTGTTTGCCAGCTGCGACATGCCGGCCGCCAGCTTGTGCGAGCGCATCGCATGAAAAACCGGCGCGCCCTGCTGATGATGGCCCTGGCGGTGGTGCTGGGCCTGCTGGCCGTGTTGCTGGCCTCGCACTGGCTGCTGCGCCAGACGCCGGCCGGCAAGGGCAAGATCGTCGTCGCCGCCAGCGATGTCAACCTGGGCCAGCGCCTGACGCCCGAGATGCTGCGCCTGGCCGTATGGCCGGCGGAAAGCTTGCCGCAAGGCGCGCTGCAAGACCCGGCGACACTGGCGGGACGGGTGTTGAAAACCAGCGTGCTGCGCGGCGAACCGCTGAGCGAGGCCAAGCTGGCGCCGGTGGGCACCCTGGGCGGCCTGTCGGCCCTGATCACGGAAGGGCGGCGCGCCATCACCGTGCGCGTCAACGATGTGATCGGCGTGGCCGGCTTTGCCTTGCCGGGCAACTATGTCGACATCATCGTGAGCACCCAGCAGGATGCCGGCGACCGCGCATTTCCGCAAAGCCGCAACATTTCCAAGATCGTCCTCGAACGCATCCTGGTGCTGGCCGTGGCGCAGGAAGTGGGACGCGACGAGACCAAGCCGCGCGTGGTCAATGCGGTGACCCTGGAAGTGACGCCGGAACAGGCCGAAAACCTGGACTTGGCGCGCAGCGTGGGCAGCTTGTCGCTGGTGCTGCGCAACCAGGTCGACCCGCAGCCGGGCGTGACGACGGGTGCTACCAAGCTGACCCTGCTGGGCGGACCGCACGAAGCCGAGTCCGCTCCCGCCGTCGCCGTACCTGTGCTGGCCGCCGCGCCGCGTCCGGTGCGCGTGGCGAAGGCGCCGCCAGAAGCGCCGCGCCAGTGCAGCGGCGTCATCGATGGGACGCGCCAGTCGCGCGAATGTTTTTAGCCAACCATGGACACGCTCATGAACCGCGCCCTGCTGACACTGTGTTGCCTGCTGTTGCCGCTTGCCGGCGCGGCGGCCGATCCTGGCCCGCGCTGCGGCGGAGAAGCGGCGTCACCCGGCAACTTGCAGCTGCAGGTGGGCAAGTCCAGCATGCTGCGCCTGCCCGAGGCGGTGCTGGCCCGCAGCGTCGGTAATCCGGCCGTGCTGCAGGCTATGCTGGTGGCACCCGACACCCTGTACGTGGTGGGCGTCGATGTGGGCAGCACGAATATGATCATCCAGGGACGCAGCGGCGTGTGCAGCGTGGTGAACGTCAGCGTCAGCATGGACCCGGCCGGCTTGCAAGCCACCTTGGCGGCCCTGATGCCGGAAGAAAAAGCCATCCGCGTGACGGCCGTGGCCGATACCCTGGTGCTGTCGGGCACGGTGCAGGATGCGGGCGCCGTGCTGCGCGCCGTCGAGCTGGCGCACGCCTATGTGCGGCGCGCTACGCCGCCGCTGGCGTTGCCCAAGCCCGCCGATGGCGCTGCCTTGCCGGTGGTGGCCACGGCGCCCGGTGGCGGCGCCGGTGGCGCGAACAGCCGCGTCATCAATATGCTCGACGTCAGTGCGCCGCAGCAAGTGATGCTGGCCGTGCAGATTGCCGAAGTGTCGAAGTCCCTGCTGGAACGCCTGGAAGTGGGTGCCACCCTGCGTTTTGCGTCCGGCAGTTGGGCCACCACCTTGCTGTCGAATTTCCTCAGCGGCACGGCCAATGGCTTGCTCGACGTGCGCAAGTCGAATGGTCAGCAGCTGACCATCGAGGCGCAGAAACAGGACGGCCTGGTGCGCATCCTGGCTGAGCCGACGGTGATGGCGATCAGCGGGCAGGAAGGCAGTTTTCTGGCTGGCGGCAAGATCTTCATTCCCGTCGGCCAGGACAACAACAAGATCACGCTGGAAGAGCGCGAGTATGGCGTTGGCCTGCGCTTCACGCCCACCGTGCTGTCGGGCGGACGCATCAACCTGAAGGTGGCGCCGGAAGTGTCGGAACTGTCGCGCGAGGGGGTGGGCATTTCCGCCGCCGGCATCAGCGGGCGCTCTATTTTGCCCGTCATCACCACGCGGCGCGCTTCGACCACGGTGCAGCTGTACGACGGCCAGAGCTACGCCATCGGCGGCTTGATCAAGAACAACCAGGTGAGCAACATCACGGGCGTGCCCTGGCTCAGCGAAGTGCCCATCCTGGGCGCGCTGTTTCGCAGCACGGATTTCCAGCATGACCGCACGGAATTGCTGTTCGTCATTACCGCGCACCTGGTGAAACCCTTGCCGGCCGACGTCATGCTGCCGACGGCGCAGCTGGCGCCCCCTTCGCGCACGGACTTGATGTTGGGCGGCAAGATGGACGGGACGCTGGCGCCGCCGTCCGTGCCGCCGCCC
Organism: Janthinobacterium kochi; assembly: GCF_051380715.1. NCBI lineage: Bacteria > Pseudomonadati > Pseudomonadota > Betaproteobacteria > Burkholderiales > Oxalobacteraceae > Janthinobacterium > Janthinobacterium kochi. The sequence continues at coordinate 259,261 of NZ_JBNYXO010000006.1, forward strand.
GTGCCGGCACTGCGCGCGGTCTATGGTTTCGAGCTGAAATGAGACGGGGAGACATGCCATGCCGAACTCGCTTTTGATGTCACTGCGGCGCCTGGCGATGCTGCTGCTGGCACTGCAGCTGGCCGCCTGCGCGCACGGCAGCACGCCGCAGCTGGACCGGCGCTTCGGCGACGCCGTGCGCCTGGCCATGGCGCAGCAGGTGCGCGATCCGGCCAGCGCCGGCAATCGCCTGCCGGCCGATGGTCTCGATGGCCCCAGCGCGCACGCCGTCATGCAGCGCTACCGCGCCTCGTTTGCCGAACCGAACGCGCAGGCACCGCAGCCCGTGCAATTCATGCTGGGAGGCGGCAATGGCAAATAGACGCCGGCGCCAGCGCGGGGCGATGCTGATCGCCTTTTCCATCCTGCTGATCGTGGTGCTGGGCTTTATCGGCCTGGCGCTCGACGTGGGGCAGGTCATCGGCCGCAAGACGGAATTGCAGAACCTGGCCGACAACGCGGCGATGGCGGCGGCCGCGGAACTGGTGGGTACGCCCGAGGGCTTGCTTGCTGCCGTGACGAAGGCCAAGAGCAGTGCGGCCGACCGCAGTGCTTGGCGGCGCCGCATGGAAGGCGCCATTTTGTCGGACGCCAGCATCCGCTTCGCCAGCGCGCCCGACGCCCCCGCCAGCGAATGGCATGCGGCGGGCGCCGTGCCCGATCCCGCCACGGCGCTGTTCGTGCGCGTCGATACGCAGGCCAATGACCCGTCGCTGGGCCGGGTGGCGACGGCGTTCCTGGGCGCCTGGTCGCCGGCGCTGCGCACCTTGGACACGGGCGCGCGCGCCGTGGCGGGGCGGTCCAGCCTGCACCTGACCCCGCTGGCCATCTGCGCGCTGTCGGGCAGTGCCGCCAGCGCGCGGACGAATGCGGCCCTGCTGCCGGCCGTCGAGCTGCTGGAATATGGCTTTCGCCGTGGCGTGGCGTACAACTTGCTCAAGCTCAATCCGCATGGCCCGGCAGCCGACCATTTCGTGCTTAATCCGCTGGGCCGGCCGGGCGTGGTGGGATCGTCGCTGCAGGTCAGCGAGTCGAGCGTGCTGCCGTTTGTCTGCAGCGGCACGGTGCTGTATCCGCGCATCGGCAGCGCCCAGGTGCATGTGCACCGGCCTTTTCCGGCCGCGCTGTGGACGGCCTTCAATGCGCGCTTCAACCAGCATGCGGGCAGCGGCTGCCATCCGGTCACGGCGCCGCCCGACACGAACATCCGCGCCTATCCGAATACGGCGGCGAACTGGTGGATGACGAATGCGCCCGATGCGCCCAGCGCCCTGAGCACTGGCAATCCGCTGCTGTCCGTGGCCGATCCGGAATCGAATGCGACACCGCCCACGGTCGGCAGTTATGGACCGCTGTGGTCGTTTAGCAAGGCGGCCAGGTACAGCAACCCGAAGCCGGCCGGCGGCTATCTGCCCTTTGCCACCAGCGACTGGCCCAAGCTGTATCCGGCTAGCCCGGCCGCGCCGGCCGCCAAGTCCGGCTATCCTGCCACGCCGCCATACCAGACACTGGCGTACCAGACGGCGCCGACCGGCAATACGGGCGTGGCGCAGCGGCGCCTGCTGCATATTGCCCTGCTGGCCTGCCCCGTGCCGGCCGGTAGTGACGTGCTGGCCCAAGTACGCGGCATCGGCCGCTTCTTCATGACGGCGCCGGCCAGCAATGGCGTGCTGAGCGCCGAATTTGCCGGTCTGGTGGCCGAGGGTACGCTGATCGGCCCGGCGGAGTTGCTGCAATGAAGCCGCTGCGCCGCGCGCCACGTCGCCAGGGCGGTGTCGCCGCCATCGAGCTGGCGCTGATCCTGCTGTTTTTCATGGCGCTACTGCCCTTCGTGCTGCTGTTCGGCCGCGCGCTGCTGGTGTACACGGCTTTGCAAAAAAGTACGCACGATGCGGCGCGCTACCTGGCGACCATGCCGCTGTCGCAGATGGCCGGCATCGGCGCGGCGACCCAGGGGGTGGCATTTTCCCGGCAGATGGTGGTCGAGGCGATGGCGGAAAGCTGGCCCACCATGGAGTCCGTCAGGGTCAGCGTGGACTGCATCTATGCCGACGATTCCTACAGCTGCGGCAATTATGCGACGGCGCCGCTGCAGGTGCGCATCAAGGTGTCCGTGGACATGCCCGTCGATATCCTGCCCGAGTTGACGCGCAAGTGGCTGCCGCAGCTGGCGCCGATCCCGCTGCGTGCGAATGCGACATTGCGCTATGTCAACTAACCTGCCTATCGAGCAGCGGCGGCAGCGCCAGGGCGGCGTCTTCGCTGTCGAGTTCGCCATGCTGGCGGTGCTGTTCTTCCTCTTCCTGTTTGCCATGCTGGAAGTGGCGCGCGCCGTGTACGTGTGGAACATGGTGCACGAGATCACCCGGCGCGCGGCGCGCGCCGCCGCCGTCACCGATTTCAGCAATGCCGGCGCGCTGCAGGCCGTGCGCACGCAAGCCGTGCTGCGCGCCACGCCAGGCGCGCTGCCGCTGGGCGGAGGCATCAGCGACGCGAATGTGCGCATCGATTATTTGTCGGAGAGCAGCGGCGGCGCCGCGCTGGCGGCAGTGCCGGTGACGGTGATGCCAGGCTGTCCGCAACGCAACCGCATCAATTGCCTGGACGATCCGCATGGCGCCAGCTGCATCCGCTTCGTGCGCGCGCGCCTGTGCGTGCCCGGCGATGGCGCGCGCTGCGAGAGCCTGCCGTACCGGCCCGTCCTGCCGCTGCTGGGGATGATGTTTCCCTCCGGCGCAGGTGCCATACGTTTTCCCAGCGGGAGCACCATGGCGGTGGCCGAGTCGCTGGGCTATCCGGATAATCCCGGTTTTTGTCCATGAGCGCCGATCCGCGGGCGCAGCCGAATGTGTTGTATTGAGTGAAGGAGGGGGGATGAAAGCCTTGATGATTACCCGCGACGCCAGCTTGCACGATGAAATCGCGGCGCAAGGCGCGGCCCGCATGCCCGTGCTGCGGCTGCTGGAGCGGCGCAGCGGCCTGCGCGACGCCGTCGAGCGCATGCTGCCCGAAGCGCCCGAGCTGGTGATCGTCGACGCCAGCGGCCTTGACGCCGAGGAGGCGGACTTGCTGGAGCGGCTGGCGCGCCAGTATCCGCTGGCCGTGCTGATGCTGCTCACGCGCGGCCAGCAGCAGGATGTGCTGATCCGCGCCATGCGTGCCGGCATGCGCGAAGTGCTGCAACTGCCGCTGGTACACAAGGCCTTCCATGAAGCGATGGACCGCGTCGATATCCAGGCCGGCGTGACGCAGATGCGCGACGGCAAGGTCCTTGCTTTCATCTCGTGCAAGGGCGGCAGCGGCGCCACCTTTTTGTCGACGAATTTTTCCTACGCGCTGGCCAGCCTGGCCGGCTGCAAGGTGCTGCTGATCGACTTGCACGGCCAGTTCGGCGACGCCACCCTGTATGTCTCGGACCAGAAGCCGGCCATGACCCTGTCCGACATCTGCGCGCAGATCGCGCGCATGGATGGCGCCTTTCTCGCCTCGTGCCTGGTGCACGTGACGCCGAACTTCGGCGTGCTGGCGGCGGCCGACGACCCCGCGCACAAGGTCGACATGCAGCCCGAGCACATGGACCGCATCCTGGCCGTGGCGCGCCAGCACTACGATTACATCGTGCTCGACGTGGGGCGCCAGATCGATGCGCTGTCGCTGCGCGCGCTCGACAACGCCGACGCCATCTACCCGGTGCTGCAACTGGCCTTGCCCGACATCCGCGACGGGCGCCGCCTGCTCGACATTTTCCGCTCGCTCGGCTACCCGGGCGAGCGCCTGCGCCTGATCGTCAACCGCTATGAAAAGGGCGGGCGCCTGCGCCTGGCGGACCTGGAACAGGCGCTGGGCGCGGAAGTGGTGCACACGGTGCCCAACGATTACGTCGCCGCCACGGACTCCGTCAACCAGGGCATCCCGCTGCTGCAGCTGTCGCGCACCAGCGCCGTGGCGCGCAGCCTGGCCGAGCTGGTTGAGCTGGTGACGGCGCGCCGCGTGACGGAAAGCCGCGGCCTGTTCGACCGTTTGTTCAGCCGCAGCGAGGCTTAGGGCATGGATAGATGTCAAGGCTCCCGCCGGGGGCCATCATGGGAGCCGAGATGACTTTACGCGAACGCCTGGCGGCGAATGAAACGGTGCGCCCCGCCAGCAATGGGCAGGGGGCGCTGGCGCTGCACGCCTACCAGGAGCTGAAAAAGACCATGCACCAGACGATACTCGACCGTATCGACCTGGAACGCCTGAAGCGCCTGACGGCCGAGCAGTTCAAGCACGAACTGGCGTTGCTGGTGCAGCGCGTGATCGAGGAAGAGCGCATCGTGCTGAACCAGCACGAGCGGCATAGCCTGGTGCTCGACATCCAGCACGAGATGCTGGGCTTTGGCCCGCTCGAACCCCTGCTGGCCGATGCCAGCGTGTCCGACATCCTCGTCAACACCTGCGACAAGGTGTATGTCGAGCGGGGCGGGCGCTTGCAACTGACGGACGTGACGTTCCACGACAATGCGCACCTGATGAAGATCATCGAAAAGATCGTCTCGCGCGTGGGACGGCGCGTCGACGAATCGAGCCCGATGGTCGATGCGCGCCTGCCCGATGGTTCGCGCGTGAATGCCATCATTCCGCCGCTGGCCGTCGATGGACCGATTCTGTCGATCCGCCGTTTTGCCGTACAACCTTTGAGCATCGCCAACCTGCTCGACTATAAAAGCCTGACGCCGCCCATGGTGCAGGTGCTGCAGGCGCTGGGCCAGGCCAAGGTCAACATCCTGATTTCGGGCGGCACCGGTAGCGGCAAGACGACCCTGCTCAACGTGCTGTCCGGCTTCATTCCCGGCAGCGAGCGCATCGTCACTATCGAGGATGCGGCTGAACTGGCGTTGCGCCAGCCGCACGTGGTGCGCCTGGAAACGCGCCCGCCGAATATCGAAGGCAAGGGTGAAGTGAGCCAGCGCGCGCTGGTGCGCAATGCGCTGCGCATGCGGCCCGACCGCATCATCCTGGGCGAGGTACGCGGCGCCGAGGCGCTCGACATGCTGCAGGCGATGAACACGGGCCATGAGGGTTCACTGGCGACCATCCACTCGAACACGGCCAGGGATGCGCTGGCGCGGCTGGAAAACATGGTCGGCATGGCCAGCGTGAACCTGACGCCGCGCGCCACACGCCAGCAGATTTGCTCGGCCGTGACAGTGGTGATGCAAGTGTCGCGCCTGACGGATGGCGCGCGCAAGCTGGTCAGCCTGCAGGAAGTGACGGGCATGGAAGGCGACATCATCGCCATGCATGAAATTTTCCGCTTCGAGCAGACGGGCGTCGATGCCGCAGGCAAGGTGTTGGGCCACTTTTGTGCCACGGGCGTGCGGCCCCGCTTCACGGAACGCTTGCGCATGTTCGGCGCGCCGGTGCCAGATAGCGTCTTCGACCCCGACCGCATCTACGAATGAAAAACCTACTGCGCGGCGCGCTTTGCGGCCTGCGATGCTCACTGTGCTAAAGCACAGCTCCGCTTCTCAGCCACAAATCACATCCGCTCGCTACGGTTTTCTTATCTGTTTTATGGAGGCATCATGGACCTGGTCTTCTACGGCTTTGCCGTGCTGCTGTTCGCCGCCTGCATCCTGATGGTGGAAGGGGCCTGGCTGTGGTGGGCTGGTACGCACGGCAGCGCGGCGCGGCGCATCAACCGGCGCTTGCGGCTGATGGCGGCGCGCGGCGAGGCGGGCGGGGAGCGGGTCTCCATCCTCAAGCAGCGCCGCTATGCGCGTGCGCCCGGCCTGGAGCGTTTGCTGCGCCGCGCGCCGCAGGCGGCGCAGCTCGACCACCTGCTGCTGCAATCGGGCCTGTCCTGGTCGGTGGCGCAATTCATCGGCGTCACTGCTGCCCTGTTGCTGGCAGCCTTGCTGCTGCTGGCGGCCTGGTCCATGCCCTTGCCTGGTGCCTTGCTGCTGCTGTCTTGCGCCGTGAGCGGACCGTGTCTGTTGGTGCTGCGCGCGCGCGCGGCGCGGCTGAAAAAGATCGAGGCACAATTGCCGGAAGCGGCCGATTTCCTGGCCCGCGCGTTGCGCGCCGGCCACTCGTTTTCGAATGTGCTGCAAATGGTGGGCGATGAATTGAGCGAGCCGATCAGCGGCGAATTCAAGATGGCGCATGAAGAAATCAATTACGGCGTGCCGATGAACGAGGCGCTGCAAAACCTGGCCGCGCGCATTCCGCTGACGGACTTGCGCTACCTCGTCATCGCCGTGCTGGTGCAGCGCGAATCGGGGGGCAACCTGGCCGAAGTTCTGGTCAGCATCGCGCGCATCATCCGCGCCCGTTTGAAACTGCTGGGGCAGGTGCGCGTGCTGTCGGCCGAGGGGCGCATGTCGGCCTGGGTGCTGGGACTGATGCCGGTGGTGATGATCGGCGTCATGGCGCTGGTCAACCCGCAATATATCCGCCTGCTGTGGACCGATCCCAGCGGCATCAAACTGCTGTGGTACGCGGCCGGCATGGTGGCGCTGGGCGTGGTCTGGATGCGCAATGTGATACGTATCAGGATATAACAACAGGGGGGTGGCATGAACGGTTCGCAACTGCTGTTTCTCGTGATTGTCTTCGTCGTGGTCGTGGCGCTGGCCCTGCTGGGATGGCTGATCTTCTTTCCCGGCACCCTGCGCCAGCGCCTGTTTGGCGCCATGGTGCCGGCCGCCAGCGACGCGGTGGCCGACCATGGCTGGGTGGAGCGAGTGGCACGCGTGGCGCAGCCGTTCAGCAAGCTATCGCTGCCGGAAGAGGGCTGGGAGCGTTCGCCGCTGCGCACGCGCTTCATGAACGCGGGCTGGCGGCAAGCGAGCGCGCCCGCCCTGTACTTTGCGGCGAAAACCGTGCTGGCCCTGCTGTTTCCCACCGTGCTGGGGCTGTATGCGGCCAGCGCCATGGCGGCACAGTTGCGCAGCGTGCTGCTGTTGCTGCTGTGCGTCAGCGCCACCATCGGCTATTACCTGCCGAACCTGGTGCTGGCCAGCACGGCCAAGCGGCGCCAGCGCGACATCTTCGAAAACATCCCCGATGCGCTCGACTTGCTGACCGTGTGCGTGGAAGCGGGCCTGAGCCTGGAGCGCGCGCTGGTGAAGGTGTCGGGCGAAATCCACATCAAAAGCATGGTGCTGGCGCAGGAATTGCAACTGGTGCTGATGGAAATGCGCGCCGGCTTTTCCAAGGAAAAGGCGCTGCGCAACCTGGCCCTGCGCAGCGGCGTGGAAGATGTCGATACCCTCGTCGCGATGCTGATCCAATCGGAACGCTTCGGCACCAGCATGGGCGATTCGCTGCGCGTGCATTCGGAAAACCTGCGCAGCAAGCGCAGCCTGCTGGCCGAGGAGGCGGCGGCGAAGATCGCCCTGAAACTGCTGTTCCCGCTGATCTTTTGCGTCTTTCCCACCCTGATGCTGGTGCTCATGGGGCCGGCCGTGATCGAAGTCTATCGCGTGCTCGTGCCGGCCATGGCCAGCCGCTGAAAGGAGTCACCATGCGCTTGACGCTCTCCCGCCTGGCCGTCGCCTGTGCCTGCCTCGGCCTGGCCGCCTGTACCACGCAATTGGCGCATGCACCGGTGCCGGCGTGGCCTGACGCCGATGCCGCCTATGTGGCGGGGCGCCAGCATTTCGAGCGGGGCGACCTGCCCGCCGCGCAAGCGGCCTATGCGCTAGCCCTGCGTCATGCGCCGCGCCACGTGAATGCGCGCAACGGCCTGGCCGTGCTGCATGCGCAGCGGGGCGAACATGACGCGGCCATCGCCCAATGGCAGACGCTGACGCAGGAAGCGGGCATGGCGCGGCCGCAGCAGGCCTATCTGTTCAGCAATCTCGGCCATGCCTATTATCTGAGCGGGCGCGATGCGCAAGCCTTGCCCGCGCTGGAACAGGCGTGTCTGCTCGATCCGCTCAATGCGCTGGCCTGGCGGCATCTGGCGCAGGTGCTGGAGCGCCTGGGACAACACGAGCGCGCCGCCCTCATGCGGCGCCAGGCGGCCAGCTTGCAGGACCACGACTTGCGGCGCGACATGGCCTTGTTGCGCGGCGCGGCGCCGCCGCAGCTGGTGCCCGTGCCTGCGCCGGTGCAGGATGCGCTCGCCATGGCGCGCGTGGAGATCACGCAGAGCGATGGCATGGCCCAGCTGCGGCGCGTGCCCGTCGCCGCGCCGCTGCGGTCCGTGGCGGCGGCTGGTGCGCCGCATCCGCGCCTGGAAATTGTGAATGGCAACGGCGTGCCGGGCATGGCCGCCTCGCTGGCGCGCAGCCTGGCCGGCGCTCCCGTGCAAGTGGTGCGCCTGGCCAATGAAACCAGCTTCCAGGTAGCGCGCACGCGCGTCGAATACCGGCCCGCGCAAGAGCCGGCGGCGCGCCAGCTGGCCCGCCAACTGGGGACGCAAGTGCAGACCCAGGCCGCCGACTGCCCTGCCAGCGAGCTGCGCCTGGTACTGGGGCGCGACCTGAGTGACCCGGCCATGTTGCACCGCTATTATCTGCAGCAATTGCAGCTGGCGCGCCAGGCGCTGGCACGGCTCGGTTAAAACGCCTCTGCTGGCGTAAAAGACACGCGGCGCCTTGGCGGGCGCCGCGTGTCTTGAGCATGCCGGTTGCTATGTCGGCTGGCGCCGGCGCGTGAAGGCCAGGGCGGTCAGTCCCAGGCCCAGCAGGAACAGGCTTCCCGGCTCCGGCACGGCCAGGGGATCGATGACGACGATGTCGGTGCGCGTGGACTTGGAAAAGTTCAAGGTATAGCTGCCAGCGGGCAGGGCGAAATTCGAGGTCAGGGAAAACAGCGCAAAGCCATTCGTGAAGGCGCGTCCGGTGGCGGGGTCGTTCGTGCCGGCCGTCAAGTTCAGGCTGAAGGGGTCGAGGCTGCCGACCGTATGGTTGCCGTTGATATCGCTGCCATTGCTGGCGTCGCCATCGGGCGCGAACTGGAAGATCACGCCATCGGCATTTGCATTCGACAGGCAGCCGACGGGGCTGGCGCTGTTGCAGGAGATATTGAAGATATCCATGATCGACACGTTCGACTTGTCGCCCATGGTCGTCACACTGGTGCGCAGATCGCGCCGTCCCATGAAGCTGAAGGTGATGAAGCCGGCGCTCGACAGGGTCAGATTGACGGAACCGGTGAGCGTGTCGCCGGCCATGGCCGTGGCGGCGCCGACGGTGTTGCGCTGTGCTTCCGCCACGGCGCGTACGGTGGCGCCGCCATTGAGTATGTTCCCGAAGGCGTGCGCATCGCCGCGTGCAAATTCCAGCGTGGAACTGGGACTGGGTGCGTAGTGGTTCTGCGGCAAGCTGCTGCAGCCGCCGCCCGAACACACTTGCAGCACGTCGGCGTTGGCGGCCGGCCCGGTATTGACGGCGCGCGGATTGACGGCCACGCCGCCTTCGAAGAAGGCGCTGTCGCTGGCATTGCGGTTGGCGCCTGCCAGCGACAAGCTACCGGCACTGGTGGTGATGCGAAAATTGTTCAAGTCGTTGACGGCCAAGCCGTAGGCGCCGGCCTGCGCCTGGCCGCTGGCCAGCAGGCTTGCCGCCACCAGTGCGCCCAGCCAGCGCAGCGTCTTGCTTCGTGTGTGCTCGACGTTCATCGCAGCCTCTTATCGTGGTCAGTCTCGGAAAATCCGGGGGACAAAGAATCCAGAATGACTTGCCTGGATTCATTTCGTAGACACAAATAAGCAGCTTGCATGCCACACAAAAAAAGTGAATTGAATCAATTACTTGCGCAAAGCGGACTGAGCTAGATAGGCGAAGTGTAAGAAAGGCCGACGCCGCTTGGCGGGCGGCGTCGGCCAGCCTCAGGTACCGCGGTGATAGCCCAGGTGGCTACCCGAATTGCTTGCGCAACCGCAACCGATGCGCGCCACTTCCTCACCTTCCGTCAATTTCCAGTTGGTAATCGTCGTGTGCTGCCAGTCGATGTCGCTTTTCTTGACAGGTTTCACCGTCAGCGTGCGTTGTTACACATCCGTGAATTCCATCAGTTCCTCATCGTCGGCGATGTCGAACTGGCGTTGAATCAGGGAAATACCGAAGCGGTCGAGTGCGCCATAGCGCTGCAGTACGTCGCGCAGTTCGCGGAAGCAGGCCAGGTCCTCGGGCAGCAGCGGGTCGACGGCAGAAATATCGGCAACCGGTTGCCATTCATGGCGTGGATGTTCAGGCTGTGCATGATAGGCTCCTGTTCCCCGTGATGAGTGGCCCAGGCTGCCGGAGGGGCACCGGCACGCCTGGCGAAATACCCATCGTGGCCGCAAAGCTGGTGCGGCGCTTGCGCCATATCAAAGGTGCGGCACATCGCATCTCGTCCGACATTGCCCGGTAAAATAGGCCATGGCAAACAAAACCCCCACCTTCCCCGGCGCACGCACGGGCCGCGGCCAGGTCCTGGCCGTGCTGCTGTCGAACCGCGACCAGTCCGGCGCCGAGCCCCTGCAAGGCCGCGTCTCCCTGGCCGCCATCGTCAAAGCGCTCAAGCGTAAATACCACTGGCCCATCGAGACGCACAGCTTTCCCGCGAATACGCAGGATGGCCGCGCCAGCTGGGCGACCGTGTACAGCTTGCCGGAAAAGGTCATTCAAGCCGCGCTGGAGGCCGGCGGCCGGGAGTGGCTGGAGAGCCGGGCGGTGGTCGGGCGGCGTTGAGCGCGCCGCCTGTCTTACTCGATCCCTTTATTCGAGCCGGAAGCCGACCTTCAGCGTGACCTGGAAATGCGCCACCTTGCCGTCGACGATATGGCCGCGCGACTCGGTCACTTCATACCAGTCCATATGCTTGACCGTGAGCGCCGCCTTGGCAATGGCATCGCGTATCGCCTGATCGCTGCTCTCGGTCGATGTGCCAACCAGTTCGATCAGCTTGTAAATGTGTGCGGACATGATGTTTCCCCAGGTAGGCAAGCCAGACATCGGGAGCCTGCTTTGCGCAAGCACGTGCTCATCTTGCGCCTAAATGTGCCGGACGTCATTGCGCGGTGCAGCAATGCGCGCGTAAGCTTATCTGGACGGTGACGCGTGTCAAAGGACCTGGGAGTGCCCCGCAGGCAGGGAAAAAGAAAAAAGGGCTACCAGCCGAAGCGGGTAACCCTTTGATTTACTACTGAATTCTGGTGCCGACTGCCGGTTTCGAACTGGCCACCTGATGATTACAAATCAACTGCTCTACCAAATGAGCTAAGTCGGCAAAAACTGCGCGTTGCGTATTATACGCTATTTAATGCGTGTCAGGGTCGGGCGGCCGCCTTTTTTTGGTGGCTCGTCGTCGCCGGTCGTGGCGTTGTCGCGTTGTTCGGGGGAGCTGGTCGGCACGGATGACAGGGTCGGGGCGCTGGAGACCGGAGCCAGCGCTGGCGGCGGCAGGTCGGCGGAGGCCGGGCTGTCGGTCGGCTGCGCGTCGGGGTCATCGTTGCCCAGCACCGGCTCGAAGGCCATGCCTTGGCCGTTCTCGTTGGCGTAGATGGCCATCACGTTGTCGACCGGTACGTAGATTTCGCGCGAGACACCGCCAAAGCGGGCGTGGAAGCGGACGGCGTCGTTGTCCATCTTCAGGCCGCTGGTGGCGCCGAAGCTGATGTTGAGCACGATTTCGCCTTTTTTCACGTATTCCATCGGTACCGTGGTGCGAGAATCGACTTTGACCGCGAGATAAGGCGTGTAGCCGCTGTCGGTGCACCATTCGTAGATGGCGCGCAGCATATAGGGTTTGGTTGAGATTTCAGACATGGTAGGCACTGTGAGGCGGGAGCGCCCCCGTCAAGCATGAGGCGGGCGCACCGGTAGTTCAAAAGACTGGGACAGCGTAAAAACAACTTTTACACATGGCCCTAGATGTCCCGGCAAGCGTGGCTTGCCGGGCCTATCTTTTAGCGGCGCATGACCTTTTCGGAAGGCGTCAGCGCTTCGATGTACGCAGGACGCGAGAAGATGCGTTCGGCGTATTTCATCAGCGGCGCAGCCGTCTTCGACAGTTCGATGCCGTAGTGGTCGAGGCGCCACAGCAGCGGCGCGACAGCCACGTCGAGCATTGAGAATTCGTCGCCCAGCATGTACTTGTTTTTCAGGAACAGCGGCGCCAGGGTCGTCAGGCGGTCGCGGATTTCCGCGCGTGCCTTGTCGTGGGCCTTGTCGTTGCTCTTGGCGCGCTCGCTTTCCAGCACGTGCACGTGCACGAACAGTTCTTTTTCGAAATTGAACAGCATCAGGCGCGCACGGGCACGCATCAGCGGATCGGCCGGCATCAGTTGCGGATGCGGGAAGCGCTCATCGATGTACTCGTTGATGATGTTCGATTCATACAGGATCAGTTCGCGCTCGACCAGGATAGGCACCTGGCCGTACGGGTTCATGGTCGAAATGTCTTCCGGCTTGTTGAACAGGTCGACGTCGCGCACTTCGAAGTCCATGCCTTTTTCAAACAGGACCAGGCGGCAGCGTTGCGAAAATGGGCAGGTTGTACCCGAATAGAGAACCATCATTTTTTATAGTTCCTTAGAAACAAAGGGGGTGAAGCCGCGAACGGCTCACCCCAGGTCGCTTGTCCACTCATGCGGACAACGCAGAAACAGGCATAAACCGGCCTATGGCCGGCGCCTCACTTATTTGACTTCCTTCCAGAACGACGCGTTAAGGCGCCATGCCAGCAGAGCAAAGACCGACAGGAACAGCAGCACCCACACGCCCAGGCGCTTGCGTGTTTGCTGTGCCGGTTCGGCCATCCACTCCATGTAGCCGACCAGGTCGGCTACCGCATTGTCATACTCGATCTTGTTCAACGTGCCTGGCTTGACCTGCTCGAAGCCGGCAAATTTGTGGATCTTCTTGCTCGGCTCGTGGGGATCCGTCTCTTCCACGAACTTGGCAGTCTGGACACCTTGCAATTCCCATAATACATGCGGCATGGCAACATTCGGCAATACCATGTTGTTCCAGCCGGTCGGCCGAGTGTCGTCTTTATAGAACGTACGCAGGTAAGTATACAGGTAGTCGCCGCCTGTGCCAGCGGAAGATGATTTCGCGCGCGAAATTACCGACAAATCCGGCGGTACGACGCCAAAGAAGGCCTTGGCGTCCTGCGGTGCCAGGCTTGTCGTCATCAAGTCGCCTACTTTATCACCTGAGAACAACAGATTCTCCTTGATCTGGATTTCCGTCAAGCCCAGGTCGCGCAGGCGGTTGTAGCGCATCGACACGGCGGCGTGGCAATTGAGGCAATAATTGACGAACAATTTGGCGCCATGTTGCAGCGCTGCCATATTGGTCTGGCGGTCAGGTGCCTTGTCCAGCGGAAAGCCGCCTTCGCTGGCGAGAGCCATGGCGGGCACGAAGGCCAGGATGGCGAGCAGTTTTTTTGCAATCTTCATATGATGTATGTCCTTTGAGCGTGGCGTGAGAGCGGCTTAGTGCGGGTGAAACGTCACACGCGACGGCACGGTCTTGAACTTGCCCATTGCACTCCACCATGGCATCAGCAGGAAAAAGCTGAAGTAAATCAGGGTGCACACTTGCGACACGATGGTTTTCGTATCGGTTGGCGCCTGGGTGCCGAGGTAGCCCAGGATCAGGAACGACAGGCCGAAGATGGCGTACACATATTTGTGCCAGCTCGGACGGTAGCGGATCGATTTCACGGGCGAATGGTCGAGCCATGGCAGGAAGGCCAGGATCACGACGGACCCGCCAAAGAACACCACGCCCCAGAATTTCGCGTCCAGCACTTGCGGCAGCATGCCGATGATGGCGACGATGGCGATGCCGGCGATGATGGATTTGGCGGTCGTCGACAGGCGCGACTTGAGCCAGATGAACACCACGTAGGCCGCCACGACACCCATCAGCACGTACATGAAGTCGGCCGTGGTGGCACGCAGCACCGAGTAGAACGGCGTGAAGTACCAGGTTGGCGCGATGTGCAGCGGGGTTTTCAGCGAATCGCCGGGCAGGAAGTTGTTGTATTCCAGGAAGTAACCACCCATTTCCGGCGCGAAGAACACGACGGCGCTGAAAATGACGAGGAAGATCGACACGCCGAACAGGTCATGTACGGTGTAGTACGGATGCGATGGAATCGAATCGACCGGGTGGCCATCGGCGCCCAGGTTTTCCTTCACTTCGATGCCGTCCGGATTGCTGGAGCCGACTTCATGCAAGGCGATCAAGTGCGCTGCAACCAAGCCCAGCAGTACCAGCGGGATGGCGATCACGTGGAAGGCGAAGAAGCGGTTCAGGGTCGCGTCGGACACGACGTAGTCGCCGCGGATCCACAGCGACAGGTCAGGGCCGATGAACGGGATGGCGCCAAACAGGTTGACGATCACTTGGGCGCCCCAGTACGACATCTGGCCCCATGGCAGCAGGTAGCCGAAGAACGCTTCGGCCATCAGGCACAGGAAGATGGCGAAACCGAACAGCCAGATCAGTTCACGCGGCTTGCGGTACGAGCCGTACAGCAGGGCGCGCGTCATGTGCAGGTAGACGATGATGAAGAACGCCGAGGCGCCCGTCGAGTGCATGTAGCGCACCAGCCAACCCCACGGTACTTCGCGCATGATGTACTCGACGGAATTGAAGGCCAGGGCCGCATCCGGTTTGTAGTGCATGGTCAGGAAGATGCCGGTGACGATCTGCAAGACCAGCACCAGCATGGCCAGCGAGCCAAAGATGTACCAGAAATTGAAGTTTTTCGGGGCGTAGTACTTGCCCCATTGGTCATTCCACAGCTTGGTCAGGGGAAAGCGGTCATCGACCCAACCCAGCGCTTTTTCGGCGACGGGAGCGTCTGCCGGGAATTTCGTTTCTTTAAAAGCAGCCATGATCAAGCCTCGCCTTTCTCGTCTTTACCTATCAGCAATTTGGTGTCGCTCAGGTACATATGGCGCGGCACTTGCAGGTTGTCCGGCGCCGGCTTGTTCTTGAACACGCGGCCAGCCATGTCGAAGGTGGAGCCGTGGCAAGGGCACAGGAAGCCGCCTTCCCAGTCATCGGGCAGCGACGGTTGCGGGCCGGGGGTGAATTTCGAGGAAGGGGAGCAGCCCAGGTGGGTGCAGATGCCGACGGCGACGAGAATTTCAGGCTTGATCGAACGCGCTTCGTTCATGCAGTATTCAGGCGTGAATTCAGCGGGATTGCGTTGGGAATTGGCATCGGCGACCTTGCCATCGGTTTGTTTGAGCGACGCGATCATTTCCGGCGTGCGTTTCAGAATCCAGACCGGCTTGCCGCGCCATTCGACGGTGCGCATTTCGCCGGGTTGCAAGGTGGTGATGTCTACTTCGACCGGCGCGCCAGCCGCTTTCGCGCGCTCCGACGGCTGGAAGGTGCTTACCAAGGCTCCCGCGGTTGCCAATCCAACTACACTGCCCGCCGCGCACGTGGCGACGAGCAAGCCGCGACGGCCTGAATCGACCTGCTTTTCGTTACTCATGCAAACCCCAATCAGTCAAAATGCGAATCTTTATTATGAGTGGCAGCTGCGAAAAAACCGTCGCCGAAGCTCTTTCCCACTGATTGCCGCAACCCGCATCTTTGTACGGTAAAGTGGCAACATCCCTGCGGAACTTCGGCCAATGGCGCAGCCCGTGCCAGTTTCTTGTTGATTATCCAGTAACGGATAAACCCGTTACTGGCAACCGCAAATTATAAGTGAAGCAAACAACGAATAAAACAAAAACGTTGCTTGTACCATAATTTATATACTTTTGCAGGAGGTGGCTAGTTCTTTCGAACTAGATGCGCCCGGCTGTGCCCGAATTGGTCTTGACTACGACCACAAGTTGGTGGCACTGGGAATCAATAGTATGATCGGCATGTTTTTTATACATATCCGAAGGAGAAATTCATGGCAATGATGACGGAATTTAAAGAATTTGCAATGAAAGGCAACGTTGTCGACCTGGCGGTCGGTGTCATCATCGGCGGCGCCTTCGGCAAGATTGTCGATTCCTTGGTGCAAGATGTGATCATGCCGCCCATCGGCCGCATTTTCGGCGGCCTCGATTTCGCCAATTACTATCTGCCCCTGAACGGCCAAGCCACGACGATGACCCTGGTGGAAGCGAAAAAAGCGGGTGCCGTGCTGGCCTACGGTAATTTCCTGACCATTTTGCTCAACTTTGTCATTCTTGCCTTCATCATCTTCCAGATGGTGCGCCTGATGAACAAGGCCCGCCGCAGCGAACCGGTCGCGCCGGCGCCGGCGCCGGTCACGCCGGAAGACATCGTGCTGCTGCGTGAAATCCGCGACTCCCTGCAGAAGAACGGACAGAACAGCAACGATCTGGCAAAATAAGTCGTTCCGGCAATGGCCGGCTGACCTGGGCAGAGAACTGTATGCGACGATTCTGGTTATTGTTTGCGCAAACCGTGACCATCGCGTTGGCGCTGTACTTTGTGTACGGCGCGCTGCGCCCGGCCAGCCGGGTACAGCAGCTGGGCTCTGCTGCAAAACCGGTGCCCGTGGTGGAAACGGCGTCGAGCAGCCTGGCGCCCGGTTCCTACCGCGATGCGGCGGCGCGCGCCATGCCCGCCGTCGTCAACATCCTCACCCTGCAAGTACCCAAGCGCGGCGCCCATCCGCTGGCGCGCGATCCCTTTTTTAAACGTTTCTTCGGCGAGCGCGACCCGGACGGCGAGGATGACGAGGACTTGAAAAACAGCCTCGGTTCGGGCGTCATCGTCAGCCATGAAGGTTATGTGCTGACCAATAACCACGTGGTCGAAGGCGCCGACGAAATCGAAGTGGTGCTCACGGACGGGCGCAAGGCGCCGGCCAAGGTGGTGGGCCTGGATCCGGAAACGGACCTGGCCGTGATCAAGATCAACCTCGACAAGTTGCCCGTCATCGTGCTGGGCCAGTCGGAATTGGCGCGCGTGGGCGACGTGGTGCTGGCCATCGGCAACCCGTTCGGCGTGGGCCAGACGGTGACCATGGGCATCATCTCCGCCTTGGGCCGCAACAATTTGCACATCAACAGCTTTGAAAACTTCATCCAGACGGATGCGGCCATCAATTTCGGCAATTCGGGCGGCGCCCTGGTCGATACGCGCGGCAATTTGATCGGCATCAATACGGCGATTTACTCGCAAAGCGGCGGCTCCGTCGGCATCGGCTTCGCCATTCCCGTCTCGACGGCCAAGATGGTGATGGAAGCCATCATCAAGGATGGCCACGTGGTGCGCGGCTGGATCGGCGTGGAAACGCAGGACATCACGCCCGAGCTGGCGCAAAGCTTCAACTTGCAGCGCTCGAGCGGCGCCATCATCGCCGGCGTGGTGCGCAACGGCCCGGCCGACAAGGCGGGCATCGTGCCCGGCGACATCCTGCTGACGGTGCAAGGCAAACCCGTCGGCGACACGACGGAAATGCTCAATCTGATCGCCCAACTGCCGCCCGGCGGAAAAGCTAAAATGACGGTGCTGCGCAAGAATCGCGAAGCGGCGCTCGACGTGATGGTGGGCAAGCGCCCCCTCCCGAAAGAGCTTTCCAAATAGTTGCTGATCGGAATTTGACACATGCATGTGCGTGATTTGACCCAATTTTTACGTGAACTGAGCGACAACAACAACCGTCCCTGGTTTGTCATGAACAAGCCCCGCTACGACATCCTGCGCGAGGAATTCCTCGCGCTGGTGACGTCCCTCATTGCTGAACTCGGCAAGTTCGACCCGGCCGTGAAGTACTGCAATCCAAAGAAGGCCTTGTTCCGCATCAACCGCGACGTGCGTTTCGCGCATGACAAGAGCCCGTATAAAACGCGGTTTTCGGCCGCCATCGCGCCGAACGACATGCGCCGTCCCAGCAAGGCGGGCGGCCCCACGTATTATTTGCAGATCGATGGCCAGGGCAATCTGCTGTTCGGCGCCGGCGAATACATGCCGCCGCCGAGCCGCCTGAAGGCGCTGCGCGAACACATGGTCAACGACGCGCCAGGTTTTTCCAAAGTGCTGAAAAATAAGCGCTTGAAAGCCCGTTTCGGCACCATCCAGAACGAGGGCAAGTTGCAGCGCCCGCCCAAGGGTTTCGAGGCGGATGCCGAACATATCGAATTCATCAAGCTCAAAAGCTTTTTTGTCTGGACCGAAGTGCCGCTGCCCGTGAACGCGCCCGAGAAACTGCTGCCGACCCTGGCGGAAGGCTTGCAGGATGCGTGGCCGCTGGTCGAATGGATGCGCGGCGCGAAAGAGCCGGAGGACGTCACCGAGTAATTGCTGAAGGAGCACATGATGGCACTGGAGCATGCAAGATCAGGACAGGTGATCGAGGTGCTGCGCAGGGACGGCGACGACCTGTCGCAGTTTTCCGCCATCGCACTGGCCAGAACGGACGAACTGGAATTGATCCGCATGTGCATGCCCAAGGGCAAGACCATGCCCGAGCATCATGTGCTCGGTGAAATCACCTTGCTGTGCCTGCAAGGGCAGGTGGCGGTGGATACGCATGGCAAGGAGCAAGTGCTGGGGCCGGGGCAGATGCTGTACCTGCACGGCGGCCAGGCGCATGCGCTGGCCGCGCGCGAAGACAGCCTGTTGCTGCTGACCATACTCATGCACAAGGCGGGGCGCTAGGTTTTCCCTGGCGGGTCAGGCCGCCTTAGGCCACCTCAGGCCGCCTCGGCGCGCGGATCGCGCGACAGCAGCTGCTGCACCA
This sequence comes from Janthinobacterium kochi, assembly GCF_051380715.1. Taxonomy (NCBI): domain Bacteria; kingdom Pseudomonadati; phylum Pseudomonadota; class Betaproteobacteria; order Burkholderiales; family Oxalobacteraceae; genus Janthinobacterium; species Janthinobacterium kochi. The sequence continues at coordinate 277,963 of NZ_JBNYXO010000006.1, forward strand.
TCACGTGCGGCAAATCGCCATCGAACAGCACGCCGGCCACCGCGTTGGTGATCGGCATGTCGACGCCCATGCGGCGCGCCAGTTCGCGCACGGCCTTGGCGCACGGCACGCCTTCGGCCACATGACCGAGTTCGGCCACGATGGTGGCCAGCGCCTTGCCTTGCGCCAGGCCCAGGCCGACGCGGCGGTTGCGCGACAGGTCGCCCGTGCAGGTCAGAATCAAATCGCCCATGCCCGTCAAGCCCATGAAGGTTTCCGTCTGGCCGCCCAGGGCCGTGCCCAGGCGCGTGATTTCCGCCAGGCCGCGCGTGATCAGCGCGGCGCGCGCATTCAAGCCCAGGCCCAGGCCGTCGGCCACGCCGGTCGCAATGGCCAGCACATTCTTGACGGCGCCGCCCACTTCCACGCCCACCAGGTCGTCGCTCGCATACACGCGGATGGTGCCGCCATGCAAGGCCGAGACGACGGCGCCGCGCAAGGCGGCGCTGTGCGAGGCGATGGTCAGCGCGCACGGCAGGCCGCGCGCCACTTCCTGTGCGAACGAAGGGCCGGACAGGGCGCCGCCGGGAATATTGTCGCCCAACACTTCATGCACGATCTGGTGCGGCAGCAAGCCCGTGCCGCCTTCAAACCCTTTACAGAGCCACACCAGGTTGCCGATGGCCTTGTCTTTCAATTGATGCAGCAGGGGCCGCAGGCCTGCCACGGGGCAGGCGGCGATCAAGAGGCCATTTTGGCCGCTGGCATGCGCGACGGCGGCGTCGAAATCGGCGCTGATGTGCAGTTGCGGCGGTAAAGTAAAACCGGGCAAATAGCTGTTTTCGCCGCTGGCGGCCATGGCGGTCATGGCGTCGCCATTGCGGCCCCACAGCAGCACGTCGTGGCGGCCGGCCAGGGCCATGGCCACGGCCGTGCCCCAGGCGCCGGCGCCCAGGATGGTGATCTTGCGGGCGACGGGAATGCTATCGGGAGTGACTTCAGGAGAAACTTGCATGCAACCTCAACGGGGCAGGGGAAACGGGCGTGGTGCTTACAGTCCCCACACTTCGCTGGTCTTGACGTAGCCGCTCTGGCCGTCCTTGTGGCGCACCTTGACCCAGCCGGAGCTTGGCTGCTCGCTCATTTCCAGCAGCACGCCCTTGTCGACGAGGATGAGGGGCGAGGCGGTGTCGTCGGGGCTGGCGCGTACCTTCAGGTTCGCGGCGCGCGCCACGACGTTGCGCTTGGCTGACAGGCCCTTGGCTTCCGTCCAGGCCATTTCGCCGCTGGCGTCGCGGACCTTGACCCATTCACCGTAGCTGAGCACGACTTCCAGCGGCATGCCGCGTGGCGCCACGTACAGTTTGCCGCCCTTGGAGGATGGCGCGTCATACAGAATCACGGGAGCCGCGCCCACCGTTTTGAAATCGACGGCGTGGCTGGCGGCGGTGGCCAGCAGCAGCACGGCGCCGGCTATCCAGCGGAACTTGCTCAAGAGCGCACTTTTCAACATGATATTTTGAACCTTAACGAAACACGGCGGCCAGGCCGCCGTGTCAGGCCAGCCTTGACGGCTGGCGGGGTCTTGCAAGAGCTTAGTGCGTTTCGCTGGCTGCTGGAGCTGCTGCAGCGGCGTCAGCAATAGCTTGCAGACGTTGTTGGTAGAACACTTCGAAGTTGATCTCGGCCAGGTGCACTGGCGGGAAGCCGGCACGGGTGATCACGTCGGCGATGTTGGCGCGCAGGTAAGGGTAGATGATGTTCGGGCAGCCGATTCCCAGCAGCGGATCGAGTTGATCGGCAGGAATGTTGCGTGCTTCGAAGATACCAGCTTGCTTGCCTTCGACCAGGAAAGCGACTTTATCGCCGACTTTGGCGGTCACGGTGATGGTCACGGTGGCTTCGAAGATGCCGTCGGCCAGAGGCGCAGCGCCCACGTCCAGAGCTACTTCGATCGCTGGTGCTTCTTGTTCCAGGAAAATAGCTGGGGAATTTGGTTGTTCCAGCGACATGTCTTTCAGGTAGACGCGTTGGATTTGGAAGACTGGTTGCAGATTTTCGTCAGACATGGAACGCTTTCGTTGTAAAGGACAAGAACGGCACACCGTTCAAATATGGTGCTTGCGGTATGTAAACCGCGCCGGGTAGGCGCGGCCAGATCAGGTGCGAGGGCAATTGTATCAAAACAATACGACAAAAAACCAAGCAATTTCTCGAACCCGCTTTATATCAGGCTGCCGTGCCGTTTAACAAGGGGTCCAGCTTGCCGGCTTGCTCGAGCGCATACAAATCGTCGAATCCGCCCACGTGGGTATCGCCCACATAGATTTGCGGCACCGTACGGCGGCCCGTGCGTTCCATCATCTTGATGCGCTCTTCCGGGTCGAGGTCGACGCGGATCTTTTGCACGCTCACGCCCTTCGATTCCAACAGGCGCTCGGCGCGCACGCAATACGGGCACACGGCGGTGCTATACACAATTACGGGTACGGTCATGATCATTCCTTCAGTTAAGGCCGGCTTACTTCGCCAGCGACAAGGTTTTCAATGGCAAACCCTGCTTTTTCCATTCGTCGAGGCCGCCTTCCAGGCTGGTGGCTTCCGCGAAACCGGCTTTGGTCAGCAGGCCGACGCCCGTTGCCGAACGCGAACCTTTCTGGCAAACCACTACAATGGGGCGCGTTTTGAATTTTTCCAGCTCACCCAGGCGCTTTGCCAGTTCCGGCAGCGGGATGTTTTTCGCGTCAGGCAAGTGGCCCGTGGCAAATTCTTCCGCGCTGCGCACGTCGACGATGACGCTTTTGCCACGGTTGATCAGTTGCGTAACTTCCAGCACGGTCGCGCGCTTGCCGCGCATCGACAGCAGTGGCCAGAGGAGGGCGCCGCCGGAAATAATGACGATGGCAAACAGAAAAATGTGGTCGATAATGAATTTCACGTAGGGTCCAATGGTTTAAGTCAATCCGCGCATTATAAAATAGAAGCTGGACGAGGTCTTTTTACGTTTTGCTTTTTTGATTTGAACCCCTTGAGAAGATAGAACTATGTACAAAATCGTTTTCATGCGTCACGGCGAGTCCACCTGGAACCTCGATAACCGCTTCACCGGCTGGACCGACGTCGATCTGACGGAAAAGGGCGTCAACGAAGCCAGGGCCGCCGGCCAGATCCTCAAGCAGGAAGGTTTTACGTTCGACCTAGCCTACACTTCCGTCTTGAAGCGCGCCATTCGTACCCTGTGGCTGGCGCTCGACGAGATGGACATGATGTATTTGCCGATCAAGAACGACTGGCGCTTGAATGAGCGCCACTATGGCGCCCTGCAAGGCCTGGACAAGGGCGAGACGGCCGCCAAGTATGGCGACGAGCAAGTACTGGTCTGGCGCCGCAGCTACGACACGCCGCCGCCGCCGCTGGAAGCGAACGACGACCGCGCCTCGTTCAACGATCCGCGCTATGCCGGCTTGCCGAAGGCGTCGATTCCGCTGACCGAATGCCTGAAAGACACCGTCGCGCGCGTGATGCCGGCCTGGGACGAAGAGATCGCCCCAGCCATCCGCGCTGGCAAGAAAATCATCATTTCGGCCCACGGCAACAGCCTGCGCGCGCTGATCAAGATGCTCGACGGCATCAGCGACAGCGATATCGTCGGCCTGAACATTCCGAACGGCCAGCCGCTCGTGTATGAACTGGACGCCGACCTGAAACCGATTCGTCATTACTACCTGGGCGACCCGGCAGCGATTGCGGCAGCGCAAGCGGCCGTGGCGAACCAAGGGAAGGCCAAGTAACTTGTTGTCTTTCTTCCGCGGCACAGCGATCGCCCCCTCTGCTGAACGACCCCTGCCGGCGTGGCGCGCCGGCGCCATGCTGTGCGCAGCGCTGCTGTTGTCGAGCGGCGCCGTACAGGGTGCCAAGCCCACCGAACGCAGCAAGCAGAAAGCGGCCGCGGAAGCACAACGTGCTGGATTGCAACAAAAGCTGACGGCGCTCAAGCGCGACATCAGCCGCACGGAAAGCGCCAAGGATGACGCGGCCGATACCCTGGCCGAGTCGGAAGAGGCCATTTCCAACGCCAACCGCGCCTTGCGCGACCTGGCACAGGAGCAAAGCGCGACGGGCGTGAAACTCAATGCGCTGGGGCAGGAGCACCAGCAACTGACGGCCACCGTCGAGAAACAAAAGACGCAGCTGTCCAAATTGCTGCGTGAACAATATGTCGCTGGCAACGAAGACCGCATCAAGCTGCTCTTGTCGGGCGACAATCCGAACCGCATCAACCGCGACTTGCAACTGATGGCGTATGTGTCGCAGGCGCAGGCACGCCTGCTCGATGCCTTGCGCGCCAACTTGCTGGCCGTGGAGAAAAACCAGGCGGACGTGCAGAACGCCAAGGATGAACTGGAAGAAATCGCGCAGGAAGAGCGCGACCAGAAGGCCCTGCTGGTGCAGGAAAAGGCGCGCCGCGCCGCCTTGCTGACGAGCTTGTCGCAGCGCCTGGTGGCGCAGCGCAAGGAAGTGGGCAATGTCGAGCGCGACGAACAGCGCATGGGCAACCTGGTCGACAAGCTGGCGAAACTGATCGAAGAGCAGGCCGCCGCCGCAGCAGCCGAAAAGAAACGCCAGCAATTGCTGGCCGAGCAGCGCGCCGCCGCGAAAGCGGCCGCCGACGCCAAGATCGCGGCGGAAAAACGCGAACGCTTGCTGGCCGCGCGCGCCAAGGCCGCCCAGGCGCAGGCCGAACGCGAACGCCTGGCGAAAGAGCAACAAAACAAATCGGGCAAGATCAAGCCGCAGACGCCGCCACCGCCGCCTGTGAAACTCGAACCGATCGATGACGACGAGCCGCCGCAGGTGGCCAAGGTGACACCGAAGCCGGAACCCAAGCCGGAGCCGGAGCCGGAACGCCCAAGCCTGGGCCCGGCCGCGCCGGCCGGCGCCTTTGCCAGCCTGAAAGGGCAACTGCGCGCCCCCGTGGCGGGCAAGATCGCCGCCCGCTTCGGCAGCAAGCGCGGTGACGGCCCCAGCTGGAAGGGCGTGTTCATCCGCACGGGCGAAGGCAGCGAAATCCACGCCATCGCCGGCGGCCGCGTGGTGTTTTCCGACTGGCTGCGCGGTTTCGGCAATTTGATCATCGTCGACCATGGCGGCCAGTACATGAGTATTTATGGCAATAACCAATCCTTGCTGAAACGGGTGGGCGATGCCGTCAAGGGTGGCGACGCCATTGCCAGCGCCGGCAACAGCGGCGGCAACGAGGAATCAGGGCTATACTTTGAATTGCGCCATCAGGGCCGCGCCTTCGACCCCGCCACCTGGGTGAAGTTTTAAGTTCCCCACCATTGCTGCGGCAGCGAATTTGTAGATTGTGAAGAAGACATGGGCATCAAAGTCAAAAGTATCGGCCTGATCGGTCTGGGCGTACTGGCCGGCATCGGTATGTCGCTGCAGTTCCCGGCCGTGGCGCAAAAAATCACGAATGCCCCGCTGCCGCTCGATGAGCTGCGCCAGCTGTCCGATGTCTTTGGCCTGATCAAGTCTGATTATGTCGAGAAGGTGGAAGACAAGAAACTGCTGACGGAAGCCATTTCCGGCATGGTCTCGTCGCTGGACCCGCATTCTGTCTACCTCGACAAGAATGCCTTCAAGGAAATGCGCGAAAGCGTGCAGGGCAAGTTTGTCGGCATCGGCATCGAAGTGAGCATGGAAGACGGCTACGTGAAAGTCGTCTCGCCCATCGAGGACAGCCCTGCCGCCAAGGCCGGCATCCTGGCGGGCGACCTGATCACCCGCCTCGACAATATCCCGCTGAAAGGCTTGCAGCTGGAGGAAGTCATCAAGAAGATGCGCGGCCAGCCTGGCACCAAGCTGGTGCTGACGATGTCGCGCAAGGGAGAAAGCAAGCCGCTGGTGTTCCCCATCGTGCGCGAGGAAATCCGCGTGCAAAGCGTGAAAGCCAAGATGGTCGCGCCCGGCTATGCCTGGCTGCGCATCGCCCAGTTCCAGGAACCGACCGTCGATGACATGGTCAAAAAGATCAATGCGCTGTATGCGCAAGACCCCAAGCTGAAGGGCCTGGTGCTGGACTTGCGCAACGATCCCGGTGGCGTCGTGCCGGGCGCCATCGGCGTGGCGACAGCATTTCTTCCGGGTAACTCCGTCATCGTTTCGACCAAGGGCCAGTTGCCCGAGTCGAAACAGGTGTTTTATGGCCGCCGCGAATTCTATGCGCCGCCGGGCGCCAAGGCCGACCCGCTGGCCAAGTTGCCGGCCGCGCTGAAAACCGTGCCGCTGGTGGTGCTGGTCAATGCCGGTTCCGCGTCCGCCTCGGAAATCGTCGCCGGCGCCTTGCAGGATTACCAGCGCGCCACCGTCATCGGTACGCAAACGTTCGGCAAGGGTTCCGTGCAAACCTTGCGCCAGATCACGGCCGACACGGCCGTCAAGCTGACGACGGCCCGCTACTACACGCCGAAAGGCCGGGCCATCCAGGCGCGCGGCATCGTGCCCGACTTGCTGGTCGATGAAACGGCCGAAGGCGATGGCTGGAACAGCCTGCGCGTGCGCGAGGCGGACCTGGAAAAACACTTGAGCAGCAACGATGGCAAGCCGGAAGCGGCCAAGCCGACCATGGAAGGCATGCAGGAACAGCTGGAAGAAGAGCAGCGCCTGATCGCCACCGCGAAAAAGCGCAAGCCGCTCGAATACGGCGCCAAGGACGATTTTCAACTGCAGCAAGCCTTGAACCACTTCCAGGGCTTGCCGGTGCAGCTGGCCAAGGCTGACGCCAAGGGCGAGAAGATCAGCGCCAAGCCGGAAATCGCTTCCGACATCAAGGCCGATGACAAGAAGATTCCGGTGCAGAAACCTTGATGCTTAACCCAATGCAAAAGCTGGGGTCAGTCGCTTCGCGATCGGGATGTGCCCCATTGGGGCGCATCCCCCCAGCGGGTCTGACCCCGTGAACGACAACCAACTACTGCGCTATTCGCGCCATATCCTGTTAGACGAGATCGGCATCGAAGGCCAGCAAGCCTTGCTCGATGCGCATGTGCTGGTGATCGGCGCGGGCGGGCTCGGCTCGCCGGCGGCCATGTACCTGGCCGCCAGCGGTGTTGGCAAGCTGACCCTGGTCGATGACGATACGGTCGATCTCACTAATTTGCAGCGCCAGATCGCCCACACGACGCAGCGTGTGGGCCAGCCGAAAGTGCTGTCGGCGCGCGAAACCTTGACCGGCATCAATCCCGAAATTGACATCGTCGCCTTGCAAGAGCGCCTCGACGGCGCGCGCCTGGCCGAACTGGTGGCTTCCAGCACGGTGGTGCTCGACTGCACCGACAACTTCGCCACACGCCACGCTGTCAACCGCGCCTGCGTGGCGGGCAAGGTACCGCTGGTGTCGGGCGCCGTGATCCGTTTCGATGGGCAAGTGAGCGTGTTCGACCCGCGCACCGGCACGCAGCCGTGCTATTCCTGCCTGTTTCCGCAGGAGCAGCAGTTCACGGACGAGGCGTGCTCGAGCATGGGCGTGTTCGCGCCGCTGGTGGGCGTGGTGGGCGCCATGCAGGCGGCCGAGGCGTTGAAACTGGTGATGGGCGTGGGGCAATCGATGGCCGGGCGCCTGCTGCTGCTCGACGGCTTGCACATGGAATGGAGCAGCATGCAGGTCGCGCGCGACCCCGGCTGCGCCGTTTGCGGTGTAGTGGTCTTGCCGCTCTGAGTAGCCCTGCACAAATTTTTCCCCATATGACAGGCTTTGTCATATTTCCGCTTTATACTCTGCACTCATTACTTACCTTCTTCTCTCTTTCTTATGCAAAACGCAGCAAACCATCCGATACGCCAGCGCCGCGCGCGCGGCTTCACCTTGATCGAAATCATGGTCGTGGTGGTGATCATGGGCATCCTCGCGACGCAGGTGGTGCCTATGCTGATCTCCCGCATCGGCGAATCGAAAGTGGCGTCGGCGAAAGTCAACATCGCCACCGTGATGCAGCAGCTCAAGCTGTACCACCTGGACAACCAGCGCTACCCGACCACCGAGCAGGGCCTGCGTGCCTTGGTCGAGAAACCGACCACGGGACCGGCCGCGAATGGCTGGAAGGCGGGCGGCTATGTGGACAAAATGCCGAAAGATCCATGGGGCAATCCCTACCAGTACCTGTCGCCAGGCTTGAAAGGCGAAGTCGACATCATTTCGCTGGGCGCCGACGGCCAGCCTGGCGGTAGCGGCGACGACGCCGATATCGGCTCTTGGGAACTGTAAGTTTTTCATTGCATGCCTGCCATGACCACCGGTCTGCGCCAGCGCGGCTTCACGCTGATCGAATTGCTGGTGGTGATGGTCATCATCGGGGTGACCCTGGGCCTGGTGTCGCTGAACGCCATGCCGAATGGCCAGCAAGCCCTGCAAAAGGAAGCCGAGCGCATCGCCTTGCTGCTGCAGCTGGCGCGCGATGAAGCCATCGTGCGCAGCCGGCAGGTGGCGTTCGAGGCTGACGAAAATCAATACCGTTTCCTGGTGCTCAATGAAAAGCTGTGGCAACCCGTGACGCAGGATGATCTGCTGCGTGAGCGCAGCTTCAGCAATACACCCATGCTGCTCAGCGTGCAGCCGTCGAACAGCGTGGCCCAGCCGCTGCGCATCATTTTCGGCCGCGAACCGGTCGACAAGCCTTTCGTGCTGACCCTGGCCAGCGGCGAGCGCAGCGTGGCCATCCGCGCCGACGGCATCGGCCATTTCACGGTCGAACAATGATGGGCCTCTCCCGACAACGCCGCCAGCGCGGCTCGCAGTTCGGCTTCACCTTGCTGGAAGTCCTGGTGGCCCTGGTCATCGTCGGCACGGCCCTGGGCGCCTCGCTGCGCGCCGTGGGCAGCCTGACGCAAAACAGCGACGGCTTGCGCAGCGCCATGATGGCCACCTGGTCGGCGGAAAACCACCTGGTGCAGCTGCGCCTGGCGAAGACTTTCCCGCAGACGGGCAAGCGCACGGTCGACTGCCCGCAAGGCGATTTAAAGCTCATTTGCGAAGAAGAAGTGGTGGCCACGCCGAATCCCCGTATCCGGCAAGTGCGCGTCAACGTGTACGACGTGCAATATCCGGCCCGGCGCATCGTGCGTCTGGTGTTGCTGGCGTTCAACGACTGATGGCGCGCCGCAATCACTCCACCGCCGGTTTCACCTTGATCGAGTTGCTCGTGGCGATCGGCATCCTGGCCATGGTCGCCGTGCTGGGCTGGCGCGGCCTGGACAGCATCGTGCGTTCGCGCGAAGTGCTGAGCAGCCAGCTGGAGCAGGCGCGCGGCATGCAGCTGGCGTTTGCCCAGATGCAGAGCGATTGCGACCACCTGGCCGGTGCCGGCCAGAGCAATACCCTGATGAATGGCCGCACCAACCTGAGCGCCGAGACCGACCGCCTGACTCTGGTGCGCCTGGCCGCGTCGGAGCAGGAGCCGCAGCAGTTGCAAGTGGTCACTTACCGCCTGCGCGGCGGCGTGCTGACGCGGCGCGAGTCAAATGGCACGCGCGACCTGGTCGTGCTCGACACCCTGTGGCAGGCGGCGCGCGACGATACCGATACCTCCAACGCCGACGTGGCCCTGATGCGCGGCGTCGGCAGCATGGTCATGCGGGGTCAAAAGCGCCAGAATACGCCGAATCCTGAGTGGATCACCATGCTTGCCGGTACAAAAACAGATGATTTTGTCGGCCTGGAAGTGACCTTGCAAATGCCGGGCCAGGATGCGGGCCTGTCCAAAGTCTTCTTGTTGGGGCCGGGATGAAGCGCTTTTCGCTCCCGGCGCGCCAACGCGGCGTGGCCGTCATCACGGCCTTGCTGCTGACGGCGCTGGTCATCACGGTCGTCGCCAGCCTGTTCTGGCAGCAGCAGGTGCAGGTGCGTTCGATGGAAAACCAGCGCCTGCGCCTGCAGACGCAGTGGGCCATGCGCGGCATGGTCGACTTCGCCCGTTTCTGGTTGCGCCAGGATAATCCCTCGCTGACGGCGGCCGACGGCGTGTGGGCCACGCCCATCGAGGAAGCGCGGCTCGACGATTACGTCGACCGCGAAAAGGTCGACACGGAAAAATTCGATGCCACCGTCTCGGGCCGCGCACTCGACGCGCAGGCGCGCTTTAATATTACCAACTTGGCCACCACGGGCGTCGTCAACCCACCCTACGTGCAGGCGTACCGGCGCTTGCTGGCCAACTTGCAGCTCGATAGTTCTCTGGCGCAGGCCACGGCCGATGCCGTGCTGCGCGCGCGGCCGAAACCGCGTGCCCCCGACAGTGGCACCGATGGCAAGACGCCCGCTACCCCCGCCACCACGGGCGGCGGCAGCGAACCTGTGGCGTTCACGCAGATCGAGGATTTGCTGGCCGTGCCCGGCTATACGCCGCAAGCCATCGAGAAGCTGCGCGACTTCATCATCGTGTTGCCGAAAGCGACTGCGGTGAACGTGAATACAGCGTCGGCCGAGGTGCTGTCGGCCATTACCGACATGTCGGTGTCCGAGGCCAGTGCGCTGACCTTGAGTAATCCGCGTAAAAAGTTTGTCGATAGAACAAATTTCCAGAATAATATCAACGGCAAAATGCCGATCGACGGTGTGGAGATTGATGTGAAAAGTCAGTACTTCCTGACCGTGATCCGCGTGCGCCTGGACCGCGCCGCGCTCGATGCGCAGGCACTGGTGTGGCGCGAGCCGAATCCTGCGCGCACCACCAGCCTGGTCTGGTTGCGGGAAAATTAACAGCTGAAAGCGAGTCACTTTGACAATATTGTATATCCGTCACCCGGCCAAGGCGTCCACCGACAGTGCGCCTGCCTGCTCCTTCGTGCTGGCCGGCGATGGCGGCGCCCTGCTACAGCAGGGCAGCGCGCCGCTGGGCAGCCTGGGCCAACTGATCGCCGGTGCGAAGCAGGTGGTATTGCTGCTGGCGGCGGCCGACGTGACGCTGCTGCGCCTGAAAACCCCGCCGCTGGCCGGCGCCCGCCTGCGCGCGGCCTTGCCTGGCCTGGTGGAAGAACATATCCTCGGTGACGCGCAGGATTGCCTGCTGGCCGCCGGCGCGCCGGACGCTGCCGGCATGCGCACGGTGGCCGTGGCGCAGCGCGCCTGGGCCGAGGTACTGGTCAAGGCTTTACTGGCGCAAGGCGCGCGCAAAGTGGTGCTGCTGCCATCGCAGCTGTGCCTGCCCTTGCAGCCTGGCAGTGTGACGGCATCCTTGCACGCGGCTGGCGACGGCCTGGAACTGGCCTTGCGCCAGGCGCCGCAAGAAGGTTTGGGCCTGGTCTTGCCGGCTCAGCCGCAGCAGGCGCTGCTGACGACGCGCGCGTTTGCCGGCGACGTGCCCCTGACGGTCTACGTGGCGCAGGCCGAGCTAGCGCAATATCAACAGCTCGCTGCCGGCATCGAGGGCGTGACGCTGGAACCCGACCATTGGGCGCACTGGATCGCCGGCGCCAAGGGCGCGGGGCTGGACCTGGCGCCCGCGCTGGGCACGGCCACGGGCTCGGCCACCGAATGGCGCCGCTGGCGCTGGCCGCTGCGCCTGGCGTTGCTGGCCGTGGTCGTCAACCTGGCCGGCATGAATATCGAATGGATGCGCTTGAAGCGCGAGGCCGCCACCGTGCGCACCTCGATGCAGCAAACCTTCAAGGCTGCGTATCCGAATGAAGCGCCTGTGTATGGCCTGGAAGCGGAGCAGATGCGGCGCAATATCGCTGCTGCCCGCCTGCAAAGCGGCCAGGCCAGCATGGATGACTTCACCAGCATGAGCGCGGCGCTGGGCGAGGCGCTGGGCGCTCTGGCCGGGCGCGGCGTGGTGGCCTCGCTGGAATACCGCGAGCGCAGCCTGATCGTCACGCTGAAACCGGACATGGTCGACGCCAGCGCCCAGGCGCAGGTGCGCGATGGCCTGGCCGCGCGCAAGCTGGCCTTGAATGAAACAGCGCCGGGCGTGTGGAAGATCACGCCGGCCACGGGAGCAAAAGCATGAGTGCCGCAGTCAACAAGGCGCGCGCCGCATTGACGCGGCAGCAGCAGGCCGTGCAAGCCTTTTGGGCGGAACGCACGCAGCAGGAGCGCAAGCTGCTCTCCATCGGCGGCGTGGTGGCGGGCCTGGCTCTCGTCCACGCGGTGTTTTTCGCGCCGGCCTGGACGGGCCGCATCGCCTTGCAAAAGAGCTTGCCCGAGCTGCGCCAGAACGCGGCCCAGTTGCAGGCGCTGGCGCGCGAAGCGGGCGAACTGGCGCGCCAGGCGCCCGTGCAGGTCGCGCCCATGGGCCGTGAAAGCCTCGATGCTTCGTTGAAAGCGCGCGGCTTGAGCCCGCAATCGCTGTCGCTGACGGGCGAATATGCGCGCGTGCAGTTAAATGGCGTGCCGTTTGCCAGCGTCATGGTGTGGCTCGACGGCTTGCGCCGCGAAGGCCGCGTGGCGGTGCAGGAAGCGAAAATCACGGCGCAGGCGCAGGGCAAGGCGGGGCTGGTCGATGCCAGCCTGACCCTGCACCAGAGCCCGGGCGCGGCACGATGAGGCGCTTGCTTGGCTGGCTGCTGGCCATCATCGTCAGCGTCTGCGTCACCCTGCTGGTATTTTTCCCGGCCGGCTGGGTCGCCGGCATCGTGGAAAAGCAGACGGGCGGACGTTTGACCTTGGGCGACGCGCAAGGTACCCTGTGGCGCGGTTCGGCCTTTATCGGCGGGGCGGCCAGCGCGAATGGTGCCGTGACGCCGCTGCTGCCGGGGCGTTTCAGCTGGCGCATTTCGCCCTCGGTGCTGTGGGGATCGGTGGACGTGGAATTGCAAAACCCGCAGGCGCTGTCGCAGCCGGTGAACTTGCGCGGTTCGTGGTCGCACTGGCAGGTCAGCCCGGCGGCCCTGCTGCTGCCGGCCGATGGCCTCGGTGGCCTCGGTGCGCCGCTCAACACCGTGGCGCCGACGGGCAGCATGCGATTGTCGTGGAGCACCCTGCAGCTGGCACTGGAAAAGCAGCAGTTTTCCGCCGTCGGCCGCACCACCTTGCAGATGACGGACATGGCGTCGCGTCTGTCGTCCTTGCGTCCGCTGGGCAGCTACGAGCTCGATTTCGATTGGCAGGGGCAGCAGGCGACGTTGACCTTGCGCTCCATCAAGGGACCGCTGTTGCTCGACGGCAGCGGCAGCCTGCAACAGGGGCGCATGCAGTTTTCCGGCCAGGCCCAGGCCGCAGCAGGATATGAAGAGACCTTGGCGAGTTTGTTGAATTTGCTGGGACAGCGCCGTAGCAATAGCGAAAAAAACATCATCGCCTTAGAGTTCAGACAATGAAAAAACCATCCGTGAGCCCCCATACTTTCTCCTTTTCGCTGCGCCGCCTGTCGGCCGCCGCCTTGCTGTGCTGTTCCGTGGCCGGCATGCCGGCATCCGCCTGGGCCGCGCCCGGCGATGAAGCGGCGCTCAATTTCGTCGGCGCCGACATCGAATCGGTGATCAAGGCCGTGGGCCATTACACCAACATCAATTTCGTCATCGACCCGCGCGTCAAGGGCACGATCACCCTGGTGTCGGAAAAATCCATCAGCAAGACACAGGCTTTCGGGCTGCTGGCCTCTGCGCTGCGCCTGCAGGGCTACGCGGTGGTCTCCGGCGACGGTTACGCGAAAGTGGTGCCGGAAGCGGACGCCAAGCTGCAATCCGTGCCGACCCAGGTGGGCAATGGCGCCAGCCAGGTGAAGGGCGACCAGATCGCCACCCAGGTGTTTTACCTGAACTACGAATCGTCGGCCAACCTGCTGGCCGTGCTGCGGCCCCTGATTTCGCCGAACAACACGATCAACGCCAACCCGGGCAACAATTCGCTGGTGATCACCGATTACGCGGATAACCTCAAGCGCCTGGCGAAGATCATCGCCGCACTCGACGTGCCCGCCTCAACGGACCTGGACGTGATCCCCGTGCGCTATGCCATCGCTTCCGACCTGGCTTCGATGGTGAATAAACTGATGGAAGGCGGGAATGCGGGCGCCGGCGCGGGGGCCGACACGGGCAAGGTTTCCGTGCTGGCCGACCCGCGCACCAATTCGCTGGTGCTGCGCGCACCATCGGCGGCGCGCGCCAACCTGGCCAAGTCGCTCATCTCCAAGCTGGACCAGCCCACCACGCAGCTGGGCAATGTGCACGTGGTGTACCTGAAGAACGCGGACGCCACCAAGCTGGCGCAAACCCTGCGCTCGGTGGTGACGTCGGACGGCACGGCCGCCTCGGCGCAGCAGGGCACCAGCAACCAGGGCACGAACAACCAGATCAGCCAGAACAACAGTGGCATGAACAGCACTGGCCTGGGCGGCGGCTCGCAAAGCGGCAGCACGGGCGGCGCTTCGCTGAACAACGCTCCGCAGCAGCTGTCGTCCGGCGGCGCGGCCGGTTTCATCCAGGCCGATGCGTCGACGAATACCCTGATCCTGACCTGCAACGAAGCCGTCTACCGCAACCTGCGCGCCGTGATCGACCAACTCGACGTGCGCCGCGCCCAGGTCTACATCGAGGCGCTGATTGTCGAAGTGACGTCGTCCAAGGCGTCCGAATTCGGCGTGCAGTGGCTGGGCCTGTCGGGCGACAGCGGCAGCAACTACCGCGTGGGGGCGCTGCAGTCGTTCGCTTCCGGCACCAGCAACAACATCGGCGCCATCGCCACGGGCGGCGGCAAGGTCTTGCCGACGGGCGGCCTGACGGTGGGCATCTTCAAGCAGATCAACGGCGCGCTGGGCCTGGGTGCCGTGGCGCATGCGCTGGAATCGGACGGCAACGCCAACATCCTGTCGACGCCGAACCTGATCACCCTGGACAATGAGCTGGCGACCATCAAGGTGGGCCAGAACGTGCCTATCCTGACGGGCCAGTACACCAGCACGGCCGGCACCAACACCAATCCCTTCCAGACCATCGACCGCAAGGAAGTGGGCCTGACCCTGAAGGTGCGTCCGCAGATTTCCGAAGGCGGCACCATCAAGCTGGGCATCTATCACGAGACGTCGAGCGTGGATAAATCCACGTCGACGGCCGTCAGCGGCATCACCATCAACAATCGCGTGATCGAGAACAATGTGCTGGCCGACGATGGCCAGATCATCGTGTTGGGTGGCCTGATCGAGGACAGCACGGGCGACAATGCGGAGAAAGTGCGCGGCCTGGGCGATATCCCCCTGATCGGCAACCTGTTCAAGTACCAGACGCGCGAGCGCAAGAAAACCAACCTGATGATCTTCCTGCGCCCTGTCATCGTGCGCAACAAGGAGCAGAGCGGCAGCCTGGCGGCCGACCGCTACGACTATATGCGCTCGGCCGAGACGGCCGCCGTACCGGCGACGGGCAATCTGATGCTGAAAGACCTGGGCACGCCCGTCTTGCCGGCCCTGCAGGATGGCCAGCCGGTGGGCGGCAACATGGTGACGCGCCCCGTGCCGCCGGCACCGACGCCGCCGCCAGGCGCGCCGGCCAACGCGGCCACGCCACCGCAGCCGCTGCTGCAGCAATACCAGCAGCAGCAATTGCCGCAGCAGCAGAAGTGATGGGACAGCCATGAGCAATCTGCTTCCCTACGCCTACGCCCGCGATTTCGGCCTGCTGGCGCGGCCCGGCGCGGTCGATGGCGCCCCGGTCGAGGTGCTGGTGGCCGCATCGACGGCGCCGGCGGCCATTGCCGAAGTGTCGCGCCGTTTCGGCCAGATTCAATTGACGCTGCTGCCGCGCGGCGAACTCGATGCGGCCATTGCCGGCGCCTACGCGGGCGGTGGCGGCGACGCGTCGCAGATGGCCGATGAATTCGACGCCGACCTGGATCTCACCAAGCTGTTGCAGGACGTGCCGGCCATCGAGGACTTGCTTGAATCGTCCGACGATGCGCCCGTCATCCGCATGATCAACGCGCTGCTCACGCAGGCGCTGCGCGAAGGCGCGTCCGACATCCACATCGAGCCGTTCGAGCAGACCTCCGTCGTGCGCTTTCGCATCGATGGCAGCCTGCGCGACGTGGTGCGCCCGCGCAAGGCCATCCACGGTTCGCTGATCTCGCGCATCAAGATCATGGCGCAGCTCGACATCGCCGAAAAACGCTTGCCGCAGGACGGCCGCATCACCCTGCGCGTGGGCGGCAAGCCCGTTGACGTGCGCGTTTCGACCCTGCCCACCGGGCATGGCGAACGGGCCGTATTGCGCTTGCTGGACAAGGAAGCGGGCCGCCTCGACCTGCAGCACCTGGGCATGAGCGCACCCATGCTGAAGCAGTTCGATGGCCTGATCACGCAGCCGCACGGCATCGTGCTCGTCACGGGGCCCACCGGCTCGGGCAAGACCACCACCCTGTACGCGGCGCTGTCGATGCTCAATGCCACCACCACGAACATCCTGACGGTGGAAGACCCGATCGAGTACGACCTGGCCGGCGTGGGCCAGACGCAGGTCAATTCGCGCATCGACATGACCTTTGCCAAGGCGCTGCGGGCGATTTTGCGGCAAGATCCCGATGTGATCATGATCGGCGAGATCCGCGACCTGGAAACGGCGCAGATCGCCGTGCAGGCGTCGCTGACGGGCCACCTGGTGCTGGCGACCCTGCATACCAACGATGCCTCGGCGGCCGTCACGCGCCTGCTGGACATGGGCATCGAACCGTTCCTGCTGTCGTCGTCGTTGTTGGGCGTGCTGGCACAGCGCCTGGTGCGCAAATTGTGCGGCGCGTGCAAGACCTTCGATGGGCAATACTGGCAGGCGGTCGGCTGCGAGCATTGCGGCCAGACGGGCTACCAGGGCCGAGTGGGCGTGTACGAGCTGCTGCGCACGACGGAGCAGATCCGCGCGCAGATCCACAACCGCGCCTCGGAAGCGGACGTGCGCGCCGTCGCCCTGCAGGACGGCATGACGAGCATGCGCGACGATGGCGAACGCTGGTTGCGCGACGGCACCACCACGCAGGCTGAATTGCTGCGCGTGACCAAAGACTAGGCCCGCCACCATGCCCGCATTCCGTTATGAAGCCGTCGATGCCCAGGGCGCCACCCGCAAGGGCGTGCTCAATGCCGACAGTCCCCGTGCCGCGCGCGCCGAGTTGCGCGTGCAAGGCCTGGTGCCGCTGGCTGTCGAACCGATCACCGCGCAGGTGGACGCCGCCGGCGTCACCAAGCGGCGCGGCTTCGGCGAGCGCCTGTCGAGCACCGAGCTGGCCCTGTTTACGCGCCAGCTGGCCAGCCTGCTGGAAGCGGGCCTGCCGCTCGAGCAAGCGTTTTCCGCCTTGCTGGAACAGGCCGAGCGGCCGTATTTGCGCGACCTGATCGCTTCCATCCGTTCGGAAGTGATCGGTGGCGCCGCGTTTTCCGACGTGCTGGCGCGCCATCCGCGCGATTTCGCGGAAATTTATCGGGCGCTGGTGGCGTCGGGCGAGCAGATCGGCCATTTGTCGCGTGTGCTGTCGCGCCTGGCCGATTACATCGAGCGGCGCAATGCGCTGGTGCAGAAGGTCAAGCTGGCGTTTACCTATCCCGCCATCGTCACGGTGGTGGCGTTTTCCATCGTGATTTTCCTGCTCACCTACGTGGTGCCGCAGATCGTTTCCGTGTTCGCCAATACCAAGCAGAAGCTGCCGCTGCTCACCATCATCATGCTGGCACTGTCGGACTTCGTGCGCCACTACGGCATCCTGGTGGGCATCGTCCTGATTGGCGCCTGGTTCGCCTGGCGCCGCGCGCTGCAGCAGCCGGCCCTGAAACGGCGCTGGCACACCTGGCTGCTGACGGCGCCCCTGTACGGCAAGTTCGAGCGCAGCCTGAACACGGCGCGTTTCGCCAGCACCCTGGCCATCACCACGGGCTCCGGCGTGCCGATCTTGCGCGCGCTCGACACCAGCCGCGATACGCTGACCAATGTGGCGATGCAGGAACTGGTGGAAGAAGCCAGCGGCGCCGTGCGCGAGGGCGTCAGCCTGGCGCGCGCGCTGTCGGCGCAAAAGCATTTTCCTCCCATGCTGATCCACATGATACGCGCCGGCGAAATCACGGGCGAGTTGCCGGCCATGCTGGAACGCGCCGCCAGCGCGCAGGAGCAGGACCTGGAACGCCGCACCCTGACCATTGCCGGCCTGCTGGAGCCAGCCCTGATCCTGGCCATGGGCGTGGTGGTGCTGCTGATCGTGCTGGCCGTGCTGATGCCGATTATCGAAATCAATCAGCTGGTCAAATAAGAGACTCAAGGAAGCCATGAAGCGTTTGCCTCAATTTACAAGTTTGCTCGCCGTCGTGGCGCTGTCCGTGTCGCTGGCCTATTGGGCCATTCAGCTGTTCAAGGCGCCGCAGCGTCCCATCAATCCGCCCCCCAATCCGGTGGTGCAGGATGCCAGCGTGGAGGCGGGCGCCTCGCTGTTCGGCGGCCAGGCCAGCGTGGCTACGGTCAGCAATTACCAGCTCAAGGGCGTGGTGGCCGCCAGCAATGGCCGCGGCAGCGTGGCCATCATCTCGACCGACGGCAAGCCCTCCGTAGCCCTGCCGGAAGGCGCCGAGGTGGTGCCTGGCGTGACAGTGCTGGAAGTGCATGCGCGCCATGTGTTGCTGCGCGATGGTGGCGTGAGCAAGCGCATCGACCTGGTGGCTGACGACAAGGCGCTGGCCTTGCCGGGGCAGGTGTCTGTCACACCAACGCAGGCCGCGGCCCCTGCGCCGACAAACAGCCTGGTGCCGCCACCGTTGCCGATGGAGCAGCAGCGGCCGGCGACCATGATGCCGGCGCCGCAAGTGACCAGCAGCGTACCGCCGCCGTCGAATTGAGCTGATTGCCGGATTTACCCCGATTTACCGTATTACCATCATGCTGATGGCGCGTGCCGCCATCGCGACAGGAGTCTTCATGTTCTCGATCCGTGCCGTCCTGGCAGCAGGCTGCGTGGCGGCGCTGTGCGCCTTGCCGCAAGCTGGCGCCGCCGCCATCTCTTCCCCGGCAGCCGCTCAGGCGGCATCCGTGCCGGCGCGCCCGCGCATCGCCCTGGTGCTGTCGGGCGGCGGCGCGCGCGGCCTCGCGCATATCGGCGTATTGAAAGTGCTGCAGGAGCTGCATGTGCCGATCGACCTGGTGGTGGGCACCAGCATGGGCGGCGTGGTGGGCGGCGCGTATGCGGCCGGCGCTTCCGTGGCGGACCTGGAAAAGATGGCGCGCGAAACCAACTGGGCGCGCGTGGTGGCCGACCGGCCGCCGCGCGATGAACTGGCGTTCCGCCGCCGTGAGGAAGATTTATTGCTGCCGTCGCGCATCGAGTTTGGCACCAGCCGCAACGGCATTTCCACGCCGCCGGCCGCGGCCAGCAATGCGGCGCTGGAAATGGCGCTGAACCGGCTGCTGCCGGCGGGCATGCGCGACCGCCCCGCCAGCCAGCTGCCGCTGCCTTTCCGTTCGGTGGCCTCCGACCTGGTCAATGGCGAGCTGGTGGAGCTGGTCGACACGCCGCTGTTCCTGTCGATGCGCGCCTCGCTGGCCGTGCCGGGCGTGTTTGCCCCAGTGCGCGTGAACAACCGGCTGGTGGTCGATGGGGGCCTGGTGCGCAACCTGCCCGTCGACATGGCGCGCGCCATGGGCGCCGACATCATCATCGCCGTCAACGTGGGCACGCCGCTGGCGCCGGAAAAAGACCTGGGCAGCGCCATCGGCGTGGCGCAGCAGATGCTGCAGATCCTCACGGAGCAGAACGTGCAGCGCTCGCTCAAGGAGCTGCAGCCGCAGGATATCCTGGTGGCGCCGGATTTGACGGGTGTCAGTTTCCTCGACTTTGAAAATTATGCGCGCGCCATGCGCGCCGGCGAACAGGCGGCGCAGGCCTTGGCCGCCCGTCTGGCGCCGCTGGCCCTGCCGCCGGAACAGTTTGCAGCGCGCGAGCAGCTGCGCCTGGCGGCGCCAGCCCTGCTGGACGTGGCCCTGCCGCTCACGCGCCTGGCAGTGGAGAGCGAAGGCGATATCAATCCGCGCATCCTGCAGGCGCAATCGGGCCTGGTGGAAGGGCAGTCGGTCAGCCAGGAAGATGTGCTCAAGGCGGCGGCCAGGCTGTATGGCCGCGGCGACGTGGCGCGCGTGGAGACGGAAGTGGTCGATTCGGGTGACCAGCGCACGGTCAATATCAAGGCGGTCGAAGCGCCGTGGGCCAGCAACCGCCTTCGCGTGGGCCTGGAGCTGTCCAGCGATTTCAGGGACAGCAATAGCTTCGCCCTGAAGCTGCTGCATGTGCGCTCGAATCTGAACAGCTGGGGCGGCGAGTTGCGCAGCACGGCGCAGATCGGCAATGCGCGTGGCTATGGTGTGCAGTTCTGGCAGCCGCTGGGCGCAGGCAACCCGTGGTATATCGCGCCGCAGCTGCAGTACACGTCGTCGGCGATGGATGTCTTTGACAAGGGCCGACGCAGCGCACGCGTGACGTATAACGGCCAGACGGCGGCGCTGGTGCTGGGACGCGAGTTCGGTACCTGGGGCGATTTGCAGTTCGGTGTCACGCGCACGGAGGTCAAGGGCAAGCTGGCGATACCGGCCGATCCCACGCAGCCCGAGTCACGTGCGCTGGGCACCACCCAGTTCGTCCAGTTCCGCGTCGATACGCTCGATTCGCCGGGTTTCCCCACGCGCGGCGCGCTTCTCGACGCTACCTGGACGCGCGCCTCGACCACGGGTTCGGGCGAAGCGGCGCTGGGCCGCTCTTCGCTGACGGCGTTGAAGGCTTTTGGTTACGGCAACTGGGCCGGCCACGTGTATGGCGAATGGGCGCGCGCGCAGCGGGGCGAGGCGCCGCTCAGCCTGGGCGGCTTCCTGCGCCTGTCCGGCACGGATTTTGAATCGGTGAGCGGACGCAGCATCGCCCTGGCGCGCGTGGTGATGGCACGCCGCATCGGTTCCCTGCCCAGCACCCTGGGCGGCGCCGTGCGGGCCGGCTTTTCGCTGGAAATGGGCGGCGGCTTTGACCAGAACGAGCGCTGGAAGTCCACCAAGTTCACGCAGGCGAGCAGCGCCTTCATCTCCGTCGATACCCGCTTCGGCCCCGTGTACGTGGCCTCGGGCGCATCGAAGGGCGGCGAGAGCACTTTCTATCTGTTCCTGGGACCGGTCTGGTAAGGAGCCGCCGGGGCGGGGGACGCCGTGCTGCGGCGCAGGGCCGTGAAGGCGGCAAATTCCCATGAGCGAAACCCCAGCAGCAGGGTAAAGCCGTCGCGCTCGGCGGGCGCAAGGCGCCGGTCGTTCTGGTGCAGCCGCGCCAGTTCCTCGGCCAGCTGGCGGATCTTTTGCACCAGCTCTTGCGCGCTCGACAACGACAGGCGCGCCGGGATGCACATCAGGGTTTCGCCGGCGCCATCGAAATGCCCGCTGAAATAATCGGCCACCACGTGTTCGCGGAAGTACTGCTGCACCGGGCCGTCGGCCAGCCAGTGGAAGGCGTTCGAGACGCGCAGGCTGTAGCGGTTCAGCGGTTTGAGTTCGATCAAGCCTAGCCGGTCCAGCTCGGCCAGGCAGCCGATGCATTCTGCCTGCGTCAGCGCATACGTTTCCACCACCTGCTCCAGGCTCCAGTGGCCCAGGCAGCAGATCGCCACCAGCAGCAAGCGCGGATGCGCCACCAGCGACTTTTCCTGCACCAGCGTGAGCGTATCGGCATGCGGCGTGATGTCGGCCGCGCCGCGCAGTACGTCTTCCATGGCGATGCCCGAGGCCTTGCAGATCAGGGCCAGGCGCGACAGCGACATGTCGTGCTGGCCAAACATGCGCTTGACGCTCGACTCGCTCATGGCGATGCGCTCGGCCAATACCTTGTACGTGATGCCGGCGGCACGCAATTGGGTGCGCAGCACGCGCAAAACCAGTTCAGGTGAACTCACGAGATATCCTTTTTTACAAGATTGGTGGCGGATGACGGTACCGAATGTAGCCGCAAATGGCACTTTGCACAAGGTGATAGTACTTCCCGGCAAAAGAGATGACACTCCCGCTTGTGGCTCGCGCAGCGCGCTACAACCAGGCAATCCATCCACTTGTAGAGGTTATCCATGTTCTCCAAATTTCATTTTCCAGCAGCGATACTGGCGTTGGCCGCCATCGCTCCCCTGCATGCCGCCGCAGCCGAGCCTGCACCGGGTCCATTCTATGCGGGCGCCAGCTATGGCTTTCGCGCCAGTAGCGGCCTCGATTGCCTCGCCGGACAAAGCGATTGCGACAAAAGCAGCAAGCGCAATGGCAAGGCCTACCTGGGTTACAGTTTCGACGCGCTGCCGTTTCAGGGCGGCGTGGCCCTGCCTTCGATTGAGCTGGTGGGGTATACAGGCGGCGAGGTCAAGTCCGGCTTCGACACGGATACCGGCAAGCGCGCTGGCCGCGGCAAGTTCACGGGCCTCGGCATGCAGGGCGTGCTCGGTTACCAGTTTGACGCGTTTACACTGAGTGGCCGCGCCGGCGCGGCTTATACGCAGGGCAAGGTCGATTATCTGGGCGGCGGTTCGGACAAGAAGAGCAAGATCGGCCTGACCTACGGTATCGGCACGGCGTATGCGCTGAACCAGAACTGGTCGCTGCACCTCGACTGGGACCGCGTGCCCGTCAAGTACAACAGCAAGCAAACGACCAAGGTCGACATGTTTTCGCTGGGCGCGTCCTACCGTTTCTAAGGGGATGCTGCTGCGGCAGAGAGTGGCCTGATGGCGGACGCCCCGATGGGGGTGTCCGCGGGCGGCCTAAAATGGCCATGGCTGCGTTGCATGGCCTCGCCGTATTATCCATACTGTCTTCGTCCATGCGCCTTGCCCTGGACATTTTGAGATCAGTCTTTGACGTCGACCTTCAGCAGCAATTTCGCCAGCAGGCGTTTTTCCTGCTGGCGCTGGCCAGACACGGTTTTCACGTGCGCCCCGGCGGCGCGCTGCAAGGCGGCCGCGGCGACCGGATTGCGCGGTTTTTGCGAGGGTTCGACGCGGAACTGCATTTTCTGCCGCGTCGCCAATGCCTTGTTTGCCATCGGTCCCCTCCCTCTTTACAGCACGTAGCGCGACAGGTCCTCGTTGACCGACAGCGCTTCCAGGCGTTCGTTGACATACGCGGCATCGATCACCAGCAGGTTTTCCGTGCTGCTGCTGCCTTCGCTGGCTGTAAACGACACTTCTTCCAGCAATTTTTCCATCACCGTGTACAGACGGCGCGCGCCGATGTTTTCCGTGCGCTCATTGACCGAATAGGCGATTTCCGCCAGGCGCGTGATGCCTTCCGGCGCGAATTTCAAGGTCAGGTTTTCTGTCGCCAGCAAGGCTTCGTACTGCATCGTCAGGCAGGCGTCGGTGCTGGTCAAAATACGCTCGAAGTCCGAAATCGACAGCGATTCCAGTTCTACGCGGATGGGGAAACGCCCCTGCAGTTCGGGAATCAGGTCCGACGGCTTGGCCAGGTGGAAGGCGCCTGAGGCGATGAACAGGATGTGGTCCGTGCGTATCATGCCGTACTTGGTGTTGACGGTCGTGCCTTCGACCAGCGGCAGCAGGTCGCGCTGCACGCCCGCGCGCGAGACGTCGGCGCCGCCGGACTCCGAGCGCGAGGCGATCTTGTCGATTTCATCGAGAAAGACGATGCCGTTCTGCTCGACGTTCTGGATGGCCTTCTGTTTCAGCTCATCTTCGTTGACCAGCTTGGCCGCTTCTTCCTCGACCAGCAGTTTTAATGCTTCGCGGATCTTGACCTTGCGCGCCTTCTTGCGCTGCCCGCCGACACCCGAGAACATGGACTTGATCTGTTCCGTCATTTCTTCCATGCCTGGCGGCGCCATGATTTCCATCTGCGGGCCCGCCTCGGCCAGCTCGATCTCGATTTCCTTGTCATCGAGTTCGCCCTGGCGCAATCGCTTGCGGAAGGTCTGGCGCGTGCTGTCGCCGCCACCGCTGCCGCTGTCCACGGCCGCTGGCGTATTCGGCGTGAAGCCGAAGTCGCGTGCCGGCGGCACGAGGATGTCGATGACGCGGTCTTCGGCCGCATCTTCGGCGCGTGCGCGCACTTTCTTCATTTCCAGCGCGCGCGTCTGCTTGATGCCGATGTCGATCAGGTCGCGGATGATGGTGTCGACGTCGCGCCCCACATAGCCCACTTCCGTGAATTTGGTTGCCTCGATCTTGATGAAGGGCGCCTCGGCCAGCTTGGCCAGGCGGCGCGCGATTTCCGTCTTGCCGACGCCCGTGGGGCCGATCATGAGGATATTCTTGGGCGTGATTTCATGGCGCAGGGGCTCGGCCACCTGCTGGCGGCGCCAGCGGTTGCGCAGGGCGATGGCGACGGCGCGCTTGGCCTTGGCCTGGCCCACCACGTGCTTGTCGAGTTCGGTGACGATTTCCGACGGGGTCATGTTCATGATCATAGTTAGCTTTCTGTCTTCTTTGCGTAGAGTTCCCGAAAAACGTTCAGGGCAAGGCGCGTGGCCGCAGGCAGTACGTTTTTGTACGCCCAGGCCATGCAACGCAGCCATGGGCGTTTTCTCGGGGACTCTTAGTCGAGGGTTTCGATGATGTGGGACATATTCGTATAGATGCAGAGTTCCGCGGCGATGGTCAGCGATTTCTTGACCACTTCGGCCGGCGACAAGTCCGTGTTTTCCTGCAGCGCCTTGGCGGCCGACTGGGCGTAGGTGCCACCCGAGCCGATGGCGCCGATGCCGTCTTCCGGTTCCAGCACGTCGCCATTGCCCGTGATGACCAGGGTCGACTCGCTGTCGGCTACCAGCAGCATCGCTTCCAGGCGGCGCAGCACGCGGTCGGTGCGCCAGTCCTTGGCCAGTTCGACGGAGGCACGCAGCAAATTGCCCTGGTGCTTTTCCAGCTTGCCTTCAAAACGGTCAAGCAGGGTGAAGGCGTCGGCCGTGCCGCCGGCAAAGCCGACCAGGACCTTGCCCTGATACAACTTACGCACCTTGCGAGCCGTGCCCTTCATGACAATGTTGCCCAAAGTTACCTGGCCATCGCCGCCCAGGGCGACTTGCTTGCCGCGCCGGACGCAGAGGATGGTGGTGCCGTGAAATTGTTCCATAGTGACCTCAAAAGATTCGTGCCGATGCGTGCAGCGTCATGTGCCTGCGCGCCCATGGCTCAAAAGTGGGGATGGAAAAGGCAATTGCAAGCGGCGCTTGCCGCTGCCGTGCCTGCTTCAGTGTAGTCGGCGCAGGACGAAAAAAAAGCACGCAACCGAGGTTGTGTGCTTTTTTTCGCCATCACGGGGCAGCCGGGGCGGCCGCGCAAGGGGAGGGGCGATCAGTCGCCGTACAGCTTTTGCTTCAGTTCGCGCCGTTGCTGGGCTTCCAGCGACAGGGTGGCGGTCGGTCGGGCGATCAGGCGCGGGATGCCGATAGGCTCGCCCGTTTCCTCGCACCAGCCATAGTCGCCGGCGTCGATGCTGGCGATCGATTGCTGCACTTTCTTCAGCAATTTGCGCTCGCGGTCACGCGTGCGCAGTTCCAGCGCATGCTCTTCCTCGATGGTAGCGCGGTCGGCAGGATCCGGTACGAGCACGGTTTCACGCAAGTGTTCCGTGGTTTCGCCGGCGTTTTTCAGCAGGTCTTTTTCGAGCTGCTGCAGACGCGCCTTGAAGAATGCCAGTTGTGCCGGATTCATGTAGTCATCTTCGCTCATGGCGCGAATTTGGTCTTCGCTGATGAGAGGGATGTCTTGGTTGGCGGCCGGGGTCGATTTATTAGTTTTGGTCATAACTTCGCTTACCTTCGATACGACAGAGTTTTCAAATTGATCAGTTGATGCGGCGACGCCGAGCAACTGTACAGGTTCCGCTGGGCATTGCTGTCCGGATGTACTGCTTGCGACCTTGGCTTGCCGGCGTCGGCCAGGACTACCGGCCGGCTACATTTGCCATGTTGATAACTTTTTACCGCTCTATGCCAGTCGCGCTATGCGCGCGACGATGGGCGTGTTGGGTGGATCGCTTGCATGCCTGGCATGTGGCCAGCGGCAGTTTGCCAGCATTTCATGACAGGCGAACGACATGGGCCGTTTTCGTCGCTGATTTTGGCACGCTTTGCCTTATATTGCCATCCCGATTTGTTGCCTAGCCGATCAGAGACGGCTACTTGTTGGTTTATGCCAGCAAGTTGGGTGTCGGACAGCGGGAAAGCGTGCTTAACTTTCCCTTTTGTTTCTGCTTTGCAAAGAATACTTTGCAAAACCCGGCTAGTTTATACCAAACATTGTTCGAGTCCGCGAATAAAAATGTCTTTTGGTAGATTTTTGCCAATAAACACCATTTTGCTGCCGCGCACTTCATTCTCGCCCCATTTGGCACCCAGGTCGCTGCCCATCAACTGGTGCACGCCCTGGAAGACCACCTTGCGTTCGGCTCCCTGCATCAGCAGCACGCCTTTGTAGCGCAGCATGCGCGGGCCATACACTTGCACCAGACCGCCGAGGAACTCGTCAAGCTTGGCGCTGTCGAACGGTTGCGTGCTCTTGAAAACAAAGGCGGCGATGTCGTCGCTGTGCTGTGCATGGTGGTGGTTCGCATGGCCGCAATCGGTGGCGCAGGCGTCGCTGTGCTCATGTGCGTGCTCATGTGCGGGTTCATGCTTGTGCTCATGTGCGTGATCGTGGTCGTGCGCTTTGTCGTGGTCGTGGACGTGCGCCGTTTCCGTGGCCAGGAAATCCGGGTCCAGTTCCAGCTTTTCATTCAGGTTGAAACCGCGAATGTCGAGCACCTCGGCCAGCGGCGCGCGGCCGAAATCGACCTTGGCAATGGGGGCGCGGGGATTGATGCGCTTCAGGCGGCGCGTCAGGGTGGTCACGTCCTCTTCACTGACGAGGTCGGTTTTCGACAGCAGCAGCTTGTCGGCAAAACCCACTTGCCGCTGGGCTTCTTCATATTCATCGAGTTGCTTCATGGCATGACGGGCATCGACCACCGTGATAATGGCGTCGAGCATGTAGTGGCTGCCCACTTCTTCGTCGACAAAGAAAGTTTGCGCCACGGGGCCGGGATTGGCCAGGCCCGTTGTTTCGATGACGACGCGGTCAAACGCCAGCAGGCCGGCGTCGCGTTTGCGTGCCAGTTCCGTCAGGCCCACGATCAGGTCGCCGCGCACGGTGCAGCAGATGCAGCCGTTGTTCATCTCGATGATGTGCTCGTTGCTATCCTGTACCAGGATTTCATTGTCGATGTTTTCCTGGCCAAACTCGTTTTCGATCACGGCGATGCGCATGCCATGGTCTTCCTGCAGTATGCGGTTGAGCAAGGTGGTTTTGCCGGCGCCCAGGAAACCGGTGAGGATGGTGGTTGGAATCAGTGCCATGAGAGATGCCTATGCTGTAATCGATGGTGCCACCGCGCAAGCGGAAGAATGCGGACGATTATGCCGGAATTTTGCAAATGCTTGCAAATGCGCGCCGATCCGCTTGATATGGATCAGGCTGGCCCCGGCTGCGGCTGCCTACTTGAGCTTGGCGCGCGGGTGCGCCTGGTCATACACGTGCGCCAGATGCTGGAAATCGAGGGCCGTGTAGACCTGGGTCGAGGTGATGCTGGAATGACCCAGCATTTCCTGTACGGCGCGCAAGTCGCCTGACGATTGCAGCACGTGCGAGGCAAATGAGTGGCGCAGCACGTGCGGGTGCACGTTGGCGGGAATGTCGGTGGCCAGCGCATGGGCCTTCAGGCGCAGCTGCAATACGCGTGGCGAGATGCGCGTGCCGCGCGTGCTTAAAAACAAGGCAGCGCTGCCATCCCTGGCGGGCGGGCGCACGGCCAGCCAAGTACTCAAGGCCACGAGCGCTGCCTTGCCGACAGGCACCTTGCGCATCTTGCTGCCCTTGCCCGTGACGATGACTTCGAAGCTGGCCATGTCGAGCCAGCCCAGCGAGGCGGGCTGGCCGCCCTCGGCCTTGCAGTAATGGGTGTCCAGGCTGGTCAGTTCGGAGACGCGCAAACCGCTCGAGTACAACAGCTCGAACATGGCGCGGTTGCACAGTTGTTCCGGCTCGGCGCCACCCTGCTGGTGTTGCGCGGTCGCGACGAGTCGCACGGCGTCGTCCACCGACAGGGCTTTGGGTAAGGTTTTGGCCCGTTTGGGCGCGCGGATGCCGTCGACGGGGTTGGCATCGAGCTTGGTCTCGCCACTGAGCCAGTTGAAAAAGCCCCGCCACGACGACAGCTTGCGGGCGATCGAACGTGGGTCCAGGCCGCCGCTGTGCAGCTTGGCCGTGTAGCGGCGTATTTCGTTGTGCGCGAGGGCGGTCCAGGGCGTATTGCCGCTCAGTTCCAGCAAGGCGCGCAGGTCGCGCCCGTAGGCGTCCAGCGTATGCGGCGACAGCTTGCGCTGCGTGGCCAGCTGCGCCAGATAGGCGTCGAGCCATTCGGCCTTGTCGCGCGCTTCATGCATGGTGTTCTCAGGCAGGCGAGCCGGCGCGCAGCGCGGCCAGGGCGGCGCTGGCCGTGGCGCCGATGTGCACCAGGAAGTCCGTGCCCATGCTCGAGGTAAAGCGTTCGCTGTCGGGCGAACCGAGCACCAGCAAGCCGAAGGTGCCGGTCGTGCCGGGCGCGCGCAGGGCGATCATGACGGTCGATTCGATTTTATCCGCCTGCAACCAGTGCACGGCTTCGAAATCGCGGTTGCTGCCGCAGTACGGCGCTTGCAAGCTGTTGGCGAACATGCGCACGTCGGCCGTGACATCTTCCGTGAACCAGCCGTTGGCGTGTTCCGGCAGCACTTGCCACAGGCGCAGGCTGACATAAGGCACGTCGAAATTGCTTTGCAAGGCATCGACCAGCACGCGCGGCATGGCCGCATCGCTGCGCACTTGCAGCATGGCCTGGTTCCAGCCGTGGAACTTGCTGGCGATGTCGCCATTTTCCTCGGCCAGGCGGCTCAGTTTGGACATGCGCAGTTCGAGCGCCTTGTATTTGTCACGCATCACTTCCATCTGCCGCTCCTGCAGCGAGATGGTGCGTCCCGTCAGCGGGCTGCTCAGCTTGACCTCGCCGAGCAGCGCGGTATGCTCTGCGAAGAAAGTCGGATGCTCGCTCAGGTACTGGGCGACGGTGCTGGAATCGAGTGTGGCGGTCATTGATAGTCAGAAGAGAGAAGGATGAACGCTTCATTCTAACCGAGAGTGCGCCCGCATAGGCGCAAAGGGCAGGGCGCCGATGCATTTTCCGCGCGCACATGAAAAAAGCGGCATGGTTGCCCATGCCGCTTTGTATTCCTAGCTCAGCAATCACCCGTGGAGGGTGACAGGCGGGGCATTAGAAGTTGTGGTGTACGCCGATGCCGATGTAGTTGACGCTTTTCGCAACGGTGTAGTTGATGTTATTAGCAACGGCTGCTTTCTTGTTCGAAATATCCGCGTACAGGTAGGTGCGTTTCGACAAATTGTAGTCATAGCCCAGCGATGCCTGCTTGGTCTTGACGACGCCATCCGGGGTTTTCTGGCCATAGCCAGCGCGGATCTTGCCTGGGCCGACGTCGTAGTTGGCGCCAATCAGCCATGCCTTGGTATCTGTATTGATGATCTTGAAGTTGCCATCATCCTGATGCTGGTACGACGCCATCAGTTTCAATTCCTTGACCGGATTGAACGATGCAGCAACCGACCACAGCTTGGCTTGCAAGCCATTGCGCTCGTAAGCGGCCATGGCGGCGAACTGTTCATTGGTATAGGTAGCCGACATCGAGTACGGATTCGACGCTGGCGCAATGTTTCCTACCACGGCGTAGTTACCCGAGGCAAATGTGACTGCGTTGACCGGCGTACGCGCTGGGACGGCGGCATTGGAATTGGCTTCCTTGGCGGCCACGGTGGCGTTGAACTGGAAGCCGCTGATGACTGGCGAATTATAGAACAAGGCGTTCGAGAAGCGGTTACGCGAGTTGCCATCCGCACTCAGTGGATCGCTGGTGTAACCGGCGACCGTGATGTCGGTCTGGAAACCGGCTTGCGTAGGCATGCCCGACCATGGTTCGAACGCGGTGCTCGCTTCCTGGAAGGCAGTCAGGCCACGGCCCAGGCGGACGGTACCGAAGTTGCCTTGCAGGCCGACGCGGCTCTGACCCTGGAACAGCGGACGGGAGTTGCTTTCCAGCGTACCCGTATCGGTTTCATAGCGAATTTCCAGTTGGAAAATAGCTTTCAAGCCATTGCCCAGATCTTCCGTGCCCTTGAAACCCAGTTTGTTGTTGTCGCGTTTGGTGACGGCAGTGGTGGAACCTGTCGCTTTACCCAGGCCAGCATCGATCGTGCCGTAGATTTGGACGGACGACTGCGCTTGTGCGGTTGCGGCAAAGGCGCCGAAGAGTGCGAGGGCAACGAGTGATTTTTTCATGTCTTATTCCCTATTAAAAGTGAGTTCCGTCCGAGATCCGAGCAGATTGAAATGCGCCAATTACCGCGTTTCGATGAATGAACCTTAATTCGTCGGCGCGCAAGACGTGCGGGATTGGTCAAATATGCGTGAAAAAATTGGTGAAAAGCGTCATAAATCCATGGTCCTGTTGTATTTTTGTAACGCGCGGTTTCTGCCGATCCTGCGCCGATAGCCAGCGTTCTCCTATCGCCACGGTGGCGGCTCCTTGCCATCTTGGCGTATGTTGGCCAGGAGATTGTTGCGTTGAGTCAAGTTCTTCAGCCGGCTTTGGCGGATTTATGACACAAGGACGTTACACTAAGGGACGGCCTGCATTGATGGGCCTGGAGAC
The DNA here is from genome assembly GCF_051380715.1 of Janthinobacterium kochi. Lineage (NCBI taxonomy): Bacteria > Pseudomonadati > Pseudomonadota > Betaproteobacteria > Burkholderiales > Oxalobacteraceae > Janthinobacterium > Janthinobacterium kochi. The sequence continues at coordinate 308,657 of NZ_JBNYXO010000006.1, forward strand.
AGCTCACTATTATTAGAATCATTGACTCAATATCGAGAATCGATGGCAAATCGCGAAACATTAGGATTGATCAAGGGCGCACGTGCGGGCGATGTGGCTTGCCAGCTGGCGTTGGGGCGGCTGTATCTGTTCGGACAGGGTGTGCCGCAGAGTTTGCCGACAGCCTTGCACTGGCTGGCGCGGGCGGCCCAGGAAGATAGCCAGGAAGCATGCTTGCTGATCGGTACGCACGTGCCTTTCGCCGTGGCGCAACCGGCAGCCAAGACGCTGATTCCGTATTACGCGCAGGCGTTCGATGCGGGCCTGGTGCAGGCGGGCCTGGTGCTGGCGCAACTGGTGCTGGGCAACGCCGCCAGCAGTTGTGAAACCATGCGCGCCAAGGCGCGCGTGGCGCTGGACGCCGCCGTGCGGGCCGGCTTGCCCGATGCGCAATGGTTGTTATCCATGCAAGAAGGATCGTCTGCCGCCGCCGTGCCTGATACCAGCCTTGCTGGCGAACAGGCGCTCAATGGCGACACGCCGTTGCAGGCCGGACTGGAGCAGGCCTGGAACCAGGGCGACCATGCCGGATTCCTGTCGCAAGGCTTGCCGCTGGCGCGCCAGCTGTTACAGCGCCAGGCTGCGTCCGGTGCGCGTGCCATCACCCTCGACGCGCAGCAGGTGCTGTTGCTGTCGCGTTGCGCCCAGGCACTGGCGCCTGGCGGTGATGCCGAGGGCTGGCAGTGTTGCGAGCTGGCCGCGCATGGCGGCGACCGCACGGCGCAGCTGGAGCTGGGACTCGGCTATGCGCGCATGGATGCGCATGGCCAGCGGCTGGCCACGCGCAACGGCGCGGCCAATTTCAAGCGTGCCGTGCGCTGGCTGACGCAGGCGGGTGAGCAGGGCCTGGCCGAAGCCTGGTTTGTGCTGTCGCGCATTTACACAAAACCGGAATTTTCCCAGCGTAATGTGGTCGAGGCCCATTCGTGCCTGGAGCGTGCCGCCGACCTGGGGCATGGCCCGGCCCAGCTCGAGTGCGGCATGCATGCCTGGCGCAATCGCCGCGATGGGGTCAACAACGATGTGCGTGCCGCCTATTGGTTGCTGCAGGCGCAGGCGCAAGGCAGCATTGAAGCGGAGGCGGCGCTGGCGAAGATCGCGCCATACGGTGAGCCCGGCGATTGGGGCCAGTACGCCGCCCTGGAGGCCGATGGGCACTTGCGGCAATTGGGCCAGAGCCACCCCCTGCTGGCGGCGCGGCTGGAGCTGGCGCGCCGCTTTCATCTGTCGCGTGCCGAAGCGCTGCTGCTCGATCTCCATGCCGCCGACCAGGGGCATTGTTTGTTGATCGATATCAGCGCCACGCATGGGCGCGGCAAGCGGCGCCTGGTGTTGATCCGCACGGCGCAGGAGCGCCAGCTGCTCGATCAGGTGGTGCGCCTGTTCGAACGCGTCGATTGCGGCGTGACGGGGCCGGAAGGCAATTACCGGCAACGCCTGTACCGCCTGAAGTGCTACCTGGCCGAGCTGGGTGTGGCGCAGGAACAGCAGTTCCTGGTGGCATGATGTGAGGCGGCTTGCCGCTTTGACTACAGTTCGATCGTGCCTTCGAATACGGTCACGGCCGGGCCCGTCATCAGCACTGGATGGCCTGGGCCTTGCCAGGCGATCGACAGTTCTCCGCCGCGCGCGCTGATGCGCACGGGCGAGTCGAGCCGGCCGCGCAGGATGCCGGCCACGGCAGCGGCGCAGGCGCCCGTGCCGCAAGCGAGGGTTTCGCCCGCGCCCCGTTCAAACACGCGCAGTTTCACGTGATGGCGGTCGATGATCTGCAGGTAGCCGGCGTTGACGCGGCGGGGAAAGCGCGGATGGTGCTCGATCAGCGGGCCCGATTGTTCCAGGTCTTGCGCGTCGACATCTTCGACCACTTGCACGGCATGTGGATTGCCCATCGAGACGACGGACACCAGCACGGTTGTATCGTTGCCCGGCAGCGCCAGGTCCAGCGGCCACAAGGTGTCGTTGCCTTCTGCTACACCGTCCAGGCCGTTTGCATCGAATGGCACCAGCTTTGGCTCCAGCACGGGCGCGCCCATGTCGACCGTGATGCTGCCGTCGAGTTCCAGGCGTGGTGCGATGATGCCGGCCATGGTTTCCACGCGGATGCTGTCCTTGCTTGACAAGCCTTTTTCGCTGACGAATTTGACGAAGGCGCGCGCGCCGTTGCCGCATTGTTCGACTTCGCCGCCATCGTTGTTATAGATGCGGTAGCGGAAGTCGCAGCCGGGCAGGCGCGGCTTTTCCACCACCAGGATCTGGTCGGCGCCGATGCCGAAACGGCGGTCGGCCAGGCGCTGCCACTGGGCTGGCGTGAAGTCGATATCTTGATTGATGGCATCGATGACGATGAAGTCATTGCCGGCGCCATGCATCTTGGTAAATTGGAGTTTCATGTTCTGCCGTATCACTGGTGCTGGTTATAAAACGAGGCTTCGCCTTGCGGACGCGTCTTGAAGCGTTTATGGGTCCAGAAATACTCGGCCGGCGCTTCGCGCACGCGCTCTTCGATGAATTCGTTCATGCGGCGCGTGGCGGCCGTGATGTCGTCGCCTGGATAATCGTCCCAGGCCGGGTAATAGGTCACTTTCCAGCCCTGGTAATTGGGCAGGAAGGTGGCGATGACGGGAATGACTTGCGCCTTGGCGGCCAGCGCCAGACGCGCCGTGGCCGTCAGAGTGGCCGCGGGCACGCCGAAGAAGGGCACGAATTCCGCATCCTTTTCGCCGAAATCCATGTCCGGCAGCATGAAATACGGCAAGCCGTCGCGCAGCGCGCGCAGAATCGTCTTGATGCCGTCCTGGCGCGTAAACAGCTTGGGCGGCTTGAAGCGCGAACGGCCATTGCGCAAGGCCTGGTCGAAGGCGGGGCTCTTTTGCTGCACATACATGGACGAGGCGGAAATTTCCATGGCCGTGGCGGCGCCGGCCACATCGAGGCAGACAAAGTGCGGACACAGCAAGATGGTGGGCTTGGCCGCGATCTGCTGGCCCGGGAAGGCGGGCACCTTCTTGATCAGGCGGTTCAGGCGCGCTTCCGACGACCACCACAGGATGCTGCGCTCCCACACGCTGCGCGAATACGCCTGGAAATGCTGGCGCGCCAGGGCCACGCGTTGCTGTTCCGTCAATTCCGGCATGCACAGGCGCAGATTTGTCAGGGCAATCTTGCGCCGCGTGGGCATGGCGATGAACAGCACGCTGCCGACGGCCACGCCGAAGCGGCCGAGGATGGGCAGGGGCAGCCAGTGCAGCAGCCACATGAAGGCGATCAGCAGTCTCATGCCTGCTCCTTGGCAGCATCCGGCGCCGCTGGCGTGGGTGGCGGCGCGCCGCGCGGCACCTTGTAGCGATTGTAGCTCCACAGGTATTGCGCGGGACTGCGCGCGATCAATTGTTCCATGGCCGCATTGATGGTACGCGCCTGCTGCGCCGAGGTGCTGTCCAGCGATTCGGTAAACGGCACGAAATGCACGACATAGCCGCGCCCGCCCGGCAGGCGCTCGGCGTAGGTGATGATGACTTCGGCGCCGCCCATCTGCGCCAGCTTGGCCGGCAGGGTCATGGTGTAGGCGGGGCGGCCGAAGAAATCGGCCCACACGCCTTCGCCTTCTTGCGGCACCTGGTCCGGCAGCAGGCCGATGGGCTGGCCTTTTTTCAGGCATTTGGCAAAGATGCGCACGCCCGACATGTTGGCCGGCGCCAGCATCAGGTTTTCGCGTGCGCGCGCCCCTTCGATCAGCGGTTTCAGGGCGGCGCGCTTGGGCGGGCGGTACATCACGGTGAGCGGCGTGCGCAGGGCGATCTGCTGGGCGACGATTTCAAAGCAGCCCAGGTGTGGTGTCAGGAAGACGATGCCGCGGCCGTGCTGCAACGCTTTTTCCACCAGCTCCCAGTTTTCCACCGTCGCGTGGCGCGCCACGCGTTCGGCTGGCGCACACCAGATGAAGGGCAATTCCAGCACGCTCTTGCCCGCTTCGGCCACGGCCGTGTGCAAGTGTTGCGTAAACCCCGCACCTTGCATGTTCTCGCGCATGCGGCGCCGGTAGGACGGGGAAATGGCGTAAATCACCCAGCCGAGCGCAGCGCCCAGGCCATGCAGGACGGGCAGGGGAAAGAGGGATAAGAAGCGGAAAATTGGGACTAACATGAATAAGCTGTTTCCAGGAATGGCGTGTTGCTGTGCCAAAATTTTTTAAGAAGCGTAAAATACCACGTATGCAGTAACCGCTGAGTTAATAGACAACTTGCGAAGCGGAATATAAATATCGCTAAAGCGTCGCAGGCAACATCCTCTTTACTGCGACAGAACATTCACATAGTAATCAGGAGCTTGCAATGTCAAACGACTATCTCTTCACTTCCGAATCCGTTTCGGAAGGCCATCCCGACAAGGTTGCCGATCAAATTTCCGACGCCATCCTTGACGCCATCCTGACCCAGGATCCGACCGCCCGCGTGGCTGCCGAAACCCTGTGCAACACGGGTCTGGTGGTGCTGGCTGGCGAGATTACCACTTACGCCAATGTGGATTATATTCAAGTTGCGCGCGAAACCATCAAACGCATCGGCTACGACAATACGGAATACGGCATCGACTACAAGGGTTGCGCCGTGCTGGTGGCCTACGACAAGCAGTCGCCGGACATCGCGCAAGGCGTCGATGAAGGTGCGGGTATTGACCTGGATCAAGGCGCTGGCGATCAGGGCCTGATGTTCGGCTATGCCTGCGATGAAACGGCTGAGCTGATGCCAGCCGCCATCCACTACGCGCACCGCCTGGTCGAGCGCCAGTCGCAGCTGCGCAAGGATGGCCGTCTGCCATGGCTGCGTCCGGACGCGAAATCGCAAGTAACCCTGCGCTACGTCGATGGCCGCCCGGTTGGCGTGCACACGGTCGTGCTGTCGACCCAGCATGCGCCGGAAATCTCGCACAAGCAGATCGAAGAAGCCGTCATCGAAGAAATCATCAAGCCCATCCTGCCGCGCGAATGGCTGACGGAGACCAAATTCCTCGTCAACCCGACAGGCCGTTTCGTCATCGGCGGTCCGCAAGGCGATTGCGGCTTGACCGGGCGCAAGATCATCGTCGACACCTACGGTGGCGCAGCCCCGCACGGCGGCGGCGCATTCTCGGGCAAGGATCCATCGAAAGTCGACCGTTCCGCAGCCTACGCGGCCCGTTACGTGGCGAAAAACATCGTTGCCGCCGGCCTGGCGCGCCAATGCCAGGTGCAGGTCAGCTACGCCATCGGCGTGGCCAAACCGATCAACATCACCGTTTACACGGAAGGCACGGGCGTGATTCCTGACGCGGAAATTGCCAAGCTGGTGCTGGCGCACTTCGACCTGCGTCCAAAAGGCATCGTGCAAATGCTCGACCTGCTGCGCCCGATCTACCAGAAGAGCGCCGCCTACGGCCACTTCGGCCGCGAAGAGCCGGAATTCACGTGGGAGCGCACCGACAAGGTCGCCCTGCTGCGCGACGCTGCCGGCCTGAAATAAGCTAGTCCGCTTGCAAGAAAAGCGCTCCGGCCAGCAGGCCGCGGGCGCTTTTTTTATGGGCGCGCCCGCGACGGCGCGTAGCGAACGGCGCTGCCATGGGGAGTCGCTACAATTCATTGCAAATAAACCAATTAGGGAATTCCATGATCTTGTTGCGCCCACGCTCGCTGCTTGTTGTTCTGCTGGCTACATTCGGCCTGTCCTTTGCCGTGGCGGCGCCAGCCACGCTGACGGTGGGGCAATGGCTGGACAAGGCAGAAGGGGGCGACGGGCATGCCGTGCTGACTCTGGCGGCGGCCGGCAAATTTGTTTTCCCCGATGGCTCGCTGGCAACGCCGGTGCAGATCAGGCCCGAACTCACCGAGTTGATGGGGCAAATGTCGGTACGCCAGGCCTTGCATGTGCTCACCATTTATGCGGACAGTGGTTTTCTCGCCACGGATCCCGATGCCTGGCGCTCGAATATCAAGCCCGATCCCGTGATCACCTGCAAATGGGCCATGCGCGCCGCGAATTACCCCACCGACGGCAGCAAGGCCGATAAAGACATGCTGCCCATCCTGCGCGACCTGGCCGATGCAGTGGCGCAGCGCCTGGACGCTGACGCGCGCGCCACTTGTCTCATCCAGGGCAAGAACTGGCCGCGCAAACCGTAGGGCGCCGGCCCGCTTGACTAATGGTTGCCGCCGGCGCATGGCCAATGTTATGATGCAACGTCCGAGGAGCGTTGCGACGAAGAAATTCGCCAGGCTCGGAATATCCTGCAACTGCGCTCACGTACCTTTTTCAACTGAAAGGAGGGCGTGATGAACGCCGTACTCAAATCGCAACACGACTACACCATCGCCGATATCACTCTGGCCGCATGGGGCGACAAAGAAATCAAGATTGCTGAAACGGAAATGCCTGGCCTGATGGCCATCCGCGAGGAATTCGCGGCAGCGCAGCCCCTGAAAGGTGCGCGCATCACCGGTTCCATCCACATGACCATCCAGACCGCCGTGCTGATCCAGACCCTGGAAGCACTGGGTGCGCAAGTGCGTTGGGCATCGTGCAACATTTACTCCACGCAAGATCACGCTGCCGCCGCCATCGCTGCCGCCGGCACGCCTGTGTTCGCCATCAAGGGCGAGTCGCTGGACGATTACTGGGAATACACGCACCGCATCTTCGAATGGCCGAACGCGGACGGCAAGGCTGTCTACTCGAACATGATCCTCGACGATGGCGGCGATGCTACCTTGCTGCTGCATCTGGGCGTGCGCGCTGAAACCGATCTGTCGGTGCTGGCCAACCCGGGTTCGGAAGAAGAAATCTGCATGTTCAACTCGATCAAGCAACACTTGCTGGTCGACCCGACCTGGTACTCGAAGCGTCTGCCGGAAATCCTCGGCGTGACGGAAGAAACCACCACCGGCGTGCACCGTTTGTATCAAATGCACAAGGATGGCAAGCTGGCTTTCCCTGCGATCAACGTCAACGATTCCGTCACGAAGTCGAAATTCGACAACCTGTACGGTTGCCGCGAGTCGCTGGTCGATGGCATCAAGCGCGCCACCGACGTGATGATCGCCGGCAAAGTGGCCGTCATCGCCGGTTACGGTGATGTCGGTAAAGGTTCGGCACAAGCCATGCGCGCCCTGTCGGCGCAAGTATGGGTGACGGAAGTCGATCCGATCTGCGCACTGCAGGCGGCGATGGAAGGCTACCGCGTGGTGACCATGGATTACGCCTGCGAACATGGCGACATCTTCGTTACCTGCACCGGCAACTATCACATCCTCACGCACGATCACCTGACGCGCATGAAAGACCAGGCCATCGTCTGCAACATTGGTCACTTTGACAATGAAATCGACGTTGCTTCGTTGAAGCAATACGAGTGGGAAAACATCAAGCCGCAAGTCGACCACATCATCTTCCCGTCGGGCCGCCGCATCATCCTGCTGGCCGAAGGCCGCCTGGTCAACCTCGGCTGCGGTACGGGCCACCCGTCGTACGTGATGAGCTCGTCGTTTGCCAACCAGACGATCGCCCAGATCGAGCTGTACGCGAACACGGCCAACTACCCTGTCGGCGTGTACACCCTGCCGAAACACCTGGATGAAAAAGTCGCCCGCTTGCAACTCAAAAAGTTGAATGCGCAGCTGACGGAACTGACGCAAGAGCAAGCCGACTACATCGGCGTGCGCACGGAAGGTCCATACAAACCAGAGCACTACCGCTATTAATTTGGCTGCTTGCCTCGGGAACCTACTGCGCGGCGCGGGGCGCGGCCGGCGATGCTCGCTGTACATAAAGTACAGCTGCGCTTCTCGGCCACACCGCGCATCCGCTCGCTACGGTTCGCGAGGCAACAAGGCACACTTGTGTAATCTGAAAAGTCCGGCGGTCGCCGGTCTATTATCATTTTTGACAGGCTAGAGAAATGCGCTTGCTACTGATTTGGTTTATCAATGCGGCAGCCCTGTTTGCCGTCCCATACCTGATGCACTCGGTGACGATGAGCAGCGGCTGGACCGCGCTGCTGGCCGCTGCCGTGCTGGGACTGGTCAATGCGCTGATCCGCCCCTTGCTGATCCTGCTGACCCTGCCCGTGACGTTTTTGTCGCTGGGCCTGTTCATTTTGATCATCAACGGCTTCCTGTTCTGGCTGGTGGCGCAGGTGATCGATGGTTTCCATGTCGCCAGTTTCTGGTCTGCCGTGGGTGGTGCCATTGTGTACAGCATCATTTCCTGGGCCCTGTCGACCTTACTTTTGAGTAATGACGATGGAAAAGCATAATTTCAGTATTGAGTTTTTCCCGCCGAAAACCCCGGAAGGGGCGGAAAAGCTGCGCGCCACGCGTGTCAAGTTGTCTGAATTGAATCCGAAGTATTTCTCGGTGACGTTCGGCGCCGGTGGCACCACGCAGCAGGGTACGCTCGATACCGTGCGCGAGATCCTGGCGGCCGGCGAACAGGCCGCACCGCACCTGTCTTGCGTCGGCGGCTCGCGCGCATCGATCCGCGCCGTGCTGGCCGACTTCAAGGCGGCCGGCGTGAGCCGTATCGTGGCCTTGCGCGGCGACTTGCCGAGCGGCTACGGCGCCTCGGGCGAGTTTCGCTATGCCAACGAGCTGGTGGAATTCATCCGCGCCGAGACGGGCGACCATTTCCATATCGAAGTGGCCGCCTATCCGGAAATGCACCCGCAAGCCCGGTCGCCGCAGGACGACCTGCAGGCGTTTGCGCGCAAGGTGCAAGCCGGCGCCGATGCGGCCATCACCCAGTACTTCTACAATGCCGACGCGTATTTCCAGTTTGTCGAGCAGACGCAGAAGATGGGCATCAACGTACCTATCGTGGCCGGCATCATGCCGATCACGAACTACACGCAGCTGATGCGCTTTTCGGACATGTGCGGTGCGGAAATTCCTCGCTGGGTGCGTCTGAAACTGGCCAGCTTCGGCGACGACAGCGTGTCCATCAAGGCCTTTGGCCTGGACGTGGTGACGGGCTTGTGCGAACGCTTGCTGGAAGGCGGTGCGCCAGGCTTGCATTTCTATAGCATGAATCAGGCGGCGCCCACTACCGCACTGTGGCAGCGGCTGGTCAAGTAATCGCTCGGGCTTATCGCGCCTGACAGTAAAGATCGCCCTCGGTCATGATGTGATCGAGGGCGATGTCATATGTGCCGTTGGGAAAGCTGGCCGCCAGGCAGGCATAGGCGATGCCCAGGGTGCGCGGACGCGGCGTAGCCGCCAGGGTACGGTCGTAGTAGCCGCCGCCATAGCCGAGACGATACCGTTCCCCATTGAATCCCAGGCAGGGCACCAGCAGGGTGGCTGGTGCCGGGCGCAGGCGCAACTGGGCCGGCACGGCCACGCCCATGCCATCTTTCACCATCGCTTCGCCTGGCCTCCAGTCGGAAAATGCCAGCGGCGCATGCTTTTCCAGCACTACCGGCAAGCTTAATTGCACGCCGCGCGCGGCCAGCTGCGCATACGCGCCGTGCAAGTCCGGCTCGCCATGCAGGGGCCAGTACACGCCCAGTTCCTTGACGTTTTCTTGCGCGCACCAGTCCAGCAGGCGCTGCGCGATGGCCGCATCCCACCCTGCGCGCGTGGCGTCGGGCAGGGCGCGGCGGGCCGCCAGCAGGGCCTTGCGCAAGCCGGCTTTGTCCTGTGGCGCAATGGGTGGCCGTGTAGCCGGATCGCATGTTATTCTAGGGTCGCTATTCATATCACCATCAAGTTAAGATTGAGAGTCGTACATTGATTTCCCCACTGAAATGGATTGCCGGCACGATGCTGTGTGTTGCATCGGCCTTGTCTCCCCTGGCCGCCCTGGCCCAGGTATCGGCCAGCGCAACGCCTGCCGCCCCCGACACGCGCAGCGAGGACGATGCCTTCCTGCTGCTGCGCGATGCCGCGCGCAAGGATGACGCCGAAAAAGCCGACTTTTATGCGGGGCGCCTGACGAACTACCAGATTCCATCGTATGTTGACTATTATCGGCTGAAACCGCGCATCAAGCAGCTGAGCGAAGCGCAATTTCGCGATTACCTGAACCGCTACAAGGGCAGCGCCATCGCCGACCGTTTCCGCAACGACTGGCTGCTGGAGCTGGGCCGCAAGCGCGACTGGGTCGTGTTTGACGAGCAATATCCACAATTCGCGCTCGATGACGACACCCAGCTCAAGTGCTACGCACTGATGTCGCGCGCCGCCAAAGGCCAGAACGTGGCGTCCGAGGCGCGCAACCTGCTGCTGTCGCCGCCTGGCTATGGCGAAGCGTGCGGCAGCCTGATCGCCGTCCTGGCGCAAAATGGCCAGTTCGATACGAACGACCTGTGGGCGCAGATCCGCCTGGCGGGCCAGACGAATGCCACGGGCCCGGCGCGTCGCATCGCGCTGCTGCTGGGCGCGTCCGACGCGAAGATGGCGCAAGCGATCGACTTGCCGGCGCTGATGCTGGCCAAGAGCGCGGGCGCCAGTCGTGCCGACCATGAAATGTACCTGGTGGCCGTGGGCCGCATGGCGAAAAGCACCTTGAAGCTGGGCGTGGTGGCGCTGCAAAAGGCGAGTGCGCAACTGACGCCGCAGGAGCAAGCCATCGGCTGGGCCAGCCTGGCCTTGCAGGCATCGTATTCGCTGGCGCCGGAAGCGTTTGACTATTGGCAAAAATCCAATGGCGCGCCATTGACCCAGGAGCAGATGCAGTGGAAAACGCGCATTGCCTTGCGCGAAGGCAACTGGCCCATGGTCAAGGCCTCCATCCAGGCCATGCCGGCCTCCCTGCGCACGGACCCCACCTGGGTCTACTGGCTGGCGCGCGCGCAGCAGGCGGAAACGCCGGGCCGCCCGAATGCGCAAGCCGACACCCTGTATCGCACGATTAGCGAACAATCGAATTTCTATGGCTTGCTGGCCAATGAAGAGCTGGGCAACCATCTGGTCTTGCCGCCGCCGGGCCAGCCCGTCAGCCCCGCGGAAATCGCCGCCATGGCCGCCAATCCGGGCTTGCAGCGTGCCTTGAAATTTTTCAACATGCGCTTGCGCTTCGAAGGCACGCGTGAGTGGAACTGGGAATTGCGTTCGATGACGGATCGCCAGCATCTGGCGGCTGCGGAATTTGCGCGCCAGAACAATGTGCTCGACCGCATGGTCAACACCTCGGACCGCACGCGCCTGGAAGTCGATTACACACAGCGTTACCCGACGCCGCACGACGACGTCATGCATCCGGCCACGCAAACCCTGGGCCTCGACAAAGCCTGGGTGTATGGCTTGATCCGCCAGGAATCGCGCTTCATCATGGATGCACAGTCGCATGTGGGCGCTTCGGGCCTGATGCAGGTCATGCCATCGACGGCCCGCTACGTCGCCAAGAAGATCGGCCTCACCGATTTCGTCACGGAAACTTTGAGCGATGTGCGCACCAACGTCTTGCTGGGCACGAATTACCTGAACATGGTGCTGGGCGGTCTCGACGGTTCGCAAGTGCTGGCCAGCGCCGCCTACAACGCGGGACCGGGGCGCTTGCGCATCTGGCGCGCCACCATGACGCGTCCGCTGGAAGGCGCCGTCTTCGCCGAGATCATTCCGTACACGGAAACGCGCGGGTATGTGAAAAACGTGATGGCCAACGCCACGTATTATGCGGCCCTGTTCGATAAGCGACCGCAGTCGCTGAAAGCGCGCCTGGGTACCGTGGGACCGAAAAACAGCGCCATCGCGGCCGACTTGCCTTGAACCTTCCCTGGAATAGCTGATTATGCAAACGACCATCCTTGATCCCAGCCTGACGCAAACCCTGGCCGCCGCGCGCGAGCCGGGCCTGACCCTCATCATTGGCAACAAGAATTATTCGTCCTGGTCGATGCGCCCGTGGGTCGCCATGACGGCGTTCGGCATCCCGTTCCAGGAAGTGCGCGTGCTGCTCGACCAGAGTGACACGGCCACCAAAATCGCCGAGTATTCGGCCTGCGGCCGGGTCCCCGTGCTGCTGGCGGGCGAGATCACGATCTGGGATAGCCTGGCCATCTGCGAATACCTGGCCGAGCAGTTTCCCGATAAACACATGTGGCCGCAGGACGTGGCCGCGCGCGCCATGGCGCGCTGTGTCTGCGCGGAAATGCATTCCGGTTTCGCCGGCTTGCGCACGGACATGTCGATGAATATCAAGGCCAAGTTGCCGGGACGGGGCCGCACGGCCGCCGCGCAGGCGGACATCGGCCGCATCAGCGAAATCTGGGAAGAGTGTTTATCGCGCTTTGGCCACCACCAGTTCCTGTTCGGCGACTTTTCCATCGCCGATGCGTATTTCGCTCCCGTTGTCATGCGTTTTCGCACGTATGGCGTGAGCCTGGCGCCGGCGCTGAACGCGTATTGCGAGCGCGTGCAGGCGCACCCGGCCGTGGCCCGCTGGATCACGGAAGCGCTGGCGGAAACGGAAGTGGCGCCTAAGCACGACGCGGAATTACCTGATTAAGAGAAGTTCTATGAAGATTTACACGGTCGGTGGTGCGGTGCGCGACCAACTGCTAGGCTTGCCCGTCAAAGACCACGACCACGTTGTCGTCGGCGCCACGCCTGAAGACATGCTGCGCCAGGGTTTTCGCCCCGTCGGCAAGGATTTCCCCGTCTTCCTGCACCCGAAGACGCAGGAGGAATACGCCTTGGCCCGCACGGAACGCAAGACGGCGCCCGGCTACCGGGGCTTTGTCTTCCATACGGCGCCCGACGTCACGCTGGAAGACGACCTGGTGCGGCGCGACCTCACCATCAACGCCATCGCGCAAGCGGAAGACGGCAGCCTGACCGACCCGTTCGGCGGTATTCAGGATATCCAGCATAAAATCTTCCGCCACGTCTCCGACGCGTTTGGCGAAGACCCCGTGCGCATCTTGCGCCTGGCCCGCTTTGCCGCCCGCTTCGACACTTTTACGGTGGCACCGGCCACCATGGAACTGATGCGCAAGATGGTGGCCGACGGCGAAGTCGATGCCCTGGTGGCCGAGCGCGTGTGGCAGGAAGTGGCGAAAGGATTGATGGAAGCGCGCCCATCGCGCATGCTGACGGTGCTGCAGGAATGCGGCGCGCTGGTGCGCATCATGGGGGAAATTCAGCTGAGCGAACGTTTGCTGCAGGTCATCGACCATGCCGCCGCGCAGGGCCTTGACTTGCCGGTGCGCTTCGCCACCCTGACGCTACATATGAGCAAGGATGCCATCGAGCAATTGAGCGAGCGCCTGCGCGTGCCCAACGAGTGCCGCGAGCTGGCCGTCATGGCGGCGCGCGAGCTGGAGCATATCAATGGCGCCTTGACGCTGAGCGCCGAAGCCATCGTCGCCTTGTGCGAACGCTGCGACGGCTTGCGCAAGCCGCAGCGCTTTGCGCAACTGCTGCAAGCGGTGGCGTGCGATGGGCTGGTCGCGGGCGATTTCCCGCAAGCGGCGCGGCTGCAGGGCGGACTGGACGCGGCGCGCGCCGTCAACGCGGGCGCGCTGGCGCAAGGCTGCACGGAGCCGAAACGCATCCCCGAAGTCATCCATGCGGCGCGGGTGGCGGCCGTGCAGGCATTCCTGGCCCAGGCTTGAATGGCGGGAATAGGCTACAATGGCGCCACAATGTTGCACTGCACAATATCGGCCTGACGGGCCGCAGCACCGCCCCAGGAGTCGTCGTGACCTTACCCAAGCTGTTTCAAAATCCGTTTCGCCGCTGGCTCAGTCGTAGCGGCGGCGGGCGTCCGAGCGTACTGGTCAAGCAGTTGCATGAGCGCGACCGGCGCCGCATGATGAAGCATTTCCTGTCGCTGGAGAAAAGCGACCGCCTGCTGCGTTTCGGCAGCACCTTGCCCGATGAACTCGTCGCCCAGTACGTGCAGAAGATGGATTTCTCGCGCGACATGATTTATGGCGTCTACAACAGCCTGTTCAAGCTGGTGGGCGTGGGCCATCTGGCGTTCGCGCCGAAAGACAAGTCGCCGGCGAAAAGTGTCGTGACAGACAAGGAGCAGGTGGCCGAGTTTGGCGTGTCCGTGTCGAAATCCATGCGCGGCATGGGCGTCGGTTCGAAACTGTTCGAGCGGGCGGCGATACACTGCCGCAACAACGATGTCGATACCCTGTACATGCATTGTTTGTCGTCGAACAAGACGATGATGCATATCGCCAAGAAAGCGGGCATGGAAATCCAGCGCGACTATGGCGAAGCTGATGCTTATTTGAAACTATTGCCGCCGAACCCGAGCAGCATGCTGCAGGAAGCCGTACAGGAGCAGTTTGCCATGTTCGACTACACGCTCAAGGCGAACGCGCGCGCCGCATTCAAACTGTGGGATCGCTTGCCGGGGCGCAAGAAGAAGCCCGAGCCACCGTCACCGCCGTCACAGTAAGGGCAGGGCCGTCGTATCCTTGATGCGCTGCAAGGCAAAGCTCGATTTCACGTCCAGCACGGCCGGGTGGCGCAACAGGGTCGCCATCATGAAGCGCGAAAAGTGCTCCATGTCTTCCACATGCACGCGTAATAGATAATCCATTTCGCCCGTCATCGCATAGCAGGCCACCACTTCCGGCCAATGCGCCACGGCCACGGCGAAGTCGGCGCGCGGCGAGGTATTCGTCACCAGGTTGGGCGCCAGCACGCGCGCCGTGCTGTGCGCGGTGGCGTCACTGTGCTTTTCCAGGCGCACATTCACATAGGCGAGCAAGCCCAGACCGATCTTTTCCGGGTCCAGCAGGGCTACGTACTGGCGGATGACGCCCGCTTCTTCCAGCCGTTTGACGCGGCGCAAGCATGGCGACGGCGACAGGCTGACCTGTTCGGCCACGTCCTGATTCGACAGGCGGCCATCGGCCTGCAGGACGGCAAGGATCTTGCGGTCTGTTTTATCCAGCGTAATTTTGCTCATGCTCCCTCCGGTGGTTCTCGTTTCACGCAATATTATTGCGCAAATCATGATTGTTCGGGAGATCTTTGGCATTTAATGCCCGTGAGCCACGCCTATACTGTGCGCTACTTCTTGGAGGAGACATCATGCAATTTCAGCCTTGGGATAACCCGATGGGTACCGATGGTTTCGAGTTCGTCGAGTATGCAGCACCAGACCCAAAAGCATTGGGCAAGCTGTTCGAGAACATGGGCTTCACGGCCATCGCGCGCCACCGCCACAAGGATGTGACCCTGTATCGCCAGGGCGACATCAATTTCATCATCAATGCCGAACAAGATTCGTTCGCTCAGCGTTTTGCTCGCCATCACGGCCCGTCCGTGTGCGCCATCGCCATCCGTGTCGACGACGCAGCCTTTGTGTACCGCCGCGCGCTGGAACTGGGCGCCTGGGGTTTCGATAACAAAACAGGTCCGATGGAGCTGAATATCCCCGCCATCAAGGGCGTGGGCGATTCGCTGCTGTACTTCGTCGACCGCTGGCGTGGCAAGGGCGCCGACAAGGAAGGCGCCGCTGCACCGGGCGGTATCGGCGACATCAGCATCTATGACGTCGACTTCGTCGCCATTCCCGGCGCCGTTGCCAACCCGGTCGGCCATGGCCTGACCTATATCGACCACCTGACGCACAATGTGCACCGTGGCCGCATGAAGGAATGGGCGACGTTCTATGAAAGCCTGTTCAACTTCCGCGAAGTGCGCTATTTCGACATCGAAGGCAAGCTGACGGGCCTCAAGTCGAAGGCCATGACTTCGCCCTGCGGCAAGATTCGCATCCCGATCAACGAATCGTCGGACGACAAGTCGCAGATCGCCGAATACCTGGACCAGTACCATGGCGAAGGCATCCAGCACATCGCGCTGGGCACGGACAATATCTACGCTTCCGTGCAAGGCATGCGCGACACTGGCATCGACTTCCAGGACACCATCGAGACGTATTACGAGCTGGTCAACCGCCGCCTGCCGAACCACGGCGAGCAGCTGGAAGAACTGCGCCGTCTGCGCATCCTGATCGATGGCCACAGCACGGAAACGGAACGCGAACTGTTGCTGCAAATTTTCACGCAGACGGTGATCGGCCCGATCTTCTTCGAGATCATCCAGCGCAAGGGCGACCAGGGCTTTGGCGAAGGTAATTTCCGCGCCCTGTTCGAATCGATCGAGCTGGACCAGATCAAGCGCGGCGTGCTGAAAGATACGAGCGCGGCGTAAGCCGACTCATGCCCGGGATGTCGGATTACGCTGCGCTAATCCGACCTACAGCTGGGGCCAGTAGGTCGGGTTAGCCAGAATGGCGTAACCCGACATGCCCGCAAAAAAAAGCACTAAAAAGCAGCAAAAAGTACAAACACGGGAGTGCAGTGCAGCAAAAGAACCGCGCGCATTCCTGTGGTAGTCTACGACAAACAAGTCATTTTTCCGCACCGGCATGCTCACAAAGCGCGGCCGGTACGTGTGAGTTCAACCGACTTTGCACGCGTAGCACCGAGAATAATGGAGACAAGTAATGAATGCACCAATCAAGGGCTCGAGTCTTGAGCCGGGCGCGCACGCGTCTGAAATTTCCCTGAACGACAAATACACGCTGGAGCGTGGCCGCGCCTTCATGACGGGCACGCAAGCGCTGATCCGCCTGCCCATGCTGCAGCGCGAGCGCGATCTCAAGGCTGGCCTGAATACGGCCGGCTACATCACCGGTTACCGCGGTTCGCCTGTGACGTCCGTCGACATGACGGCGATCAAGGCCAAGAAATACCTCGATGAACACCACGTCAAATTCCACCCGGGCCTGAACGAAGACCTTGCCGCTACGGCTGTCTGGGGCACGCAGCAAACGAATCTGTTCGAAGACGCGAAATACGACGGCGTATTTGGCATGTGGTATGGCAAGGGCCCCGGCGTGGACCGCTGCGGCGACGTTTTTAAACACGCGAATAACGCCGGTTCCGCCAAGCATGGCGGCGTGCTGGTACTGGCCGGCGACGACCATGCGGCCAAATCCTCGTCCACGGCGCACCAGTCCGACCATATCCTGAACGCCTGTGGCATTCCCGTACTGTACCCGTCATCGGTACAGGAATACATCGACTACGGCTTGCACGCCTGGGCCATGAGCCGCTATACGGGGCTATGGGTGTCGATGAAATGCGTGACCGACATCATCGAGTCGGGCGCCGCCGTCGACTTCGACCCGGACCGCGTGCAGATCGTGCTACCCACCGACTTCGAGATGCCGGCCGGTGGCTTGAACATCCGCTGGCCCGATACGGTGCTGGAACAAGAAGTTCGCATGAACAGCTACAAATGGTATGCGGCGCTGGCGTATGCGCGTGCCAACAAGCTCAATAAAATCATCTGGGACAGCCCGAAGGCGCGCATCGGCATCATCACGGCTGGCAAATCCTACCTGGACACGCGCCAGGCGCTGGCCGACCTGGGCATCGATGAGCAGACTGCGTCCGACATCGGCATCCGCCTTTACAAGATTGGCATGACCTGGCCGCTGGAAGCGGATGGCGTGCATGAATTTGCCAAGGGCCTCGATGAAATCCTGGTGGTGGAAGAAAAGCGCCAGATCCTTGAATACGCGCTGAAGGAAGAACTGTATAACCTGAAGGATGGCGAGCGTCCGCGCGTGGTCGGCAAGTTCGACGACACGGGCGAATGGAGCAACCAGAAGGGCACCGGTCATGGCGACTGGCTGCTGCCGGCCACGTATGAACTGAACCCGGCCATGATCGCCCGCGCGATTGCCAGCCGCATTTCGCGCTACTACGCGGGCCATCCCGTCGAGCAGCGCGTGAAGGAGCGCATCGCCTACCTGGAAGCGAAAGAAAACGTCCTCAAGGCCATCAGCGTGAAACCCGATCCGCAAAAGGACCGCACGCCATTCTTTTGCTCCGGCTGCCCGCACAATACCTCGACCAAGGTACCGGAAGGCTCGCGCGCGCTGGCCGGCATCGGCTGCCATTACATGGTGCTGTGGATGGATCGCGAGACGTCGACGTTTACCCACATGGGCGCCGAAGGCGTCACCTGGGTGGGGCAGGCGCCGTTCACGAATGAAAAGCACGTGTTTACCAACCTCGGTGACGGCACGTATTTCCACTCGGGCATCCTGGCCATCCGCGCCGCCGTCTCGGCCAAGGTGAACATCACTTATAAAATTCTGTTCAACGATGCGGTGGCCATGACGGGCGGCCAGGAATTCGACGGCCCTCTATCGCCGGCCATCATCTCGCGCCAGATCGCCGCCGAAGGCGTCGGTCCCATCATCGTCGTCACCGACGAACCGGAAAAATACCCGGACGATTACGCCTGGGCGGAAGGCGTCACCGTGCGCCACCGTTCGGAACTGATGGACGTGCAGCGCGAACTGCGCGACATGCCCGGCGTGTCGGCCATGATCTACGACCAGACCTGTGCCTCGGAAAAACGCCGCCGCCGGAAACGCAATGAGTATCCGGACCCGGCCAAGCGCGCCGTCATCAACGAAGCCGTCTGCGAAGGTTGCGGCGACTGTTCCGTGCAATCGAACTGCCTGTCGGTGGAACCGCTGGAAACGGACTTGGGGCGCAAGCGCCAGATCAACCAGTCGTCCTGCAACAAGGATTTCTCGTGTACGACGGGTTTCTGCCCCAGCTTCGTGACGGTGGAAGGCGGCGGCTTGAAAAAGCCGAAGAAGGCAGCTGCTGCCGACAAGGATGCGCCCGCCGCGCCGGCCTTGCCGACACCCACCATTCCCTCGACGGCGGAACCGTTCGGCATTTTAGTGACCGGCATCGGCGGCACGGGCGTGGTCACCGTCGGCCAGATCCTGGCCATGGCAGCGCACGTGGAAGGCAAGGGCTGTTCCGTGCTGGACATGAGCGGCCTGGCGCAAAAGGGCGGCCCCGTGATGTCGCACGTGCGCCTGGCGGACCGCCAGGAAGATATCCATTCGACCCGCGTCGGCACCGGTGCGGCCGATCTCGTCATCGGCTGCGACCTGATCGTCACGGCCAGCCGCGATGCTTTGTCGCGCATGGGAGAAGGACGCAGCTGGGCCATGATCAACTCGACCAGTTCGTCGACGGCCGCCTTCGTGAAGAACCCGGACTGGCAATTCCCCGGCGCTTCCGCACGCATGGAAATTGAAAAGGCCTGCGGCAGCGACCACGTCGACTTCATCGACGCGGGCCAGATCGCGACGGCGCTGATGGGCGACTCTATCGCGACGAATATGTTCATGCTCGGCTACGCCTGGCAAAAGGGCAAAGTGCCGCTCACCGAAGCGTCCATCATGAAAGCCATCGACTTGAACAACGTCTCGGTGGCGTTCAACAAGGCCGCCTTCAACTGGGGCCGCGCGGGCGCCCACGATACGGCCAGCCTGGTGCGCATGACGACGCCAGCGAAAGTGGTGGAATTCAAGCGCATCGACACGCTCGACGACATCATCGAAAAACGCGTGGCCCTGCTGACTGCCTACCAGGACCGCGCGTATGCGCAGCAATACCTGGACTTCATCAAACAGGTGCGCGCCGCCGAAAGCGCCCTGAATGGCCCGCACTTGCGCCTGACGGAAGCGGTGGCCCGCTACTTCTACAAGTTGATGGCTTACAAGGACGAGTACGAAGTGGCGCGCCTGTACACGGACGGCGCCTTCCAGGCGAAGATTGCCGCCATGTTCGAAGGCGACATCAAGCTCAAATTCCACCTGGCGCCACCGATCATGGCGAAGACGGATGCCCAGGGCCATCTGATCAAGAAGGAATATGGCCCGTGGATGCTGAAGGCCTTCGGCGTGCTGGCCAAGTTCAAGGGCTTGCGTGGCACGGCCTTTGACGTGTTTGGCCATACGGCCGAGCGCAAGATGGAGCGCGCGCTGATTCTTGAATACCGCGCGACGGTGGGCGGCTTGCTGCCCAAGCTGACGACGGCCAAGCTGGCGCAAGCCGTGGCCATTGCCAGCATTCCCGAAGACATCCGCGGCTATGGCCACGTGAAGGAGCGTCATTTGAAGGCGGCGAAAGAGAAGGAAGCCAGCTTGTTGATCGCCTTCAATGCGCCGGCGCCGCTGCCGCCCATCGTGGCAGCACCCGTGGCGGCCAGCGTGGCGTGATGGTGTGAACTTCATGTTGTAGCAATGGCGCCTGCGGGCGCCATTTTTTTGTGTCAAAGAAAACAACGTTTGTTTGTAAAACGCCTTATAATTTTTCGATAATTTCTTTATGGAAAGTTTGTCATGCGTTCCCTGCGTTTTTCCGCCCTGGCAGTGCCCCTTGCTCGTCCTGTTGTCCTTTCCTTTGCATTGCTGTTGAGCGCCTGCGGCGGCGGTGGCGGCAGCAGCGGCAGTGCGGCCATCGTGCCGCCCGTGACGCCGACGGGTCCCACCGCGCTGGTGGCTTCTTCCACGGTCGCGAACCGCTGCGCGGCGCCGCGCAGCGGCAGCGGCATCGACAAGCCGGGCACCTTGCTCGATGAACTGACGTGGGTGCGCAGCTGGATCGATGAAACCTATCTGTGGTACCGCGAAGTGCCGACCACCTACCAGCCGCAGAGCTTTGCTACGCCCATCGCGTATTTCGACGTGCTGAAAACCACGGCCACGACGGCGTCCGGCAAGCCCAAGGACCGCTTCCATTTCACGTATACGACGGCCGAATGGGAAGCCTCGCTCAATGGCGTGGAGCTGGGCTACGGCATGTTGCTGGCGCTGACGCGTACCACGCCGCCGCGCACGGCCGTGATCTCGATCGTCGAGCCAGGCTCGCCGGCCGACCTGGCGGGCTTGCGGCGCGGCGACGTGCTGCAAACCGTCGACGGCGTCGATTTCGTCAATGCCCCCGACACGGCCAGCGTGCAGACCATCAATGCTGCCCTGTTCCCGGAGGCGCAAGGCACGCACACGCTGGGATTTGGCCGTGGCGGAACGGTGCTGAGCGCCACCCTGCAGGCGGTCGAGGTCAATACGAGTGCCGTGCAAAACGAGCGCATCATCGACACGCCCACGGGCAAGGTGGGCTACCTGACCTTCAATACGCATAACAACGTGGCCGAACGCCAGCTGGCCGAAACCATGCGCCGCTTCCAGGCGGCCGGCATCAGCGACCTGGTGCTCGACGTGCGCTACAACGGCGGCGGCTACCTCGATGTCGCCAGCGAGCTCGCTTACATGATTGCCGGTCCGCAAGTCACCACCGGCAAGACCTTCGAGCAGGTGCTGGTCAATGACAAGACGCGGCCGGAAGCGCCCGTGCCCTTCCATGCGCAAAGCCAGGGCTTTCCCGCGCCCAACCCGCTGCCCAAGGGCACGCCGCTGCCCTCGCTGGGCCTCAAGCGCGTGACCTTGCTGACAACGGGCAATACCTGCTCGGCCAGCGAAGCCATCATCAACGGCTTGCGCGGCGTGGACGTGCAGGTCAACCTGATCGGCGGCACGACGTGCGGCAAGCCCTACGGTTTCTATCCCACGCCGAATTGCGGCACCACGTATTTTGCCGTGCAGTTCCAGGGCGTCAACGCCAAGGGCTTTGGCGACTTTGCCGATGGCATGGCGCCGACTTGCGACGTGGCGGACGATTACCAGCACCAGCTGGGCGACGCGGCCGAAGGCATGCTGGCGGCGGCGCTGCGCTATCGCAGCAGCGGCAGCTGCACGCCGGCCACGGGCGCCATCAGGCTGTTGAGTTCGGTGCAGAGTCCGGCCGACACGGCCACGCGCCTGTTGCGGCCGTCTTACAAGGAAATTGCCGTCATGTATCGCTAAGGCGCATGTTTCTGCCATGAACTAGCTTGGGCGGCTGGCATTTTCCTGCTCAAGAATCTTTCTATATAACAATTTTGATATATAGAAAGATGAATCGATTCGTTCTGGAATGACTGGCATTTTGCTATCTTGCCGCTTTTCTCCCACCTTGAGAAGCGCAACGATGTCGAAACAGTTCAAGTTAACACCGCTCAGCCTTGGCGTACTGGCCATCCTGGGCGGCACCGCATGGCAGGCGCACGCGCAAACGCAAGCGCCCGCAGCGGATCAGCAGGCAGCGGCCACCCCGCCAGCCGTCGTGGTCACCGGTTCGCGCATTCCCCGCGCCAGCCTGGAAGGCCCGTCTTCCGTCACCATCCTGACCGGCGATGAAATCACCAAGCAGGGCTACAAGAACGTCTTCGACGCGCTGACCAATCAAGTGCAGAACAGCGGCTTTACGCAAGGCGAAGATTACGGCAACACCTTCACGCCGTCGGCCAATACCATCAGCCTGCGCGGCCTGGGGCCGAACCACACGCTGATCCTGCTGAACGGCCGCCGCCTGGCTGACTTCCCCATCGCTTATGACGGCGCGGTCAACTTTACCAACCTGGCGAACATCCCGGCTAGCATTGTCGAGCGCATCGAGATTCTCAATGGCGGCGCCTCGGCCATCTATGGCTCGGACGCGATTGCCGGCGTGGTCAACGTGATCCTGAAAAAACAGACGGAAGGCTTCGATATCAACGTCAAGCTGGGCGGCACCTCGCGCGGCGGCGCCGGCAACCAGCGCGTGCAGTTGACGGGCGGCGGCAATGTCGACAAGCTGCACACCCTGTTCAGCGTGGAACTGAGCCAGCGCGACCCGCTGTGGAGCATGGACCGCGACTTCATGAGCAGCCGCTCCGGCGTGCCGACGACGATCGCCGCGCGCCGCACCCTGGTAAAAGACAACTATGTCGACCTGGGCGACACCTGCGGCCAGTTCGGCGACATGTTCGGCGGCAGCGTCAGCAAGTATACGGCGGCAAACGGCAGCTATTGCGCCAGCCCGAAAGCCCGTCCGACCTTCTGGACCACGCAGACGAAAAACCAGAGCCAGAACGTGTTCGGCAGCGTCAATTACGAGCTCGATGCCGACACCACCCTGTTTGCCGATGTCCTGATCGGCAAGAACAAGACCGTCAACAATACGCGCGGCCCATCGTGGACCTCGGCTTCGCTGAACGGCAATTCCTTCCTGAACCAGAACAGCGGCGCCTACGAAGAGTGGACGCGCTTTATCTCGCCCGAGGAAATCGGCGGCGTGCAGCGCTACAACCGCAGCTGGGAGGACCTGGCCACGGCCATCTCGCTGGGCGCCAAGGGCCGCATTCCGGGCAGCGCCTGGCAATATGAGGCGAACTATAACGCCTCGGTCTACACGAGCGAAGCCCACCGGCCGCAATTGCGCTCGAACATCGACAGCTTCTTCCTGGGACCGAAGCTGGGCACGGACGCCAAGGGCGTGGCCATTTACGCGCCCGATCCCGCGCGCCTGTCGCGCCGGCTGACGCCAGCCGAATTCGACAGCATCAGCGGCTACAGCACTAGCCATGACAAGGCGTGGACGAATACCCTGAGCCTGGCGACGAATGGCGATCTGTTCCAACTGCCTGCCGGCACGGCGAAGATCGCCACGATAGCCGAAGCGAGCAAGCAGGGCTTCAGCAACGAACCGGACGCGCGCATCGACGAAGGCTATTTCAATGTCGCCACCGGTTCGGGCGTCACGGCCGGCACCCGTTCGCGCTTTGCGCTGGGCGCGGAATTGAATGTGCCGCTGCATGAAAAGCTGACCGTTACCGTCGCCGGCCGCTATGACCGCTACAGCTTTGCGGGCCGCAAGGAAGGCAAGTTGACGTACAACGGCGGGCTGGAGTTGCGCCCGGCGCCGGAGCTGCTGTTCCGCGCCAACTACGCCACCAGCTTCCGCGCACCGGACATGAATTACATCTACCAGGCCCGCGGCAAAGGCTATTATGCGAGCACCACCGATTACTACCGTTGCGACGCGGCCGGACAGGCCATCGACGGCTGCAAATTCGCCAACCTGTCGCCAGGCGCCGATTACGTGCAGAACGGCAGCCGCGACCTGCAGTCGGAAAAGGGCAAGTCCTTCGGCGTGGGCGCCGTCTGGTCGCCGAGTGCCAATTTCGACGTCTCGGTCGACTACTGGAACATCAAGATCGACGACCTGGTGACGAACCTGAGCGCCGACAAGCTGCTGCGCGACGAATCCGACTGCCGCCTGGGCAAGGCCGACATCGGCTCGCCGACCTGTATCGATACCCTGGGCCGCATCGAACGTTACGCGGCCAATGCCTTGAACAAGGCGGGCGAGATCAAGACCATCACCGTCAATCCGATCAACGCGGCCAAGCAAAGCAGCAGCGGCATTGACGTCAGCCTGAAGTATCTGCTGCGCACGACGGACTATGGCCGCTTTGCCTTCAAGGCCAACTACGCCAAGGTGCTGAGCAAGAAATCGCAGCAATTTGCCGGTGACGAAGAGACCGACGAAACCAAATCGCTGACCAACATGGATTGGCCCGACAAGCTGAACTTGAGCGTCAACTGGGCGGCGGGCGACTGGTCGAATACCTTGCTGGTCAGCCGCTACGGCAAGGTGCCGAATGCCGCCGGCAAGGCTTACCTGACACCGACGGCGCTGGCCAACATCAGCACCGTGTACCGCATCAATGACCGCGCCACCGTTTCGCTGATCGTCAACAACGTGTTCGACAAGATCAAGCGCGACACCAGCAACGGCTGGCCGTACTACCCGATCGGCAATTACAGCCCGCAAGGCCGCCAGGGATGGATTGAGTTCAACTACCATTTTGGCGCGTAATTCACGCTTGCCAGAGCAAGGCCGGAGCAGCTGACGCTGTTCCGGCTTTTTTGTTTGCCACTGCGTTTTTACCTGACAGCCACTCTATAATTGCCCGCTTGTCCCTCTCGATGGAGTTTTTGACCCATGCTACGCCACACCCTGCTGTCCACCGTCCTGTTTACCGTGTTTGCCGCCAGCGCGCACGCCGCTCCCGCCCTGACGACGGTGGCCGAGCGCTCGGGTTTTTTGACGACGGGCCGCTATGCGGAAGTGGAAGCCTTGTGCCGGCAATTCCAGGCGCGCCATCCGAAGCAGGTGCGCTGCGTGGAATTTGGCCGCACACCGGAAAACCGCCCCATGCTGGCGCTGGCCGTATCCAATACGGGCGCGCTGACGCCGGACGCGGCCAAGCTGCGCAAGATACCGGTACTGCTGGTGCAGGGCGGCATCCATGCGGGCGAAATCGATGGCAAGGATGCGGGTTTCCTGGCCCTGCGCGAAGTTTTGGAAGGCAAGGCAGCGCCTGGCGCGCTGGACAAGCAGGTGCTGCTGTTCGTGCCGGTCTTCAATGTCGACGGCCATGAGCGCTTCGGCCAGTGGAATCGGCCGAACCAGCGCGGTCCCGTGGAAATGGGCTGGCGCAGCACGGCGCAAAACTACAATCTGAACCGCGAATACATGAAGGCCGATACGCCCGAGATGCAGCACATGCTGGCACTGGTGAACGCCTGGGACCCGCTGGCCTATGTCGACCTGCACGTCACCGATGGCGCGCAGTTCGAACCCGATATTTCGATCCAGGTGGAACCTGTGCATGCGGGCGATGCGGCCCTGCGCGTGGCGGGAACGGCGCTGCGCGACGGCGTGCTGGCCGATCTGGCCAGGCAGGGCTCGGACCCGAAGCCGTTCTACATTTCGTTTGCCGAGAACGACAATCCGCAATCAGGCTTTGTCGATTCGGCGCCGAACCCGCGCTTCTCGCATGGCTATTTCCTGTTGCGCAACCGCTTCGGTATGCTGGTGGAAACCCACTCGTGGAAGGATTACCCGACCCGCGTGCGCATCACCCGCAACACCATCGTCTCGCTGCTATCGCAAGTGGCCCAGCATGGCGCGCAGTGGCGGCAAACGGCGCTCGAGGCGGACGCGCGCGCCGCCAAGCTGGCCGGCAGCACCTTGCCGCTCACGTATAAAACCACTGAGAAGAGCCGCATGATCGCCTTTCGCGGCTACGCTTACACGCGCACGCCGTCCGAAGTGTCGGGCGCGCTGATGACGCGCTACGATGAAACCACGCCGCAGATATGGAACGTGCCGCTGCGCGACGAGATCGTGCCCGACTTGCAGCAGGCCGCGCCGCAGGCCGGCTACCTGGTGCCCGCCGCGCAGGCGCAGATGGTGGCGGCCAAGCTGCGCCAACATGGCGTGTCCTACCAGGTGCTCGATACCGCGCCGGGCAAGCTGCCGGTCGAAACCTTCCGCGCCACGACGGTGAAATTTGGCGCGCAGTCGTTCGAAGGACGCCAGACGGCAGCCGTGCAGGGCGAGTGGCAGAAAGAGGAGCGCGTGGTCGCTGCGGGCGCGCTGTACGTGCCCGTCAACCAGGCCAAGGCGCGCCTGGTCGTGGCCCTGCTCGAGCCGCGCGCGCCCGATTCCCTGCTGGCCTGGGGCAGTTTCAATACGGCCTTCGAGCGCAAGGAGTACATGGAAGAATACGTGGCCGAAGACGTGGCGCGTGCGCAGCTGGCGGCCGACCCGGCGCTGGCGGCGCAGTTCCACCAGAAGCTGGCCAGCGATCCCGCGTTCGCCAGGAACCCGGCCGCGCGCCTGGAGTTCTTCGCCCGCCGCCACGCTTCCTGGGATGAGCGCCTGAACCTGTATCCGGTGCTGCGCACGGATATCGCGCCGGTGCAGAAATAGGCAAAGCCGCGTCGCCTTGTGAAAATGCAATGTGCGCGGCGCGGGAAATGCTATTGTGCCTGCTTTCCAGGTCAGAAATTCCCGTGGAGCGCCAGCGCATGCCCCAGCAAACACCGAAAAAAATTCTTCTCCTGAGCGTCTCGGCCGGCGCCGGCCACCTGCGCGCGGCGCAAGCCATCGAGGCGTATGCGGTGCGCGATGACGGCGCCGGTTCCGCTGCGCTGGCCCGTCATCTGGATGTGATGGACTTTGTCACGCCCGCATTTCGCAAGCTGTACACGGATTTTTACATCAAGCTGGTCAACAAGGCGCCCGCGCTGTGGGGCTATCTGTACCATGCCAGCCACGATGCACCGCGCGACAGCTCGATGCAGCGCCTGCGCCGTGGCATCGAGCGCCTCAACACGCGCGCGCTGATGGCGCAGATCGCCGCCTTCCAGCCCGACGCCATCATCTGCACGCATTTCCTGCCGGCCGAACTGCTGTCGCGCGCACTGCGCCAGGGACAGCTGGCCTGCCCCGTCTGGGTACAGGTCACCGACTTCGATTTGCACCGCATGTGGGTGCAAGAACGGATGCAGGGCTACTTCGTCGCCACCGACGAGGTGGCGTTCCGCATGCGCCACGAAGGCATCCCCGCCGACCGCATCCACGTGACGGGCATCCCCATCATGCCCGCGTTCGCGCAGGCGCCCGATCGGGTACACAGCGCGCAGGCGTTTGGCCTGGACCCGCAGCGTACGACGATCCTGCTGATGGGTGGAGGGGCGGGACTGGGCAGCCTTGATACCGTCGCCGCGCGCCTGCTGGCGCTGGACGGCGACTTCCAGCTGATCGTGCTGGCGGGAAAAAACGCCGTCGCGCTGGCGGCGCTGCAGGATCTGGCCGGCCAGTATCCGGGCCGCTTGCTGGCGCAAGGCTTTACCGGCGAAGTCGAGCGACTGATGGCGTGCGCCGACCTGGTGATCACCAAGCCGGGCGGGCTGACCACCTCGGAATGCCTGGCCATGGGCTTGCCCATGATCGTCAATGCGCCGATTCCCGGCCAGGAGGAGCGCAATGCCGACTATCTGCTGGAGCAAGGCGTGGCCCTGAAGGCATTCGATGGCGTGACCCTCGAATACCGCGTGCGCCATTTGCTCGACCATCCGCAGCAGTTGCAATCCATGCGCGCAAAAGCGCTGGCGCTGGGCCGTCCGCGCGCCGCCTGCGACGTGCTGGCGCTGGTGCTGGACGACGGCCGCGCTGGCGCCGTTCTTCAATAACAAGGAAGCCATGATGTTGCATGCAGTACTACTGACAATTGCCCTTGGGCTGGCCGCCGCGCCGGCCTGGGCACAACTATCGTCGCCACGCCATCCGGACTGGGCGACGCCGCTGCCGCAGGTGTCGAACCTGCACCAGGTCACGCCCGTCCTGTACCGCAGCGCCAGGCTTGACAGCGCCGACGTGGCCCAGCTGCAGGCGCTGGGCGTGAAGACGGTGATCAGCCTGCGCTCCTTCCACTCCGATACGCAAGTTCTGGAAGGCAGCGGCATTCGCGCCATCCGCATTCCCATCAATACCTGGGCCATCGGCGACCGGCATGTGATAGCGACCATGCGTGCCATCCGCGCCGCCGGGCAGGATGGGCCCGTGCTGCTGCACTGCCTGCACGGCGCCGACCGCACGGGCATGATGGCCGCCATGTACCGCATGCTGTACCAGGGCTGGCCGCGCGAGAAGGCGATCGATGAGCTGAAAAATGGCGGTTATGGCTACCACGCCGTGTGGAAAAACATCGAACGCTATCTGTCGCGCGTGAATCTCGACGCGATGCGCGCGCGCATCGACGCGCCGCAGCCCTGATCCCCGCCGCCGCCCCACTTCAGGCATGATTGCGATTCCAATCACGTTTTTCCGGAATCCGCATGGAACACCACAGCTTTCTCATCAACATACTGTTTTACCTGGTGGCGGCCATCATCATGGTGCCGCTGGCCAAGCGCCTGGGCATGGGCGCCGTGCTGGGCTACCTGGTGGCTGGCGTCGTCATCGGACCGTGGGGCCTGGGCCTGATCAAGAATGTCGAGGTGATCCTCAACTTTTCCGAATTCGGCGTGGTGCTGCTGTTGTTTTTGATCGGCCTGGAGCTCGAACCCAAACGATTGTGGCTGCTGCGCCGTCCCATTTTCGGCTGGGGCGGGGCGCAGGTGGGCGTCGTCAGCGCGGGGCTGTGCGCCGTGGCCATGGCGTTCGGCGTGGATTGGCGCACGGCGCTGGTGGGCGCTCTGGGCCTATCGCTGTCGTCGACGGCCATCGTGCTGGCCACCCTGGGCGAACGAAAACTGATGAGCACGCCGGCCGGTTCCGCCGGCTTTTCCATTTTGCTGTTCCAGGATATCGCCGCCATTCCCATGATCGCGCTGGTGCCGCTGCTGGGCGGGCTGGTCACGCATAGCGGTGAACCGGGCTGGCTGCGCGTGGCCAAGCTGGCCGCCGTGCTGGCGGCGCTGGTGATCGGCGGGCGCTTTCTCGTCAACCCCGTCCTGCGCTTCATTGCCAAAACCGACTTGCGAGAAATCTTCACGGCCTTTGCCCTGCTGCTGGTGATTGCCATCTGCGTGCTGATGGAATCGGTGGGCCTGTCGATGGCGCTGGGGACCTTCATGGCGGGCGTGCTGCTGGCCGATTCGGAATACCGGCACGAGCTGATTAGCGACCTGGAGCCGTTCAAGGGGCTACTCTTGGGCCTGTTCTTCATCGCCGTGGGCATGTCCGTCGATTTCGGCGTGCTGCGCGCCCAGCCCTTGCTGATCCTGGCCCTGGTGGCGGGCCTGCTGGCGGTGAAAATCGCCTTGCTATACCTGCTGTCGAAGTTTGTCGACATTCCCCGCAGCCAGCAGCTGTTTTTTGCGCTGCTGCTGTCGCAGGGCGGCGAATTCGCCTTCGTCGTGTTTGCCGCCGCCGAGGCCGCGCATGTCTTTGCGCCGCAGACGGCAGCGCTGCTGGTCGTGGTGGTGACCCTGTCGATGGTGGCCACGCCCTTGCTGCTGCTGTTGCACGACAAATTCGTCGCGCCGCGCCTGCAAGGCGAAAAGAAGCGCCGCCCCGACGATCATATCGAGGCGCAGGACAATCCCATCGTCATCGCCGGCTTTGGCCGTTTCGGCCAGATCATCGGCCGCCTGCTGGCGGCGAACAAGATCGGCGTGACGGTGCTCGATCACGACCCGGACCAGATCGAGCTGCTGCGCAAGTTCGGTTTCAAGGTGTTTTATGGCGACGCCACGCGCGTGGATTTGCTGGTGGCGGCCGGCATCGAGAAGGCCAGGGCGCTGGTGATCGCCATCGACAACGTGGACGACAGCCTGGCCCTGGTCGACGCCGTGCGCCTGCGCCTGCCCGCACTGACGATACTGGCGCGCGCGCGCAACGTCACGCATTACTATGAATTGATGAAGCGCGGCGTGACCCTGATCGAGCGCGAGACCTTCGCCGCAGCCTTGCTGCTGGGCGAGCAGACCTTGCAGCAGGTGGGATTCAGCGCGGAGCGGGCGCAGCGCGCGGCCGGCATCTTTGGCCGGCATAACCTCAAAACTTTGCTGGAAGTGGCGCCGCACTTCCAGGACCAGCAAAAAGTCATGTCGCTCACGCGCCAGGCGCGCGAGGAGCTGGAAGACATGTTCGAGAGCGATGCGGCGGCGTTTGCAGCGGCAGAAGCGGAAACTCCGGGGTCAGACCCTCAACACCGCTAAGGCAGAGGCTTGCGCTAACGTGTGTGGGGGTCTGACCCCAGCCTTTGCTTTTGGGGCTACTTCCCCCGCTTCGCTTCGATCGCCTCGATCTGGTCCATGATGCCGTTCATGCGCGCCACCAGCGCCTGGTACGGTTTCGGTGACGCCAGGTCGACGCCGGCCGCCTTCACCAGGTCATACGGGTAGGCCGAGCCGCCCGCGCCGAGCATCTTCAGGTAGGCGGCCAGGGCGCCCGGTTCCTTGTCGAGGATGCGCTGCGCGAAATCCTGCGCTGCCGCGATCGAGGTGGCGTACTGGAACACATAGAAGCCGTGATAAAAATGCGGCACGTAGGCCCATTCCAGCGCGTAGGCGGGATCGATGCGCATGACGCCCTGCGCTTCGCCGTGGTAGCGCTTGAGGATGTCGGCATAGATGGCCGTCATCTGCTCGCCCGTCAGCGACACGCCCTGGTCCACCTTGCCGTGGATGGCCGCCTCGAATTCGGCGAACATGGCCTGGCGGAAGAAGGTGCCGCGCAGGTTTTCCAGCGCCGCGCCCAGGTAAAGCAGGCGCTCGTCGTCATCCCCGGCCTGTTTCAGGCGCGCGTCGAGCAGCAGCGCCTCGTTGGTCGTCGAAGCGATTTCCGCGACAAAGATGCTGTACGGCGCATAGATCGATGGCTGCGCCTTGTTGGCCAGCACCGAGTGCATGGCGTGGCCCCATTCGTGCGTCAGGGTGCTGACGGCTTCGTAATTGTCCGTGTAGTTGAGCAGCACGAACGGGTGCACCTCATACGCGTCGCCATTCATGTAGGCGCCCGCCACCTTGCGCGGGCGCGGATACACATCCATCCAGCGCGCCTCCACGGCGGCAGTGAGTGCCTTGACGTAGTCGGGGCCCAGCGGCGCGACGGAGGCGAGCATCATCTGCTTGCCGTCGGCCAGCGGGAACGTGCGGTCGCTTTTCAGCAGCGGCGCATAAATGTCGTAGTACGCGAGGTCCTTGATGCCCAGCATGCGCGCGCGTAGCTTGAAGTAGCGGTGCAAGGTGGGCAGGTTGGCATTGGTTTGCGCGATCAGGGTTTGGTAGACGGCCGGCGGCAAGTTGTCCGAGTCGAGCGCCGCGCTTTGCGAGTCGGCATAGCGGCGCACCTTCGCATACGCGGCGTCCGTCTTCAACTGGCCATACAGGGTTTCGCCGAAGGTGCGTTCATATTCCTTCCACTTGCCGAAGAAGGCATCGAATACCAGCTTGCGGTCGGCGCGCTGATCGTCGTCCCGGTACTTCGTGTACGCCGCCTGGTCGAGTCGCACTTGCGTGCCATCCGACAATTTGACGGTCGGCCACGGGATTTCCGCATTGGCCAGGGTACGGTAGACGCTGGCGGCAGAACCCGTCGCCAGGCCGAATTGCGCCACCAGCTGTTCACCGGCCGCGTCGAGCGTATGCGGCGCGCTGCGCAGCA
The DNA here is from genome assembly GCF_051380715.1 of Janthinobacterium kochi. Classification (NCBI taxonomy): domain Bacteria; kingdom Pseudomonadati; phylum Pseudomonadota; class Betaproteobacteria; order Burkholderiales; family Oxalobacteraceae; genus Janthinobacterium; species Janthinobacterium kochi. The sequence continues at coordinate 340,349 of NZ_JBNYXO010000006.1, forward strand.
TGTTGCTCAATTGAAAGCGATACAGCTGCAAGCCTTTGTCTTTTGCCAGCATGGCATCAATGCGCTTGCTGCCCAGGGCCAGGATTTCCGGCTGCAAGAAGGTGCTCGCCTGGGTAAATTCATTGCCCAGCAGGGCGGCGCGCTGGTTCAGCTGGTTGCCCTTGCTGTCGCCCGTATCCTGGTCGTAGTACTGCGCCGCATAGGTATAGAGCGTGTTGACGCGCTTGCGTGCATCGGCGTACAGGTCCAGGCAGCCTTTCAGGCGGGCCGGCGAGGCTTTCAGCTGCCCCTTGCAGGCGCCCAGCTGCTGCAGCTGGGACGACAGCTTTTTTGCGTCGGCGTCGAACGCGGCATCGTCTTGATACAGCGCCGTCAGGTCCCAGCGGTCGGCTTGCCGGTCGCCCGGCGTGGGAGCAGGCGCAGCGAAGGCGCTGGAGAGGGCAAAGCCGAGGGCCAGCAGTGTCAGTACGGGGCGTTTGCGCGCGGTGGTCGGCATACAGTGTCCATTCATGGGCTGGTTGCAAGGGACGCCGGCACGGGCGTGGCGGCAGACAACGAGCTTACTGCAGCAGGGGGATGAAGGAAAGCACTTCAGGACGGCAGGGGAGACAGCGGGGAAGACTGGCTCCCCCGCGTATTACAGGATTACTGTTTCTTGCCCAGCAAATCGAGCAGGATCGACGTTTCCGCCGTGATCGCCGCCTTGATGGTCGGCTGGTACTCGGGCGCCCATTGCGGCGAGTGCGGGCCCGCCAGCGGTTTGCCGCTGGCCTTGGCGGCGGCCAGCTTGCCTGGCTCCACCGCGCCGATATGCAGCAGCACCGCTTTCACGCCGGCCTGGCCGTAGTTGGCGAAGTCTTCCGACGTCATCTTGGCGGGCATTTCCGTCACGTTGGCCGCGCCCAGCGATTTTTGCAAGGTCGACACCATGCGCAGGGTCAGGTCCGGGTCGTTGTAGACGGCGTCCGTGCCGGGACGAATTTCCACCAGCGGCTCTTTCGGCGCGCCAGCGGCAAACGCCTCGCCCTTGACTTCGCGCGCGATGCTGGCCAGCACGCGCTTGCGCACGGCATCCTTGAAGGTGCGCACCGTCAGCTGCATGGTGACCTGGTCGGGCACGATGTTGGCCTGGGTGCCGCCATGGATGCTGCCCACCGTGATGACGACGGGGTCCATCGGATTGTTTTCGCGCGAGACCAGCGTTTGCAGGGCCAGCACGATGCGCGCGGCCATCACGACGGGGTCGCGCGTGTCGTGCGGCGCGGCGCCGTGGCCACCCTGGCCATACACGGTGATGCTGATGGTGTCGGCGGCGGCGCGGAAGTAGCCGGCATGGTAGCCGACCGTGCCCGATGGCAGCGTGGCTTCATCGTGGAACGACAGCGCGTAGTCCGGTTTCGGGAAGCGCGTAAACAAGCCGTCCTTCAGCATGGCGGCCGCCCCCAGCAGCGGCTCCTCGGCCGGCTGGCCCACCAGCATCAGGGTGCCGCTCCATTGCTGGCGGTTGTCGGCCATCAGCTTGGCGCTGCCATACCAGGCCGACATGTGCACGTCGTGGCCGCAGGCATGCATCACCGGCACGCTTTCGCCGGCCGCGTTTTTTGTCACCGCGCTGCTGGCAAACGGCAGGCCGGTTTTTTCCAGCACGGGCAGGGCGTCGATTTCCGTGCGCAGCATGACGACGGGGCCGGGGCCGTTGCGCAGGATGGCGACGACGCCCGTGCCGCCGACGCCGGTGGTCACGTCAAAACCGAGCGCCTTGACCTTCTCGGCCAGCTTCTTTGCCGTCTCGACTTCCTGGAACGCCAGTTCCGGGTGGCGGTGCAGGTCCAGGTACAGGCTTTCCACGGCGGGATAGTTGGCGTTCAGTTGCGCCGCGATGGCCGGCGGCAGGGCCGCGCCGTGGGCGCTGCCGGCATAGGCGAGGGTGGCGGCGAGGGTGATTTGTTTCAGGGGTAATGCGGAAAATTTCATAGATTTCTTTGAGAGACAGGCGGGCGGACACGCGCGGCGCGCCTGTAGTTGCGGAGGAGATTTTTAACTTAACAGAAACATTTCTCAAAATCAATAAACCAGCTACATATATTTCAACAATGTATAATCTGCAATATAAAAAATTCCATATGGAATTAAAAATATCCTCAATGCACTTTTTTAGAGAAAAGACACCATGGGCTTTATCGCAAATATCAAGATCGGCAAGCGCCTGAGCATCGGCTTTGTCCTGATCCTGGCAATGACCGTTCTGATCGCTACTGTGGGCGTGTGGCGCCTGAATGAAGTGGCGACGTCCACGCGCGCCATGATGGCCGAACCGCTGACCAAGGAACGCCTGATTACCGACTGGTATGGCTTGAACTTTGCCTCGATCCGCCGCACGGCCGCCATCGTCAAGAGCAGCGACCCGGCGCTGGGACCGTATTTCAAGGAAGACTCGGCCGCCTCGGTGAAGAAGGCGGCCGAATTGCTCAAGCAGATCGAACCGCTGGTCGCGGGCGAGCAGGAAAAAGCCCTGTTCGCCAAGATCCTGGAACAGCGCAAGGTGTACAGCGCCTCGCGCGATGGCGCCGTCAAGGCCAAGGCCGATGGCGACGTGGAAGGCGCGGCGAAAATCCTCGACACCGCGTTCACCCCGGCCGCCAAGGTCTACCAGGATTTGCTGCAGGAGCTGGTGACTTTGCAGCGCGAAAGCATCGATGCGACGGCCAAGCAGATCGATGCCTCCGCCGTGCATGACACCACCGTCATCAGCCTGCTGACCCTGTTTGCGGTGGCGTTCGGCGTGTTGTGCTCGTGGCTGCTGACGACGGGCATCACGCGTCCGCTGCGCCAGGCGCTGGCGCTGGCCGAAACGGTGGCCGCCGGCGACCTGACGCAGACCGTCGCCACGACTGCGAAGGATGAAATGGGGGCGCTGCTGACGGCCCTGGGCAATATGAACAACAACCTGGTGGGCATCGTCAGCCAGGTGCGCAGCGGCACGGACAGCATCGCCACGGCATCGTCGGAAATCGCCGCCGGCAACCTGGACCTGTCCTCGCGCACGGAACAGCAGGCCGGTTCGCTGGAAGAAACGGCCTCGTCGATGGAAGAATTGACCAGCACCGTCAAGCAGAATGCCGACAATGCGCGCCAGGCCAACCAGCTGGCCATCACGGCGGCCGGCATCGCCAGCCGCGGCGGCTCGGTGGTGGCGGAAGTGGTGGCGACCATGGGCTCGATCAACGAGTCGTCGCGCAAGATCGTCGACATCATCAGCGTGATCGACGGCATCGCCTTCCAGACGAATATCCTGGCGCTCAATGCGGCCGTGGAAGCGGCGCGGGCCGGCGAGCAGGGGCGCGGTTTTGCGGTCGTGGCCGGCGAAGTGCGCAACCTGGCGCAGCGTTCGGCAGCAGCGGCCAAGGAAATCAAGGGCTTGATCGACGATTCCGTCAGCAAGGTGGGCGTGGGCGCCAAGCTGGTCGACCAGGCTGGCGCGACGATGGATGAAGTGGTCTCCAGCGTCAAGCGTGTGACCGATATCATCGGCGAGATTTCCAGTGCCAGCCAGGAGCAGACGCACGGCATCGAGCAAGTCAACCAGGCCATTACGCAGATGGACCAGGTGACCCAGCAAAATGCGGCGCTGGTGGAAGAGGCGGCGGCCGCCGCCGGTTCGCTGCAAGAGCAGGCGCACGGTCTGGCGCAAGTGGTCAGCGTATTCAAGTTGCGTGAACAGCCAGGCTTGCTGCGCCGTCCGGCGCCACAGCCGGCAGCGGCGCGCCCTGCGCCGGCGGCGCCGCGCGCACGCGTTGCCGTCCGCAGCGCTGCCGTGCCGCCAAGGAAGCTGGCGCCAGCCAAGGCGGCAGCCGGCGATGACTGGGAAGAGTTTTAAGCGGCAGTAGAGTAGTGCCGGCGCCATCGCCCGGATGGCGCCGTGCCGTTCGTCACGCTTTTCGACCGTTCGCATGGCACCTTGTGCCGTTCGTGTGGCGCCGCTGGCGGGACCGGCGGTGCGCCGATAGGCTGGGGACTTCTTTCCTGGAGCCCCGCCATGCTATCGCTCAAAGCGCTCGATAAAACCTACGACAACGGCGTTCACGCCATCAATAACGTCAGCCTGGAGATTCCCGCCGGCCTGTTTGGCCTGCTCGGGCCGAATGGCGCCGGCAAGTCCTCGCTGATGCGCACCATCGCCACCTTGCAGGATCCCGACAGCGGCAGCATGCAGTTCAATGGCATCGATGTCGCCAGCGACAAGGCGGCGCTGCGGCGCCAGCTCGGCTACCTGCCGCAGGATTTCGGCATCTATCCCAGGGTCAGCGCGGTCGAACTGCTCAATCACTTTGCCATCTTGAAGGGACTGCATCAGCGGGGCGAGCGCCGCGAGGCGGTCGAGGCGCTGTTGCAGCTGACCAATCTGTGGGAGGCGCGCAAGCGCGCCGTCGCCAGCTATTCGGGCGGCATGCGCCAGCGCTTCGGCATCGCCCAGGCGCTGCTGGGCGCGCCGCGCCTGGTGATCGTCGACGAACCGACCGCCGGCCTGGACCCCGATGAGCGCCAGCGCTTCCTGAACCTGCTGGCGCGCATCGGCGAAAACGTGGTGGTGATCCTGTCGACCCACATCGTCGAAGACGTGACCAATCTGTGCCCCCGCATGGCCATGATCGCCAAGGGGCGCGTGCTGATCGACGGTGCGCCGCAGGCGGCGATCGCCACCTTGCAGGACCGCGTCTGGCGCCGCAGCGTCAGCGATGCCGAACTGGCGCAGTACCAGCGGCACTGCACGGTGCTGTCGAGCCGCCTGGTGGCGGGCCGCACGCAGATCAATGTCTATGCAGACAGCCAGCCCGATGACGGCTTCCGCCGCGTCGAACCGGATCTGGAAGACGTCTACTTCCTGCAACTGCGGGCTGCCTGAGGAGAACACCATGTGGCAGGAATTTTTTCGCTTCGATTTGCGCTATCAGTTGCGCCAGCCCTTGCTTTGGCTGATGACGCTGCCCCTGATGGTCGGCGCCTTTTTGACGGCCGGCAGCCCGACCTTCCGCCTGGGCGGCGGCATCGGCAATGTGCACTTGAACGCGCCGGCGGTGATCGCCAACCAGCTTGGTGTGCTGAGCATGCTCGCCATGTTCCTGGTGGCCGTGTTTATTGCCGGCGCCGTGCTGCGCGACAGCGACGCCGGCATCGCCGACCTGCTGTACGCCACGCCGATGCGCAAGCGCGACTACCTGGGCGGGCGTTTCCTGGCTGGCCTGGCGGCCTGCCTGCTGGTATTCGTGCTGGTGGTGCTGGCGATGATGCTCGGTTCGCTGACGTCCGCCGCCGACCCCGAGCGGCTCAACCCCGTCACGCCGCTGCCCTATCTGTGGAGCTTTGCCGTTTTTATCGTGCCCAATGTGCTGTTTGTCGCCGCGCTGCTGATGCTGCTGGCCGTGGCCGGGCGCTCGATGCTGCTCGTGTACGTGGGCGTGCTGGCGTTTTTCGTGCTGTGGGCGGCCTCCGGTCTGCTGGCCGGGCGTCCGGCGCTGGCCATGGCGGCAGCCCTGCTGGACCCGTTCGGCGTGCGCGCCCTGGCGCTTGCCACGCGCTACTTCACCAGCGCGGAAATGAATACGGCGCTGCCGCCGCTGGCCGGCCTGCTGCTGGCCAACCGCCTGCTGTGGAGCGTGCTCTCGCTGGCGTTGCTGGCGGCGACGATCTGGCTGTTCAAGCCGCAGCGCGCCGGCGCCGCCCGCAGCTGGTTCAGGCGCGCCGTCCGCGCGCAGCCAGCACCCGCCGCCATCTCCGCTGCCGTCGGCGTAGCCGGCTCCGCGCTGCGCCCCGTCACGCCGCGCTTTGGCATGGCAACGGCATGGCGGCAGTTCTGGCATGTGCTGCGTTTTGACGCCATGGGCGTGCTGAAAAGCGTGCCTTTCCTCGTCATGCTGCTGCTGGCGCTGGGCAACTTCATCGCTAATGTCAGCGTCGGCGGCTCGCGCTTTGACAGCGTGCCGTATCCGCTGACGCGCCTGATGCTGGTCGAACTGGCCGACAGCCTGAACTTCGTGCTGGCCATCGTCGTCATGTTCTACAGCGGCGAACTGGTATGGCGCGACCGGCAGGCGAAGATCGCCGATCTGACCGATGCCTTGCCCGTGCCGGGCTGGCTGCCGCTGCTGGCCAAGTGCGGCGCCCTGGTCAGCGTGGTGGCCGTGTTCCTGGGCACCGGCGTGCTGGCCGCGCTGGCGGTGCAGCTGTTCAAGGGCGGCGTGCGCCCGGAACCGCTGCTGTATCTGCAAGGGATCTTGATGAACGCCGCCTGGTTCGTGCTGATGGCGCTGGCCATGCTGGCGCTGCAGGTATTGGTCAACCAGAAGTATGTCGCGTATGCGCTCTCGCTGTTGCTGGTGATGCTCAAGCCGCTGCTGGTCGCGCTGGGCTGCACGCATCCGCTGTACCGCTTTGCGTCGCTGCCGGAACTGGTGTACTCGGACCTGAATGGTTATGGTGGCCTGCTGGCCGGCTGGCTGTGGTTCGCGCTGTACTGGGCGCTGGGCGCGGTGGCGCTGCTGCTGGTGGCGCAGGCTTTTCGCCCGCCGGGCCGCGCCGCCCACTGGCGCGTGCGCTGGTCGCAGGGCGTGCGGCGCCTGCGCGGCGCCAGCGGCTGGGCCTTGGCCTTGAGCCTGGCCGGCTTTGCCGCCAGCGGCAGTTGGATCGCCTACAACATGCACGTGCTGAACCGGTATCAGTCCGGCGCACAGCTGCTCGATGCGCGCGCCGACCATGAACGGCGTTATCGCCAATATCTCGCGCTGCCGCAGCCCGGCATCACGGCCATTGCGGCCAATGTCGACCTGTATCCGGCGCAGCGCAGCGTGGCGATACGCGGCCGCTATCGCCTGAAGAACCGTGGTGCGACGCCTCTGCACACGCTGTACCTGCAGATGGATACGGCTGCCCGGACCACCTGGCCGACATTGCCCGCGCACCGCGTGCTGGTCGATGATGCGCGCCATGGCGTGCGCATCGTCGAACTGGCGCAGGCGCTGGCGCCGGGCGCGACGTTCGATGTCGAGTTTCTCGTCAGCGTGCGCCAACAGGGCTTTACGGCCAGCGGCCAGCTCGAGGGCGTGCAGCACAACGGCAGTTATTTCACCATCGAGCAGTATTTCCCGCACCTGGGTTACAACGCTGCGCAGGACATCACGGACAGCGGCGAGCGGCGTCAGCGTGGCCTGGGCGCGCCGCATGGCATGCCCAAGCTCGACGACCCGCAGGCGCGCTACAGCAATTACTGGAAGCAGTGGGGCATCGATGGCGACCTGGTCGACTTCCAGACCACCATCTCCACCAGTGCGGACCAGGTGGCGCTCGCCCCGGGCACGCTGGTGGGCAGCTGGCAGCAGGGCGGGCGCCGTTATTTCAGCTACCGCATGGCGCAGCCGGCGCTGCCGTTCTTTGCCTTCCAGTCCGGTCGCTGGCAGGTGCGGCGCGCGCAGTGGCAGGATGTGGCGATCGAGGTGTATCACGACGCGCAGCACGCGTGGAATACCGGCAGCATGGTCGCCGGCGCGCAGCAGGCGCTCGCCTACAATACGGCGCACTTCGGCCCCTACCCGCAGCGGCACTTGCGCATCGTCGAGTTCCCGCTGTACCAGCAGTACGCGCGCAGTTTTCCGGGATTGATTCCGTTTTCGGAGTCGCTGGGCTTTGTCAGCGACCTGCGCGATCCCGATGGCGTCGACCATGTGTTCTATGTCACCGCGCATGAAGTGGCGCACCAGTGGTGGGGCGACCAGCTCATCGCCGCCAACGTGCAGGGCAGCGGGATGCTGACCGAATCGCTGGCGGAATATTCGGCGCTGATGGCGGTGGAGCAGCGCTACGGCGCCGACAAGGTGCGGCGCATCCTGCGCTTCGACCTCGACGCCTACCTCGCCGGCCGGGGCCGCGAACAGGGCCGGGAGCTGCCCCTGTTCCGCAGCGAGGGCCAGGCGTATATCGAGTACCGCAAAGGCAGCCTGGTGTTTTACCGCTTGCGCGCCGTAATCGGCGAGGCGGCATTGAACCGCGCCCTGAAAGCCTTCCTGGCGCAGCATCGCTATCGCAGCTCGCCCTATGCGACCAGCCGCGACCTGCTGTCCTTTATCCGTGCCGAAACGCCGGCGGCGCAGCAGCAGTTGGTCACCGATTTGTTCGAACACATCGTCCTGTACGACAACCGCCTGGCCGGCGCCAGTGCGCTGCGCCGCGCCGATGGCCGCTGGGACGTGACCTTGCAAGTGCAGCTGGCCAAGCTGGAAGCCGACGGCAAGGGACGCGAGACGCCGCGCGCCTATGATGAACCGGTCGAACTGGCGGTGTATGCCGAGGGCACGCCACAGCGCCTGCTGTATCGCGGCAAGCACCGGCAGCCCGACGGGGTCTCGTCAGTGACGGTGACGGTCGATGCACCACCGGGCGACGCGGTGCTGGACCCGGAGCAGCTGCTGATCGAACGCAATGCGCTGGATAACCGCCGCCGCGTGCAGCTTACAGGCGGTTGAGCTGCCTGAAGACGATGGCGCGTCGGCGCGACATGCCCACGCGCAGGCCCCCTTGCAGAGTGAGCGTCATGCCGCCCGCGGGTGCTGGCGCGATGCCCGTCACGCTGGCGAGGTTGACGATGCGGCTGCGGCTGACGCGCATGAATTTCCCCGCGTCCAGCCGCGCTTCGAGCTGCACCAGTGAGCGCAGCAGCAGCGGACGGTGGCTATCGAAATACACGCGCGTGTAATTGCCTTCCGATTCGAACAGCGCGATCTCGTCCAGTGCGACGAACCAGCAGCGCTCGCCGTCCTTGATGAATACCTTGCCATCGGCGGGTGCCACCCCGGCTTCCTGGGGGGCGGGCCGGCGCTTCTCGAGCGCTTGCGCCAGGCGTGGCGGATCGATGGGTTTGAGCAGGTAATCGAGGGCGCTGACGTCAAAGGCGCGCAGCGCATAGCGGTCGTAGGCCGTGGTGAAGATCACGGCCGGCGCTTGCGCGAGCGCCCCCAGCAGATCGAAGCCGCTGCCATCGGGCATGTGCACGTCGAGGAAAATCAGGTCCGGCGCCAGCGCCGCGATCTGCTGCAAGCCTTCCTGCACATTGGCCGCTTCGCCGACCACGCTGACCCATGGATGCTCGAGCAGCAGGCGGCGCAATTCGTCGCGCGCCAGCCGTTCATCGTCGATGATCATCACGCGCATGTATTCTCCCAAGGTAGTGTGACGGTGGCGACGACCCAGCCGTCCTGTTCGGCCAGGCGGCAACTGGCGCCTGCGCCAAACAGCAGATGCAGGCGCTGGCCCGCATTGGCCAGGCCCACGCGCGTCGAGCCGCTATCGGCTGCCAGCTTGCCCTGGTTTGCCACCCGCAGCAGCACGTTGCCATCGACTCGGCGCGCCTCGATGCGCACGGCGCAGGGGCCGGTGCTGCGTTCGACGCCATGCTTGATGGCGTTTTCGACCAGCGTTTGCAACAGCATCGGCGGCAGCGCCACGGCGTCGAGGCCGGGGGCGATATCCTGGCTCAGTTGCAGCCGCTCTTCAAAGCGCAGCTTTTCCATGCCGAGATAGGCTTGCAGTGCAGCCAGTTCGGCATCGAGCCGCACCGTCTCCGACAAACCCGTCTGCAGATTGTGGCGCATCATGGCGGCCAGCTGGTTCATGGCGCGCGCCGCCGCCTGCACGTCCTGGAACATCAGCGCGCGGATGCTGTTCATGCTGTTGAAGAAAAAGTGGGGATTGACTTGCGCCTGCAAGGCGCGCAGTTCAGCGTCCTTGACATGGATTTCCAGCTGCAGCTTGTCGAACGCCAGCTGCGTGGCGTGGCGGCGCGACAGCGCCAAGGCGTACAGCAGCGTCCACAGCGCGAACACGATGAACCAGAGCACGGTCAGGATCGCCAGCGTGGCCGGCAATGCGGCGCGGTCCTGCAGCAAGGCGCCGTTGCGGAACAGCAGCTCGGCCAGCAGCACGGCACCCGTTTGCAGTACGCTGAGCAGCAGCAGGCCGGCGGCGATGCGCGCCAGCGGCAATTTGTCTTGCTGGCCTTTGATCCAGCCATGGCGCCGCAGGTGGTTGCGCCAGCCGTGCGACAGTCCCAGGCCCGTCAGCGCGCAGAAGACCTTGGCGACGGAGAACCACAACACATAGGCGTCCGGCCCGCCGCCCCAGGAGGCGTACACGCCCAGCGCAGCGAGGGCACCCCAGCCTGCGCCCTGCGCGATCCAGTAGTCGCGCAGGGCGCGCACGGTCAGCCTTGTTGCAGGGTAATGGTCGCGCCAAACGTCGTCGGCGTCGAGCACGGTTCTTCGTCAAAGGCGATGTCGCCCATGGGGTTGGCCATGCCGTCCGCCTTCAAATCCTTGAAGCCGAACAGTTTCGGGTCCATCAAATGCGATGGCGCCACGTTCGACAGCGCCGAGAAGATGCTTTCCACGCGGCCGGGGAATTTCTTGTCCCATTCGCGCATCAGGCCCTTGATCTGCTTGCGCTGCAGGTTTTCCTGCGAACCGCACAGGTCGCACGGGATGATGGGGAAGCCCTTGACTTCCGCATAGCGCTGCGTGTCTTCTTCCTTCACATATGCCATCGGGCGGATGACGATGTGCTTGCCGTCGTCCGACTGCAGCTTGGCCGGCATGCCTTTGAGTTTGCCGCCGAAGAACATATTCAGGAAGAACGTTTCCAGGATGTCATCGCGGTGGTGGCCGAGGGCGATCTTGTTGGCGCCCAGCTCGTCGGCCACGCGGTACAGGATGCCGCGGCGCAGGCGCGAGCATAGCGAGCAGGTGGTCTTGCCTTCCGGGATCAGGCGCTTGACGATGCTGTAGGTATCCTGGTTTTCAATGTGGAAGGCCACGCCCAGTTCCGTCAGGTAGGCGGGCAGGATTTCCGGCGGGAAGTTCGGCTGTTTCTGGTCCAGGTTGACGGCGACGATGTCGAAATGAATCGGTGCGCGTTCGCGCAAGGTCATCAGGATATCCAGCAGCGCGTAGCTATCCTTGCCGCCGGACAGGCACACCATCACCTTGTCGCCGTCTTCGATCATATTGAAGTCGCCGATGGCTTGCCCCACCAGGCGGCACAAGCGCTTGTGCAGCTTGTTGTTTTCCAGGGCGATCTTTTCCGCCTTCTTGCGCGCCAGTTTCTGCGCTTCCACATTGGCCGGGAATTCCACGGCCGTCGTCGTCGTTTCCAGCACTGCGTTGTTGTTCATGTTGCTCATGCTTCATCCTTGATCTTGAATACTTCCACGCCCACGCCTTCGCAGTCGGGATACACGTCCGGTTTCATGCTCGACACGCGTGCGGCGCGCACGCGCGGGTGCGCCAGCATGGCGGCGAGCACGTCGTCGACCAGGCTTTCTTGCAGCTGCACATGGCCTTGCGCCATGCGTTTGGCGATGGTTTCGCGCATGAAGTCATAGTCGACCACTTCTTCCAGCTGGTCATCCTTGGGCGTCGACAGGGCCAGGGGAATGTACAGGTCGACGTTGATGAGGACGCGCTGCTCGCCCTTTTTCTCGAAGTCGTAGACGCCGATGTTGATGAGGACTTCGTAATTGCGCAGAAACAGGCGGCGGCAATCGGCCAGGCGAGGGTGAGACAGGGCGGACGACATAGTTTTACCTTTTAGGGGATGCTGGAATGCTGGTTGTTTGGCAGGGCTGCTGATTATTTGGTCAAAAACATGACGTCGCGCGGCAAACCGATCAAATGCTGGCCGCCATCGACCAGCAGGGTCGTGCCCGTCAGCGCGCGCGCGCCGGCCACGTAACAGACGCAGTCGGCCACATCCTCGGGCGTGCTGGAGCGCCCCAACGGCGTGTTTTCATGCGCCTTGGCAAAGTTCGCTTCCGTCTGCTCGCCGGAGACCATGGTGATGCCGGGGGCAATGCCCACCACGCGCACTTTCGGCGCCAGCGCCTGGGCCAGCATGGTGGTCGCCGACAGCAGCGCCGCCTTGGACAGGGTGTACGACAAAAAATCAGGATTGAGATTGTACAGTTTTTGGTCCAGCAAGTTGATGACCACGGCTTGGTCGCCTGCCGGGGTGGCCTGGTACAGCGCCTGCGCCAGCAGGATGGGGGCGGCCAGGTTGGCGTGCATGTGGGCGTCGAGCGCGGCGACGGAAAAATCGCCGGCATTGTCGTATTCAAACAACGATGCGTTGTTGACCACACAAGTGATGGCGCCCAGTGCCGCCTGTGCCTGCGGCAACAGCTGGCGCACGGCGTCTTCCTGCGCCAGGTCGCAGGGGAACGCTTGCGCGCGGCGCCCCAGCGCGGCGATTTCCGCCACCAGGCTGAGCGCTTCATCGCGCGAGTGGCGGTAATGGACGGCGATATCCCAGCCGTCGCGCGCCAGGCCCAGCGCGATGGCGCGGCCGATGCGGCGCGCCGCGCCCGTGACGAGGGCGACCCGGGCAGTGCTGTCGAATGGCGTTGTCGTTGCTTCTGTCATGTCTTTGCTATGGTTGAGATATTCGGTGGATGCCACACTGGCGGCATGCGCCGCCGATTCGCTACAATGCGGATATGTCTCTTCCCGCACCCGATAGCGACGCGCTGGCCGCGTCCCATGCCTTGCAGCACCAGATTGCCGCCGAAATCGCGCGCAATGACGGCGCCATTCCCTTTGTCCGCTTCATGGAACTGGCGCTGTATGCGCCTGACCTCGGCTATTACAGCGGCGGCGCCGCCAAGCTGGGCAAAGATGGCGATTTTACAACCGCGCCGGAGATTTCCCCCCTGTTCGGTGCCACGCTGGCCCATGTGGCAGCCGCTATTATGGCGCAAACGGCCCCACGCATCCTCGAATTCGGCGCCGGCACGGGCAAGCTGGCCTGCGATATCCTGACGGAAGCGGCCAGCGCCGGCATCCCTGTGGAACAGTATGCAATCGTCGAATTGTCCGGCGAATTGCGCGCGCGCCAGGAGCTGGCGCTGGCTGGCTTCCCGCAAGTGGTGTGGCTCGACGGCTTTCCCGACAGTTTCGAAGGCGCCGTGTTCGGCAATGAAGTGCTGGACGCCATGCCCGTCAATCTGATCAGCAAGACGCCCGCCGGTTGGTGCGAACTCGATGTCAGCATTGCCGACGGCCAGTTCGTGTTTGTCGAACGTCCGGCCGGCGCCGACGTGGCCGCGCAGATCGCCGCCCAGGTGCCTGAAGCCGATGCCTTGCCGGTTGGCTATGTCAGCGAAATCCACGGCGTGGCCTGCGGCTTCATGCGCTCGCTGGCGCGCATGCTGACCAATGGCAAGGGCGGCGCGGCCGTGCTGTTCGATTATGGCTTCCCTGCGCACGAGTATTACCTGGACTTGCGCGCCACGGGCACCCTGATGTGCCATTACCGCCACCACGCCCATGCGGAACCGTTTTATCTGCCCGGCTTGCAAGATATCACGGCCCACGTCGACTTCACGGCCATGGCGGTGGCGGCTCAGGATGCCGGCCTCGATGTGCTCGCGTACATGAATCAGGCGTCTTTCCTGCTGGGCGCTGGCATCGGCGACTTGCTGCTGCGCACCGATCCTGAGCAAGTCAAAACGTACTTGCCGCAGGCCAGCGCCGTGCAAAAGCTGGTGTCGCCCGCCGAGATGGGGGAATTGTTCAAGGTGCTGGCCGTGGGGCACTGCGTGGCGTTGCCGGAAGCCCTGTTGTCCGCTGACCGCAGTCATCGCTTGTAAGCGCTGCAATATCAAGGCAGGGCAGTCTCGCCCTGCAATTTCCTGTCCGCCGGTGGTTATTATCTTGTCATATCGTTTATGATGACCGACACAGCACGGTTCCATCCTGCAAGAACCCGTCGCCGCGCACCGATTTCAAGATAGAACGATGGGAAAGATACATACACACTATGACAACCTGAAGGTGGCGCGCCTGGCGCCGCAGGAAGTCATACGTGCCGCGTACAAAGCCCTCAGCCAGAAATACCACCCGGACAAGAATCCCGGCGATGAAAAGGCCGCCCGCATCATGGCGATCCTCAACAGCGCCTATGGCACCTTGTCCGATCCACAACGCCGCAGGGAACACGACGAGTGGATCGCTGCCGAGGAGTGGGAAATCGAATGGCTGGAAAGCACCCACCAGGAAGAAGGCAAGAGCCGCGATGGCCGCGCGAAAGGCCATGCCCAGTCGCATGAGCACACATGGGCGCAGGATGTGCCGCCACCAAAGGGCAAGCCGCGACGCGGCCTGCAGCCCGTCTGGCGCAACTGGCGCTGGTGGCTGAGCCTGCTTGTCTGCCTGCTGCTGGGCTGGCTGGGCGCCTTGCTGATGCTCGATACGTCCCAGCCCATGCCGGCCGCGCTGGCATCGGCCTGGAGCGGGCTGGCCCGCGATGGCGCCAAGCCCCATGCGCCGACGGCCACGCCAGCGGCCATTGCCGCACCGCCGCCATCGAAAGACGAGGCCGTGGCCGTCGACAGCTGGGCGGTGGGCAAGCCGTATGCACCGGAACCCCAGGAAGCGAAGACGCCCGAGATCCGCGTGCTGGCCGTTTCCCAGTTGAGCCTGAAAGCCATCCAGCCCGCCTGCGATGCCGCAGTCAAGGCAGAGTCCGCATCGCTGGTGGCGCCGAATGGCGAAGCTTGGCCAGTGCATTCCGGCTATGTCGATGGCTTCCCGATCGGAAACAAGGGCGAGGAGCTGGCCGTCAGCATCGACAACAGCAACAATGCCGCGCCCGTGTTCGTCAAATTGTATGACACGGAGCGGCGCGCGAACGTGCGCTACCTGTACATCCTCGCTAACGACAAGCTGCTGGTGGAACAGCTCAGCGCAGGCAAGTATGAAGTGCGCTACCAGGCAGTCGGGCCTGGCCAGGACAATTGTGGTGGCACCACGCGCGGCGGTAGCTCTGCGCCGGCGCCGGCGCCGGCCGCTGGCGAAGGAGGTACGCAGAATCCTGTTGTAAGCGGCATCTAATCTGATTATGCTTGACATGCCTCAACGCAGCGTCCACATCGAACTTATCCATTAGGAGTATTCATGACCGACCTCAAAGCCGATGCAGATGATAACTGGCTGCTCGACGAGGATGAGCCGGTGGCCAGTCCTGCCGGGTTGGCCGCGCCTGACCAGCGCCTGTGGCGTGTCTTGATCGTCGATGATGATGTGGATGTGCATGCGGTCACGCGGCTGGCGCTGCGCAATGTCAGTTTCAAGGGGCGCGAACTGGAACTGTTCTCCGCCTACAGCGGCCGCGAAGCGTATGACATCCTGCGCGACACGCCCGATATCGCACTGGTGCTGCTCGACGTGGTGATGGAAACGGATGACGCCGGCCTGATTCTGGCCAAGCGCATCCGCGCCGACCTGAACAACTCCATCGTGCGCGTCGTGCTGCGCACGGGCCAGCCGGGCCAGGCACCCGAGCAGCGCGTCATCATCGAATACGACATCAACGATTACAAGGCCAAGACGGAACTGACGACGCAAAAGCTGTTTACCACCGTCATCTCGGCCTTGCGCGCCTACGAGAGCCTGATGATGCTCGAGCGCAGCCGCATCGGCCTGGGCAAGATCCTCGCCGGCGCCACCAATCTGTACCAGATCCATTCCTTGCGCGAATTCGCTTCCGGCGTACTGAACCAGGTCAGCGCCATCCTCGACGTGGGCGCCGACGGTGTGCTGTGTCTGATGCAGGGCGGCGCCGGGCGGGCCGAGGTGGTCGCCGCCACGGGCAGCTATGCCATGCTGGCCGAGTCGGAAGCCCTGCCGGCCGACCATGCGCTCACCCCCACCATCGCCAAGGCGTTTGCGGAAAAGCGCAGCCAGTTCGAGCATCCGGCGAATGTGCTGTTCATCCACACGGAAGGCAACCGTGAGCTGGCCATCTCCGTCACGCCGCCGTGGCCGCTGGCGCAGATCCAGCGTGACTTGCTGGAAGTATTTTGCCAGCGCATCGCTGCCGCCTTCGACAATCTGTACATGTTCGGCCAGCTGCGCAAGGCGCAGGAAGCGACCGTGGTGGCGCTGGCCGACCTGGCCGAGTTCCGCGACAGCGACACGGGCGGCCATGTGCGGCGGGTGCAGCAATTGTCCGACGCCATCGCCCGCCGCATGCAGCAGCGCGGCGTGTACCCGGACGAGCTGACACCGCAGCTGCTCGACATGATCGGCCTGGCCAGCATCCTGCACGACGTGGGCAAGGTGGCTACGCCGGACGCCGTGCTGCTCAAACCGGGCAAGCATACGGACGAGGAGCGGACGCAGATGCAGCGGCATGCCAGCGTCGGGCGCACCATTCTCGAGCGGGCCGCCAACATGGTCGACGGCGTCAGCTACCTGACGTATGGTGCGCAGATCGCCGGCGGCCACCACGAGCATTTCGATGGCGCCGGCTATCCGAACGGCCTGACGGGGCGCGATATTCCCGTGGCCGCGCGCATCGTTGCCGTGGTCGACGTCTTCGATGCCTTGCTGCACGAGCGGCCCTACAAGGAGCCGTGGCCGTATCTGCAGGTGCGCGAATACATCGAACAGCGTAGCGGCAGCCAGTTCGATCCGGAAGTGGTGACGGCGCTGCTGGACCTGATCGACCACGAGCCGCAACTGTGGCATCCGGAGCGCGCCAGCGCTTGAGTTATAACTTCCTTGCCAGCTTCCCTGGCGTTTTTCTGCACGACACCATTCCCTTGCGCGCGGCGCCGTCATATACTCGGCTGCCTCATGCTGGTCGGCGCCACGCACCAGTGTGGCGCGCCGCAGAGTTTTCGGACATTACGACATGAAAGAACTCAAGGGCCTTAGCGCACTGATCATCGAGCCGCATCCCGGTATGCGCGCCAGCCTGCACAATATGCTCAACCTGTGCGGCCTGGCGAAGATCGATGACGCGGCCAGCTCTGGCCAGGCGATCCGCATGCTGGGCAGCAAATCGTATGATTTGATCCTGTGCGAATACGATCTCGACGGCGGGCAGGATGGCCAGCAGATGCTGGAAGACTTGCGCCACCACAAATTAATGCACGCGTCGACCATGTTTTTCATGGTGACGGGCGAGGGCAGCTTCGCCAAGGTGGTCAGCGCTGTCGAGCTGTTGCCTACCGATTACATTCTCAAGCCATTTACCGCTGACAATATGTTGGAGCGCATCGGCCGTGCGCTGGACAAGCGCAATGCCTTCGTGCCCGTGTATGAACTGATCGACGTGGGCAACGAGCGCGCGGCGATCGCCGCCTGCGCCGAGGGTGCCAGCCTGTATCCCCGATACGCGACCGATTTCCTGCGCCTGCGCGCCGAATTGCATTTGCTGCTGGGCGAGGCAGTCGACGCTGAGCCGATTTACGCAGCCCTGTACGACGCCAAGGCCATCGGCTGGGCGCGCCTGGGGCAGGCCAAGACGCAGTTCCTGCTGGGCGAATACGCAGCGGCACAAGGCACGCTGGAAGGGCTACTGGAAAACAATAAGCGTTTTCTCGACGCGTATGACTGGCTGGCGCGCACGCATCTGGCGCAAGGCAAGCCGGAACTGGCGCAGGCCGCCCTGAGCGAGGCGGTGGCCCTGTCGCCGCACGCCGTGCGCCGCTTGCGCCGCCTGGGCGAAGCGGCCCTGGCGGCTGACGATATCGAGATGGCGGAAAAAGCCCTGAAGCTGGTGGTCAGCAAGGCCAAGTATTCGGAATTCCGCGACCCGGAAGACCATGTGCGCCTGGTGCAGACCCTGGTGCGCAAGGGCGATCCCTTGCAGGTGGGCGCCGTGATCCGAGACCTCGACAAGTCGATGGGCGGGCAAAAAAATGCGCAATTGTGCAGCGCCCTGTGCAGCGCCATGCTGCATGCGCATACGGGCAACGAGGAACGCTTGCAGCAGTCGCTCGACGCGGCCCTGGCTGCCAACCGCCACAGCGTGGGCGGCTCGAACATGCTCAAGACGGAACTGGCGCGCCATTGCTTGGCACATGGGCGTGAAGACGGCGCGGCCGAGGTGATGCGCGAAGTCATGCGCAATGCGCCCGACAGCGCGGCCATGACGCGCGCCATGGCCGTGTTCGAGAAGGCGGGGCGCGAGGAGCTGGCAAAGGCGCTGGCGCGGCAAAGCCGCCAGGAAGTGGCCGACATGGTGGCGGCAGGTGCCGCCAAGGCGGGAGAAGGCGATTTCCGCGGCGCCGTCGATCTGATGGGGGAAGCCGTCACGCGCTTGCCCGACAATCCGCAAGTGGTGTTCAATGCGGCCGTGGCGGTACTGAAATGTCTGGAACATGAAGGCTGGGATGAGCGCATGGGTCAGCAGGCGCTGACGTTTATTGCCGGAGTGCGCCGCCTGGACCCGCGCAACCCCAAATTGCCCGTGCTATCGGGCCTGCATCAGCAGTTGTTGCGTAAATATAAGCCCCTTGGCAACTCCTGGATGCATCCGCCTGACGCCCGATAAACAGGCAAAATGCGGGGCGAATGACGGGAAAATGCGGCTTGCCGGCAGGGGCGATAAAAAAAATGCGAAAAAAGACGACTTTTTCGCGCCAACCCTTGCACATTCTCAAATCGGGAGCTTATAATCACGCCCCGAAGCAGCCAACTTCTTCTTTATACGCAAATGCAGCAGTCAGGCATCAGTAAATAAGGTTGACAGTTGTGAGTAGATGCTTCATACTCTGCGGTTCCCGCGGAGGGGTGGCCGAGTGGTTAAAGGCGACAGACTGTAAATCTGTTCTCTATGAGTACGCTGGTTCGAATCCAGCCCCCTCCACCAAGTTTTTGCAAGGAAAACTGGGTAGTAGCAAGTAAGTGAAGATAAGTGAACGATACCTCGCGGGTGTAGCTCAATGGTAGAGCAGAAGCCTTCCAAGCTTACGACGAGGGTTCGATTCCCTTCACCCGCTCCAGTTTCCGTTCAGATGCTTGATGCATCGCATGCAACAAATTACAGCCCTTGTAGCTCAGTGGTAGAGCACTCCCTTGGTAAGGGAGAGGCCACGTGTTCGATCCACGTCAAGGGCACCAGAATTCGCAGCAGGCAGCACAGAAGCAATTCAAACCAGACCGTCGGGCGTGTGCCTGAGCAATCTAATCAAATCATTAGGAGTTCAAAATGGCAAAAGGTAAATTCGAACGGACCAAGCCGCACGTCAACGTCGGCACCATCGGCCACGTCGACCACGGTAAAACCACGCTGACCGCTGCAATCGCAACGGTTCTGTCGAAGAAATTCGGCGGCGAAGCTAAAGCATACGACCAGATCGATGCAGCACCAGAAGAAAAAGCGCGCGGTATCACGATTAACACCGCTCACGTCGAGTACGAAACGGCATCGCGTCACTACGCGCACGTTGACTGCCCAGGCCACGCCGATTACATCAAAAACATGATTACCGGTGCTGCGCAGATGGACGGCGCGATCCTGGTATGCTCCGCAGCTGACGGCCCAATGCCACAGACCCGCGAACACATCCTGCTGGCCCGCCAAGTTGGCGTTCCATACATCATCGTGTTCCTGAATAAGTGCGACCTGGTCGACGACGCAGAGCTGCTGGAACTGGTTGAAATGGAAGTGCGCGAGCTGTTGTCGAAATATGAGTTCCCAGGCGACGACGTGCCTATCATCAAAGGTTCGGCA
>NZ_JBNYXO010000007.1:0-272521 GCF_051380715.1 Janthinobacterium kochi
CCCGTTCGCCACTCGCCACCAGAGCAAGCTCCGTGCTGCCGTTCGACTTGCATGTGTAAGGCATGCCGCCAGCGTTCAATCTGAGCCAGGATCAAACTCTTCAGTTTAATCTCTGTTACTTTGCCCTTTTACAGGCACCGTCATTGCTGACGGGTCGCTCACTCAAAAAACTGACAGGCTACTTCCGAAGAAGTATCCTATTTCATTATTTCTTGTGAACATTTGATATTTTAAGTTAGACGCCCATCCGAAGATTGACGCTGCACTTACATCAAATGCCCACACTTATCGACTGTTAATTGTTAAAGAACGGTATTCGGTACTGCTTTCGCGTTATCGACAAAGCGTTGTGTTTGTCAGCTGCGAAGAAGGAAGAGTATGAAGCTTTTTCAGCATTTCGTCAACCTTCTTTTTTACCCACTTCACTCAGCATTTGCATGCATCGTTCAGCGAGGGGGCGAATTATAGCCCTGCCCAGCGCGCGCCGCAAGGGCTAATTTGCAGTTGGGCAAATATTGCTGTGTGATATCGTAGTACTGACAATACCCAGCCTCATCCACCTTGACTCCCATGCCTATCCCACACATCACCTCCACCGCCAATCCCGCCCTGGCCAGCGCACTCGAACATGCCATCAATAGCAAGACCAAGCCGCTGGGCAGCCTGGGACTACTGGAAACGCTGGCCCATCAGATCGGCCTGATCCAGCAAAGCGCGCAACTGGCATTGCACCAGCCTGCCATCATCGTTTTTGCGGCCGACCATGGCGTCGTCGCCGAAGGCATTTCCGCCTATCCACAAAGCGTGACCTGGCAAATGGTGGAAAATTTCCTGGCCGACGGCGCCGCCATCAATGTCTTTGCCCGTCAGAATAATTGCGCCTTGTATATAGTAGATGCGGGCGTCAACCACGACTTCGGCCCGCGCGACGGCTTGCTTGACCGCAAGCAAGCTCCCGGCACCCGCAACTTTGCCAAAGAACCCGCCATGAGCCGGGAACAATGCCTGGCCGCCATGCAGGCAGGGATGGACCTGGCCGCCACCTTGGACGGCAATGTGCTGGGCTTTGGAGAAATGGGCATCGGCAACACCACCGCCGCCGCCGCACTGATGCACAAGCTGACGGGCACGCCCGTCGCCGACTGCGTGGGCGCCGGCACGGGCCTGTCAAAGGAAGGCATATTGCACAAACAGCAGGTGATCGAAGCGGCCGTCGCCCATCATGCGGCAGTCAATGAGCCACTCGACGTACTGGCCACCTTTGGCGGCTTCGAGATCGCCATGATGGCTGGCGCCATGCTCAAAGCGGCCGAACGGCGCATGATTTTGCTGATCGATGGCTTCATCGTCAGCAGCGCCTTGCTGGTGGCGGCCCGTTTGCAGCCGGCCATCCTCGATTACTGCGTGTTTTCGCACTGCTCCGATGAAAATGGCCACCGCCAACTGCTGGCCAGCCTGGGTGCGCGTCCCCTGCTGCACCTCAACTTGCGCCTCGGCGAAGGCACGGGTTCGGCGCTGGCCTTGCCGCTGCTGCATGCGGCCGTCAACTTTATGCGCGAGATGGCGACCTTCGCCTCGGCCCAGGTCAGCGAAAAGTCCACGCCAGACTAAGACCATGACCAATCCCGTTACCGCCGCAGTCCACCAGTGCCGCCTGTTCTTCATCGCGCTGCAGTTCTTCACGCGCCTGCCCATCCCGCACTGGGTGGGTTTCGAGCCGGCCTGGCTGCAGCATGCCTCGCGCTACTTTCCACTGGTCGGCGTGGTGGTGGCGGCTATTTCCGGCGCAGTGTATCTGCTGGCCAGCTGGCTGCTGCCTTCGGCGGTGGCCGTGCTGCTGGCCGTCGCCGCCGGCATTTATCTGACGGGCGCCTTCCATGAAGACGGCTTCGCCGACATGTGCGATGGCTTTGGCGGCGGCATGACGCGCGAGCGGGTGCTGGAAATCATGAAGGATTCGCGCATCGGCGCATATGGCGCCATCGGCATCCTCAGCCTGCTGGCAATCAAATGCGCGGCACTCGCCTCAACGCCGCCTGCCACGGTGGCCGCGACATTATTCATCGCCCATCCGCTGTCGCGCCTGGCCGCCGTCTCGCTGATCTGGGCCATGGACTATGCGCGCGACGAAGGCAAGGCCAAACCGATGGCGCAAGAGATGAGCACCGCTGAATTCCTCATCGCAGCTAGCTGCGGCCTGCTGCCCGCCATCGTGTGCGGCGCCCTGGGGATATTTTACTGGGCCACGCTGGTCTTTGCCATCGTGGCGGCGGCAGCTGCCGCTTTCTGGCTGGGCCGCAAATGTCAGCGCCGCCTGCAAGGCTACACCGGCGACTGCCTGGGCGCAGTACAGCAACTGGCGGAAGTGGCGATCTATCTGGCCATCCTCTCCAGCTTCCAGCCTCCCATACGCTTCTATTAACATGCGACTGATTTTAGTACGCCACCCCGCGCCGCAGGTGACCAGCGGCACCTGCTATGGCCGCAGCGACGTGGCGGTGGCACCGCACGAAATGGCCTCGGCGCGCGCCAGCCTGCAAGCAACGCTGCCGGCCGGCGTGCCGCTGTATGCCAGCCCGCTGCGCCGCTGCGCCGGCCTGGCGACAGCATTGGCACAGGACTTGCCTTCCAGCGGCTTGCACTTCGACGCGCGGCTGGCCGAGATGGATTTCGGCACGTGGGAAATGCAGCCATGGCACGCGATTGCACGCGCGGACATCGATGCCTGGGCCGCCGACCTGGCCTGGTACCGTCCCGGCGGGGGTGAGAATGTGCTGGCGATGGCCGCCCGCGTCGATGCGTTTTTAGGCGATCTGTTGCGTGAACAACACGAAACGGCAGTCATCATCTGCCATGCGGGCACCATCCGCCTGCTGTCGGCACTGCAAGCCCGGCTGCCATTGGAGGAAACCGCCCTGCTGGCCGCCCATTCGGCCCATAAAATCGCCTACGGTGCGACGGTCGTCGTCGATTTCTGATATCGAATCGTCCAGCCAGCCATTTCAGTCCACGCCCACTGCACGTATAATGACCGGGTTTTGGTGCCCGCGCTCATGTCCATGAGCGCAGTTAAACGGGAAACACGATGCCGCAACTACGGTGAACGTGTGCTGCCCCCGCAACGGTAAGCAAGTGTCGCCCCTCCCGACAGGAAGCGGACGACAAGCTATCTCTGACAACCACTGTGCTTGCATTCATAGAGCATGGGAAGGTGGGATAGCGGTACTTGCCAGCCCGGATACCGGCCAGGACAGGTGGAAGTGCGGGCCTTGCCGGGTGCCGCGCCTTCCGTTGAATCTGGCTTGCGGGGACGCGAGCCGGGTGCTTTTTCCGAAGAAAACGATATCATGACTGCTCCCGTATTACACAGCCGCGCGCCGGCAATGGCGCCGCGCGCCCTGGTTTCCGCCATTTCCCTGTGCTTCATCGCCGCCACTCCCGCCTTCGCGCAAAACGCTGGCAAAACGCTGAACCAGATCGTCGTCACGGGTTCCCGCTTCAACAGCGACCCCGCACTGCAGCCGATCGGTGCCACCGTCATCACGGCGGATGAAATCCGCCGCGCGGGCGTCACGGATGTGAACCAGGCCATCCGCAAGATCGGTGGCGTCTACGGCCGCCAAGGCCTGCTAGGCAATCCGGATAATTTCACCCTGGACCTGCGCGGTTTCGGCGCCACCGCCAGCCAGAACATGGTCGTTGTCCTGGACGGTGTGCGCCTGTCGGAAAATGAGCTGTCCGATCCCCTGCTGACAACCATCCCCATCGATAGCGTGGAGCGCATCGAAATCACGCGCGGCGGAAGCAGCGTCCTATACGGTGACGGCGCGACGGGCGGAATCATCAATATCGTCACCAAGCGTCCAGGCAAGCAGGCTGGCCGCGGCACCGTATTTGCGGAAGCAGGCCAACTGGGCCAGCGCGAAGTGCGCGGTTCCGTTGTTCAATCCTGGGACAACGTGGCGCTGAACGCCGCCATCGGCCGACTGGAAACGGACAACTACCGCGATAACAACGAATACAAACAAAATACCTTCAGCGGCGGCGCACAATGGAGCGGCAAGGATGTTCGCGCCGGCCTGCGTATCGACAGCACGCGCCAGGATATTCGTTTCCCGGGCAGCCTCACAATGGCCCAGTTTGAAGCCAATCCACGCCAGACAAAGACGCCAAAAGATTTCGGTTCGATCGACAGCGACCGCTACACCGCGTTCGCCGAAGGCCGCCTGGGAGCAGTGGATCTGGCAGCGGAATTGTCTCGCAGCGAAAAGACGGCCAAGACGAACTTCGGAAGCCCAAGGCAAGCCAAGACTAAACAAAACCAGTTTTCGCCACGCCTGCGTCACTTGGGCCTGTTTGACGGCATGCTCAATGAGATCGTTGCAGGTGTCGACTTCATCAAATGGGATTCCAACATCGACAGTTCTTATTCACTGGCCAAGGCGAATCAAAAATCTCAGGCATTCTACGTGCGCGATGAGTTGAAGTTCGCGGGTCCGCAAAATTTCCGTATCGCCGCAGGCGTACGCCATGAAACCTTCGACAAGGACTTCAACGACCCTATCGGATACCCCACGACAGCCTACAACATCAAGCAGAACTTCAATGCCTGGGACGTACAGGGCAGCTTTGATGTCGTACCGCAGGTGAATCTGTACGCCAAGGCTGGCCAAAGCTATCGCGTGGCGAACGCCGATGAGAATAACTCCACCCCCGTTGCAAACAAGCCTCTGCAAGGCCAGACTTCGCACGACCTGGAGCTGGGCGCGACCTACGACAACAGTATCGTCAAGCTCGATGCGCGCATCTTCCGCCACAAGCTGACCAACGAAATCTATTACGATCCGACGGCAGGCGAATCGGGCTGGGGTGCCAACACCAACCTGGATCCAACCAAGCACCAGGGTATTGAACTCGATGCCAGCGCGAATATCGCCGCTGACTGGCGCGTCAGCGGCCACTACCAGCACGTAAAGGCGACCTTCACCGAAGGCGTCAATTCCGGCAAGGAACTGACGCTGATCCCGAAGAACACCCTGTCGGCCCGTCTGTCGTGGGTGCCAAAAGATGGCCAGAGCGCGGACATCGGCGCGCAATGGGTGGACAGCCAGCGCTATGGCAGCGATTTTGCCAATACCTGCGCTGCCAATATCCCGTCGTTCACCACCTTTGACGCCCGCTATGCACGCAAGTTCGGCGCTTGGGAAGTAGCGGTCAATGCCTTGAACCTGACCGACAAGCAGTACTTCACCAATGCCTACAGCTGCAAAGGCGGCATCTATCCTAGCAATGGCCGCCAGATGAAACTCTCGGCACGCTACGATTTCTAAAGCGGCCAGGAGTTGATTACAATGGCCCGTACGCGCAATCGCATGCGGGCCATTTTTCGTATACTCCCAACCAACGCATCTGAGGAAGTCCGCAGCCACTTGCACCGCTCCCGTTTCACCTAAGGCAGTACATGCACCCATTTTTCCGCAATATGCGCCACCGCGCCACCGTGATCCTCACGGTGCTGATCGCGTGCGCGATTGCCAGCCTGATTTTCTCCGGCATGATCGGTTCGATCGCGATTCCGCTCGCCGACCTGCCTTCCGCCCTGTTCCATGTAATACAAGGCAAGACCGATACCCTCGCCGCCACCCTGCTCGACCTGCGCCTGGGGCGCGCGCTGACTGCCTTTGTCACCGGCGCGGCGCTGTCGCTGGCTGGCCTGATGATGCAGGCGCTGCTGCGCAATCCCCTGGCCGACCCATATGTACTGGGCATTTCCGCCGGCGCCTCCGTTGGCGCGCTGGCCGCGCTGCTGTTCATGTGCGCGCTGTGGGTGGTCGACGCTGCCGCCTTTGCTGGCGCCGTCGGAGTCTCCATGCTGCTGTACTTTTTTGCCCGGCGCGACCTGCGCGGCGGCACGGCGGCCGAAGGCGGCGCCTCGCTCTTGCTGCTGACGGGCGTGATCCTGGCCTCGGCCTGCATGGCCATCGTCACCCTGATGCTGTCGATTGCCCCTGAAAGCCGCTTGCGCAGCATGGTGTTCTGGATGATCGGCGACCTGGCCGGCGCCCCCGCGCGGCTGATGCCCTGGCTGGTCCTGGCGGGCGCCATGGTCTTTGCGCTGCGCTGCGCGCGTTCGCTGAACATCATGGCCCTGCACGCGGAAGCGGCCAGCACCCTGGGCGTGCGCGTGGGCGCGCTGCGCAAGGGCCTGTTCTTCTGTTCCGGCCTGCTCACGGCCAGCGCCGTCACCAGCGCCGGCAGCGTGGGTTTTGTCGGCCTGATCGTGCCGCATGCGCTGCGCTTTGCCTGCGGCCCCGATCATCGCCTGTTGATACCGGCTGCCGCGCTGGCTGGCGGCACTTTCCTCGTGCTGGCCGACACACTTGCGCGCACCGTCCTGGCGCCTTTGCAACTGCCCGTCGGCGTAGTCACGGCCATGATCGGCGCGCCCGTCTTCCTGTACCAGCTCCATCGATTGCGCCGCACATGATACGTACTTACCAACTCGGCCTGAAGGCAGGCACGCGCTCCCTGGTGGAAAACCTCATCTGGCACATCAAGGATGGCGAATGCTGGAGCGTGATCGGCCGCAATGGCGCCGGCAAGAGCACCTTGCTGCGCACCCTGGCCGGCTTGCGCGAGCCGGATGCCGGCCACGTGACGATACAGGGCCGCACCCTGGTCGACTGGCCTTTGGGCGAGCTGGCGCGTGAACGCGCCTTCCTGGCGCAGGCACGCCACGATGCGTTCTCGTACCGCGTCATCGAAACGGTGCTGTCGGCGCGCCACCCGTATCACGACAATCACTATTGGGAAGGCAGCGACGACCAGCGCATCGCCCTGGCGGCACTGGCATCGATGGAAGTGGAGCACCTGGCCGAACGCGACGTGCGCAGCCTGTCGGGCGGCGAACGCCAGCGCGTGGCGATCGCCGCCATGCTGGCGCAGGATACGCCCTTGCTGCTGCTGGACGAACCGGCCAATGCACTGGACCTGGCGCACCAGGTCAGCGTCATGGGCCTGCTGTCGAAACTGTGCCGCGAACAAAATAAAACCGTGGTGATGGTGGGGCATGACCTGAACCTGGCGCACAGCGTCTCGACCCACGCGCTGCTGCTGATGGGCGACGGCGGCTGGCTGGCCGGTCCCGTGGCCGACGTGATGCAGGCGTCCATCCTGGGCGACTACCTGGGCCACCCGATCGAGATCATAGCCCACGGCAAACGCAAGATATTCATACCAAAAGAGGATCAACAATGAGCGAGAACAAAACAATCGATGCGGAGACCGCCGCTATCAACGAACGCCACCGCGTGCGCATGGAGCGCAAGAAGGCCATCATTGACGCGGCCATCGCCAAGGCCGACAAGGAAATCGGCATCATCATCGTCAACACGGGCAATGGCAAGGGCAAGAGTTCGAGCGGCTTCGGCATGGCCATCCGTGCCATGGGCCACGGCATGAAAGTGAGCGTGGTGCAGTTCATCAAGGGCGCCATGTCGACGGGCGAAGAAAAATTCCTGCGACGCTTCCCTGACGAAATCAGCTTTCATGCGATGGGCGAAGGCTATACCTGGGAAACGCAAAACCGCGAACGCGACATCGAAAAGGCCGAACTGGCATGGGAGCAGGCGAAGACCTTCCTGGCCGACCCCAGCTACGGCCTGGTGCTGTTCGACGAACTCAATATCGCCCTCAAATACAACTACCTCGACGTGCACAAGGTCATCGCCGACCTGCTGGAACGCCCGGCCATGCAGCACGTGGTCATCACGGGCCGTGGCGCACCTGACGAATTGATCGCCATCGCCGACACTGTCACCGAAATGGCCGTCGTCAAGCATGCGTACGCGGCCGGCATCGGCGCACAAATCGGCACCGAGTGGTAACAGCGCCATGACGCGCACCCTGGTCTTCGGCGGCGCCCGTTCCGGCAAGAGCGCCTATGCGGAAAAGCTGGCCCGCGAGTCGGGCAAGGAAGTGGTCTACATCGCCACCGCGCAGGCGGGCGATGAGGAGATGGCCACGCGCGTCAGGCATCACCGTGCGCAGCGCCCGGCCGAGTGGGCCACCCTGGAAGAACCGCTGCGCCTGGGTGACGCCATCCTGCGGGAAGCACGGCCCGGCCGCCTGCTGCTGGTCGACTGCCTGACCTTGTGGCTGACGAACCTGATGTTTTCCACCGGCGAGACTTACCCGGACGTGGGCGACATCGCCCTGCCCGAACTGTTCCACAGCGAACGCGCGCATCTGCTGTATGCGCTGGCGGAGATTGGTGATAGCGATTGCGACCTCGTGCTGGTCTCGAACGAAGTGGGCATGGGCATCGTGCCGTATGGCGCCATCTCGCGCTGCTTCACCGATGAAGCGGGCCGATTGAACCAGGCCGTGGCGGCCATGTGCGACAGGGCCGTGTTTGTGGCCGCCGGCCTGCCCCTGTACCTGAAAGGCGGCCCATGCTGAGCGGCTTGTCGCTGCCCATGCTGGCCGCGTTGATGACGGCTGGCGTGCTGCTCGATCTGATCCTGGGCGAGACGCGCCGCTGGCATCCGTTGGTGGGCTTTGGCCGCCTCGCCAGCACGCTGGAACGCCTGCTGAACCGGGGCCGTGGGCGTTTTCTGCGCGGCGCGCTGGCGTGGTCACTGGCCGTGCTGCCGATCAGCTATGCCGCCTACTGGCTATGCGGCTTGGCGGGCGCCGCACTGCATGTCTTCTTGCTGTACCTGTGCCTGGGTTTGCGCAGCCTGCGCGACCACAATCAGCCGATCGCCGACGCCCTGGCCATCGATGACCTGGACAAGGCGCGCCTGCTGACGGCGCGCATCGTCAGCCGCGACACGGCCAACGCCGACGCGGCCAGCCTGGCCAAGGCCAGCACGGAATCCCTGCTGGAAAACGGCAACGACGCCGTCTTCGGCACCCTGTTCTGGTTTGCCGTGGCGGGCGGCCCCGGCGCCGTGCTATTCAGGCTGGCCAATACCCTCGACGCCATGTGGGGCTACCGCAACGCACGCTACGACTGGTTCGGCTGCTGCGCCGCGCGCATCGACGACATCCTGAATTACCTGCCGGCGCGCCTGACGGCCCTGTCCTATGTCTTGCTGGGCAAGAGCATGGCGGACAAGCAGCGCGCCTGGCAGTGCTGGCGCAGCCAGGCCCCCAGCTGGAGCAGCCCGAACGCGGGGCCCGTGATGGCCAGCGGCGCCGGCGCCCTGGGCCTGGCCTTGGGTGGCGACGCCATCTACGACGGCGAGCTGGAACGCCGCCCGCCGCTGGGCGCCGGCCGTCCAGCCGAAGCGCGCGATATCGACCGCGCCTGGCGCCTGGTGGCCGAAACGGCAGTGCTATGGCTGATCTGGATGGCGCTGCTCGCTGGCCTGTCTTACCTTCGGGAGACCTATCTTGCTTGAACATGGCGGCAACCTGCGCGACGCCGCACGTGAATACGGACGGCCTCTGGAAGAGTGGATCGACCTGTCGACGGGCATCAACCCGCACTGGTATGCAGCGCCAGCGCCTGACGCCAACGCCTGGCACCGGCTGCCGGAAGCAGATCCCGCGTTAGCGGCGGCCGCCTGCACGTATTACGGTGCGCCAGCCATGCTGCCGGTAGCAGGTACGCAAGCGGCCATCCAGGCCCTGCCCCGGCTGCGCGCACCAGCACGGGTGGTGGTGGCCGCGCCGTCGTATGCGGAACATGCGCACCACTGGGGCCAGCACGGCCACCAATTGCGCCAAGTGCCGTATGCGCAATTGGCCGATGCCGTCGACCACTGCGACGTGCTGGTCGTCTGCAACCCGAACAATCCCACGGGCGAGCGCATCGCGCCCGAGGTATTGCTGGAATGGGCCGGCAAGCTGGCCGCGCGCGGTGGCTGGCTGGTGGTCGATGAAGCGTTTGGCGATACGGAATCGCACGCCAGCCTCGGTCCGCACTCGGGCCAGCCGGGCCTGATCGTGCTGCGCTCCATCGGCAAATTCTTTGGCCTGGCGGGATTGCGCCTGGGCTTTGTCGCCGCCCATCCCGCGCTGCTGGCCCAGCTGGCCGACATGCTGGGCCCGTGGACCGTCAGCGGCCCGGCGCAGCAAGTGGCGCTGGCCGCCTTGAACGACACGCACTGGCAGGATGCGATGCGCGAGCGCCTGCGCGGCGAAGGCGCCCGCCTGCACCAGTTATTGGCCGCGCACGGCATCCCCAGCAGCGGCACGCTGCTGTTCCAGTGGTGGCCGGAGCCACGCGCCGAAGCATTCTGGCGCCACATGGCAAAATCAGGCATCTGGGTACGCCTGTTCCGCCACGCGGCCGACGGCATCCGCCTGGGCCTGCCCCCCGAGGAACACGCCTGGCTGCGCCTGCAGCAGACCCTCACCACATGGAAGCACATATGAACCACTTGAAAACCGCACTGCTGCTGGCAGGATTGATCTCGCTGCAGGCGCATGCCGCCATCACCGTGCGCGATGACGACGGCAATACCGTCACCGTGGAAAAACCGGCGCAGCGCATCCTGGCGCTGGCGCCGCACGTCACGGAACTGCTGTTCGCAGCCGGTGGCGGCGACAGGATCGCCGGTGTCGTCAGCTATAGCGACTACCCGGAAGCGGCGAAAAAAATCACGCAAGTGGGCGACAACCGCCAGTACGACATGGAGCGCATCATCGCCATGAAGCCGGACTTGATCGTCGTCTGGATGCATGGCAGCGCCGAGCGCCAGATCGCCATGCTGCGCCAGTTGAAGGTGCCTATCTATCACAGCGAACCGCGCAAGCTGGCCGACATCCCCGACAGCATGGAACGCCTGGGCCAGCTGATGGGAACGGAAAAAACCGCCAGACCGGCCGCCGCCCAACTGCGCGCCAAACTGGCCAGCTTGACGGCGCAATACGCGCAGCGCCCGCCCGTGCGCGTGTTTTACCAGGTGTGGGATAAACCCTTGTACACCTTGAGCGGCGCGAGCATCATCAGCGACTCCATGCGTGTCTGTGGCGGCCAAAACGTCTTTGCCGCGATGAAGGTGGTGGCGCCCGTCGTCACGCCGGAAGGCGTGCTGCAGGAAGACCCGGAAGTCATCTTCGGCACCAGCGAAAAAAGCGATCCGCGCAGCGAAGGCGGCCTGGCCATGTGGCGCGCCTTCCCCTCGATGACGGCCGTGCGCCGGAATAATCTGTTCCGCCTGAATGGCGACCTGCTGAACCGCGCCGGCCCGCGCATGATCGAGGGCACGGCCGCCATGTGCGAACAACTGGAAGCGGCCCGCCAGCGCCGCACGAAAGCCGTCCCATGAGGCTGCAAGCGCCGTTTCCAGCGCTGATGGTGCAGGGCACGACTTCCGACGCGGGCAAGAGCACCGTCGTCGCAGCCCTGTGCCGATTGTTGATGCGCCGCGGCGTGACGGTAGCGCCGTTCAAGCCGCAAAACATGGCCTTGAATAGCGCGGTGACGAGCGACGGCGGCGAGATCGGCCGTGCGCAAGCCTTGCAGGCGCTGGCCTGCGGCATCGCGCCGCACACCGACATGAACCCGGTACTATTGAAACCGTCGTCGAACACGGGCGCGCAGGTGATCATCCATGGCAAGGTGCGCGCCGACATGGATGCGCGCGACTACCAGCAATACAAGACCATCGCCATGGACGCCGTGCTCGAATCGTACGCGCGCCTGCGCCAGCAGTACGACGCCGTCGTTGTCGAAGGCGCCGGCAGCCCCGCCGAAGTCAACCTGCGCGCGCGCGACATCGCCAACATGGGCTTTGCGGAAGCCGTCGACTGTCCCGTAATTCTGGTGGCCGACATCGACCGGGGCGGCGTCTTCGCGCACATCATCGGCACCCTGGCGTGTTTGTCCGACAGCGAACGGGCGCGCATCCTCGGCTTTGTCATCAACCGCTTCCGCGGCGACATCTCGCTGCTACAACCCGGCATCGACTGGCTGGAGCAGCAGACTGGCAAACCGGTGCTGGCCGTGCTGCCCTACTTGCAAGGCTTGTTCCTCGACGCGGAAGACGCCGTCGACACGATACAGACAGAACGCGGCGCCTTCAAGGTGCTGGTGCCGCAACTGCCGCGCATCAGCAACCACACGGATGTCGACGCGCTGCGCGCCCATCCCGGCATCGACCTGCAATTCATCAAACAGGGACAGCCGATTCCGCCGGCCGACCTGGTGATCCTGCCCGGCAGCAAGAACACGCGCGGCGACCTGGCCTGGTTGCAGCAGCAGGGCTGGCCCGCCTATCTGGCGAAGCACCTGCGCTACGGCGGCAAGGTGCTGGGCATCTGCGGCGGCTTCCAGATGCTGGGCCTGAGCGTGTGCGACCCGCTGGGCGTGGAAGGTGCGGCAGGAGACTCCGCTGCGCTGGGATTGCTCGACATGGTGACGGAGCTGACAAGCGACAAGCGGCTGCAACAGGTGCGCGGCCACTGTGCGTTTGCCGGCGCGGACGATGCGCCCGTGGCAGGCTATGAAATCCACATGGGCGTCTCGCAGGGCGCGGCCCTGCGGCAACCGGCGTTCGTCATCGACGGCCGGCCCGAAGGGGCCGTATCGGGCGACGGGCAAATCCTGGGCAGCTATTTGCACGGCATGTTCGACACGCCCGCCGCATGTTCGGCGCTGCTGCGCTGGGCGGGGCTGGACTCCGGCCACACGGTGGACACCGCCGCCCTGCGCGATGCCAGCCTGGAGCGCATCGCCGACGCGGCGCTGCCGCTGCTGGATGCACTGGAACGATTGCCACGCTGATGGGGATGTCGGGTTACGCCGTACCGGCTAACCCGACCTACTTGCTGGATCAGATCAAACGCTAGCGGCTATTTTTTCAGGCACATGCCCATGTACGAACGGTCGGTCGAAAACTCGACCGCCATACTCGACGACACGGGCATGAACATCGAATAGTCGGCCGGCACATCGGCAGGGTCCTTGAACACGGCGACGCCATCGAAATCGACGGCTTGCGCGCCCAGGCCCAGCTTGTTGACGGTGATGGTTTCCGCATGCGTCTTGCCAGTCGTGTTATTCGTCAGGGTGGCGGTGCTGCCGGAAACGACCATGTTCGCGCTGATGCCCTGCGCCGCACAGGCATAGCTGCCATTGATTTCCGTGCCTATCTTCTGCTGTTTGGCCGCCACGATGGTGCCCACGCGCATGACGTTTTCCTGGTTGCGGCCGTAGCGGTCGATGAACAGCGCCAGCCCCCGGTCCCCCGCATGCACATGCACGATGCCGAAGTCCTGGTCACCCTGGCGGGCGACGAGCAAGCCGTTCTTCGCATCCTTGACCAGGGTCAGGCTGGCGTTTTCCGCTTCCAGCTGCGGCGATACTGCAGAGCACACGCCTTGCGCGTTGAACACGCCGCCATTGCACAGTTGGGCCGCTCCGTCGGCTGCGATCTTGAGAGTGCCTTTCGGATGGAAAGGGAAAGCGCCGTTCGAAGCATTGCGCATGGACCCCAGGAAAATATAGTTGCCGGCCAGCTTGGCCACGTCACTCACCGCATAGCCGCTGCCGCTGACGGTCGAGACCATGCTACCCAATTTGATATTGCCCGACAACAGACGCGTGCGCGCATCGACGGTAACGCTGAAATCTGTCGCCGTGTAGGTGGTCAAATTGCCGGTGGTGGTAGCGCTGAACGTGCCGCTGCGGTCGCTCAAGCCGAACTGCGTCGACAAGACGCGAATGGCATAGGTTTTCTTCGCGCTGTCAAACGTGATGCGCCAGGTGTCGCCGATATCGGCGGCCACGTCATACACGCTTTCGTCAGCACTGGCACCGGCAATGACACTCAGGCCAGCCTCTTTCGCCACGGCTTCCGATGCCACCGTCACGCTATCGGCGGGGACGACGGGAGGCGTCACCACGACAGGTGGCTTGGCAGGGGTTTCCGGCGTGCCGCCATCGCTGCCGCCACCGCATGCGGACAGGGCTGCGCCCAACAAAACGATCGAAATTGCATTCTTCATCAGTGACTTTCCAGGATTCCAGGACAAGTTGCGGGCAACAGGACCCGCAACGACAGCACTCATGCTAGATCCAAACCGATGTTATTACCATAGGACAATTGTTCTATGGACTTTCTACGGCAACATCTCGGTCAGCACGGCCAGCGCCGCTGCCAAGGCCGTCTTGTTGCCCACATCGAGCTTGGCATACACGCTGTGCAACTGATTCCTGACGGTGGCAGGCGATACGCCTTGCCGCCTGGCAATGTCCTTGTAGCTGAGGCCACTGGCCGCCAGGCGCGCCACCGCGCCTTCGACGCCGGTCAGCGGCCGCCCGGCCGGACGCCGCGACAAATGGACATACAGATAGCCGCCCAACTCCGTCACGCGCGCCACCAGGGTTTTTCCCGTATACAGGCCCAGACCGGGGCGCCGCAGTTTTTCAACAAAGTGCGCTGGCAGCATGGGTGGATCCCACTCGGGCCACTCCCGCTGCAACATGTCGGCGGCAATCGGTTCCACATATTGCAGGCAACCATTCAGGCTGGCCAGCAGGCGCACACTGCCGGGTGACGGCTCCACGTCCGGTGCCCGGAACAAACGGCTGTTGATCGCCTGCGCCTGAGTCAGGTGTGGCAACAGCAGGTTACCCAGCTCAGTCTCAGTAGCGGAGTAGGCGCGCTCCGGCCCGGCCCGCCACAAGGCAATCAGGTCCAGGTTGGCGTGGTGGGTGGCCGGTGAAATCAGCACCATGCTGTGGGCAATCGCGTATTTCTTGCAGTATGCATGCAAGTCCTGGTAACGCTGATCGATGTCGACCGATTCCATCGTCACGCAGCGGCCGCGTGAACGGCAGGCGGCGGCCAGGATGGTATCGGGGCTGACGAGCGCCTTGCGATCGGCCAGTTTCTCGATCGGTTGCTGATACATGTGCAGGCTGTGCAGCGAAATCGCCATGTCAGGGGAAAAAGAGGCGGCGATGATGGCGGCGGAATCAAAGTGCAGCGTCTGTCTCAGCATATCGAGCGCCTGCCCCTGGAATTCGCCCGTTGTGCATTCCTGGGCACTGCCGTACAGATTCAGGATCAGGTGATTCAACTCTCTCATGGTGCAATGAATCCACTTTCATCCGGCAATGGCGGCATTGTGCTGCGCGGCACAAGACATGTCAACATGGCAATCACGGCAGGCCAAAGGGAGCGGGCGGCACGCCTGCGCCATTTATGTGACAATTCATCGTACTGTCGGCTCCGTTTCTCCTCCTCAGGCTCGCATTCATGACCAGTTCCCCGATTAAAAGCTACCTTCCCTGGGTGGTTGCCACCGCCCTGTTCATGGAGCAACTCGACTCCACCATCGTCAACACCGCCATCCCCGCCATGGCTGCCAGCCTGAATGTGACGCCACTGAGCCTGAAGGCCGTCGTCACCAGTTATATCCTGAGCCTGGCCGTGTGCATTCCCATCAGCGGCTGGATGGCCGACCGCTTCGGTACGCGGCGCGTATTTTCCGCCGCCGTTGCCATTTTCACCATCGCCTCCATCCTGTGCGGCCTGTCCGTGAATGCCCCCATGCTGGTGGCCGCACGCCTGCTGCAAGGAGTGGGCGCGGCCATGATGATGCCGGTGGGCAGGCTCACCATCATCCGCACCTTTCCCAAGTCGCAATTGCTGGCGGCCATGAATTTCGTCATCATCCCCGCCCTGATCGGGCCCCTGCTGGGTCCCACGGTGGGCGGGCTGATCGTGCACTGGCTGTCCTGGCGCGAGATTTTCTTCGTCAACGTGCCTGTCGGCCTGGCGGCGCTGTACCTGGCGCACCGCTACATGCCCGATTACTACGGCGACAAACCCCGTCCGCTGGACCTGATCGGCCTGGTGCTGTTCGGCACGGGCATCGCCCTGCTGTCGTGGCTGCTGGAAATTTTCGGCGAACATCGCATCGATGCCACCTCGTTTGCCGTGCTGCTGTTCATCTCCATCAGCCTGCTCGCCGCGTACGCCTGGCATTCGAGCGAAGTGCTGCACCCGCTGCTGCGCCTGACCCTGTTCAAGATTCGCACCTTCCGCGTTTCCGTGGTGGGCGGCTTCGTCACGCGCCTGGGAGTGGGCGGCCTGCCCTTCCTGTTGCCGCTGCTGTACCAGCTGGGCCTGGGCTTGCCTGCCTGGCAATCGGGCTTGCTGATGATGCCGTCGGCCGCTGCCGCCATGGGCATGAAATTCATTTCCGCGCGGGTGCTGGCCCGCTTCGGCTACCGCCAGGTGCTGATCGTCAACACCGTGCTGATCGGCATCACCATCGCCATGTTTTCACAGGTGGGCGCGGGCACGCCCCTGTACGTGATCGTCGCCATCAGCCTGTGCATGGGCTTTTTCAATTCGCTGCAATTTTCCAGCATGAACACCATCGCGTATGCCGACGTCGACAAGAGCGATTCGAGCATGGCCAGCACCATCGCCAGCTCGATGCAGCAACTGTCGATGAGCTTTGGCCTGGCCTTCGGTTCGCTGATCACGGGCTGGTACCTGGGCGACATGCCGCAGTCGGACCGCGCCATGCTCAGCACCGCCCTGCACCATACCTTCCTGACCCTGGCCGCCCTGACGGTACTGTCCTCGCTGACCTTCTGGACCTTGCGCCGCGACGATGGCGAAAGCATCAGCAAGGGCACGGACAGCGACGAGGATGATGCGGCCGACGTGAAGGCCCAGGCCGTTGTGCAGACGGAAGTGCAAAGCACGAAAGGCTGAGCCAGATCAAGCTTGCCGCCAGCGCCGCTGGTGCTTTTGCCCGACGCTGCTACCGTGACGGCAGGAGGTGCACATCGTGGCCGAGCAGCGCTTTGCATGGAAGGGCACGGACCGCCATGGCAAGGCGGCCGAGGGCGTCTTGCGCGCGGCCGACGCCAGCGCGGCCACGGCCACGCTGAGACGCGAGGGCATCCTGGCCAGCCGGGTGCAGGCTGCGCGCGCCGCGCCCGGCAAGGCCATCACGCGCAAGGATATCGCGCTGTTCACACGCCAGTTGTCGACCATGATGGCGGCCGGCGTGCCGCTGCTGCACGCCTTCGACATCGCCGGCAAGGGCCACGCCAAACCCGCGATCACGGAGCTGATGCGCGACTTGCGCCACGATATCGAAGCGGGCAGCAGCCTGCAGCAGGCATTCCGCCAATTTCCCCTGCTGTTTGACGAGCTGTATTGCAAGCTGGTTGCGGCGGGCGAACAGGCCGGCATCGTGCAGGAATTGCTGGCGCGCCTGGCCACGCACCAGGAAAAGGCCATCGCCCTGCGGCGACAAGTGCGTGGCGCGCTGATGTATCCGCTGGCCATCGTGCTCGTCGCCATCGCTGTCACGGCCATCATCATGAGCGTGGTCGTGCCCGCTTTCCGCCAGGTCTTCGACAGCTTCGGTGCGCCCTTGCCGCTGCCCACCCTGGTCGTCATGGGCGTGTCCGCCTTTGTTGTCCGTTACTGGCTGGCCGTGCTGGCGGCGCTGCTGCTGGTCTGCCTGCTGCTGCACCTGGCCTGGCACCGCTGGCCTGCCTTGCGGCGCAACACGCAGCTGCGGGCTTTGCGCCTGCCCGTGTTCGGTCCCCTCCTGCGCAAGGCGGCGATTGCCCGCTGGACGCGCACCCTGGCCGCCATGTTTGCCGCCGGCGTGCCGCTGCTCGACTCGCTCGGCCTGGTGGGCGCCGCCTCCGGCCACGCGCTGTACCAGGAAGCCACGACGCGCATCGAGCGTGAAATCCGCGCCGGCGGCAGCCTGGCCCTGGCCATGGAACACAGCGCCGTGTTTCCCCCGCTGCTGACGCAACTGGCCCTGATCGGCGAGGAATCGGGCGCACTCGACGCCATGCTGTCGCGCGCGGCCGAGATCATCGAAGCCGACATCGACGCCACGGTGGCCACCCTCTCGGCCCTGCTGGAACCGGCGCTGATGGTGGTGCTGGGCGTGCTGGTCGGTTCCCTCGTGATCGCCTTGTATCTGCCGATTTTCAAGCTGGGCGCCGTGATTTGACTGTGCGCCCTGCGCAAAACATCCCCATGTGCCGGCGGATGTTTTACACTGCGGCAATGCCAGGCAATGTTTGCGCGGCAACGATCTTCACTTCAGACAACTCCACCATGCTGCAAGATACCCTGCTATTCGCCGCGCCCGGCAATCTGCCCGTCGCCCTCGTCGCCGCCCTGTTCGGCCTGATCGTCGGCAGCTTCCTCAACGTGGTGATCCACCGCGTGCCGAAAATGATGCAGCGCGAGTCCGATAATTACGTGGCGGAAGAAAACGGCTTGCCCTTGCCGCACACGGACCGCTACAACCTGATGCTGCCCCACTCGCACTGCACCGCTTGCGGCCACCGCATCACGGCCATGGAAAACATCCCCGTCCTCAGCTACCTGCTGCTGCGCGGCAAATGCAGCGCCTGCCAGGCACCGATTTCCGTGCGCTATCCGCTGGTCGAGCTGCTGACGGGCGCGCTGTCGGCCCTCTTGATCTGGCACTTCGGCAGCGGCTGGACGGGCCTGGCCACGCTCGTGTTTGCCTGGCTGCTGATCGCCATGACCTTCATCGATGCCGATACGCAAATGCTGCCCGACGACCTCACCTTCCCC
This sequence comes from Janthinobacterium kochi, assembly GCF_051380715.1. Taxonomy (NCBI): domain Bacteria; kingdom Pseudomonadati; phylum Pseudomonadota; class Betaproteobacteria; order Burkholderiales; family Oxalobacteraceae; genus Janthinobacterium; species Janthinobacterium kochi. Next base: position 18,558 of record NZ_JBNYXO010000007.1, read on the forward strand.
CTGCTGTGGGCCGGCTTGCTGGTCAATATCAACGGCACCTTCGTGCCGCTGCAAGACGCCGTCATCGGCGCGGCCGCCGGCTATCTGGCCCTGTGGGCCGTATACTGGGCCTTCAAGCTGGCGACAGGCAAGGAGGGAATGGGCTATGGTGACTTCAAATTGCTGGCGGCGCTCGGTGCCTGGCTGGGCTGGACCATGCTGCCGACGATCATATTGTTGTCATCACTGGTCGGCGCCGTGGTCGGCATCGGCCTGATCGTCTTCGCCAAGCGGGGACGCGACAAACCGATTCCGTTCGGCCCCTATCTGGCGGCGGCGGGTGTGATCGCCATGCTGTACGGCACGCCCCTGTCGCGCCTCACGCCAGGCCTGACTGGCTGACCGGCGCAGCACTGCGCACTCTATGGATAAATACATGCAACGACAAAACGCTCCCTATTTCAGCGTGGGTCTCACCGGCGGCATCGGTTGCGGCAAGAGCACCGTGGCCGACCTGTTCGCCGCGCACGGCGCCTCCATCGTCGATACCGACCAGATCGCCCACAGCCTGACGGCGCAAAATGGCGCCGCCATGCCGGCCTTGGTGGCGGAATTTGGCCCGGACTACGCCGATGCGCACGGCGCCCTCGACCGCACAAAAATGCGCAAGCTGGTGTTTTCCGACGCCAACGCCAAGGCCAGGCTGGAAGCCATCCTGCATCCGCGCATCCGCCAGGCCACCCTGGCGGCCGCGGCCACCGCCACAGGCAGCTATGTGATCTTTGCCGTGCCCCTGCTCGTCGAGTCCGGCGGATGGGTGGAGCGCGTCAACCGCGTGCTGGTCATCGATTGCCTGGAAAGCCTGCAAGTGTCGCGCGTGATGGCACGCAATGGCTTATCGGAAGAACAAGTCAAAGCCATCATGTCCACGCAAGCCACACGCGCCATGCGCCTGGCGGCGGCGGACGATGTGATCGACAATAATGGCGATTTGGCCGCCCTGGCGCCGCAGATTGCCCAGTTGCACGATTTATATCTGGCATTTTCAAAAAGAATGGCCGGAATCGGGCCGCAACGTTTGTAATTTGTCGACGCTTGGTTCAAAATCACGGGATTGTTTGCAGGTCCTTACTTAAGGGAATTATTTTGATTGTCTACGAATACCCTTTCAACGAACGCATACGTACCTTGTTGCGGCTGGAAGACCTGTACGACAAATTCAAGTTCTTCATCCAGCAAGAGCATGCAATGCAACACCATGTTGCCTTGGCGACCATTTTCGACATGCTCGAAGTGGCCGGTCGCGCCGACCTGAAGTCCGACCTGCTGCAGGAACTCGAGCGCCAGCGCCAAAGCCTGCTCGGCTACCGCAGCAATCCGAATGTGGAGCCGGAAACCCTGGACGCCATCCTCGGTGAACTCGACAGTGTCAGCGGCGCCCTGGTGGCGGCGCAAGGCAAGACGGGGCAGAATATCCGCGACAATGAATGGTTGATGAGCATTCGCGGCCGCACCATCATCCCGGGCGGTGCCTGCGAATTTGACTTGCCTTCCTACTTTGCCTGGCAAAAACGCAGTTCAGAGCAGCGCCTGACCGATATCCACGCCTGGTTTGCCCCGCTGGCGCCCCTGTTCGATGCGCTGGCCCTGGTATTGCGCCTGCTGCGCGATTCCGGCGGACCCGTCAAACTGATCGCCAATGGCGGCAGCTACCAGCAAATGCTGCAAGGCAAGGTGTATCAGATGCTGCGCCTGAGCCTGGATGAAAACAGCGGCGCCATCCCGGAAATTTCCGCCAACAAATATATGCTGTGGGTACGCTTCACTACCCAGGGTGGCGACTTGAAACCCAAGCCGCTGGAAGAAGATGTTCCGTTCGAGCTGACGCTCTGTAATTTTTAACTGTTACTTATTTGCCCCATCATGACCGTCGTTAATTGCCCTACCTGTGCCGCCAAAGTCGAATGGACTGAAGCCAACAAATTCCGCCCCTTCTGCTCGGAACGCTGCAAACAGATCGACCTGGGTGCCTGGGCCGAAGAAAAATACACGATCCCTGCCGCCGATCCGTTCGAAGATCCATTGGCAGACGAAGACAACAAACCCCAGTAATCGTCAGGAAAACGGATTTTCCAGGCGCAGCCCCTGCGCCGCGAAACTGTCGAGCCTGCCGCTAACCACCGTCAAGCCATAGGCGATCCCCATTGCCGCAATCTGTCCATCGACGCCGTGCGCGTGACCGCGGCCATGCAGACGTGCGCAAACGAGTGCGCAATCGAGGTCGAATTCCAGCAGCCGCGGCGCATACTCTGCCAGCACAGCTTCCAGCCAGCCTTCCAGCGCCAGTGCTTCCAGCGCCGCTTCGCGCCGCCAGCTGCGCTGTATGCCTGCCCGCAATTGCGCGATCACCTGCACCGGTACATAGCGCGCCTCAGGCGACACCCGTTCGAAAAATGCGAGCACGCCTGCCGGCGCAGCGCCACCCTGGCGCGCCGCAACGATCACATCCGTATCGACCAGATAGGCGGCCATGGCACGTCAGGAGCGGCGCTCGAAATCCGCGGCCAGCCCCACGTCGGGCATGCTGCGCAAAATATCGTCGAGCGGACGCTTCGGCAGCGGCCGCAAGGCACTGCGCAAGATGTCGCGGTGCTCGTCTTCGATGCTGCGTCCATGCGCGCGGGCACGCTTGTGCAGCGCGGCGATCAGCAATTCATCGGTATCGGTAAAGGTCAGTGTTAGCGGCATGCCAGACTCCCGGTGCGTGATGCAAGCACTGTAGCGCAAAGCGCCGCCGATACAAGGAAAGTAACAGGAAAGCTTGCGCCAGCACGCAGCATGCTGCTGCCTGCCGGCACGAGCGGAGATCAGGCAGTCGCCAGGGATTCCCGGCGCACCTCATCGAGCCATTCCAGCAGGGGAATGGTGGCCGGCAGCAAAGGTTCCACGCCAACCGTGCCTTGCCAGGCGAACGCCTGCCCTTCCAGGCTTTGCGGCTCGCCGTGCCATTCGCGGCTGATATAGAAATGCAGGCGCACATGCGCGTGCGGATACACATATTCGACGCCGCACCAGGCCTCGGCACTGTCGATATACAGCCCCAGCTCCTCGACAAACTCGCGTTTCAAGGCGTCAAAAATGGCTTCGCCCGGTTCGACTTTACCGCCAGGAAACTCCCAATAGCCGTCATACGGCTTGCCGGCCGGGCGCTGGCCCAGCAGCACGTCGCCATTCGGCTTCATCAGGATGCCGACGGCGACGTCCACCGGTTTCACTTTCACTTCGCTCATTGCGGCAACTTTCCCGCAGGTAGTTTCCCAGCATAATCGCGCGCGAATTGCCAAGCGACGCGTCCCGAGCGCGAACCGCGCTGCAAGGCCCAGCGCAGGGCGTCGCCGCGCGCTTGCGCGATCTGCTCCGGCGTGCAGCCGAACGAGGCGAGCCAGTGCGCGGCGATATCGAGATAATCGTCCTGCTTGAAAGGATAGAACGACAGCCACAGGCCGAAGCGCTCGGACAGCGAGATTTTCTCTTCCACCGTCTCGCCCGGATGCAAATCGCCATCGTCGTCCGTCTTGTAGCTGGTATTGTCCGACATACGTTCCGGCATCAGGTGACGCCGGTTCGAGGTGGCATAGATCAGCACATTGTCCGATTGCGCGGCGATGCTGCCATCGAGCGCCACTTTCAGCGCCTTGTAGCCGCTCTCGCCCTCTTCGAACGACAGGTCGTCGCAAAAGATGATGAAGCGCTCGGGGCGCGCCGCCACCAGGTCAACGATGTCGGGCAAGTCGGCCAGGTCTGCTTTATCCACTTCGATCAGGCGCAAGCCCTGGCTGGCGAACTGGTTCAGGCAGGCCTTGATCAGCGACGACTTGCCCGTGCCGCGCGCGCCCGTCAGCAGCACGTTGTTGGCCGGACGGCCACTCACGAACTGGCGCGTGTTCTGTTCAATTTGCGCTTTTTGCGTGCCGATATTGTGCAAGTCGTCCAACGCGATGTTCGACACGTGGGCCACCGCCTGCAAATAGGGGAGCGCACCTGGGCGCCGGCGCCAGCGGAAGGCAAAGCTGGTCCAGTCCGGCGCGGGCATTGCCTGCGGCAGGATCGCTTCCACGCGCGCCAGCAAGCTTTCCGCGCGCAGCAGGAATTGATCGAGGCCGGTCATGAGCGGTAGTCGGCGTTGATCGACACGTAGTCATGCGACAGGTCGCACGTCCACAAGGTCGCCGTGGCGTCGCCGCGCGCCAGCTTGACGCGGATGGTGATTTCGCTTTGCTGCATCACGCGCTGGCCATCCTGTTCCTGGTAGTCCGGGTTGCGGCCGCCATTCTTGGCCACCCACACGTCGTCCAGGTACAGGTTCAGCTGGCCCACGTCCAGGTCGTCCACACCCGCATAGCCGATGGCGGCCAGGATGCGGCCCAGGTTCGGGTCGGAGGCGAAGAAGGCCGTTTTCACCAGCGGCGAATGGGCGATGGAATAGGCGATCTTGCGGCACTCTTCCACGTTGCGGCCGTCTTCCACGGTGACGGTCATGAATTTGGTCGCGCCTTCGCCATCGCGCACGATCGCTTGCGCGAGAAAAGTAGACAGTTCGGTGACGGCAGCGGCCAGTTCCGCATAGTGCGGCGAATCGGTCGAATCGATGACCAGGCTGCCGGCGCCCGTGGCTACCAGCATGAACGAGTCATTGGTGGAGGTGTCGCCATCGATGGTGATGCAGTTGAACGATTTGTCGGCCGCCTGCTTCACCAGCTGGTCCAGCACGGGCTGGGCCACGGTGGCGTCAAACGCCAAAAAGCCAAGCATGGTGGCCATGTTCGGCTTGATCATGCCGGCGCCCTTGCTGATGCCCGTCAGGGTCACCGTGTGGCCACCGATGGTGACCGTGCGCGAGCCGGCTTTCGGCTGCGTGTCGGTGGTCATGATGGCTTCGGCCGCCGAGAACCAGTTGTCCGATGTCAAAGCCGACACGGCTTGCGGCAAGCCGGCGACCAGGCGCTGCACGGGCAGAGGTTCCAGGATCACGCCGGTGGAAAACGGCAGGATTTGCTGCGGCGTGCAGCCCAGCAGCTCGGCCAGCGCGGCGCAGCTGGCCTGCGCGTCAGCCAGGCCCGATTCGCCCGTGCCCGCATTCGCGTTGCCTGTGTTGACCAGCAGAGCGCGGATCGGCGCGGCGCCGGCCGTCACGGCGGCCAGGTTGGCTTTCGAGATTTGCACGGGCGCGGCGCAGAAACGGTTCAAGGTGAACACGCCAGCCACGGTGGCCGTCGGCGCCAGTTTCAATACCAGCAAATCCTTGCGGTTGGGTTTCTTGATGCCGGCTTCGGCAACACCGATTTCAATGCCGGCGACGGCTTTCAAGTCGGCGGCGACGGGCTTGGGAGAATTGACGGCCATGGTGATTTCTTCTGCGAGGGAAAAGGAAGCGCTATTGTAGCGCCTTCGCGGCGCCATTGAACATGTGCGCCCATACATGCGCGCCCGGAAATTGAAACGGCAAAAAAAACGGAGACCAAAGTCTCCGTTCTTGTTCAGGCTGCGAAGCCGGCTTTAGGCCAGCTTGCCGTGGCAAGCCTTGTACTTCTTGCCGCTGCCGCAAGGGCATGGGTCGTTGCGGCCCACTTTGACGCCCATGCTCACGCTCATGTCGTCGACGTTGTCCATGTTGCCGCCTGCCGCAGGCGCCAGCAGTTCTTCCGGCGCCGCGTTCGGATCGAACTCGGCATGCTGGTAGTGCACGTTTTCCACGTGCGACTGCTGCATCGCCTGTTCAGCCGCATCGACTTCTTCGCGCGACTGGATACGCACCGTCATCACGTGTTTCGTGACGTCGTTCTTGATCATGTCGAGCATCTGGCCAAACAGTTCAAACGCTTCACGCTTGTATTCCTGTTTCGGGTTCTTCTGCGCATAACCGCGCAGATGAATACCCTGGCGCAGGTGATCGAGCGCCGCCAGGTGTTCGCGCCAGTGGCTGTCGACGCTTTGCAGCATGACATTGCGCTCGAAGCCGCCGAACGATTCCTTGCCGACGATATCGATCTTCGACTGGTACACGGCATCGGCCGCGACCAGCACTTTTTCCAGGATCTCTTCGTCCGTCAGGGTCGAATCGGCTTCCAGCATTTGCTGCAGCGGCAAGTCGAGCTGCCATTCGCTGGACAGGGTATTTTCCAGGCCCTTGATATCCCACTGCTCTTCCACCGATTCATGCGGCACGTACTCGTGCACCAGGTCGGTGAATACGCCATGGCGCAGCGAGCCGATCATGTCCGAAATGTCGGTCGTTTCCAGCAACTCGTTACGCTGCTGGTAGATGACTTTACGCTGGTCGTTGGCGACGTCATCGTATTCCAGCAATTGCTTGCGGATGTCGAAGTTGCGCGCTTCGACCTTGCGCTGGGCCGATTCGATCGAACGCGAGACGATGCCTGCCTCGATCGGTTCGCCTTCCGGCATTTTCAGGCGGTCCATCACGGCGCGCACGCGGTCGCCGGCGAAGATGCGCAGCAGCGCGTCGTCGAGCGACAGGTAGAAGCGCGACGAACCCGGATCGCCCTGGCGGCCTGCACGGCCACGCAGCTGATTGTCGACGCGACGCGATTCGTGGCGTTCGGTGCCGATGATGTGCAAACCGCCGGCATTGACCACGTGGTCGTGCAGCGATTGCCATTCATCGCGCAAGGTCTGCGACTGGGTGGCCTTGTCGGCATCGCTCAGTTCAGCATTGGCTTCGATGAACTTGATCTGGTTCTCGACGTTGCCGCCCAGTACGATGTCCGTACCGCGACCGGCCATGTTGGTGGCGATGGTGATGGCTTTCGGACGGCCTGCCTGGGCAATGATTTCCGCTTCGCGCGCATGCTGCTTCGCGTTCAGCACGTTGTGCGGCAAATCGGCCTTGGTCAGGATGCCCGACAGCAGTTCCGAGTTTTCGATCGAGGTCGTACCCACCAGCACGGGCTGGCCGCGCTCGTAGCAGTCGCGGATGTCGTTCAACATCGCGTTGTATTTTTCCGCCGACGATTTGTAGACCTGATCCTGGCGGTCCTTGCGCTGCAACGGACGGTTTTGCGGGATCACGACCGTTTCCAGGCCGTAGATTTCCTGGAACTCGTACGCTTCGGTATCGGCCGTACCGGTCATGCCGGCCAGCTTGGCGTACATGCGGAAGTAGTTCTGGAAGGTGATCGATGCCAGGGTCTGGTTCTCGTTCTGGATCTTGACACCTTCTTTCGCTTCGACGGCCTGGTGCAAGCCATCGGACCAGCGGCGGCCCGTCATCAGACGGCCCGTGAATTCATCGACGATGACGACTTCACTGTTCTGCACCACGTAGTGCTGATCCTTGAAGTACAGCGCATGCGCGCGCAGGGCCGCATACAGGTGATGCACGAGGGTGATGTTGGCCGAATCGTACAGCGACGCGCCTTCCGGCAGCAGGCCCATTTCCATCAGGATGCGCTCGGCCTTTTCGTGGCCCGCTTCCGTCAGCAGCACCTGGTGCGCCTTTTCATCCTTGGTATAGTCGCCCGGCACGTCAACCTTGCCCTTGCCGTCCGGCGTTTCTTCGCCGATCTGCAAAGTCAGCAGCGCAGGCACTTCATTGATCTTGTAATACAGGTCCGTGTGGTTCTCGGCCTGGCCTGAAATGATCAACGGCGTACGCGCCTCATCGATCAGGATCGAATCGACTTCATCGACGATGCCGAAGTTCAGGCTGCGCTGCACGCGCTCGCGCGCTTCGTAGACCATGTTGTCGCGCAAGAAATCGAAACCGAATTCATTGTTGGTGCCATACGTGATGTCGGAGTTGTACGCCTGCTGCTTGGCGCTGTGCTCCATCTGCGACATGTTCACGCCCGTCGACAGGCCCAGCCAGGCATACAGGCGGCCCATGGTCTCGGCATCGCGCTGCGCCAGGTAATCATTGACGGTGACAATATGCACGCCCTTGCCCGACAAGGCATTCAGGTAGGCTGGCAAGGTGGCCATCAGGGTCTTGCCCTCGCCCGTGCCCATCTCCGCGATCTTGCCAAAATGCAAGACCATGCCGCCGATCATCTGCACATCGAAGTGGCGCATGCGCAGGACGCGCTTGCTGGCCTCGCGGCAGACGGCAAATGCTTCCGGCAACAAGGCATCGAGCGATTCGCCAGCGGCGATGCGTTCCTTGAAGGCAGGTGTCTTCGCTTGCAGCTCGGCATCCGACAGCTTTTCGATGGCCGGCTCGAGCGCATTGATCTCGCGTACCGTTTTTTGGTATTGCTTGAGCAGCCGCTGGTTGCGGCTACCGAAAATCTGGGTCAGTAATGACATGCTTGAATTCTTGAAAAAACGCCGTTAAAAAAAGCTCGGTAGGTGACAACGAGGTAACAATCGCGTGACCGCACGGAGTTCGACTATGGCAAAAGACGATGATTTTATCATGCGTTCCCGCCAAGGTTGGGCTAATGCACCATATAACAATAGCTTAATGACAAACAAATGGCAGAAATTGCGGACATTTTCCATACTGTAAGGCAATACGGCCGGCCCGCTTGCACCGCACCCGCCGCCGCACTCGTCATGCGCGGGCGAGTGTGCTATGTTTCGGCCATGCGAACTCCCACTTACTCTCCGGCACCGCGCCGCGGCTACGGCTTTGCCCGTTCAGGCCCGGCCGTCACGGGCGCAACCGATTTTCTGCGCGGCAATGCAACGATGGCCTCCCTGATGCCCACCGTCACGCGCCTGGCCGCCCTGCAAAAAGACTGTGCCAAGGCCTTGCCGGCGATGTTCGAGCATTGCGACATCCTGCAATTCGAGAGCGGCCAACTGGTGCTGGCCACGCCGAACGCGGCGCTGGCGGCCAAGCTCAAGCAGCAATTGCCGAAATTGCAAGGGGAACTGGAAAGAAAGGGCTGGCAGATTTCAGGCATCAAGCTGAAAGTGCAAGTCATCAGGAGCATCGCGCCCATCGTGCATACGCGGGCGCTGGTCTTGCCGGAAAAAGCCATGACGGCCCTGGAAGAGCTGAGCACAGCCCTGCCCGCGTCGAAGCAGAACGAGCAATTGATCGCGGCGCTGCGCAATATGGTCCGCCACCACCGCGAACCGAAGGATTAATTCAGGTAAGCGACCACTCGCGCTCCATCTGGCGCAGGTACGACTGCGGCGCCGCCTCGTTGGTATCGAACGAGACGATTTCATACGCATCAGGCTGTTCCAGCAGCGCCAGCAGCAACTGGTTGTTCAGTGCGTGGCCCGATTTGTGCGCCGTGTAGTACGCCAGCAAAGGATGGCCCACCAGGTACAGGTCGCCGATGGCGTCGAGGATCTTGTGGCGCACGAACTCGTCTTCATAGCGCAAGCCATCGGCATTCAGGATGCGGTACTCGTCCATGACGATGGCGTTTTCCAGCGAACCGCCACGCGCCAGGCCCATGCCGCGCAAGCTTTCCACGTCCTGCATGAAACCAAAGGTGCGCGCGCGCGCCACGTCGTGCACGTACGACACGTCGCCAAAGTCGACGGAGGCGCGCTGCATCGTGCCATCGACGGCCGGATGGTTGAATTCGATGAAGAAATCGAGCTTGAAGCCGTCGTACGGCGACAGGCGCGCCCATTTCTCCGCGTCACCCTTGCCGTGACGCACTTCCACCGGCTTGATGACCTTGATGAATTTCTTCGGCGCTTGCTGCTCTTCCACGCCAGCCTGCTGCAGCAGGTAGACGAAGGACGAGGCGGAACCATCCATGATGGGAATTTCTTCCGCATTCACGTCGATGTACATATTGTCGACGCCCAGGCCCGCCGCGGCCGACATCAGGTGTTCCACGGTAGACACCCTGGCGCCATCCTTGATCAGCACGGAAGCCATGCGCGTATCGCCCACGGCCATGGCGCTGGCGGGAAACTCGACGATGGGGTCGAGGTCGATGCGGCGAAACACGATGCCCGTGTCGATCGCGGCAGGACGCAAGGTCAGTTCCACCTTGGTGCCAGAGTGCAAACCGACACCGATGGTGCGGACCAGTTGTTTGATAGTGCGTTGTTTTAACATGGCACGATTATATCCAGTTGCGGCGTGGAATGCTGACCGGCAAAGAAATGCTAGGGATGCTCACTTTCCACATGCACGGCCTCGCGCCGCACCAGGTAGATGCCGCTGGCGATAATGATCGCCGCGCCAAGCAAGGTATAGCGATCCGGCAGCGCCTGCCACAGCAGCCAGTCTATCGCCACGCCCCAGGCCAGCGCCGTGTACTCGAACGGCGCCACGATTGACGCCTTGCCGGTGCTGAAGGCCTTGGTGATCGCCAACTGCCCGAAGAAGCCTGACAGCGCCAGCACCATCAAGGTCGAGCCATGTTCGGCACGCACAGGCACCCAGATATTCCACGCCAGCGTTACTGCGCCAATTGACATCAGCGTCAGCAGCCAGAACATCATCGCCTCGGTGCTGTCGGTGCGCGCCAGCACGCGCGCGCTGATGGCCGACACGGCGTAGCAGGCAGCTGCCACCAGAATCGCCAGCCCGCCCAGCGACAGGAAGCCGGTGCCTTCGGGGCGCAGCACCACCAGCACGCCCAGCAGGCCGACGCCAATCGCCCCCCACTGCCCGCGGCCCACGTGCTCCTTCAGCACCCACACCGACAGCGCCGTGATCAAAGCCGGCGCGATGAAGAAGATCGAATATGCCTCGGCCAGCGACAGCGACTTCAGCCCGAAGGCAAAGGTGGTCAGCATGGCGATGCCGAGTGCGGCGCGCAACAGGTGCATTGGCCAGCGTATGCGGAAGATGCCCTTGAACGCACCGCGGTACAGCATGTAGCCGCACAGCAGTGGCAACGAACTGAGCGAGCGCATCGCCGTGACCTGCGTGGCGGGATAATAGGCAGAAAGCAGCTTCATGGCGGTATCCATGCACGAGAACATGGCGACCGCAATCAGCATCGCATAGATGCTGTGCAGATTTTCTTGACGAGAATACAGGGAAAGCTCCTTGACGACCGGTCCGGGGCGGACCACTGGGAACGTCATTATGGCGACGTCCGGAGCCAGCACAGCGGAGGCGCTGCCGGGATTGATTATAACAAGCCGGCCAGCTCATCAGGGGCGACGACGAAAACAGTGCCTGGATCAAGTACTGCCGCAATCGCGGCGGCGGTGCCTGAAATGCTTGATCTACGTCATCGTTTTTTTAAAAGATGTATGTAAAATGCTTGTTTATAATTTTGCAACGATGGAGAACGAGAGATGGACAGCAAGAAGATAGATACCACCAACGACACGCAGTCGAGCCGCCGCGGCTTTCTCGGCAAGAGCGCCGCGCTGGGCCTGGCAGGCGTCACGCTGGGCCTGGCCGGCTGCAAGGAGGAAGCTGCCGCCGGCGGCAAGAGCGCTGCCGCACCGGCCGCACACCACGGCACCGAGATCGCGCCAGGCCAGCTGGACGACTACTATGCTTTCATCAGTTCCGGCCATTCGGGCGAAGCGCGGGTGCTCGGCCTGCCTTCCGGGCGCACGCTCAAGCGCATCCCGGTGTTCAACGTCGATTGCATGGTCGGCTGGGGTATTACCAATGAATCGAAAGCCATCATCGGCACCAAGCCCGACGGCACGCTGAAATACATCACCGGCGACACCCACCACGTCCACGGCAGCTACAAGAACGGCACGTATGACGGCCGCTGGCTGTTCATCAACGACAAGCTGCATTCACGCGTGGCGCGCATCCGCATGGACACCATGGAATGCGACAAGATCACCGAACTGCCGAATGTGGCCGGCTTCCACGGCCTGTTCCCTGACAAGCGCGATCCGGTCGACCAGAAGATTGACTACACCACCCGCGTGTTCTGCGGCGCCGAATTCCATATCCCGCTGCCGAACGACGGCCGCGACCTGGACAATCCGGACAAGTGGGGTGCGTTGTTCAGCTGCGTCAGCGCAGAGACCATGGAAGTGATGTGGCAGGTGCGCGTTGACGGCAATATGGATCTGTGCGCCACCTCGTACGACGGCAAGCTGGCCGCCTGCAACCAGTACAACGTGGAAAACGCCGCCGACCTGAACGGCATGATGGCGGCCGAGCGCGATGCCTGCGTGTTCCTGCATATCGAACGCGTCGAGGCCCTGGTCAAGGCAGGCAAGTTCACCACCATCGGCAGTTCCAAGGTCCCCGTGGTCGATGGCCGCAAGGCTGCCAACGCCGATCCGAAAAGCGCGATCTCGCTGTACGTCCCGGTCAGCAAGAACCCGCATGGCGTCAACGCCAGCCCGGACGGAAAATACTTCGTATGCTCCGGCAAGCTGTCGCCGACCGCCACCGTGATTGAATTGAGCAAGGTGCTGCAGTGGTTCGACGGTAACGTCAAGGATCCGCGCGACACCGTGGTGGCCGAACCGGAAATCGGCCTCGGCCCGCTGCACACCGCCTTCGACGGCAGGGGCAACGCCTATACCTCGCTGTTCCTCGACAGCCAAGCCGTCAAATGGAATGTGGATGCAGCCATTGCCCAGTTCAAGGGCGACAAAAACGCCAAGGTCATCATCGAGAAGCTGGACGTGCACTACCAGCCGGGCCATAACTACTCATCGATGGGTGAGACCAGGGAAGCTGACGGCAAATACCTCAACTCCGGCAACAAGTTCTCCAAGGACCGCTTCCTGCCAGTCGGCCCGCTGCATCCTGAAACCGAACAGTTGGTGGACATCAGCGGCGCCAGCATGAAGCTGATAGCCGATCACACTGCCTACCCGGAACCGCACGATGGCATTATCGTGCGCCGCGACGTGGTCAAGACGCGCCAGATCCACACCATGACCGACTTCCCGAATGCCGTCACGCCGGAAAACGCCGGTATCGAGCGCAAGGGCAACAAGGTGCATGTGCGTCTGATGTCGCAAGCGCCGGCGTTCAGCATGCCGGTCATCAAGGTCAAAAAAGGCGATGAAGTCACGCTCACCCTGACCAACTACGACAAGGTCGAAGATTTGACCCACGGTTGCGCCATCCCGACCTACAACATCAACTTTATCGTCAATCCGCAGGAAACCAAGTCGGTCACTTTCAAGGCCGATCACGCCGGTGCGTTCTGGTTGTATTGCACGCACTTCTGCCACGCCCTGCATCTGGAAATGCGTAGCCGTTTCCTGGTTGAAGCCTGAGTTGTTCCGCAAGTCCATGTCGGCTGATGCGTCAGCCGGCATGGCATATTCTCATGACGACTACTTTAAAAACCTTATTCAATTCGCTGGCGTCGTGCTTGATGTTACTGGCTATGCTGGCGCCGCCCATCGCCGCCGCCAACATCTACGACGCTGAACTTTCCTCCGAACTGTTGCACGGCGCCGACCTGTGCGCGCATGCCGCCTGCCGCGACGTGATGCCGCAAGCGCAGCGCTTCTCGCAGCGCATGGGTTCTCCACGCTATGTGCAAGCGCTGGACGCCGGCGGCAAGCTCGTTGGCTACGTTTTCCTGTCAACCGACGTGGTGGACATTCCCGCCTATTCCGGCAAGCCGGTCATTACACTGATCGGCATGGACACCGCAGGCATCATTACCGGCGTGCGCGTGATCAAGCATTCCGAACCGATCCTGCTGGCCGGCATACCGGAATCGGCGCTGCTCAAGTTCATCGGACAATATGTCGGCCTGCGCGGTGACGCCAGGCTGGAAATTGGCCGTGGCGGCGATGGCAGCGTGGGATTGGACGCGATCAGCGGCGCCACCGTGACGGCCATCGCCGAGAACCAGGTAATTTCCCGCAGCGCCTATGAGATCGGCCGCCAGGTCGGCATCTTCACTGCGGCGGCGCGGCCGCCAGCCCGCTTCACGCCGCTCGACGAGCGCCTCAACTGGGGCAAGCTGGCCGACGAGGGCTCGGTCGGCCGCCTGACGATCACCGCGCGCGAAGTCGGCGCCGACAGCGCACGCGGCGACTACATCGATCTCTACTTCGGCTACCTCAACACGCCGACGCTGGGCAACAGCCTGCTGGGCGAGGACAACTACCAGCGCCTGATGCGCGACCTCAAGCCGGACGAGCATGCGATCTTCGTCATCGCCATCGGCCAGACCTCGTTCAAGGGCTCGGGCTTTGTGCGCGGCGGCATCTACGACCGCATCCAGGTTCGGCAAGATCCTGAAACCTACACCTTCCGCGATACCGACTATCTCAATCTGTATCACCTGCAGCCCGGCGATGTGCCCCAATACCGCGAATCGGGCATCTTCATCGTCCGCTCGAAACACTTCAATCCGGCGTGGCCTTGGACGCTGACGCTGCTGGTCAATCAGTTGGACGCCAAGGGCGCGAAAACCTTCACCCACTACGACCAGACATACTGGCTGCCGGCCCGCTATCTGGAAGGCGGCCATCCGAAAGTGGTGACGGCGCGCCCGGCGTGGCAAAACATCTGGCTGGACCGGATTCCGCAAATCGGCTTCTTCGTCGCCACCCTGTTGTTTACCGCCATCTGGTACGCACGACGCGACCGGCTGGTGCGTGCATCGACGCGCAAGCACAAGCCTTTGATCAGCTGGCCGCGGCTGGTGCTGTGGCTCATCAGCGCCGGCTTCATCGGTTTCTACCTGAAGGCGCAGCCCAGCATCACGCAGATCATGACCTGGCTCCATTCGCTGATCCATCAATGGCGCTGGGAGCTGTTCCTGTCCGATCCGTTCATCTTTTTGTTCTGGTGGTTCATCATCATCACGGTGCTGATCTGGGGACGCGGCCTGTTCTGCGGCTGGTTATGTCCATTCGGCTCGCTGCAGCACCTGATGCTGAAACTCGGTTCCGCCATCGGCCTGAAACGCTGGCAGAAACTGCTGCCGAAACCACTGCACGACAAGCTGCGCTGGCTGAAGTACGTCATCTTCTTCGGCCTGATCGGCGTATCCCTGTTCTCAATGGAGACGGCCGAACATCTGGCCGAAATCGAACCCTTCAAGACCACTTTCCTGGTCGGCGTATGGAACCGCAGCTGGCCATTCTGGCTCTTTATCGGCGCCATTCTGGGCCTGTCGCTGTTCAGCGAGCGCCCCTACTGCAAATACCTGTGCCCGATGGGCGCGGGCCTGGCGCTGCCCGGCAAGTTCCGTCTGTTCGGTCTGAAGCGCAAGGCAGAATGCACCAGCTGCCACGCCTGCGCCGCCGGTTGCGGCTCGCACGCCATCGACAGCCAAGGCAAAATCGATCAGATGGAATGCATGCTGTGCCTGGACTGCATGGTGATGTACTACGACGATCACGCCTGTCCACCCCTGGTGAAAGAGCGCAAGCGGCGCGCTGCCAAGGGCGAAGCGCTGACGCGTATCGGCGCCGACGGCTACTTCCTTACGCTCGACAGCTTGCGCTCAACGCTGCCGTCGCAAGGCAAGGAAGACGCATGATGCTGGCGCCTTCCGCCCTGCTGGCGCTGATGCGCGCGCTGGTGCTGGCACTCATACTGGCCGGCTATGGGCCGAGCCTGGCCGCCGCCGTGCTGGAAGTGGCGCCGGGCACGTCGATCAATGCGGCCATCGCCAGTGCGCAGAAAGGCGACACACTGCTGATCGCACCCGGCAGATATAACGAACACGTGCTGATCGACAAGGCGCTGACGCTGCAAGGGCGCAGCCACCCCACCATCAGCGGCCGAGGACACGGCGACACCATCCGCATCACCGCCCCCGACGTCACCCTGATCGGCCTGATCGTGATCGACAGCGGCGCGGACCTCACTGCGCAGAACGCCGGCATTTATATCGTGCCTGGCGCGCATCGCGTGCAGATCAACAACTGTCGACTGGTCGCCAACCTGTTCGGCATCTGGCTGCAAGGCGTTGACGATGCGCGCTTGCTGAACAACACCATCACCGGCCGGCGCGACCTGCAATCGGCGCAGCGCGGCAATGGCATCCAGGTGTACGACACGCGCGGAGCGCGCGTCACCGGCAACGAAATCAGCGGCACGCGCGACGGCATCTATGTCGACGTTTCGCGCGACGCGCAATTTCGCCACAACCGCATCCACCATGTCCGCTACGGCACGCACTACATGAACACCCACCACAGCATCTGGGAAGACAACGAGGTATATCTGAGCCGGGCCGGGCTGGCGCTGATGGAGGTGCGCAGCCTGACCGTGCGCCGCAATATCGCGTGGGGCAATACCGATCACGGCATCATGCTGCGCACCATCCAGGACTCGCTGATCGAAGACAACGTGGTGGCCGGCAACGACCGTGGTTTTTTCATCTATGACGCCGAGTACAACACGCTGCGCCACAACCTGATCATCAATAACCGCACCGGCGTGCACCTGTCGGCCGGCTCGTCGAACAACCAAGTCGATGGCAACGACTTCATCGGCAACCAGGAGCAGGTGCGCTTTGTTGCCGCGCGCGATGTCGAATGGGGCAAACAGGAAGGCAACTACTGGAGCAATTACAACGGCTGGGACCAGAACGGCGACGGCCAGGGTGACGTGGCGTATGAAGCGAACGACCTGGTTGACCGTCTGAACTGGCAATACCCGCTGCTCAAGCTGCTCGGCGCCAGCCCCGCGCTGCAGACGCTGCGCTTTGCCGCGCGTCAGTTTCCGCTGCTGCGCGCGCCAAGCGTAGTCGACCGCCATCCGCGCATGCGCCCGCTCTCACAGAATTGGAAAAAATGGAATGACATCGCTCCCCGCATCGAATACAACTGAAGCCGCCGTCAGCCTGCGCGGTATCCGGCATCGCTACGGCGCGCTCACGGTGCTGCAGGACGTCAGCTTTGACATCGCCCATGGCGCCATGTTCGGCCTGATCGGCCACAATGGCGCCGGCAAGAGCACGCTATTCAAGCTGATGCTCGGTCTGATCACGCCCTGCGCCGGCACGCTGCACGTACTGGGCCAGAACGCGGCCGAACCTGCCTTTCGCCAGACGCACCGGCGCGTCGGCTATCTGCCGGAAAGTTTTCTCACCTACGATAACCTGAGTGGCCAGGAAGTACTGCACTTTTTTGCGGACTTGAAGCACATTGCGCGCGCTGCTTGCGCACCGTTGCTCGACCTGGTGGGCCTGACGCATGCCGCCGCGCGGCCGGTACAGGCGTACTCCAAGGGCATGCGCCAGCGGCTCGGCCTGGCGCAGGCTCTGCTGGGCGAGCCGGACCTGATCTTCCTCGATGAGCCGACCAACGGATTGGACCCGCAAGGCATCGCCGACTTTTACGCCATCTTGCGCACCGCGCAGGAACGCGGCGCCACCATCGTCATCACCTCGCACATCCTGGCAGAGATCGAGCACCGGGTCGACCAGCTGCTCATCATGCAAGGCGGCACGGTGGCCGCGCAAGGCACGCTGAGGCAGCTGCGGACGGGTACCCATGCGCCCCGGATGCTGACCATTACCGCCACGATTGCGCCTGCGCTGCAGGCGGGCGTGCGCGTGGCGCTGGCCGCGTTGCCGCTGGAGCTGGAGCTGGCGCTGGAGGTGCATGGCGAACAGCTGCACGTGCGCTGCGCCAGGGCCGACAAGATGGCGGTGCTGCGCCAGCTGGCTGCTTGCGCCGACGACATCGCGATTCAGGAATCGACACTGGAACAAGTATTTCTCGGCTACGGAGGCACCCATGCGCGCACGCATTGAATGGCGCCAGGTCGGCGTGCTGGCCGCAAAAGAATGGCGTGACCGGCTGCGCAACCGCTGGGTGCTGGCCGTGGCGCTGGTGTTTGCCTTCTTCGCGCTAGCCATCGCCTACTTCGGCGCAGCCCAGCAGGGACAGGTTGGTTTCCACGGCATCGACGCCACTATCGCCAGCCTGTCCAGCCTGGTGATCTATCTGGTGCCGCTGATCGCGCTGATACTCGGCTATGACGCGATTGTCGGCGAGCGTGAGCGCGGTACGCTGGAACTACTGCTGTCGATGCCGGTGACGCCGCTGGAAGTGCTGCTCGGAAAATATCTCGGCCTGGCGGCGGCGCTCACCAGCGCCACTGCGATCGGCTTTGGTGCCGGCCTGCTGCCGCTGTTCTCGCAACTGACTGTGGCCGAGGGCTGGCGCTACGCCCAATTCGTCGCCAGCGCCGTGCTGATGGGACTGGCCTTCCTCAGCATTGCCATGCTGGTATCGGTCAGCACCCGCGACCGCGTCCGCGCCAGCGGCATTGCACTGGCGCTGTGGTTCCTGTTCGTGCTGGTGTTCGACCTGCTGCTGATGGGGGTGATGGTGCTCAGCCAGGGCCAGCTCGGTAGCGGCCTGTTCGCCGCCATGCTGATGCTGAACCCGGCCGACGTATTTCGCCTGCTGAACGTGTTCAGCTCGGACCAGGCGCAAGCCATGTATGGCCTGGCCACCGTGATGCCGCAAGGCTGGACCCACCCGGCGCTGCTGTCGGGCGTGATGCTGGCCTGGATTTTTTTACCGTTTTCTATCGCACTCAGGAGATTTTCATGACTATTTTCCACCTGCGCAGGAGCGCGCTGGCCACACTGGCCACCCTTGCGCTGGCCGCCTGCACGTACAGCGCCACCAACCTGCCAGCCATTGATCCGTCCGACGAAGCCGCGTGTGCGCTGGACGGCATGCTGCTGCGCGACTTCCCTGGGCCGAAAGCGCAGGTTCGCTTCGCCGACGGCAAGACCAGCTACTTCTGTGACGTAAAAGAACTGCTCGGCGAAATGCTGGCGCCGGAACAGCGTCGCGCCACCAGCGCCTTCTACGTGCAGGACATGGGCAGCGCCAACTGGCAACAGCCGCAAGGCCACTGGATCGGGGCACACGACGCGCTCTATGTATTAGGCAGCAAGGCGCAGGGCTCGATGGGCCCGGCCATCGCCTCGTTCAGCCGGCAGGTAGACGCGGAAGCGTTTGTTCGCAAGGAAGGCGGCCGCGTGCTGCGCTTCAAGCAGATCACGCCGGCCCTGCTGAACGAAGCCAGCGGCGCCATGCCGACGCACGCCATGGCGCATTGAAGCACCACCGCCTGGGCCGGCATTGCCGTTCGGCGGAAAGCGCCGGTCCGTTTTTACCCCGGCATTTGCCGACTTACTTTTGAAAAGAGACAGACCATGAAGAAACTACTTGCACTGGCAGCAATGCTGGCAGCCATCACCTCTGCCACCAGCGCCGCCGCCGCGCCGGACGCCGCCAAGGTTGAGAAAACCTACTCCACCACCTGCCTGGCCTGTCACGGCAGCGGCATCATGGGCGCGCCCAAGGTTGGCGACAAGGCGGGATGGAAACCGCGTATCGCCAAAGGCAAGCCGGCGCTGTACCTGAGCGCCATCAACGGCGTGAAAATGATGCCGCCACGCGGCGGCAATCCAGGCCTGAAGGATGATGAAGTGAAAGCACTGGTCGACTACATGGTCGCCAAGAGCAATTAAGACTGCTGGCCGCCACCTGCGCGCGGCGGCCACACCCGGAGACATACCATGTTCACCCGCACGCTGCTGGCGCTACTGCTGTTCCTGACTGCCTGTTCCGGCGAGGAACGCCTCTACAAAACCCGGGGCCACGTGTTCGGCACCACGGTCGACATCACCATCTACGGTGGTTCGCAGCAGCGCGCCGACCTGCTTGGCGCCGAGGTATTGAGAGAATTTGATCGCCTGCACCGTAAATTCCACGCGTGGGAGCCAAGCATGCTCACCGCCCTCAACGACAGCATCGCCAAAGGCGAGCCAATGCGCGCCGACGCTGAAATGATCGGCCTGCTAAAATCGGCCGAGAAGCTGTCAGTGCGTTCCGGCCTGCTGTTCAACCCCACCATTGGGCATCTGATCAGGCTGTGGGGCTTCCAGAAAAACGACATCGGCGCGCAGGGACCGCTGGCCGCCGAGATCAAGCGCTGGGTCGACGCGCGGCCATCGCTGTCCGACCTGCGCTACAACGGCAACATCATCAGCAGCGTCAACCCTGCCGTCATGATCGACCTCGGCGGCTACGCCAAAGGTTACGCGCTCGACCGCGCCGCCGCGCTGCTGCGCGAAGCGCACGTCAAGGCGGCGCTGGTCAACATCGGTGGCAACGTCATCGCCATCGGCCAGCCCGGTGAACGACCGTGGCAGGTCGGCATCCGCGATCCGCGTGGCGCCGGGACAGTTGCGCAGATCGCTTTGCGCGACAACGAAGCGATCGGCACCAGCGGTGATTATGAACGCTACTTCATGAAGGACGGCAAGCGCCGCCCGCACATCATCGACCCGCGCAGCGGCTACCCGATCGATCTGGTCGCTTCGGTCACCATCATCGCCAGCGGCGGCCGCGACCCTGGCCTGCGCTCGGACGGCCACTCCAAACCGCTGTTCATCACCGGCCCCCGAGACTGGCAAGCGATGGCGGAAAAACTCGACCTGAAAGAAGTGCTGATGGTTGACGCCCAGCGCAATGTCCACATGACAGCAGCCATGCAAGCGCGCATTGCAGGTGCAGAGCGGCACGAGCACGCTGGGACCTGGCAAGCACGCGAGTGACGTCTACGACACCGGCAACAGCATCACCAGTTTCAAGTCGTGCTGGCGCGCCAGGTGCAAGGTCACCTGATTGAACTCAAGCAGCCCCTGCTGCGCGTGCTGGAAGCGGCGCAAGCCGCCATCGCGGCCCAGCACCTGCTGCGCGCCCCACCATTGGCGAAATTCAAGGCTGGCCCCGGCCAGTTCCGCGATCAGGCCGGCCAACGGCGCCTGGTCCACCTGCCGGCCGATATCGGCGCGGAACTCCGCCACCAGGCGCTGCGCCCGTTCGGGCCAGCCGACGACCAGGTCGCGCGCCCCCGCGTCCAGGAACATGAAGCGCAGCTGGTTCGGCGCGTCCCCGTCGCCATGCAGCCAGCCGGCAAACAGCGCGGACGCCGCGCCGTTCCACGCCACGGCATTCCATTCCCGGTCCAGGATATACGCGGGCGCGTCGATGGCGCCGACGATGGCGACCAGCTCGGCGGCCGCAGGCCCCCCACCCTCGCCTGTGCCGTGGCTGGGGTCATGCTTGTCGGCCACCTCGAACAGATAGGCGCGCTCGGCAGCGCTCAGCTGCAACACTTGCGCCAGGCGGGCCAGCATCTTGGCCGACGCCGACACGGGCCGCCCCTGCTCCAGCCACGTCAACCAAGTGGGGCTGACCTCGCACAGCTGCGCCAGCTCTTCGCGCCGCAAGCCTGGCGTACGCCGGCGCCCGCCACCGGGCAAGCCGGCCATGGCGGGGGTGACGGCTTCGCGCCGGGCGCGGATGAATTCAGCGAGTTTGCTCGACATGACAGGAATGCATGGTAGTAAATATACCAGTATAAGTTATGGTCTTGTTACAGGATAATTTTATCCCTATTCTGCAGGAACTCACCCATCAACAGGAGAAAACCATGCAGCAGCACGATGTCGTTACCGAACAGTTTGGCAAGACGGCGAATGCCTACCTGAGCAGCGCGGTACACGCGCAAGGCGCCGACCTGGTGCTGATGCAGGAATGTGCGCGCCGCCATGGCAAGCCAGTCGTCCTGGACCTGGGCTGCGGCGCCGGCCACGCCAGCTTCGCCGTCGCTCCCGTGGCCAAGTCAGTCGTCGCCTACGACCTGGCGCAGCCGATGCTCGACGTGGTGGACTACGCCAAGGCGCAGCGCGGCTTGCACAATATCAGCACGCGGCAGGGCGACGTCGCCCGTTTGCCGTTTGCCGATGCCAGCTTCGACATGATCGTCACACGCTTTTCCGCGCACCACTGGAACGACGTGGCAGGCGCGCTGGCCGAAGCGTGGCGGGTGTTACGCCCGAACGGCACCTTGCTGGTGGTCGACATCGTGGCACCCAAGACGGCCCTGTACGACAGCACCTTGCAGGCGGTGGAAATGCTGCGCGACGCCTCGCACGTGCGCGACTACCGTACGTGCGAATGGGGTGCCAAGTTCGACAACGCAGGCTTTACGCACAGCTTGCGCAACGTGTGGAAGCTGGCCATGCAATTTGACGAGTGGGTGGCGCGCATGCGCACGCCCGCCGAAAGAGTCTCGGCCATCCGCAATCTGTTCGATGGCGCGCCCGAGGAAGCGAGAAGATATTTCGCGCTGCAGGACGATTATTCGTTCAGCATCGATGCGGCCATGTTCGAGGCGACGAAACCGCAGGTACAATGAAAAAACGGCGCCGATGGCGCCGTTTTTTTGATGGGGTCAGACCCGACGGGTCTGACCCCATATAGCTTAAGCCAGCTGGCCCAGCAAGGTTTCCGCATTCGACACTTCAAACTTGCCGCCTTGCTCGATGTTCAATTGCGTCACCACGCCATTGTCGACCAGCAGCGAGTAGCGCTGCGAGCGCGTACCCATGCCGTGCTTGGAAAAATCGGCGTCCAGGCCCAGGGCCTTGCTGTAGGCGGCATTACCGTCAGCCATCATGCGCACCACGCCGGTGGCTTTCTGGTCACGGCCCCAGGCGCCCATCACGAACGCGTCGTTGACGGAGATGCACCAGATTTCATCGACGCCCGCAGCTTTCAGGTCGGCAGCGTGCTGCACATAGCCTGGCACGTGCTGTGCGGAGCAGGTCGGGGTGTAGGCGCCCGGCAGGCCGAAGATGGCGATCTTCTTGCCCTTGACCAGGTCTTGCACGTTGAACGTGTTCGGGCCCAGTGCGCAGCCTTCGGTTTCGCTTTCGATGAATTCGGCCAGGGTGCCTTCTGGCAGGGTGTCGCCGATCTTGATGGTCATGTTGACTCCTTGTGTACTGTCGGTTGAGGATGCTGCCGGCATGATGCCGACACTGCGCAATAGTATGCCTGACTTGCCGTATTTGTGCAGAAAGTGGCCGCAAAGGCAAAGGCAAAAGTCAAAAAACGGCAAAAAAAAACGGCGACCCTCAGGCCGCCGTCATCCTTGCTTGCATCAGACCACCTTAATCAGCCTGTTTGCGCAGGAAGGCTGGAATGTCATACGTTTCCATGCCATTCTTTTCCATCGCGCGCACTTGCTCGGAAGCCGATTCGCGGCGCCATACTGCCGGCGCCTTCATGCCGTCGAAACCGGCTGCCGGCGTAGCCACGCCAACCGTCGTCGTCGTCGCTTGCGCGCTACCCATGGCAGCCGACGGGGTCAGAGGGCTGTTGTGGGTGCCGGTGCGCAGCACTTGCTGCGGTACCAGCTGGATGTTTTTCTTCGCGCGACCCAAGCCCGTGGCCACCACGGTGACGCGGATATCGTCGCCCATGGCGTCGTCGTAGGCAATACCTTGCGCGATCGAGGCGTCCGGCGCGGCAAACGCGCGCACGGCAGCCATGACTTCCTTGATCTCTTTACCTTTCAAGCCACGGCTGGCCGTAACGTTGACCAGCACGCCGCGCGCGCCGGACAGGTCGATACCATCCAACAGCGGCGAAGCGACAGCCTGTTCGGCAGCGATGCGCGCGCGGTCGACGCCGGAAGCGGTCGCCGTGCCCATCATGGCCTTGCCCTGCTCGCCCATGATGGTTTTCACGTCGTTGAAGTCGACGTTGATATGGCCCGGCACGTTGATGATCTCGGCAATGCCGGCCACCGCGTTGTTGAGCACATCATCGGCGTGCTGCATCCATTCCAGCATGCTTTCGTCTTCGTAGATCTCTTCCAGTTTTTCATTGAGGATGATGATCAGCGAATCGACGTGCAAGGAGAGCTGCTCCAGGCCTTCGTCGGCGATGTCCATGCACTTCTGGCCTTCGTACGAGAATGGCTTGGAGACCACGGCGACCGTCAGCGCGCCCAGTTCCTTGGCCACTTCGGCCACGATAGGAGCGGCGCCCGTGCCCGTGCCGCCGCCCATGCCGGCAGCGATGAAGACCATGTGCGCGCCGCGCAGCGAATCGGCGATGCGTGCGCGCGATTCTTCGGCCAGCTGGCGGCCGACGGCAGGCTTCATGCCGGCGCCCAGACCCGTATCGCCGATCTGGATGATGTTGTGGGCCTTCGATGTCGACAGGGCCTGTGCGTCGGTGTTGGCGGCAATGAACTCCACGCCCGACATGCCTTTGTTGATCATGTGTTGGACTGCATTGCCACCCGCACCGCCGACGCCGACGACCTTGATGACGGTACCTAAAGCTGTGTTATCGACCATATCGAACTCCATGATGTGCTCCTATCAGATGCGGTTTCCAAGCGCCAGGCCTCATATTGGTAGGAGAACTGGAGATTGAAAACTGCGGTTAAATATAAAATAAAGTTATGTGTGTGTACCTGCGATGCTGCCAAAAAACCTGTGCTACCGGGCGTAAATCAAGCCCTTAAAAATTCCCTAAAAACCATTCCTTCATGCGCTGCCAGACTGCCTTCACCGAGCCGTCCTGACGCGTCACGATGTGGCCGCGCAGGTATTGCTTCTTCGCTTCCAGCAGCAAGCCCAATACCGTGGCATAGCGCGGACTGCGCACCACGTCGGCCAGCTGACCCCGATACTCGGGCGTGCCAAGGCGCGCCGGTTTCAGGAAAATATCTTCTGCCATTTCCACCATGCCGGGCATGATGGAAGTGCCGCCCGTGAGCACGATGCCCGATGACAGCACGCCTTCGTAACCGGATTCGCGCACCACCTGGTGCACCATCGCGAACAACTCTTCGACGCGCGGCTCGATCACTGCCGCCAGCGCCTGGCGCGACAAGTTGCGCGGGCCGCGGTCGCCCAGACCAGGCACTTCCAGCGATTCGCCGGGATCGGCCAGGACCTGCTTGGCCACGCCATAGCGGATCTTGATCTCTTCCGCTTCTGCGGTCGGGGTACGCAAGGCCATGGCGATGTCGTTGGTGATCTGGTCGCCGGCGATGGGAATGACTGCCGTATGGCGGATCGCGCCATCGGAGAATACCGCCACATCGGTCGTGCCGCCGCCGATGTCGATCAGCACCACGCCCAGCTCCTTCTCATCGGGCGTGAGCACCGCATCGGCAGACGCCATCGGCTGCAGGATCAGATCCGACACTTCCAGGCCGCAGCGCCGCACGCACTTGACGATGTTCTGCACTGCCGACACGGCGCCGGTGACGATATGCACCTTCACCTCCAGGCGGATGCCGCTCATGCCGATAGGCTCGCGCACATCTTCCTGGCTGTCGACGATGAACTCTTGCGGCACCGTGTGCAGCAATTGCTGATCGGTCGGAATGTTAACCGCTTTTGCCGTCTCGATGACGCGCGCCACGTCGGTGGCCGTCACTTCCTTGTCCTTGATGGCCACCATGCCGCTGGAATTGAAGCTGCGAATATGGCTGCCCGCGATGCCCGCGTAGACATTGCGGATCTTGCAGTCGGCCATCAGCTCGGCCTCTTCCAGCGCGCGCTGGATGGACTCCACCGTAGCCTCGATATTGACCACCACGCCTTTTTTCAGGCCCTTCGATTCGTGCTGGCCCAGCCCGATCACTTCGTGGCGCCCGTCGGACATCACTTCGGCTACCACCGCCACCACTTTCGAGGTGCCGATGTCGAGGCCGACGATCAGGTTTTTCGCGTCTTTTGTCATTTCTGTCGCCTAATTTTTTGGGCTATTGCTAAATTGATTATTAAGTTAAGTCGGTTTTTTAATCGGACTGCCATTTTTCTTCTTGATCGCCGCTGCCGGCTTGCCATCTTTGCCTTCGGCCGGTATCACCAGGCCGGCGGAACTGAGCGCCAGCCCATTCTGGTAGCGCATATCGATCGTGTCGATATTCTCCAGCCGGCTCGCCAGCTGCGGATAAATGCCTACCAGCCGGTCGACCCGCGCCTTCAGGGTCGTATGATTCTGCTCGCGCCCCAGCGCCACGCTCATGCCATTATCCAGTTTCACGGTCCATGCATAGCGGCTCGACAGCGACAACGTTTCCGGCACCATCTTCAGCGGTGCAAACCACTTTGCCAGCTGCACGTAGGTGGCCAGTACTTCCTTCTCGCTGCCATCGGGGCCGGCGAAGGCAGGCAATTCATGGTCATCTTCGGCTTCGGCCACATTGGCCGTAAACACGTCGCCCTTGACCGACAGCAGGCGTCCATCTTCGCCCCAGGTTCCCAGCGCTTCGTGTTCTTCCAGCGCCACGATCAGCTGGTTCGGCCACTCGCGCCGCACACTGGCACGGCGCACCCAGGGTACCGATTCGAACACGCCGCGCACGCTTTCCAGGTTGGTCGTGAAGAAATTGCCCTTGATGCGGCCCAAAGTGCCGCTGCGCAGGGTCAGGTAATTCACGTGGCGCAGACCCTTGTCGTCCGCGCTTTCCACCTTGATCGTGCGCAGGTCAAACATGGGACGCTGCGACACCCACCAGACGCCGGCGGCCACGCACACGACCAGAACCGCGGCGAGCAAGCCGTTGGCAGTCGTATTGAGGCTTTTAGCGTCATGCCACATATCAGTGCTGTCCCTTGTGCATTTTCAGACGCGCGCCAGCGACGATTTCCAGGCACAGGTCTTCATAGCTGATACCCACCGCGCGCGCCGCCATCGGAACGAGCGAGTGCCCCGTCATGCCGGGCGAGGTATTGACTTCCAGCAGGAACAGCTTGCTGTCGGCCGCGCGCATCAGCACGTCCACACGTCCCCAGCCTTCGCAGCCGAGGGCACGGTAGGCTGCCACGGCGATGCGCTCCATTTCCGCCACGATCGCCTGATCCAGCTGCGGCGGACAAAAATACTGCGTATCGTCCGTGAAATACTTGTTCTGGTAATCGTAATTGCCTTGCGGGGCGACGATTTCAATCGGTGGCAGCGCGCGCGCCGTGGCGCCCTGGCCCAGGATCGCCACGGTGAATTCGCGGCCCTTGATGAATTCCTCGGCCAGCACCGAATCATCGAGGCCGGCGGCGATATCGTAGGCCGCCTGGAAGGCCGATGCTTCGTTGACGGTGGTGATGCCGATGCTCGAGCCTTCGTGCGGCGGCTTGACAATCAGCGGCAAACCCAGTTCCGCGGCCACCTTGGCCAAGTCGGAGCTGTCATTGAGCACCGCGTACTGCGGCGTCGGCAACTGGTGCATCAGCCAGATCATCTTGGTATAGACCTTGTCCATGCCCACCGCGCACGCCATCACGCCGCTACCCGTGTAGGGGATACCCAATTGCTCGAGCGCGCCCTGCAGGCTGCCGTCTTCGCCGAAGCGGCCGTGCAGCGCGATGAAGACGCGGTCAAATTTTTCAGCGGCCAGTTCGGCCAGGCTGCGTTCGCCCGTGTCGAACGCATGCGCGTCCACGCCACGGCTTTTCAGTGCAGCCAGCACGCCCGTGCCGGACATCAGCGACACTTCGCGCTCGGCCGAGCTGCCCCCGAACAAGACGCCGACCTTGCCCAATTGTTTTACGTCGATAGCTGAAGCTTGGTTCACATCAGGCCTTTACAGTGTTGGATTGATACGTTGTCAGTTGCTGCGGGATGCCGCTGATCGAGCCCGCTCCCATGGTCAACACGACGTCACCGTCGCGCGCCACGCTCATGATGGTGTCGGCCATGTCCGTCATGGACTCGACGAAAATCGGTTCGATCTTGCCGCGCGCGCGCAGCGCATGCGCCAGGGCGCGGCCGTCGGCGGCGACAATAGGCGCTTCTCCTGCCGCATACACTTCGGACAACAGCAGTACGTCGGACGCACCGAGCACCTTGACGAAATCCTCGAACAGGTCGCGCGTGCGGCTGTAGCGGTGCGGCTGGAAAGCCAGCACCAGGCGGCGGCCAGGATAGGCAGCGCGCGCAGCGGCCAGGGTCACTTCCGTCTCCACCGGATGGTGGCCAAAATCGTCGACCAGCGCAAAGGTACCGCCGTTCGGCAGCGCCACGTCGCCATAGCGCGTAAAGCGCCGGCCCACGCCGGAAAACTCGGCCAGGCCCTGCTGCGTCGCACTGTCGGCGATGCCAATTTCGCGCGCGATCGCAATCGCCGAGCAGGCATTTTGCACATTGTGCATGCCAGGCTGGTTCAACACCACATCGAGATCAGGATAGCCTTCCTGCAGCACCGTGAAATGCATTTCCAGTCCCACGGCGCGCGCATTGATGGCACGCACTTCGGCGTCTTCCGCGAAACCATAGGTGGTGACCGGCTTGGTGACGAATGGGATGATGGCGCGTACGTGCGGATCGTCGATGCACAGCATGGCGCGGCCATAGAAAGGCAGACGGTGCGTGAACTGCACGAACGCCTGCTTGAGCTTTTCGAAATCGTGCTCGTAAGTGTCCATGTGATCGGCGTCGATATTCGTGATCACTTCGATCATCGGCGTCAGGTTCAGGAACGAAGCGTCCGACTCATCGGCTTCGGCCACCAGATAGTCGCCAGAACCGAGCTTGGCGTTCGCGCCGGCGCTGGTCAGGCGTCCACCGATCACAAAGGTAGGATCGAGGCCGCCCTGCGCCAGCACGGAAGCGACCAGGCTGGTGGTCGTCGTCTTGCCGTGCGTGCCGGCGATGGCGATGCCGCGCTTCAGGCGCATCAATTCGCCGAGCATCACGGCGCGCGGCACCAGCGGGATCTTGCGCGCACGCGCGGCCACCACTTCAGGGTTGTCTTGCGGGACGGCGCCCGACGTCACCACCGCATCGGCGTCGCCGATGTTCTCGGCCGCGTGGCCCAGCATGACAGTCGCGCCCAGGCTCGCCAGGCGCTGCGTCGCCGCATTGCTGCCCAGGTCCGAGCCCGACACCTTGTAGCCCAGGTTGACCAGCACTTCGGCGATGCCGCTCATGCCGCTGCCGCCAATGCCGACAAAGTGGATATTGTTTACTTTATGCTTCACAGAGCTAACCTCATGCCAATTTTTCCAATACGTGTGCGATCGCCTCATTGGCGTCGCGCTTGCCTGCTGCCAGTGCCGCTTGCGCCATCTGCTGGCAGGTATCGCGACTCAGCGATGCCAGCAGGGTGCTCAGCGACGCCGCACTCATTTCCGTCTGCGGCAGATGAATCGCCGCGCCTTGCTTCGCCATCCATTGCGCGTTGTCGCGCTGGTGGCTGGTGGTCGACGCCACCAGCGGCACGAGCACGCTGGCCACGCCGGCCGCCGTCAATTCCGACAGGGTGATGGCGCCTGCGCGGCAAATCACCAGATCGGCCTCGGTATACGCCCTGGCCATGTCGTCGATGAAATCGACCACATTGGCTTGCACGCCCGCCTGCGCATACGCGGCATGCAGGGCGTCGATATTCTTCTTGCCCGACTGGTGCGTCACCAGCGGGCGTTCGCCCTCCGGCATCAGGGCCAGCGCGGCAGGCAGATTGTCGTTCAGCGCTTTCGCGCCCAGACTGCCGCCCACCACCAGGATGCGCAGCGGTCCGCTGCGACCCGCAAAGCGGGACGCCGGCGGCGCCATGGCGAGGATCTCCGCGCGCACGGGATTGCCCGTGACAACGGCCTTGCCGGCGGCACTGCCGAAATCGGCGGGAAAACCGAAACAAACCTTTTGTGCCAGCGGCACCAGCGTCTTGTTCGACAGCAGCAGCGCCGCGTCGGCATTGACCAGTACCAGCGGCACGCCCTTCAGGCGCGCCATCAGGCCGCCAGGCACGGTGACGTAGCCGCCCATGCCCATCACCACGTCCGGCTTGCGGCTGGCGATGAAGCGGCGGATGGCAAAGAAGCTGGCCAGCATCTTGAAGCCGCCCTGGATGGTGTGCGCCAGACCCTTGCCGCGCATGCCGGAAAACTCGATGGCGTCCATGGGAATGCCGCTTTTCGGCACCAGTTCCTGCTCCATGCCGTGGGTCGTGCCCAGCCAGCTCACTTCCCAGCCGCGCGCGCGCATCGTCTGCGCAATCGCCAGGCCCGGGAAAATATGGCCGCCGGTGCCGGCCGCCATGATCATCAGTCTTTTCGTCGTTTTCAAGTCCGTCACGTTGTTCATAGCCGGCCTCCGCGCATCAGGATCCGGTTTTCGTAATCGATGCGCAGCAAAATCGCCAGGCCGATACAGTTAATCAGTACGCCCGTGCCGCCATAACTCATCAAAGGCAAAGTCAGGCCCTTGGTCGGCAGCAGGCCCAGGTTCACGCCCATGTTGATGAAGGTCTGCACGCCGATCCAGATGGCGATGCCTTTCGCCGTCAGTCCCGCGAAGGTCTGGTCGATGGCAATCGCCTGGCGGCCGATATCGAAGGCGCGCTTGATAATCCAGTAGAACATGCCGATCACGATCAGGACGCCCACCAGTCCCAGTTCCTCGCCGATCACGGCCAGCAAAAAGTCCGTATGCGCTTCGGGCAGGTAGTGCAGCTTTTCCACGCTGCCTCCCAAGCCCACGCCAAACAGTTCGCCGCGCCCGAAGGCGATCAGCGAGTGCGTCAGCTGGTAAGCCTTGTTGAGCGCATTGTCTTCCTGCCACGGATCGAGATACGCAAAAAACCGCTCGCGGCGGAATTTCGACAAGGCGATGATGGTGACGAAAATCGCCGTCAGCATGGCACCGATGCCGCCGAACCAGATGGCGTTGACGCCGCCCAAAAACAGGATGCCCATGGCGATGCAGACGATCACGCCGAAAGCACCAAGATCGGGTTCCATCAGCAGCAACAGGCCGACGAAGCTGACGGCCAGCGCCATCGGCATGAAGCCCTTGGTCAGCTTGTGCATGTACTCCTGCTTGCGCACCGTGTAATCGGCAGCGTACAGCACCATCACTACCTTCATCAGCTCGGACGGCTGCGGCCGCAGGCCAGGCAGGTTCAGCCAGCGGCGGCCACCGTTGACCGACACGCCCAGGCCAGGTATCAGCACCATCACCAGCAGCACCAGCGTGCCGATGAACAGCCATGGCGCCATCTTTTGCCAGGTGGCCACAGGGATGCGGAACACCAGCGCGGCGACGATGATCGACACCCCGATGAACAACCCCTGGCGCACGACGAAATAATTGTTCGTGTAGGCGGCAAACTTGCGCGCATCCGACAGCGAGATCGAGGCCGAATACACCATCACCATGCCCAGCAACATGAGCAGCAGGACAACCCACACCAGCGGCTTGTCATAGTCCATCATCTTCGACTGCCGCGCGCGGCTATCCAGCGGCTTGGCAGCCGAGCCGGAACCAAAGCTGAAGGGCAGTTGGAAGGCCATCAGATATCCTGTCCGTTTTCCAGTGCGATATCGCGCACGGCGTCGACAAACACCTGCGCGCGGTGCGCATAGTTCTTGAACATGTCCAGGCTGGCGCAGGCGGGCGACAGCAGCACGGCATCGCCGGCCAAGGCAAGGCTGCTGGCGCGCTTGACCGCTTCCGGCAAGGTGGTGCAGTCGACGATGTCCACGCCCGCCGGTTCCAGAGCCGCGCGCAGCGCAGGCGCGTCGCGGCCGATCAGCACCACGGCACGCACGTAGCGCGACACTGGTTCGGCCAGCGGCGAGAAATCCTGCCCCTTGCCGTCACCGCCGGCGATCAGCACCAGGCGCTGCTGCGCGCCACCAAACGCCTTGCCCAGGCCGAACAGCGCGGCCACTGTTGCGCCCACGTTGGTGCCCTTGCTGTCGTCGTAGTATTCGACTTCACCCACGGCCGTGATCAGTTCCACCCGGTGCGGCTCGCCCTGGTATTCGCGCAAGCCATGCAGCAAGGGCGCGAATGGCAGGCCGATGGCGCGGCACAGGGCCAGCGCCGCCAGCGCATTCGAGGCATTGTGCTGGCCACGGATTTTCAGCGCATCGGCCGGCATCAGTTTCTTCGCCATCGTCGGCACCGGTTCCGGTGCCGGATCGTTCTTCCTGCGTTTTTTCTCGATGACTTCTTCGCTCGGCACGGCTTGCGCCAGCCAGAAGATGCCCCGCTCATTGACCAGGCCAAAGCTGTCCACGTCAAGCGGCTCGCCCGTGCCGAAGGTGATCGTCGCGGCCAGCGGATCGGCCATGTGCATAACTAACGCATCGTCGCGGTTCAGGATGCGCACGGTCTGATCGCCGAAGATGCGTGCCTTGTCGCTCGCATAGGAGGCCATGTCGCCATGCCAATCCAGGTGATCCTGCGACAGATTCAGAACCGTGGCCGCATCGGCCTGCAGGCTGAACGTCGTGTGCAGCTGGAAGCTGGACAACTCCAAAATCCACGCCTGCGGCAAGGTACTGGCGACGGGTTCCGCCGCTTCAGCTTCTGCATCGGCCGGCAGCGGCGCCGGTTCCGCATCGAGCACTTCGCGCAGCACGTCCAGCGCCGCCGGGCTGATATTGCCGGCCACGCGCGTGGCCAGGCCCGCGCGTTCGCACAGCAAGCCCACCAGGCTGGTGACCGTCGTCTTGCCGTTGGTGCCCGTGATGGCGATCACTTTCGGCGCATAGCCGCGCTCCGCCTTCAACGCCGCCAGCGCCTGCGCGAACAGTTCGATCTCGCCCCACACGGGGATATTTTTCTCAAGAGCGGCAGGTGCAATCTGTGCCAGTTCGCGCTGCGGCGCCAGGCCAGGACTGACGGCGACGAAGTCGACGCCGTCGAGCAATTCGGCCGTGAAGGCGCCAGCGATGAACTGCGCCTGTGGCACGGCGGCCTGCAACGCTGCCAGGCGCTCCGGAGTTTCCCTTGTATCTGCCACGCGCACGCAGGCACCGCTGCGGGCCAGCCACAGGGCCATGGCCAGGCCCGATTCCCCGAGGCCCAGTACCAGTGCGGTTTTAGCGTCGTACATCATTAGCGCAGCTTCAAGGTGGTCAGGCCGAGCAACACCAGCATCATGGTGATGATCCAGAAACGCACGACAACCTGCGTCTCTTTCCAGCCTTTTTGTTCAAAATGGTGATGCAGTGGCGCCATCAGGAAAACGCGGCGGCCTGCGCCATAGCGCTTCTTGGTGTACTTGAACCAGACGACCTGGATAATCACGGACAGCGTTTCGACGACGAAGATGCCGCCCATGATGAACAGGACGATTTCCTGGCGCACGATGACGGCCACGGTGCCCAGCGCGCCGCCCAGGGCCAGCGCGCCCACGTCGCCCATGAACACTTTCGCGGGATGCGTGTTATACCAGAGGAAGGCCAGGCCAGAACCGGCCAGTGCGCCGCAGAAGATCACCAGTTCGCCGGCACCTGGGATGTGCGGAATGAACAGGTAGCGCGCATAGGTCGCGTTGCCCGTCAGGTAGGCGAACAGGCCCAAGGCCGTGCCCACCATCACGGTCGGCATGATGGCCAGGCCATCGAGACCGTCCGTAAAGTTGACGGCATTGCTGGTGCCGACGATGACGCAGTAGGTCAGCGCGATGAAGCCCCACACACCCAGCGGATAGCTGATGGTTTTAAAGAAGGGCACGATCAAATCGGCCTTGGGCGGCAGGTCCATGGCAAAGCCGGACTGCACCCAGGCGTAGATCAAATTCCACACCTGGCCCGCATCGGGTTCCGACACAGAGACGGAAAACGCCAGGTAAAAGGCGGCGGCGATACCGATCAGCGACTGCCAGAAGTATTTTTCGCGCGAGCGCATGCCTTCCGGGTCCTGGTGCACCACCTTGCGGTAGTCATCAGCCCAGCCGACGGCGCCAAAGCCCAGCGTGACAATCAGCACTGGCCAGATAAAGCGGTTCGACAGGTCGGCCCACAGCAGGGTGGAAATGCCGATGGCGATCAGGATCAGCACACCGCCCATGGTGGGCGTGCCGTGTTTTTTCAGATGCGTCTGCGGACCGTCCGTACGCACGGCCTGGCCGACCTTCATGCGCGTGAGCATGCGGATCACGGCGGGACCGGCGCACAGGCCAATCAAAATCGCCGTCAAGGTGGCGAAGACGGCACGGAA
Organism: Janthinobacterium kochi; assembly: GCF_051380715.1. Classification (NCBI taxonomy): domain Bacteria; kingdom Pseudomonadati; phylum Pseudomonadota; class Betaproteobacteria; order Burkholderiales; family Oxalobacteraceae; genus Janthinobacterium; species Janthinobacterium kochi. The sequence goes on from NZ_JBNYXO010000007.1 coordinate 52,200, forward strand.
TGTGATGAAGTTAAAGACCCGCAATGGGCCAATGTCGTCCTGGAAATAATGAGCGAGCCAGAGCAGCATGATTAGTGAGCTTCCTTGTTATTGTTGTTTGAACCAATCAAATGCTGCACGGCCCGTTCCATTTTCATGAAGCGGGAGCCCTTGATTAATACTGTTGCATCCGAACGGCCGGACAAATGCGCATCGAGCGCCGCCAGCAAGCCGTCGAACTGTTCGAAATACTCCACGACCGTGCCTGATTCCTGGCTGGCGGCAGCCTGCGCTGGATTCACCAGATGGCGCGCCAGGCCGCCCGTCGCCAGCACGTATTCGATGCCTTTGATGGCGGCGTAGGCGCCGATCTCTTCGTGGAACTGCTGCCCCTGCGTGCCGACTTCGCCCATCTCGCCCAGCACCAGGATGCGTGGTGCCGCGGCCTGCGCCAGCACATCGATGGCCGCGCGCGCCGAATCCGGATTGGCGTTATACGTGTCGTCGATGATGGTGGCGCCGTTGGCGGCACGTTTTTTCTGCAGGCGACCGTTCACGGGCGCGAACGCCTCCAGGCCCTGCTTGATATGTTCGATGGCGATGCCGGCGCCAACGGCGCATGCCACGGCCGCCAGCGCATTGCGCACATTATGCTCGCCCGCTGCCTGCAAGCCGACAAAGAACTGGCGCAAGCTGCCGTCCTGCGCGCGCACGCTGACGAACATGTCACTGCCAAAATCCTCGGCGGCGCGATGCGTGCAGCTCACATCGGCGTCTTTCGACAGGCCGAAGGTGATGACGGCGCGCGCGCCGGCCAGTTCGCGCCACAGGGGCGTGAATTCATCGCCATGCGGGAAGACGGCCACGCCGTCGTCGGCCAAGGCCGCCAGCGCCGCGCCGTTCTCGCGCGCCACCGCTAGCACGGTATGCATGAATTCCTGGTGCTCGCGCTGCGCGTTGTTGACCATCGCCAGGGTCGGCGCGGCAATCGCCGCCAGGCGGCCGATCTCGCCCGGATGGTTCATGCCCATCTCGATGACGGCTGCCTTGTGTTCTTCATTCAGGCGGAACAGGGTCAGCGGCACGCCGATCTCGTTATTCAGGTTGCCGCGCGTGGCCAGGCGCGCTTCTTCGCCGAAGGCCGCCGCCAGGATGGATGAAATCATCTCCTTGACGGTGGTCTTGCCATTGCTGCCGGTGACGCCGATGACGGGTAGGTTGAAACGGCGGCGCCAGTGATGGGCGATGCGGCCCAGCGCGACCAGAGTATCAGCGACCACGATGGCCGGCACCTTGCCGCTGTCCCAGCCTTCGGGCAGGCGCTCGACCACCACGGCGGCAACGCCGCGCGCGGCCACCTGGTCGAGGAAGTCATGGGCGTCGAAACTTTCGCCGCGCAGGGCGACGAACAGCGAACCGGCTTGGGCGCTGCGGCTGTCGGTGGAGACACCGTCAAAAACGGCGTCGCCCGTCAGCTGCGCGCCATGCAGGGCAGGCATCAGTTCGCCCAGGCTTGCGTGTATAAGACGGTCCATCAGTTCGTCCTCATCATGGTCAGGCGCGCGGACAGGGCCAGCTGCGCATGGTCGGCATCGGAGAACGGCAGTTTCTTGCCCTTGATTTCCTGGTACGCCTCATGGCCCTTGCCCGCCAGCAGGATCACGTCCGGCTTGGCGGCATGCTTGATGGCCGACAGGATCGCCGCGGCGCGGTCTTCGATGGCCTGCGGCTGCGGGCCGTCTGCACGCATGCCGGCGACGATTTGCGCGATGATGGCGTGCGGGTCTTCGCTGCGCGGATTATCGCTGGTGACGAGCACGTGATCGGCCAACTGCGCGATGGCGCCCATCTGCGGACGCTTGCCCGGATCGCGGTCGCCGCCGCAGCCGAACACGCACCACAGCTGGCCGCCCCGCTCCTGCGCCACCTGGCGCAATGCGGCCAGGGTTTTGGCCAAAGCGTCCGGCGTATGCGCATAATCGATGACGACCATCGGCGCTTCCTGTCCACCCATCTGCTGCATGCGGCCGGGAGCCGGCTGCAGCGATTCGATACCTTCAATGGCGGCGCGCAGGCCGGTGCCATGCGCCAGCAAGGCGCCCAGCACGGCCAGCGCGTTACTGATATTGAAGTGGCCCACCAGCTGCGTTTTGACCAGCGCCACGCCCAGCGCGCATTCCAGGTGGAAGTCGGTACCGGCATTGCGGCTGCGGAACTGGCTGGCGCGCAGCATCAGCACGCCCGGCAGGTCCGGCTGGCCGGCTGCATCCTGCAAGGTATAGCCAATGACCGGATACGCGCCCGCCAGCTTGCCATCCACGTGGCGCGCCAGGCGCAGCCCCATGGGGTCATCGAGGTTGATGACAGCCGTTTTCAGGCCGGGCCAGTCGAATAGCTTGACTTTGGCCGCCTCGTAGGCCGCCATGTCGCCATGATAGTCCAGGTGGTCGCGCGTCAGATTGGTAAACATGGCGACATCAAAATGCATGCCGGCCGCGCGCTCCTGGTCCAGGCCGATCGACGACACTTCGATGGCAACGGCCTTGGCGCCGGCGTCGCGCATGGCGGCGAGTTTACGCGCCAGCAGCACCGCGTCGGGCGTGGTGTAGCCGGTCACGTCGAATTCGATGGCGCCGCGCGGCTTGCACAGACCCACGCCCAAGGTACCGATGACGGACGAGGTTTCGCCCAGGCGCGCCAGGGCCTGCGCCAGCCATAGCGCGCACGAGGTCTTGCCATTCGTGCCCGTCACACCGGCGCTGAACATGGCGCTGTCGGGCATGTCGTAAACAGCATGTGCCGCGGGGCCGGCCAGGCGTTTCAGGTCGCTGACCAGCAGATGCGGCACATTCCATGCGGCGTCCCATTCAACGGCGTCATGCACGATGGCGGCGGCGCCCTGCGCAATGGCGGTGGCGATGAATTGGGTGGCGCCCGCGTAGGAAAAAAACACGTCGCCGCGCTGCACGCGGCGCGAATCGGACGTCAGCTGCCCGGACGGGGCAGCCGCTTTGATCCACAAACTGATATCTTGTATGGTCATGAGTGACTTCACATGGCCTCCGGGCCGGCATTGGCCGGGACCACGATTTCGGTAACGGAGGAATCGGGCGGTACGTTCATCGCGCGCAGCGCGTTGGTCGCAATCGCCGCGAAGGCGGGAGCGGCAACCTGACCGCCATAGTGGGCAGCACCGGTTGGTTCATCGATCATCACGGCGATAATGAAACGCGGCGCCGACATCGGCACCATGCCCACGAAAGAGCCGATGTATTTGCGCGGCATCGCGTAACGGCCGTTTTCCACCTTGTAGGCGGTACCCGTCTTGCCACCGACTCGGTAGCCGGCGACTTGGGCGCGCTTGGCCGAGCCGTGCGCGCCGGAGACCACCAGTTCCAGCATGGCGCGCATTTCGGCGGCCGTCTTCGGCTTGATCACTTGCTGGCCCACGGGCAGTTCATTGACCTTCTGGAACGACAGGGGAATCGTGTCGCCGTCGCGCGCGAACATCATGTAAGAACGCGCCAGCTGGATCAGCGAGACGGAAATGCCGTTACCGTAGCTCATGGTGGCCTGTTCCACCGGGCGCCACGATTTATACGGCCGCACGCGGCCAGCCACGGCACCGGGGAAGCCCCATTTCGGCTGCTGGCCGAAGCCCACCTTGGTAAACATTTCCCACATTTCCTGCGACGGCATGCCCAGTGCAATTTTCGAGGTGCCGATGTTCGACGACATCTCGATGATTTCGGAGACATTGATCACGCCGTGCGGCTTGGTATCGGTAATCGTGCGGTCGGCGATGGTGTAGCGGCCTGGCCCCGTGTCGATCAGGGTGGTCGGCTTGACGCGGCCCGTGTCGAGCGCCAGCGATACCGTGATTGGCTTCAGGGTCGAACCGGGTTCAAACGTATCGGTCATGACGCGGTTACGCAGCTGCTGGCCCGTGAGCTTGCGGCGGTCGTTCGGGTCGTAGCTGGGGTAATTGGCCAGGGCCAGCACTTCACCCGTGTGCACGTCAAGCACGACGGCGCCGCCGGCCTTGGCGTTGAATTTTTCCACCGCCTCCTTCAATTGCGTGAAGGCGATGTACTGGATCTTGCTGTCGACGGACAGGGTCAGGTCCTTGCCATCATGCGGTTCGTGGATGAAGCCGATGTCTTCGACGATGTGGCCCAGGCGGTCCTTGATCACGCGGCGGCTGCCGGTGGTGCCGACGAGGGTCTTCTGCTGCGCCAGTTCCATGCTTTCCTGGCCCACGTCTTCCACATTGGTAAAACCCACCACGTGGGTCATCACTTCACCCTGTGGATAAAAGCGCTTGTATTCCTTGCGTTCGTCGATGCCGTCGATGCCCAGCTTGGAGATCTTGTCGGCCACGTCCATCTCGACCTGACGCTTGAGGTAAACAAAGCTGCGGTCCGAATCGAGCTTCTTGCGCAATTCGTTGACGTTCATTTCCAGCAGGCCGGCCAGCGCATTGATTTTCTCGGGCGACGCCTGCAGCACGTCGTCGGGAATGGCCCAGATGGCTTTCACGGGCACGGACGACGCCAGCACCTGGCCGTTGCGGTCAGTGATCTTGCCGCGCGTGGCCGGCAGCTCCAGCGTGCGCTCATAGCGCGCCTTGCCCTGCTTTTGCAAAAACTGCGTCGACACGCCCTGTAGCCACAAGGCGCGCGCGCCCAGGCCGGCGAAAGCGAAGAACAGCAGGAACAGCACGACGCGCGAACGCCAGACGGGCAGACGCACTGCCAGTACGGGGTTCTTCGAGAATGGCACGCCTTTCGATGCCGCCACCCGGCCGTTGCTGTTACCGCCCAGCTTCATTATTCACCCTCCGTCAGGTATTGCGTACGCGCCGCTGTCAGCGGCGTCATGCTCAGATCGCGCCGTGCAATCGATTCGATGCGTTCGTGCTTGCCCAGGGTCGACTGGTCCAGCTGCAGCTGCGCCCAGTCGATGTCGAGCTGGCGCGACAACGCTTGTGCGCGTTCCAGGTCGATCAGCAGGTGGCGCGACTGATACTGCGCGTTCACCAGCGACAGGCCGCAGCACACCAGCAGGGCCGACAGCACGACACACAGCTTGCCAGTCATCGCGAGCCGCCATTGGCAGGGACGACCAGCGGCAGGCGCTGCGCCACGCGCATCACGGCCGAACGCGAACGGGGATTACCCTCGATCTCGGCATCGGACGGCTTCATCTTCAATATCAGCTTCATTTCCGGCTGCGGCAAGTCGACCGCACGGATCGGCAGGCGACGGTCAGGCTGCTCCACGTTTGCCTTCGAGGCGAAGAAGCGCTTGACCATGCGGTCTTCCAGCGAATGAAAACTGATCACGGCCATGCGCGCGCCGGGCGCCAGGCAGGCATACGCCTGGTTCAGCCCGATCTCGAGATCCTCGAGCTCTTTGTTAATGAAAATGCGTATGGCCTGAAAGGTGCGGGTAGCGGGGTCCTTACCCTTCTCGCGGGTCTTGACGGCGCCTGCCACGATGCTGGCAAGCTGTCGTGTGCTTGAAATTGGCTGGATTGCCCGGCCAGCAACAATCGCCTTTGCAATCTGAAAAGCAAACCGTTCTTCCCCATAATCGCGTATCACTTTCTCTAAATTCTGCTCGGTTTCCACCGCCAGCCATTCGGCTGCGGAGATGCCGCGCGTGGTATCCATGCGCATGTCCAGCGGTCCGTCGTTGCGGAAGCTGAAACCGCGCGCCGCATCGTCAACCTGCGGCGACGAGATGCCCAGGTCGAGCAAGATGCCGTCCACCTGCTGCACACCGCGTGCAGCCAGGCTGGCCGTCATGGTGGCAAAACTGTCATGGACAATTTCAAAGCGGGGGTCGCCGATCTGTTCGGCCGTGGCGATGGCTTGCAAATCCTTGTCGAAGCCGATCAGGCGCGCGTCAAGCGCCAGGCGCGACAGGATCAATCGGCTATGGCCGCCGCGGCCAAACGTGCCATCGACGTAAATGCCATGCGCGCGCTCGCCCGTCAGGTCGAGCGCATCGACCGCTTCATTGAGCAGCACCGTGCGATGCTGAAATTCCGGCACCGTGAGTTGTGTCATTACGGAGCCTTAGAAAGAAAAATTGGAAAGTACATCGGGGGTGCCGGCATCAATCGCCTGCTGTTCTTTGTCGGCCAACTTGGCGGCATCCCATATTTCAAAGTGGCTGCCCATGCCGATCATCATGACTTCGCGCGACAGCCCCACGGCGTTGCGCAATTCGGGCGAGATCAGCACGCGGCCGGCCGAGTCCAGTTCGACGTCGACGGCGTTGCCGAGGAAGATGCGCTGCCAGGCGCGCGCCGACATGGGCCAGCCGGCGATTTGCTGGCGGTGGCTTTCCCACACGGGACGGGGGAAAAACAGCAGGCAGCCGTCGGGGTGCTTGGTCAGGGTCAGACGGCCTTCGCATTGAATCGCCAGCGCGTCACGGTGCTTGGCAGGGATAGACATCCTGCCTTTGGCATCGAGATTGATTGCGGACGCGCCTTGAAACACGGAAGACCTTTTTTGAGCTTGGGTTGCGACGCTTGCGCATCATGATGAAAAGGGGAAATTTCCCACAAAAACACACTTTTTCACACAGTTGCCCACTTTAGAGTAAGCAAAGATAGTGGTCAAGCGGTTTCCGATTGGCAAAACAGGAATTTTATTAATGAAATTAAGGACTTAGCGCATATCGTTGAAGCAGTCTCAAATAAAAATATATCGATAAATTAGATACTTATGAAAGATAGTGAATGTGCTACCTCATCTGCACACATGTGTTTTCCTACCGTAAACATCGAAAAAGACGAAATGTAAAAATTGAATTTTTTACAGTTAGTTGACACATGACAATACTTTCGCCATCCAGGCACAACGGCAAGCAGCCACAGCAAAAGCCTTGGTTCAAGGCAAAAAAATTTCGCCCTTGGCGCGTACCGCCCCTGTTTTCAGGGGCTGGCCTGACGCAGGCAAATTATTTTTGCAATGCAGCAATTAATTGGAATGAAGAAACTTTAACCAATTGTTCACTTTTAATTGTATATACAACTTTATCTTAACTGCTATACTTTTAGAAACAAAAAAAGCCCCGTTGCGGGGGCTTTTTTGGCGGCGCGTAGCAGGCAAACCGCTGCGGCCGATACACTCCCCGGCAGGCCAGGGAGCAAGAATTCAAGTGAAGCAGGCCGGTAGGCCGGATTTTGTTACGGCGCCTTCCCTTGCAGGTTGGCGCTATGACAGTCATTCCTCTAGGCGCCAGATTACTCGGGCGCTCAAGCTTTCTACCCGCACGCTCCGCGAGCAGCATCATCGCGTGCCTATTTGAAATTGCACCAGGTGGAGGTTACCGCGTTTCACCGTAACTTAATACGCTCGTCTCTGTGGCCCTATTCCTCGCCTTATACCATGGGCTAACTGCGCTTGCGGCTTTCAGCGGACGGCCGTTAACCGTCACCCCGCTCTATGGAGTCCGGACCTTCCTCCCGCCAGCGCATTGCTGCGCCGGCCAGCGACTGTCTGGCCTGCTTCACCCCCCATTGTACCGCGCCGCAGCATGTTTCTGCAAAAAGGCCTGTGCAGGCCCCTCGTCGTCGCCCCCCCGGCCCGGGGGATTGTGTAATTCGGTGTCGCCATTTCAAAAGCCGGGCCAAATCGGCTCACATAGAATGAGGCAAGCTGCTTGCATGCAAGCGCATGCGCACCGCTTGCCCCACTTCTTTGCCACCCCACTAGAATATAAAGAGCCGAACATGACGCAACAATCCCGTACCGGCGGCCAGATCCTGGTCGATGCCCTGCAGATCCACGGTGTCGACACCGCTTTTGGCGTGCCTGGCGAAAGCTACCTCGACGTGCTCGACGCCCTGCACGATTCGGGCATCCGCTTCATCATCAACCGCCAGGAAGGCGGCGCCGCCTTCATGGCCGAAGCCTACGGCAAACTGACGGGCAAGCCGGGCATCTGCTTCGTCACGCGGGGACCGGGCGCCACCAATGCCTCGATCGGCGTGCACACGGCCTACCAGGATTCCACCCCGATGATCCTGTTCATCGGCCAGGTGGGCAATGATTTCGTCGACCGCGAAGCGTTCCAGGAAATCGACTACCGACGCATGTACGGCCAGATGGCCAAATGGGTGGCGCAGATCGACCGCGCCGAGCGCATCCCCGAATACCTGGCGCGCGCCTTCCAGGTCGCCACCAGCGGGCGCCCCGGCCCCGTCGTGCTGGCCCTGCCGGAAGACATGCTCATTTCCATGGCGACTGTCGCCGACACGCGCGCTTACCAGCCGGTGCAGGCGGCGCCATCAGACGCCCAGCTGCAGCAACTGCGCGCCATGCTGGCCGCCGCGAAGCAGCCACTGGTATTGCTGGGCGGCACCACCTGGACGCCGCAGGCGTGCGCCGATCTGCAACAGTTCGCGGAAAGCAACCACTTGCCCGTCGCCTGCGCCTTCCGCTTCCAGGACTTGCTCGACAATGCCCACCCCAATTACATCGGCGACGTCGGCATCGGCATCAACCCGAAACTGGCCGCGCGTGTGAAAAATGCCGACCTGGTCATCGCCATCGGCCCGCGCCTCGGTGAAATGACGACGGGCGGCTATACCCTGTTCGACTCGCCCGTACCGCGCCAGCGCCTGGTGCACATCCATACGGATGCCGAGGAACTGGGCAGCGTTTACCAGGCCGAGCTGATGATCAACAGCGGCATGCCCCAAGTCTGCACCATGCTGGCCGCCATGACACCCGTCGACGCTTCCGCATGGAAACATACGCCGTCCGAAGCGAAGGCCGAGCTGGCCGCCTACCAAGAGCAGCCGCCCATCTTCCAGGATGGCCAGGCGCCGCTGGACCTATGGCAAGTGACGCAGGAGATCATGGCACAGGTGCCCCCTGACACCATCCTGACGAACGGCGCCGGCAATTATGCCTCGTGGGCGCACCGTTTTTATCGCTACGGCGGCATGCGCACGCAACTGGCACCAACCAACGGCGCCATGGGCTATGGCGTGCCGTCCGGCGTGGCGGCGAAGATCGTGCATCCGGAGCGCACCGTCATTACCTTTGCCGGCGATGGCGAATACATGATGAATGGCCAGGAACTGGCCACCGCCGTGCAATACCAGGCGGGCGTGGTCATTATCGTCTTCAATAACCAGATGTTTGGCACCATCCGCATGCACCAGGAACGCGATTACCCAGGCCGCGTCTCGGGCACGACCCTGCACAACCCGGATTTTGCGGCACTGGCGCAAGCGTATGGCGCGCATGGCGAAGTGGTGAATACGACAGAAGAGTTCGCCCCTGCGCTGCAGCGGGCCCTGGCGCACGCCAAGGCACACAACTTGCCGGCCCTGATCGAGCTGCGCTACGACGGCAACCTGATCACGCCGAACGCGACACTCGCCACCATCCGCGCCACGGCGGAAAAGGCGCAGGCAGCCAAATAGGCCCGTTTCAGCGCGACAAACAACAAAGGCCCGGTCGATACCGGGCCTTTTTCTTTTTGACAGCGGCAATCGCTCAGACAGCAGGCACTGGCGCGCTTTCCTCGGCAGGCACTGCCTCGGCGGGCGCCTCCGGCATCGGCGGGCATGGCGTGCAATGCTTCAGGGGACGGCCGAAATCGCGCACGCGGCTCAGTTTCATGGGCATGCGCACGTTGCCGCCGCAGTAATCGCCTTCCAGCGTCAAGATCTCTCCATCTTTGGAAAACTTGCCGACGATAGTGCGTTCTTCGCTGTCGGCACCGGCGATGGTGAAGTCGAAGGCGCCCGTGGCAGCGTCCAGGTTGACGTCGTTGGCGACGATAGGCCAGCTCAGGGCGCCAGCCGTGAATTCGTAGATGACGGAATCGGCCTCGGCAAAGCGGTGCAGGGTCACGCGCTGGCCACCGATTTCACCGCTATCTTTTTGCAGGCACAGGTCCGAGTAGACGGCCACACCGTAGCGCTCCAGTCCGGCCGGCTTCTTGCCCTTGACGGCAGCGACAGCGGCCCCCGTGGCGCCAGCAAGCAGCAGCGCGGCCAACATGGCAGCCAGGCGTGGCGAGGTGTATGAAGACATGGCATTCCTTTACTTGAGTAACGACGCCATTATAACTGGTGCCGCCCACGCAAAAACGCGCCGCCAGGACTAGCCTGGAGACGCGTTTTTTGCCTGCAGCATCCCCGAAGGAATGCCTTAGCGGTACTAAGCTTCGCTTGCGCGAATATTAGAACGAGTGACGAACGCCAACGTTGAAGGCTTTGTCGCCCGAACCAAAGTTGCTGTTGTTGCCAACGGTGTAGGTAGCGCCGTTTTTGTTCTTGATTTTAGCGTACGAAGCGTAGGTGCTGGTGCGCTTCGACAGAGCGTACGAGTAGCCCACTGCCCATTGATCAGCATCAGCGTTAGCAGCGGTTTTGTCGTTCGTGCGGATGAACGAAGCCATCACGGTGCCAGCTGGGCCAACAGGTACGGTTGCGCCAACCAGGATGTTGTTGCTGTCGGTGCTAGCTGCAGCTGGATCGTAGCTGTAGTAGTTGTTACCGTCAGCATCAACGCCATTGTTATTCAGCTTGGCGCTGTTCAGGCCTTTGTTTGCGCCGTATGCGACGTAAGCTTTAGCAACTGCGAAGTCGTAGTTAGCTGCAGCCAACCAGTTACGGCCGCTACCAGTCGACTGGGCTGCGACCACGTTCTCGTTGCTGGTGTTGTTGTAAGCCAGACGTGCGTTCAGAGGACCGTTGCTGTAACCAACCGACGCGCCGATTTTGCGACCGATTTTGTTCGATTCCTTAGCTTCGCCGAACGAGTAAGCAACATCGCCGTCAAAACCGTTGATGCTTGGCGAGGTGTACAGCACGGTGTTGCTGGTGCGGGTGTTCGCTGGGAACAAGTTTTTAGCGGTACCAGCGTAGCCAGCTGCGAATGGATCAGCAACTTTCGACAGGGTGTTGTACCAAGGCGTGTATTGTTGACCCAGGGTCAGGGTACCGGTCGTTTTGCTGCTCAGGCCAACGTAGGCTTGACGGTTGAAGATCGAACCGGTTTTGTCTTGCGTACCGCTGTCAACGTTGAAACCCGATTCCAGAACGAACAGTGCCGACAGGCCGCTGCCCAGATCTTCGGTGCCTTTGAAGCCCAGACGGGAAGCCGAACCAACACCGCTGTCCAGTTTGTTAACGTTGCCGTTAACGCCGCCGCGCTCGCTGACGAAACCAGCGTCAACGGTACCGTAGATAACGACGCTCGATTGAGCTTGGGCTACGCCAGTGGCTGCTGCCAGGACTGCCAGGGTGATCAGAGTTTTTTTCATTGCGATTTCCTTTAATTTTTGAAGCAAAAAGTAATACAGCCTATGCATCTCGAGCTGCGCTCTAGCAGAGCGCTTTTTATGAGTGAGGGCAAGGTCTCCACCTGCCACATTGCTGTTCCGGTCAGGGGAACATTCATATCGGTATCGGCACGCTATTGCACCAATAAGCTTGAAGGCTGCATAACGACCGTCATTCGTGCGCCGGTTCGGTGCTCAAAAGGCACCGGAGTCGGCACTATAACGACCGTTTCACATTCCATCAAGTTCCAACATGTTACTTCCGGTACCAGGCCAGGTGCTTTTTCAGGCATCCCGGCCATCGCCAACCGTACTACGCGACAGAGCCAGTGCCCCTTGCCAACCAATGCATTGGCCTGATTGACCATTCCATCATAACGCATGGCTTGCTGGCACCCGTTGTATAAGTGCAACAGTATCCGGCGAGTGATTAAAACGTCAACATGCTTTACCCCTCATTTTCCCTCCAAGACTTACGCGACAAAGCGCGCAATTTGTCAGGTGATAATGGATAAACGGGACGAAGCATACACGGCATCGCCAATGTTTGCTGCCGGATGCCCAAAAACGGGAAATAATGCGCCCTATTTTGGTGCGTTGCCGCATTATTCAGGGGCGTAGGAGCGATTTCCGACGTCGTCGCACGCGTCGAAAAACTAGGCAGAGTATCAATACAATTACTGACTTTGCGGTAATTTAAATTGCTCACATATAAATGTTTTCCATGTTTTGCCATGCATGCGCCAGCGACCCGATAGCAACGGATGAGGACGACTCTTGCTTGCAAATTGCGCATCAGTTGAAACAATTTCTTACAATGTTGCCTTCTCAATATTTTGACAAATATGTGTCAAAAAAACGACATTTTGATCGAAGTCAAGTTTTTCACTGCTCAATTTCACGCAATTTACTTTTTCTTTTTTTGATTTTTTTCTGAAAAGCATCAAGAAACACGCTTAGCGCTGGCTTGCGCGCCGGAGCACGCGCATGAAACCGCCCAGCAGAGGCAGTTTTTCATACAATTCTTCGGCGGCATCCCAATAGTCGCGGTGCAAGACCACCCGCCCCTGCGTATCGAAGCGCACATGTGTGGCGCCACGAATACATTGTTCGCCAGATACCAGGCGTTTCATGCGGAAACGAAACTCCCACGTCAGGAAGGCTTGTGCCCCCTGCCCCAGGCTTTCCAGCACGACAAACCTCGGCGCGTCGACCTGCACGAACATGTGCTCGAAGATGGCAAGGATGGCGGCATGCCCCACCACCTCGTTGAACGGGTCCTTGAAACGGGCGTCCGGCGCGTACACGGCACCCAGCTGGGCCAGGCTTTCGATGCTCAGGTGCTCGTAAAACGCCACCAGGCGCGCCAGTGCGCCTTCCATCTGCCCCGTATCCTGCGTGCTTGCGCTCATAGGCCCGTCACCTTGCGGATCAGCCAAAAATAGGCTCGGTACGGCAACAGCCGCGCCAGGCGCAGGGTATTCGTGAAGCGTTTGGGGAAGTGGATGTGAAACCGGCCCCGCTCGATGCCGTCGAGCATGGCGGCCGCCGCGTCGTGCGCCGTCATCAGGGCAGGCATCTTGAAATCATTGTCCGCCGTCAGGGGCGTGGCGACAAAACCGGGATTAATTTGATACACATCAATCCCGCGCCCATGCAAATCCAGGTACAGCGACTCTGTCAGGTTGATCAGCGCAGCCTTGCTGGCGCCATACGCGAGCGCCTTGGGCAAGCCGCCATAGCCGGCCACCGAGGCGACGATGCCGATGCCGCCGCTGCCCTGGCGCAACAGCCACGGCAAGGCCTGCTCCAGGCAATTGAAGACGCCGCCCACATTCAGGGCCAGCAAGCCCTGCGCCGCGTCCAGGTCGAAACTATCGGCGCGCATGGCCTGATAGCCGCCAGCGACGACCAGTATCAGGTCGATATGCGGCCACTGCTGCTGCAAGTCCGCGCAGACGGCCCGCAACTGCGCGGGCTGTGTGATATCGAGCGGCAATGCCTGCGCCAGCGGCTGCCCCTGGCACAGCAGTTCCAGGCTGGCGCGATGGCGGGCAGACAAGGCCACGCACGCGCCCTGCTCCAGCAGCAAGGTGGCGCACGCGGCGCCGATGCCGCTGGAAGCGCCGATTATCCACACGCGCTTGCCGGCCCAATTGGTGATCTTGCGATTCATGGAGCCGCCTGTGGACGCTTGCTGAACGATAAAGTGACGGCGCCCAGGCTGAAGCCGAATTTGCTCATGGCGGCGCGGTTGAGCATGACCTTGTCATCCATCAGGAACATCCAGTCCTCGAAGTCGACGTGGTAGACCGTGCCATCGACGGGCAGCGCCAGCACGTATTTCCAGCGCAGCGCATTGCCCGCCACTTCGCCGATGGCTTCGCCTATCACATCGGGCGCCGTGCCGATGAAGCGCCCGGGCGCCGTCTTGCGCAAGGTCCATACGCGCCGTTGGCGGCTGCCATCGGCGTATGTGAAATCCTCGTCCAGGGTGCCCGTCTCGCCCACCCAGCTGGCCCGCATCACCACCGTGAAGCGCTTGACCACCTTGCCCGAGCGATCCTGGAAGATGCCGTAGGCATCGAGCGTGCCGTTGAAGTACTGTTGCAGGTCCAGCACGGGCAGTTCCTGCGCGTACGTGGCCGGCGTGGGCGGCGTGGAGCAGGCGGCCAGCGCCAGCAGCAAGGCCGCCGCCGTCACGCCACGTTTATAAAATATCATGAGGCGCATGCGTGGTTCTCCCGATGTTCACTATATATATGTTGCAAGGGCGCGCGCCACAGCAGCGCCGCCGCCAGCAGTTTCAGGGCGCAGGGCAGCAAGGCGTAGGCCGCCGACAGGGCCGGCAAGCCTTTGCTGCTACCCGGCACATAACCAAGCCAGGCCAGCAGGGGCAAGGCGATGCCGGCCGCCAGTGCCAGGCTCATTTGCACGCCCCAGTTCCACCAGCCGAAATATGCTGCCTCGTGCCGCCCGGCATGGCCGGCCGCGCCGATCAACCCTGCCAGCAGAGCCGGCGGCAAGACCAGGTCGGCGCCCAGCGCCAGGCCTGACAGCAGGCAGATCGCGGCAAAGCCCCAGGCGGCGCCTGCGTCGAGGCCATATGCCCAGACAAACACACTGGCGGCCAGCAGCATGGCGCCACCCCAGGCGCGCGCTTCACCAAAGCGGCGCGCCACGGCCACCCACAGCGGCATCGAAGCGGCGGCCGCGCAAAAATACACAATCAGGAACGGGCCGGCGTAATGCCCCAGGCGCAGATAATCGCCGGCAAAGAACAGGAACAGGGTGGCGGGAATGGCGGCGGCCACCCCATTGACGAGCAAGACGGCGAACAGCCAGCGAAACGCGCGCTGGCGCAAAGGGACTTTCCAGCCACTGCCGGCGACCACGTCCCCGGCACTGCGCAAGGCCGGACGCGGCGCGCGCGCCAGCAGCAGCGCACCCGTCGCCAGCAGGCAAACGGCAAAGGCCAGCGACAAGCCGTCATAGCCCAGCACGGAGGTCAGGGCCGCCGCCAGGATCACGCCGAGCAAACCGCAGCCTTCGCGCACGGCCGCCACCCGCGCCCGCTGCGTGGGCGCCTGGCTCAGCGCCGCGCCCCAGCTCTGGTGCGCGATACCGGCCAGGCCATAGGCCGTGTAGACGAGCAGCAAGGCAGCCAGGAACCAGGCCAGGACAGCCCCATGCGACAGGGATGGCGGATGAAACAGGGCGCCAAAACCCAACAGCAGCAGCGGTAGCGCGGCGCCGATATATACGGCATAGCTGCGCCCGCCGCGCGCCATCCAGGCCCCCAGGGCCGGGTCAATGAAGGCGGCGGCAATACGGGCCGCCAGCAGCACGGCGCCGATCTGCGCCAGATCAAGACTGCTGCGCTGCGCATAAAACGGCGCCACATATATATAGATGGGTAGCGCCAGCATGGCCAGCGGCAAGCCAAACAGGCCATAGTAGAACAAGGCCGGCAAGGTCAAAGCGCTGGCCCCGGCAGTCATGGCAGCGGCGCCGCATGCTGCAACAGCGCGCCGCGCAGCTTCGGCGCCGTCGAATCGGGCGACAACCAGATGGCGAAGAAGGCGCGCGCGAAATCGCCATCGCTCACGTCGGCCAGCACCTTGCCATCGAGATAAAAGCGCACGCCGGGCGCGATGCCGGCCCGGTAGGCGCCCGCGATGCGCTGGTCTTCCTTGACGTCAGGAAAGATTCGCTGCATGGTGGCCAGCCACGCCAGGCGCTGCGCTTGCGTGCCGACGCCCAGCTTTTGCATCTGCTCATGGCTGGCTTCGGCGATCTTCTTGCCGTCAAGCGCACGCGCGTAGCGCAATTCAAGCACGAACGGCGCCGTTGCCGACGCCGCGCCCTGGTAACCGTTCGCGCCCACCCAAAGTTGCGCCCGATAAATACGCATGCCGAACCAGGTGTATTCGCCCTCCCCCGCCAGCCGGGCCTCGGGCACGTCGACAGCGATAAAGGCAGGCGGCGCGGCCACGGCACCGAACATGCTCAACGACAGCACGACAGCGGCAAGCAAACGGCGCATGGTCACTCCTTGATCAGGGTAAATTGCATCACATCCGTGTTGTGCGCCTGGAAGGCGGCCTCGCAATACGCCAGATAAAACTCCCAGGTCAGCAGGAAACGGCCGTCGAAACCCTGTTTTTCCAGCGCCGTGCGCTGGGTCAGGAAGCTGGCGCGCCACAGGCGCAGGGTTTCCGCATAATCGAGGCCAAAGCTGAAGGCGTCCGCCACGCGCAAGCCCTGCGCCTCGGCGGCGCGGCGAAACTCGGCCGGCGATGGCAGCATGCCGCCCGGGAAAATGTACTGTTGAATAAAATCCGTGCTCTTGCTGTAGCGCTCGAACAGTTCGTCGGCGATGACAATGGTCTGAATGCAGGCCCGTCCGCCCGGCTTCAGGTTGCGCGCCACGCAGGCGAAATAACCGGGCCAGTAGCTTTGCCCCACGGCTTCGAACATCTCGATCGAGGCGATGGCGTCGTACTGGCCGTGGCTGTCGCGGTAGTCGCACAATTGCAGGTCGGCCTGCCCTGCGAGTCCCGCGTCCTGCAGGCGCTGGCGCGCATAGGCCAGCTGCTCGGTCGACAAGGTCAGGCCCGTCACGTGGGCGCCATAGTCACGCGCCGCCGTTTCCGCAAAGCCGCCCCAGCCGCAGCCGATTTCCAGCACGCGCTGGCCCAGCAGCGGTTGCAGTTGCAGCTGGCTGGCGATGCGCGCGTATTTCGCGCCCTGCGCCTGTTCCAGGCTGGCGCCTTCAGTAAACAGGGCGCTCGAATATGTCATCGACGGATCCAGCCACAACTGATAAAAGGCGTTGCCGATGTCGTAATGGGCGTGGATATTTTTCTTGCTGCCTTCGCGCGAATTGCGGTTCAGCAAATGCCTGACCTGGTAGACCAGGTTGCCCCACCAGTTACCGTAGATCAGCGATTCGATCTGCGCGCGGTTGCGTATCATCAATTCGATCAGGCCCGGCAAATTGTCCGTGCGCCAATCGCCCGCGATAAACGTTTCGGCAAAGCCGATGTCACCCGAGCGCAGGACGGCCGAACACAAACGCCAGTTATGCAAGTCCAGCGTAACGGGCGTGCTGCCGTCGCCGTACAGCAGGACGCTGCCGTCAGGCGTACGCAGGCGCAAAGCGCCATGCTGCAATTTTTGCAGCAGGCGCACAATCATGCGCGCGGTAGCGGGCATGTCCAGGTGCGTGTGGTCGAGGCATACACTGCTGCGCGCATGCAGGCCGGTCGGCAGGGAGTCGGAGCTCATCGGGACACCTTTTCTTGTGGAGGAATGGGTTTGCTGAAAAACGGCACGCGGCGCAGCCACAGGCGCAGGGCTTGCCAATGGATGCGCGCCATCACGCCAAACGTCATCAGGGGGTAGCGCAGCAAGGCCCAGGCGATGGCGCCATCGCGCAGCGGCTGCGCCGTGCCGGACAAGCTCGTTTGCAGCAGCGGACCGTCGAGGTCGTCGTAATCGACCCGAGCCAGGTGGCGCTCACCGTCTTGTTCGCTGTTGCGCAGGAAACGGAAGCGGTACTGGCCCTCCACCTTGCAAAACGGCGACACGTGGAAAATTTTCTTGGCGACCAGTTCGCTGCCATACGCGATGGCGCCGCCCTGCTCGAGCAAGTACAGATGACGCTCGCCGAAGGTATTGCGTACATCGCACAGCACGGCGCGCAGCGCGCCATCCGGGCGGTGGCAAAACCAGAAACTGACGGGATTGAAGACATAGCCAAACATGCGCGGCATGGCTTGCAGCCAGATTTCGCCACCCGCGTCCAGCACGCCTTGCTGGCGCAGCAAGCCATCGATCCACTCCAGCAGCGGTGTCGTGCCATCGCCATGGTCGCTGTCGCGGAAGGCCAGCACATTGGCCCGGTTGCGCGAGATCAAACGGGCGGGGAAATCCTGCACGCCCAGGCTGCGCAAGGGCAAGCGCAGATAAAACATGCCATAACTGAAAGCATGCGGCCGCGGGCGCAGCCGCGCATGGCGCACCCGTCCCAGGCACAGCTGGGGCTGCGGCGGCACGGGCGGCGAGCGATCACGCGGCATGACCGAGCTCCGCCGACGCCATGCCGTTCAACGCTTCTGCCACGGCCAGGCCCGACTTCAAGCCGTCTTCATGAAAGCCATAGCCCGTCCAGGCACCTGCAAACCACGTGTTCTGCGCGCCCTGGAAGCCCGCCAGGCGCGCCTGGGCGGCAATGGCCGCGCCATCGAACACGGGATGGGCATACGAAAATGCGTCGATGACCTTGGCCGGATCGGGCTCGTCGAGGGGATTGAGCGAGACGATGACGGGCGTGGTGAATGGCAGCGGCTGCAACTGGTTCAGCAAATAATGCACGCATACCTGCGGCGCCTCGCCGTCTCCTTGCGCCGGCCGGCCCTGGTAATTCCAGGCCGACCAGGCACGGCGGCGCTGCGGCAGGCAAGACGCGTCCGTATGCAACACGGCCCGGTTCGGCTGGTAGCGCACGGCTTCGAGCACGGAGCGCTCATCGTCGCGGATATCTCCCAGCAGGGCCAGCGACTGGTCACTGTGGCAAGCGAGCACCACATGATCGACATGCTCGACGCCGGCGGCCGTGTGCAGCTCGACCATGCGCGCGCCACCATGAGCCTGGCGGCGCACGGCCAGCACGGGGCACGCCAGGCGCTGCTGCGCAATGCCCGCCAGCAGTTTTTCCACGTACACGCGCGAACCACCGCGCACCGTGCGCCATTGCGGGCGGTCACTGACTTGCAGCAAGCCATGGTTGTGGCAAAAGCGGATAAAGGTGGCCAGCGGAAAGGCCAGCATCTGGCGCGCCGGGCACGACCAGATGCAGGCGGCCATCGGCAGCAAATACCAGTGGCGGAATTCATCGCCATAGCCGTGCAGGTCGAGAAACTCGCCCAGCGACATGGCCGGCGCCGGCAAGCTGGCCTTGGCCAGGGCGCTGGCCTGGCGGTTGAAGCGCAGGATGTCGCGCAGCATGCGCAAGAAGGCGGGGCGCAGCAGATTGCTGCGCTGGGTAAACACGGTATCGAAATTGGCACCCGCCCATTCCAGCACGCGGGCATCTGGCGTGGTGCCCAAGGGCATTTTCACGGAAAACGACATGTCGCTGTCGGCCGCCTCGACACCGAGTTCGTCAAACAGCTGCACCAGGTGCGGATAGGTGGCGTGGTTAAATACGAGAAACCCCGTGTCGACGCCATGCGTGACGCCGTCGAGCGTGACATCCACCGTATGGCTGTGACCGCCAAAATAGTCCCCCGCCTCATACAAGGTGACGTCCTGGCCCGCCTGCGCCAGCCGATAGGCACACGACAAACCGGCAATTCCTGCTCCGACGACGGCGATCTTCATGGCTGTACCCGTTTCATGTTTGTCCTGGACAAAATAAGCTTTCTGCATAGTCAGTCAAATATTGATCTATGTCAATGAGGGCACGAGCCGCTCACAAACTTATACGCAGGCAAGTTTCAATCGGATTCAGCTATTTGGTCCGGGGCGGCGGAAGGCGTAAAATGCATCCCACGTTCTTTTGGCATGCGAGCAAGCCCCCTGTATGGATACTGATTTGCAAGCGCTGCAATCCCCTTCCGCCTTCAGCATCAGCGATGTCGAACGCGATACCGGGCTGGCCAAGGAAACCTTGCGTGTCTGGGAACGCCGCTACGCCTTTCCCCAGCCCCAGCGCGATGCCTTTGGCGAGCGCAGCTACCCGGCCGAGCAAGTGCAGAAGTTGCGCATGGTCAAGCGCCTGCTGGACCTCGGATTTCGTCCGGGCAAAATCATGCAACACAGCACCGTGCAATTGCAGCAGCTGGCCAACGCCGGCAGCACGGCGCCACCTGCGCCGCAACCGCAACTGGCGCACTACCTGACCCTGTGCCGTGGCCACCAGATGGCGGAACTGGGCGACGCCCTGCGCCAGGCGCTGGCCGTGCTGGGACTGAAAGCGTTCACCATCGACGTCATCGCTCCCCTGACGGGCATGGTGGGCGAAGCGTGGGCTTGCGGTGAACTGGCTGTGTATGAAGAGCATCTGTATAGCGAAACCTTGCAAACGGTGATGCGCCATGCCATTTTTTCCCTGCCACAAGCCAGCAGCCCGTCCACGCGCACGCCGCGCATCGTCCTCAGCACCTTGCCGCAGGAGCGTCATGGTCTGGGCCTGCTGATGGCCGAAGCGCTGTGCGCGGCGGCCGGCGCCCATTGCATGTCGCTGGGGGTGGAAACGCCGCTGACCGACATCGTCGCGGCCGCCCGCGTGCAGCGGGCCGACATCGTGGCGCTGTCGTTTTCCAGCGCCAGCAAGCAACGGCAGACACGCGACAGCCTGCAGCAGCTGCATGCGAGCTTGCCTCCGAGCATGGAATTGTGGGCTGGCGGACGCAGCCCCGTGCTGACCAAGCAGCCGCCGGCGTTCCTGCATGTGCTGGACTTGCGGCAAGTCGAGGAAAGCATCGCCGACTGGCGTCGCCGCCATCAGGCGCTGGCCCTGCAAACCCACTGAACCGGCTGGAAAGCGCGGCAACTGCGGCGATCTCCGTGGATAGCCGTGCAATGTTGCCAATCGAACAGTAAAGCATGAAGGGCCGGGCGCGCTCTGGTAGAATAGCCCGTAACACAGTGTCCGGCGCCGCCGGGCCTTAGGTCAGCACCCGCCACCACACATCCATGTTTAGTTTCTTCAAGAAAAAACCCACCGCTCCCGAGGCTGCGCCAGCCGAGCCCCTCGTCCTTCCCGCCGCCACGTCGCCTGCACCGCAGCCTGCCGCCACGCCCCTGAGCGGCGCGCCAGCCGAGCTCGTGCCCGTCATCGTGGCCGCCGAACCCGAGAAAAAATCGTGGATGACGCGCCTGAAGGCCGGCCTGTCGAAAACCTCGAATACCTTGTCCGTGTTGTTCGTCGGCGCAAAGATCGACGAGGCCCTGTACGAAGAGCTGGAGGCGGCCCTGCTGATGTCCGATGCGGGCATCGACGCCACCGAATTTTTGCTCACGGAATTGAAGAAAAAGGTCAAGGAAGACAAGCTGCTCGACGCCGCCGCCGTCAAGGCCGCACTGAAAGTGCTGCTGATCGACCTGCTCTCGCCGCTGGAAAAGCGCTTCGAGCTGGGCCGCCACAAGCCGCTGGTGATGATGATTTCGGGCGTGAATGGCGCCGGCAAGACCACCACCATCGGCAAGCTGGCCAAGCACATGCAGTCGAACAATCAATCCGTGCTGCTGGCCGCGGGCGACACCTTCCGCGCCGCCGCGCGCGAGCAGTTGATGGTGTGGGGCGAGCGCAACAACGTCACCGTGATTTCGCAGGAATCGGGCGACCCGGCCGCCGTGGCCTATGACTCGGTGCAATCGGCGAAAGCGCGCGGCATCGACGTGGTCATGGTCGACACGGCGGGACGCTTGCCGACACAGTTGCACCTGATGGAAGAATTGAAGAAAATCAAACGCGTGATCGGCAAGGGCATGGAGGGCGCGCCGCATGAAACCCTGCTCGTCATCGACGGCAACACGGGCCAGAATGCCTTGACGCAAGTGAAAGCCTTCGACGATGCCCTGCAATTGAGCGGCCTGGTGATCACCAAGTTGGACGGTACCGCCAAGGGCGGCGTGCTGGCGGCAATTGCCCGCGTGCGCCCCGTGCCCGTGTATTTCATCGGCATCGGTGAGAAAATTGAAGACTTGCAGCCTTTCGTGGCTGCCGAATTTGTCGAAGCGCTGCTCGGATAAGCCTATACATGATTGAATTTCAGCACGTCTCCAAGCAATACTCCGCCGACGCCGTGGCCCTCAGCGACATTTCGCTGAGCATTGCCAAAGGCGAGCTGGTGTTTCTGGCCGGCCCGTCCGGCGCCGGCAAATCCACGCTGCTGAAAATGATCGCCGCCATGGAACGCCCCAGTTCAGGCAAGCTGATCGTCAATGGCCAGGACATGGCGAAGATCAAGCCGGCCGGCGTGCCTTTTTTACGCCGCAACATGGGCCTGATCTTCCAGCAGCAAAAATTATTGAACGACCGCTCCATCCTGGCCAACGTCATGCTGCCGCTGCTCGTCGTCGGCGCCCACAAAGCGGCCGCCGAACAGCGCGCGCGCGCCGCCCTCGACAAGGTGGGGCTGCTGGACCGCGCCATGGCGCGTCCCCTGTCGCTGTCGGGTGGGGAACAGCAGCGCGTGTCGATCGCGCGCGCCATCGTCAACCGGCCGCAGATCATCCTGGCCGATGAACCGACGGCCAACCTGGACCGCGCCAGCGCCAACAAGGTGCTCGACGCCCTGAAAGCGTTTCATTCGGTGGGCGTGACCTGCCTCATTTCCAGCCATGACGAACAGATGCTCGACGCCGCCGCCCGCGTGATCCACCTGAAAAACGGCCAGCTGGTGGCCATCGACAAGGCCACGCAGGCGCCCGTCTTCGCGCCGCCCGATCCAGATTTTGCGCCCTCCCCCGACCCGGACGATGCGCAAGGAGAACAGGCATGAGAGGCTGGTTCCGTCAACACCGCTTCGCGCTGGGCTCGGCGCTGATTCATTTACGCAAGTCGCCGGGCGGCTTTTTATTGAACGTGCTCGTCGTCGCCATCGCCCTGTCGCTGCCGTTCGCCGGCTTGACCATGCTCGACAATGTGCGCCCCATGTCGGAACAGATGTCGGTCGACCCGGAAATCAGCGTTTTCCTGACGATCGACACGCCGCGCGAACAAGCCGTGGCCCTGGCGGGCGCCATGCGCAAGATCGTGGGCGCGCAAAAGGCGAAGATCGTCTTCATCCCGCGCGAACAGGCGCTCGACACCCTGAAAAACAAGAACGGCCTGGCCGACGTGCTCAGCACACTGGGCGACAATCCCCTGCCCGACAGCTATGTGCTGAAACTCGATGCGTTCAGCAGCGCCAGCGAAGCGCAGGATGTCGATGCGGTGGCGGAACAGTTGCGCCACCTGCCAGGGGTGGAATCGGCGCAAGTCGATTCGGCCTGGGTCAAGCGCCTGGCGGCCCTGCTGGGCGTGCTGCGCCTGGTACTGTTGCTGCTGGCCATTACCCTGGGCGTGGCCGTCATCGCCGTGGTCTTCAATACCATCCGCCTGCAAGTGATGCAGCAGCGCGATGAAATCAGCATCTCTAAACTGATCGGCGCCACCGACACCTTCATCCACCGCCCCTTCTATTACACGGGCGCCCTGCTGGGCCTGTGCGCGGGGGCCCTGGCGCTGGGCGCCGTGGCGCTGGCCTTGCAGCCACTTAATACAGCGATTGCCGAGTTTGCCCGCCTGTATGCGTCCGAATTCCAGCTGGTACCGCTGGCACCGCTGCCGATGGCCGGTTTGCTGGCTCTCAGCGCCGGCCTGGGCCTGATCGGCGCCTTCCTCTGCGTACAGCGCCACCTGGCGCGCCTGAACTGACCATCCTTTCCATGGCGGCGCTCCTGGCGTCGCCATGCGCCGCGTCATCCTTTTACTGCTGTTATCTTGATATTAAACAAGTATTCTTAAGGCTCGCTTCAGCCAGAGGCCGTAGACTAGCCATGTTGTCGTGAAGCGGCCTGTAGCGCTGTTCAGATCGCCGCTCATACACATTTATCAAGCATTAAATCGCCATAGTATTTAGGCTATCAGGACGATTAAATGTGCTGATTGGCACTCTCGGGCAGAGAGTGCTAATATAGGGACATACCAACAGCAGAACCGCCATGAGCGCCAGATATAGATGGCGACGCGATCTGCAAGTGCAAGACCGAATACGCAAAGCCGAACAGACAATCGGGCCACGTCGCGTGACATGGCCCACTGGAACAAAGCAAGACTACGAGGGAGAAAACATGACTATGATGTCCGCAACGTCCGCATTGGTTCCGACCAAAAATAATGCGCTGGGCCTCGGGTTCACTGGCAATCTGGGCAATATCGACGCCTATATCTCGGCCGTGAACCGCCTGCCCATGTTGACCCACGACGAAGAAATTTCGCTGGCGACACGCCTGCGTGAAAAAAATGACCTGGCCGCCGCGCAAGAACTGGTGCTGTCTCACCTGCGCCTGGTGGTCTCGATTGCCCGCGGCTACCTGGGCTATGGCCTGCCGCATGCCGACCTGATTCAGGAAGGCAATATCGGCTTGATGAAAGCCGTGAAACGTTTCGATCCGGACCAGGGCGTGCGCCTGGTGTCGTACGCCATGCACTGGGTGAAAGCCGAGATGCATGAGTACATCCTGAAAAACTGGCGCCTGGTCAAGGTCGCAACGACGAAGGCACAGCGCAAGCTGTTCTTCAACCTGCGCAGCCACAAGACGGGCCTGGATGCGATGACGCCCAAGCAGATCGATGCGCTGGCCAAGCTGCTCGACGTGAAACGCGAAGAAGTGATCGAGATGGAAACGCGCTTGAGCGGCCGCGACATCGCCCTGGAATCGCCGACCGACGATGAAGACGACAAGTTTTCGCCGATCGCCTACCTGTCGTCGGAGCAAAGCGAGCCGACCAAGGTGCTGGAAGCGGAACAGGTCACGCGTCTGCAATCGGAAGGCCTGGAAACGGCCCTGGGCAAGCTCGACGCCCGTTCGCGCCGCATCATCGAAGCGCGCTGGCTGGCCAACGATGACGGTTCCGGCGCCACCCTGCACGCGCTGGCAGAAGAGTTCGGCGTATCGGCCGAACGCATCCGCCAGATCGAAGTGGCGGCGCTGAAAAAAATGAAGGGCGCACTGGCCGCCTGGGTGTAAGCACAAGCAAGGCCGCAATGCAAAAGGCGCCGCAAGGCGCCTTTTCGTTTTACCGTTTGATGTTTATCAACAGATAAACATTGTCAGCCCTTACGCTGCAGCCAAGCCCTTGGTGATCAGCTCGGCGACCAATTCATTCAGATCCGCGTCGCGCTCCTTGGCCAGGGTCTGTAATTGCAAGACCAGATCGCTGTTCAGCTTGACGGCGAAGGGCACCAGGCCCAGGGCCTGATCGCGCTTGCGCTGCTCGCGGCGGTCGACGACCACCGCTTCCTTACCGAATGCGCCGGCGCCGGGAACATTCATCTTTCCCATCAGTTTCTTGGCATCGCTTTTCGCCAGGGCAGTTTTTTTCATGGTTGTTTCCTGATTTTCAAAGCAGTCATTTTACGCAGTAATCGGCGCGCCGCGTGGCCGGCGCATCAATTCATCGGCAGCGCGCCAATAGTGCGCCGAAAAAATATCATTTTGTTACCATCATTTTATCCCACGTGTAAGCAAGCATGCCCGGGACGTTCTACCTGAAAGGAAAAACATGTCTACTCTGAACCGCTCTTATCGTACCTTGCTGCTGCCCCTGCTCATCGCCTGCCTGGCCGTGCTGGCTGGCTGCGGCGCGGCCGGCAGCGCCGGCGACGCGGAAAACACGCCGCGCAGCGTCACCCACGTGCTCTCGCCGGGCGAACAGGTCGCCATCACGGCCACCGATACCCTGAAACTGGAGCGTGTCAACGACAGCCGCTGCCGCCAGGGCGCCGTGTGCGTGTGGAAAGGCTATGTCAGCTACAGTTTCAGTTTGCTCAACAGCGCGGGCGCCACCGACATCGTCTTGTCCGATTCCATGCCCGGTGCCGCCAGTTCCGTCACCGTCAACCACCTGACGTTCACCCTGCTCGACGTCGACCCGGCCACGCCGCCCGCCCTCAACGCGGCCGCGCCCGCGTATCGGGTCAAGGTGAAAATCACGCAGGGCGCACTGTCCCGCTAACTGCGTGACGTTGGCGGCTGTCGGCCGGCACCTGTTGCCGGTCCAGCATGCCGTAATCGCGCACCACGCCGGCGATACGCAGCCGGTAATCGTCAAACACGCCGTGCCGACCGGCCGATTGCGCCGCGCGGTGCGCTTCCAGCTGCCGCCACTGTGCCAGCGCCGCCTCGTCGCGAAAAAACGAGAGCGACAGCAATTTACCCGGCTCGCTCAGGCTGCTGAAGCGTTCGATGGAAATGAAACCATCGATATCATCGAGCAAAGGCCGCAGCGCCGCCGCCAGGTCCAGGTACTGCTGGCGCCCTTCGGCGCTGGGCCAGACTTCAAAGATCACGGCGATCATTTCATTTCTCCTGGGCTAAAGACAGGGATGCGGGCGTTCAGCGATGGCAGGTAAGTCCACGCCAGCGGCAAGCGTTCCAATGCACCTGCCCACGCCTGCAGGCAAGCCGTGGCGATGGCGTGCGCGATGGACTGGCCCGGACAGACGTGGCGGCCATGGCCAAAGCCTAACTCCGCATGGACGGCGCTGGCCAGCACCACCACGATCATCTGTCCCTGTGGCACGAGCACGCCATTGAACTCCACGTCTTGCGCCGTGTAGCGGCGCGTGTTGTGGATGGAGGGATCATGCCGGCCGACCTCGCGCAGCATGGCCGGCCACAGCTCAGGCGCGGCACTCAGTTGCGTGGACAACTCCGGCTGCACGCGCAAGGCCACGACAGCATTGCCCAGCAAGCCGGCCGTCGCGTCGCACGTCTGCGACAGCAAACCCACCAGATTGGCCAGCACGCCACCCGATGCATGCCAGCCTGCCTGCCGTGCCCCGGCCACGACGTCGTGCAACAGACTGCCGGGCAGCGCCTCCTCGTCCTGCAATAACACCGTGAAGCGCTGCAACAGCGCCTCGGTTGCCGCCTGAGCGCCGGCCAGCTGCGCGCCATTGCTCAGCGGCGACAGGCAGGCGACGAAATCGCGCGTCCAGGCGGCCAGCGCCGGCCATTGCGCTGGCGCAAAACCCAGCAAGTCTGCCATGGCGAACAGGGGCAGTTCGAACAGCGCATCATTCAGCCCGGCAGCGCTGCCGGGCAGCGGCTCTTGCGCCAGATGCAGGGTGCGCGCATGCAGGCGCGCCAGATCCACCTGGCCCAGCGCGTGCGCCAACACCTGTTTTGGCACGGCATGCCGCTCGCCCTCATTCATGCGCACCAGTTCCGCAAAGATCGCGCCGCACGGCGTGCCCGCCAGATTGTGCGGCACGGCCAGTCCCAATGGGCGCACATGGCAAGCGGGATGCGCCAGCACAGCATGCACGCCGGCTGCGCCCGTCGCCAGCCAGCAATCGAGTGACGCATCGAAACGCAGCGGCGGGCCATCCGCCAGGCGGCGATAGTAGTCATATGGCGCCGCGTGGGTGACGGCAGAAAAAGGGTCGGTGGGATAATCGAGCGGCATGCGCATTCCATTGCAGTGAAGTGGGGACACGAGTATGCTGCCCCTTCCACTACAACACTTCGCCCACGAACGAATCATGGATGACAGCCCCCTTCCCCACACGGCCGATGTACGCCTGGCGCAGCTGGCCGGTGCCATCGCCGAACCGGCGCGCGCGCGCATGCTGTGCAGCCTGCTCGATGGCCATGCGCGCACGGCCACGGAATTGGCGACGCTGGCCGAGGCAGGCGCTTCGACTGCCAGCGCCCATCTGGCGCGCCTGCGCGTGGATGGCCTGCTGTCGATGGTGGCGCAGGGCAAGCACCGCTATTACCGCCTGGCCAATGCCGAAGTGGCACGGGCGCTGGAAGCGCTGCTGGTGGTGGCGGGCGTGCCGGCAACGCCCTTTACGCCCACCACGCCGGACCGCTTGCGCCATGCGCGTACCTGCTACGACCACATGGCCGGCACCGTCGCCGTCACCCTGCACGACCAGTTGCACGCGCAAGGCTGGCTGCTGGACGATGGCGGAGAATATCGCCTGTCGGAAGCGGGTGCGGCCGGCATGGCGGCCCTGGGCATTGACGTGCCGCAATTGCACAAGCAGCGCCGCCGCTTCGCCTGTGCCTGCCTGGACTGGAGCGAACGTCGCGCCCACCTGGGCGGCGCGCTGGGGGCCGCCATCCTGCAGCTAGCCCTGCGCCAGCGCTGGGCCGAGCGCGAACTCGACAGCCGCGCCCTGCGCCTCACGCCCGCTGGCGAGCGGCGCCTGCTGGCCGCCTGCGCTGACTAAACAGTGCCCGCATTTTGTATCGCAGAAGCAACTCCCGACAGAAAAATGCCCTTCTACTATTGTTTTCCTTCATCATATGCTGCGCCCTTGAGCGATCACTTTACCTTTCGGCTATGGAAAGAGTCCATCTTGAAAACAGTGCCATCCAGTGAGCATCCCGCCAGCACCTGCCATAACTGCGACACCCACGCGCCAGGCAACTTCTGCAGCGCCTGTGGCCAGGCAACCACCCTGCACGTGCCCAGCGCGCGCGAATTCCTGCATGAATTTGTCGCCCATTATGTGGCGCTCGAAGGCAAGCTCTGGCGTACCCTGGCCTTGCTGCTGTTTCGTCCGGGCGCACTGAGCAATGAATACCTCTCGGGACGCCGCGTGCGTTATGTCGAGCCGCTGCGCGTCTACCTGACCTTCAGCATCCTGTTCTTTGCCATCCTCAAGTTCAGCAGCCCCGACGTATTCCTCACCGTCCACAGCCAGCAAGCCCAGGTGAGCGCCCATGGCCCCGGTCAAATTGCGGAAAACAAGCCATCGACTATGCACATCAGCATTTTGGGCCAGACACCCACGCTGCCGCGCCAATGGCAAGACTTTGAGCAACTGCCCACGACCGAGAAACAAAAACTCGTGGTGGACAGCTTTTTCCATTACGCGCCATACGCCTTGTTTTGCCTGATGCCGCTGTTCGCCCTGTTCCTGAAAATCCTCTACCTGGACAGCGGACGACGCTATGGCGAGCATTTCCTGTTCGCCCTGCATACGAATGCCTTCGCCTTCATCACGATGGCGCTGATGAGCTTGATCCCCATCGACCTTGTCCGCCTCGTGCTCGGCGCCTGGCTGCTCGCCTATCTGCCCTGGGCCATGTGGCGCGTGTATCCAAGCGGCAAACTTGCTACCGTCTGCCGCTGGCTGTTATTGATGACAGCCTACGGCCTCGCCATGAGCCTGGCGATCGTGGCCTGCATCGCCATGGGCGTGATGTTGCGACATTAAGGAGCGCTCTGGCGGCGCCGTATCGGGCTATCATCCTGCACGCTATCTTTTTTGGGATGCACGATGATTGCCTTCGAAGGTTTGTCCAAACAGTACGGCACGTTCGAGGCCGTCAAGCCGCTGACCTTGCAGGTAGGAAAAGCAGAGGTCTTCGGCTTCCTGGGTCCGAACGGGGCCGGCAAGACCACCACCATTCGCATGCTGATGGGCATCCTCGTGCCCAGCGCCGGCCGCGTGCTGGTCGATGGCCTCGATTGCCACCGCGATGGCGCCGCCGTCAAGCGCAAATTGGGCTACCTGCCCGACAATCCGATTTTTTACGATTATTTGCGGGGCCGTGAAATCCTGCAATTCGTGGCCGAAATGCATGGTTTTCCCCGCACGGAAGCGGCCGCCCGCGCCGCGCGCCTGCTGACGGAATTTGGCCTCGACGAAGCGAGCGAGGATTTTGCCGTCAATTACTCGCTGGGCATGAAGAAAAAACTGGGCCTGGCTTGCGCGCTGATCCACGATCCGGCCGTGCTGATCCTCGATGAACCGATCAACGGCCTCGACCCGCGTGCCTCGCGCGACGTGCAGGAACGCTTGCTGCGCCGCGCTGCCGCCGGCACCACGATCTTCGTTTCCACGCATCTATTGGATATGGCGCAAAAGCTGTGCAGCCGGGTCGCCATCATTCACCGTGGCACCCTGGTCGCCACGGGCAGCCTGGACGATATCCGCCAGCAGCTGTCCAGCGATGGCAGCCTGGAAGAGCTCTTCTTGCAACTGACCGATGAAACGTCCACGGCATGACACCGGCGCCGCCCACCGCCTGGCGCGCCGTCTGGCTGCTGACCCGTTTGCGCCTGCAGCGCCTGCTCAACGTCGGCGGCCGTGGCTTTCCCTTCAAGAAAAACAATAAGAGCCGCCGCGCCACGCCGGGCAAGCGTGGCGGACGCTGGCTGCTGGGCGCGCTGCTGTTGCTGCCGATGCTGTTTTCCTTCGGCAGCATTGCCCGCCATAGCGTACTGAACATGCATTGTTTTCTGGACCAGGTCGCCGCCTGCCAGGCGCGCGGCAGCCTGCACACGAGCAGCCACCTGCTCGACCCCGTCATCGCGCAATTCATGGCCACGCCCTTCAGCGCGGCGCTGGTGGGCGGCCTGACCCTGCAACTGGCGCTGCTGTGGCTGGTCAGCGTCTTGCTGCCGCTGGGCATGGGAGAACTGGCCAAGCCGGACTGGGACCTGGAATGGCTGGTCACCCTGCCCGTCGAGAAAAGCACCTTGCTGTGGGCGCGCGTGCTTGAACGCACGCTCGTCAATCCGGCCGGCTTGCTGGCCCTGTGGCCCAGCACGACCGTGATCGCCTGGTACTCGGGCCAGGACTGGTTTTCACCACTGTCCGGCCTGCTCGCCAGCCTGGTCCTGCTGGCCCTGGCCGCCATGCTGCGCACCCTGGTCGACACGGGTTTGCGCCTGTCGCTCAATCCGTCCCAACTGGGCAACCTGCAGGCAGTGATCTCGCTGGCGGGCCTGTTGCCCATGTATATGGGCATGTCCTTCGGCATGGGCACGGGCGGCTTCGCGTATGCCTGGGCGGCGGCCATGCCCGCCTGGAGCAGCTGGACGCCCCCGGGCTTGCTGCTGCGCCTGCTCAATGCCGATGGTGCGACGGCTTTGCTGCTGCCAGCCGTCCTGCTGCTGGCGCAAGTGTTGCTGTTGATGTGGCTGGGCATGGCCATCCTGCGCCGCCAGCTGCGCCACGGCGTGGTGGGCGCTGG
Organism: Janthinobacterium kochi; assembly: GCF_051380715.1. Classification (NCBI taxonomy): domain Bacteria; kingdom Pseudomonadati; phylum Pseudomonadota; class Betaproteobacteria; order Burkholderiales; family Oxalobacteraceae; genus Janthinobacterium; species Janthinobacterium kochi. Next base: position 82,721 of record NZ_JBNYXO010000007.1, read on the forward strand.
CCAGCGCGAAAGCGCGCGCAAACAGGCAGCGGCGTCCACAAGCCAGTGGCGCCCGCGCATCGGCACGGCGATCCAGCGGCGCGAGCTGACGTTACTCTTGCGCGACCGCAATTTTCTCGTGCAGAGCCTGCTGATGCCCGTGCTGATCCTCGGCGGCCAGGCCCTGTTTACGGGCCAGGCGCGCGACATGCACGCGCTGCTGGAGCATCCCGTCCTGCTGGCCTCCACCGGCTTTTTCCTCGGCGCCTATGTGCTGCTGATGTCGGCCTTCCAGACGCTGAACAAGGAAGGTGGCGCGCTGTGGCTGCTGTACACGTTTCCCGTCGCCATCGAACAGGCGCTGCGGCAAAAGGCGCAGCTGTGGGCCGTGTTGGCACTGCTGTATCCTTTGACCCTGTTCGGCGTCGCGCTGGCCTGGCTGCCCGCCTGGTCGTGGCAGACGGCGGGCTTGCTGCTGCTGGCCCTGGCCGGCATCCCTTTGTATGCGGTGATCGCCGTGGCGCTGGGCGTGTTTGCCAGCGACCCGCTAGCCACGGAAACAACGGCAAAGGTGCGCCCCACGTATATGTACCTGTATTTACTGCTCACCGGCCTGTACATCGCCGCGCTAGCCGCCGGCAGCCTGGTGCAGCAACTGGTGTTTGTCATGCTCACGGGCGCGCTGGCCGTGGCCCTGTGGCAAAAGGCACGCGACGCTCTGCCCTATCTGCTCGATCCCACCGCCTCGCCGCCAGCCACGGTAGCGGCGGCCGACGGCCTGATCGCCGCCATGCTGTTTTTTATGCTGCGAACACTGGCCTTGATCCTGCTCAAAGGTAGCAGTGCGACGCCGCTGGCGCAGCTGGCCATCGCCTTCGGCGCGGCCGGCGCACTCACGTATGCACTGCTGCGCCTGGTCTATTGGCGCGCCAGGACGGCCGGCGTGCCGCGCATCGGACAGGGCCGCCAGCCGTGGTGCCGGGGAGTCGCGGGCGCCTGTGTCGCGCTCCTGTTCGGCATCGGCTACGCTGCCCTGTTGCCACCGGCCTCTTCGCCATTGATACAGATCAATGGCAACGGGCTGTGGCTGCTGGCCGTGAGCGTGCTGGCCGCGCCCCTGTGCGAGGAATTCCTCTTCCGCGGCTTGCTGCAGGGAGGCTTGCGCCGTTCGCTGCCGGCCTGGCAGGCGATCGGCATCGCCGCCGCGCTGTTTGCCATCGTGCAGCCACCCGCCGCCATGCTGCCCGTCTTCGTGCTGGGCCTGTGCACGGGCATCGCGTACGAACGCAGCGGATCGCTGCTGGCGCCCATGCTCACGCATGCGCTCTACAACGCCGCCATGCTCGCGTACCAGTTGCAGTTCTAAGCACCGGCAAGTTTGCTAGAATCGCACACGTTTCCGTCCGTATCCCAACCCATGACTACGCACAGATCACGCATGCATCCACGCTTGTTCGTACCCTTTATTCTCCTTGCACTGCTGAGCGGTTGCACGGTACTCGCGCTGCGCCCCAACAGCGGCGTCGAAAACCGCACGTTTACCGTGCAGGAAACACCGCGCCTGCGCATCGACGCGCCCAAGGCGCGCATCCAGAATCCCATGCCCAGCGACCATTTCATCGGCATCGCCCTGTCCGGCGGCGGCAGCCGCGCGGCCAATTTCTCGGCCGCCTCGCTGGAGCAGCTGGAGCAGTTCGGCCTCGTCAGCGGCGCCTCGGCCATCTCCGGCGTCTCGGGCGGCGCCATCGCGGGCGGCTACTATGCGCTGCATGGCAAGCAAACGGATTGGCCCTTGCTGCGCAGCAAGCTGAAAACGGATTTCTTCGGCCAGACCATCCTGAAACCCGCCAACCTGACAACGATGTTGTTGACGAACAAGACGCGCACCTCGTTCCTGTCCGACGTGTTTGACGATGTGCTGTACGACAAGAAAACCTACCAGGACTTGCCGCACGACGGCCCCATCTTCCTGGCTAACGCGACGGACGCCACCGATGGCGGCAAGCGCGTAGTGTTTTCCTATGAGTATTTCTACGGCACCCTGCATTCGCCAATCCAGGATATCCGCCTGGCCACGGCCGTGGCAACCTCGGCCGCCTTTCCCGGCGTGTTCGATTCCGTCACCTTCGAGCGTTTCCGCCCGAAAAACAGTTTCGTGCCGGAGCTCGGTTCCGAGTCACGCGAATCGCCGTCCTACGTGCACCTGTTCGACGGCGGCGCGGCCGATAACTTGGGCGTGGAAACCCTGTGGGACGTAGCCCTGACGCAGCTGTATGGCAACGACATGGCCGTCGTGCCGCCGCGCCTGAACAGCAAACCTTTCATCCTGATTTCCATCGATGCCAACGCGCCCAATTCCAGCGCCGTATTCGAAAAGATGTCGGACGAGCGCCAGCCGCTGGACCGCATCTTCAACAAGAATATCTACGATGCCGTGGACGCCCTGTTTTCGCGCCAGCGCAAGGAAAACCTCGTCAAGATGGGCTTTGGGCAAGCCCGCTTCGATACCATCACGCATGAAAACTTTGGCGACCTGAGCCAGAAATTCGTCAAGGGCAAGCGTACTTCGGCCTTTGCCATCCCCGTGCTGTGCCGCCCCCACCTGGGCCAGTACCGCTGCGAAGTCGATGCGGCCGATCCCTTGCCCGGCCAGATCCGCACGCGGCTGGAAGGCTTTGCCTGGCATATTTCCATCGACCAAATCGCCTCGCTGGCGCTGCGCCTGGCCAGCGAGGACGTGAAAGTCGATGGTGCACGCAAGGAAGAGCGCGCCGCCCTCGTCAAGCTGCAACGCCTGGCTACGCAAACGAAAACGCATCTGAAGCTGACGGGGCCGGAAAATTGCAGCCCGGAAGTATTGCAATCGGCCCTGTACAGCGCCGCGCGCGTGCTGATCCTCGACGACGAGGAATCGCGCTTTGCCCTGTGCGACTACATGCTGGCGGGCCAGCTGATCAATGACGACACCGTCTGCAAGCAGCGCTATGTGCACGCCGTGCCCCGCTTTGCCATCGAAAGCGAAGATTTGCAGTACCGCAACCTGAGTTCGGATGGCAATTCCGTGAACGTGCCCATACGCTGCAAGAAGTGAGCGCGCACAAAAAAGCCCGCACGATCGCTCGTGCAGGCTTTAGCGCAAGGATTCCAAGCGCACGGTTGACTTAGATCAACCGACTGCGCCTGCGCATGTAGCTGCGGCTTAACGCACCTTCCAGTTCCTGCTCCGTTTTATGCTGGTTCACCGTGTACAGGGCCCACAGGGCCGCCGGCGCCCAGCCGATCACAGTGCACTGCATGATCAAGGCGGCGGCACCGGCCAGCGGGCGCCCCAGCATGAAAAACGTCAGACACGGAAGTAGCAAGGCTATCAGCAATCGCATCACGACATACTCTCCTTCAATATAGAGCAGCGGACAAGGGCCGGTATCCGGTCCGTCCCCCGCCCGCTGCGTACTGCTCCTTATAGATGCACGGCAATTTGCGGCATCAAGTCGTCAAAGGTGCGACCGTTGCCGTTTTCTCCGATGGCGTGCATCTTCCATTCGCCGTTATGGCGGTACAGCTTGGCCATGATCTGTGCCGTGTGGGAACCTTGCACAGACAGGTTGAAACGCGCGACTTCCTGGTTATTGCTGGCATTCAAGATGCGGCAATAGGCGTTTTCCACCTGCGAGAAGTTCTGGCCAGTAAAGCTGTTGACGGTGAAGACCAGGCTTTTCACGTGCGCCGGCACTGTCGACAGATCGACATTGATCTGTTCGTCGTCGCCATCGCCCGCGCCCGTGCGGTTGTCGCCCGTGTGAACGACACTGCCGTCCTTGCTTTTCAGCTGGCGGAACCAGACGATGTCGGACGTGCCCTTGTTCTCATCGAACATGACGCACGAAGCGTCCAGGTCGACGGCTTCGGTCTTCGAACCGAAGCCCAGGAAACCCTTGGTCTTGACGGCATCCCAGCCCAGGCCCATGGTGATACGGGTCAGGGTGGTACCAGCTTCTTTGTCCAGAGAAATCTTCTGGCCTTTGCTCAAATTGACAGACATACGCATTGCTCCTGTTTGGTTGCTTGCATCAACTACGTGTTACGCCGGCTTGCTTTGCGTCCAGGCGAGGAAGGCTGCGCGGTTGCGCGAGCACACGAGGATTTTCCCCGTGCCTGAAAACTTCAATACCATGCCCTCGCCGCTGGTCTGGCTATTGATCAGGTTCCCCAGAAAGCCGCCGCTGCTGCCGGTCGTCATGGAAATTTCGTATTGCAGGCGGTTATCCCAGCACACGACGTGCGAGTTATCGATCACCACGTCCTTGCCAGGCGTCACTTCCAGTATCGACATCGCGCCAAAACCGGACACCGCCAACTGGCCGCTGCCTGCCGTCTCGGTGATGAAAAAACCACCGCTCTGGGCAAACAGCGCATTGCCAAGGCTTTGCGTGCGCACCTTCAATTCCACGCCAGCACTTGCCGCCACGAAGGCGCCGTCGCTGATCATGTATTGCTGGGCACCAACCTCGAGCACCCGCATCGCGCCGGGCAAGGTGGGCGACAGCAGACAGTCGCCGTCGCCACGCATGGCCTCGATATGCTGCTGAAAGAACGATTCCCCGTTGGCAAAGGTGCGCATCAGCGCAGCGCCTATGCCGCCAGTCATCTTGCCTTTCAGCTCAAGATTGGTTTCCATCATCACCATCGCGTTGGATTCGCAATAAATCTTCTCGCCCTTGGCAAGCGACACATGCAGGAACGGGTCGACGTCCCCGGTAATACTAAAAACTGGCATCTGACTATTCCTTCCTTGACGATGATGATGATGGCGGCGGCCCGCGCTGCGGACCGCCCTTACTATTGACGACTTATACGCCGACGCCGAACGATGCTGCCAGGGGGCCCAGGCCGCCCTTGTAGCCCTGGCCGATGGCCTTGAATTTCCAATCGGCGCCATTGCGGTAGATTTCACCGAAGACCATGGCCGTTTCCGCCGAACCGTCTTCCGACAGGTCGAAGCGGGCGATTTCCGTGTTGCCATTGGCATTCACGCAGCGTACATACGCCTTCGATACCATACCAAAGTTTTGCTTGCGCGCTTCGGCATCGTGTATCGTCACGCAGACGGCGATCTTGTCGATCTCGGCTGGCACCGTGGCCAGGTCGACGACGACGGTTTCATCATCGCCATCGCCGGCGCCGGTAGTGTTGTCGCCCGAGTGGGTGACGGAACCGTCGCTCGACTTCAGGTTGTTGTAGAAAATCATGTCGACGTCGGCACGTACCTTGCCGTCGGCCTTCAGCAGGAAGATCGAACCGTCGATGTCGAACGCGGCGCCGTCGGTGGCGCGGGCATCCCAGCCCAGGCCGATGATCATTTTCGAAATGCCAGGGGCTTCCTTGCTCAGGTTGACGTTGCCGCCTTTTTGCAGACTGATTGCCATGATGTATTTCTCCTATGTGGGTTGTGTGTGACCAAACACCTGGCGTCCTCCACCGGCCTGACTCCCCAGGCCGGCGGCGACGCTTGCTACAACTTGCCGACAAACCGGTGTAGTCGTTTGTCGCGCATTCTTTACACTGCTGTTGCCTTGATTGGTTCCAGCGCTTCCATCTTGCCTACTTCGAGGGCCATCCTGCGCTTGTAGCGGATCGACGACCACAATGAGGCGAGAATGAAGGCCACCCCAATCAGACCCGTGAAAATCTCGGGAATGTGGAACTTCATGCTGACCAACATGATCACGGCCAGGATACCGATCGCATAGTGCGCGCCGTGCTCCAGATACACGAACTCGTCGAGCGTACCCTTGCGCACCAGGAACACCGTCATCGAACGCACGAACATCGCGCCGATAGCCAGGCCCAGCATGATGATCACGACATCCTTGGTGATGGCAAACGCGCCGATCACGCCGTCAAAGCTGAACGAGGCATCGAGCACTTCCAGGTACAGGAAGCCGCCAATACCGCCGCGCTTGACGATGTCGCCCACGTTGCCCTCGCCGTTATCGCCTTCCAGCAAGCCGCTGACCACATCCACGCCCACGTAGGTCAGAATACCCCACAGGCCGGCCGTCAAGACTACCAGCTTCTGACCTTCTTCGATCATCGACAGGCTGGCCATCAGGGTGCCCAGCGCGATCATCACGGAAATCGAGGAGATCTTGCCCAGCGCGCCCAGTTTTTCTTCAATACGGCCCAGCCAGTGCGTTTCTTTTTCCGAGTCCAGCAAGAAGTTCAGGAACACCAGCAGCAGGAAAATGCCGCCGAAGGCCGCCACTTCCGCGTGGTGATTCGTCAGGTGCATCGAGTACTGCTCGGGATCGCTCAGCGCCAGATTCCATACTTCCAACATGCCCAGGTCGGCCGCTTGCGCCACGATCACCAGCGGGAACAGCAAGCGCATGCCGAACACGGCGATGATGATACCCACGCCCAGGAACAAGCCCTGCCAGAACTTGTCCCAGTTCTTCAGCACCGAGGCGTTGACCACCGCGTTGTCAAACGACAGCGACACTTCCATCACGCCCAGGATCACCGCGATACCGAGCGCTGCCAGCATCGTCTGCACGCCACCGTGCGTATAACCCCACCAGGCGGAAATGCCCAGGCAGATAAATGTCACTAAAAATGACACTCTGAAATGTTTCATCGATAGTTCCCTTTTATCCAAATTCAATGCAACGTAGTATAAGGACATGTGACACATTTAAAAATGGAAGATAATGGAAGTATTGCTTCGTAAAAACAGAAGATAGGACCGTGCGATGAAAACCACCGGTTTCAATTACCGCCATTTATACTTCTTTTGGGTGGTCGCCAAGGAAGGCGGCGTGACGCGCGCGGCCGAACGCCTGGGCCTGGCAGTGCAAACCATCAGCACCCAACTGGCCCTGCTGGAAAAGGAACTGGGCAAGTCCCTGCTGCAGCCGCAGGGACGGCGTTTGGTGCCGACGGAAGCGGGCCGGCTGGCGCTCGGCTACGCGGACCAGATTTTCCTGCTCGGTGAACAGATGCAGGAAGCCCTGGCCGACACCGACGCGGAAAAGATGCGCCTGACGGTGGGCATTTCCGACTCGCTGCCAAAACTGATGGCCTACCGCATGCTCGACGCCACGCGCAGCCTGGACAAGCCCGTCAAACTGGTCTGCCTGGAAGATGAATTCGAGTCCCTGCTGGCCGACCTGGCCCTGCACAAGCTGGACCTGGTGTTGACGGACCGCGCCGTGCCGGCCGGCGCCAGCCTGCGCGTCTCCAGCCATTTATGGGGCGAAAGCGCCATGAAGCTGTTCGGCATCCCCGCACTGGCGGAACAATACCGCGACAATTTCCCGCACAGCCTGCACGGCGCGCCATTTCTGCTGCCCGCGCGCAACAATGCCTTGCGCGGGCGCATCGACGAATGGATGGTGCAGCAAGGCGTGCGCCCCGACGTGGTCGGTGAATTCGAAGACAACGCCATGCTCAACGCGTTTGGCCGCAAGGGCCTGGGCTTGTTCTTCGCCTCGGCCAGCCTGGCGGCCGATATCGAGGAGCAATTCGGTGCCGTGCTGGTGGGCGACGCCTCGTCCCTGCGCGAGCAGTTTTACGTCATCTCGAATGAACGCAAGATCATGCACCCGGCGCTGGACGTGATCCTGGCCGCCATCCAGCGCTCGCCGAAGATTCACAAGGAAACCTGATAAATCCATTCGAAAATAACGTTTGAATAATCAATCAAAAGCGATTGTAATGAAGCCTGAGACAAACACGCGCCTGTCCCTCGCCGGAAGGGCGCGACCACCATAAAAAAACAGGAGCGGCACCATGTCCACGGCAGGCAAGACGATCGATATTCCCGATCTCATCAATAACAACAAGATCGGCTCCTTCCAGATCGGCATGCTGATCCTGTGCGGGCTGTGCGTCATCATGGATGGCTTCGACGTGCAGGCCATGGGTTATGTGGCGCCCGCCATCATCGCCGACTGGCACGTCAGCAAGGCCAACCTGGGTCCCGTGTTTGGCGCGGGCCTGTTGGGCATGCTGGTTGGCTCGCTCGTCTTCAGCATCACGGCCGACAAGTTCGGCCGCCGCCCCGTACTGATCGGCTCGACCATCTTCTTTTCGCTGTGCATGCTGGTCACGCCGCTGGCCACCACCATCGAGCAATTGCAGCTGATCCGTTTTATCACGGGCTTGGGCCTGGGCGCCGTGATGCCGAACGCCATGGCGCTGGCCGGCGAATACAGCCCCCTGCGCAAGAAAGTCACGCTGATGATGCTGGTCTCGTGCGGCTTTACCCTGGGCGCCGTGCTCGGCGGCTTGCTGTCCGCCGCGCTGATTCCCGCATTCGGCTGGCAATCCGTGTTTTACGTGGGCGGCGTGGTGCCGCTGGTGATCGGCATATTGATGTTTTTCCTGCTGCCGGAATCGATGCAATTTCTGGTATTGAAACAACGCAAGCTGGACAAGGTGGCGCAGTGGCTGAAGCGCATTGATCCTACCGTCAACATCACGGCCGAGACGCAATACGTCGTGCATGAGAAGGAGCACAAGGGCGCGCCCGTGCTGCAATTGTTTACGGGCGGCCGCGCAAAGATGACGATCTTGCTGTGGGTCATCAACTTCATGAACTTGCTCAACTTATATTTCCTGTCGAACTGGCTGCCGACGATCGCCAAGGAAGCGGGCCTGTCCACGGCCAACGCCGTGCTGGCCGGCACGGCCCTGCAAGTGGGCGGCACCATCGGCACCCTCGTCATGGGCCAGCTGATCGACCGCTCCAGCTTCCGCCGCATCCTGCTGCCATGCTTTTTAGTCGCTGCCGTAGCGATTGCCCTGATCGGCCGTCCGGACGTGTCGCTGGCCTTCCTGTTCATCACCATCTTCATCGCCGGCTTTTGCGTGGTGGGCGGCCAGCCGGCCGTCAATGCCCTGGCGGCCAGCTATTACCCGACCACCCTGCGCTCGACGGGCATCGGCTGGAGCCTGGGCATCGGGCGCATCGGCTCTATCATCGGCCCCGTGCTCGGTGGCGAGCTGATTCGCCTGAACTGGCCCAACAGCACGATTTTCCTCGTCGTCGCCATCCCCGCCATCGTTTCGGCCGTCATGGTCTTCGCCATGCGCGGCGGACCGCAAACGGCGGTCAAAGGCTGAAAAAGCGTGAAAAACCGGCCGCGCGCGCGCGCCTGCACGGGCGGGGCGCGCGGCTAAATTAGGCTATGCCGCCTTTCGTCGTTTAAGATGACGTTTTTACAGCCCATCTTCCGCGCCCCCATGCACAATGTCTTGCTAGTCCTGCTCGCCCTCTTCCTGGTCGCGCTGAACGGTTTTTTTGTTGCCGCCGAGTTTGGCATCGTCACCTTGCGGCGCACGCGCATCCGCGCCATCGCCAGGACACAGGGGCTACGGGGCCGCATCCTGGCCAAGGTGCATGGCCAGCTGGACGCCTACCTGTCCGCCTGCCAGCTGGGCATTACCCTCGCTTCGCTGGGCCTGGGCTGGGTCGGCGAACCGGCGTTTGCCGGCTTGCTCGAGCCGCTGTTCGGCGCCATCGGCGTCACCTCGCAAGAACTGATCCACGGCGTCTCGTTTGTCGTCGCCTTCAGCGTCATTTCCTTCCTGCACATCGTCGTGGGCGAACTGGCGCCCAAATCGATGGCCATCCGCAACCCGGAAGCCGTCGGCCTGTGGAGCGCGATTCCCCTGTATGGTTTCTATTGGGCCATGTATCCGGCCATTTACCTGCTCAACGCCAGCGCCAACTGGGTGCTGCGCATGGCGGGCCTGTCCGGCAAGGGCGGCCACGATGCCCATTATTCGTCCGAAGAATTGAAACTGATCCTGCGCACCAGCCAGCCCGGCGAGAAATTCACGCGCGACGAGCGCAACATCCTGGCGCAGTCGCTTGATTTTGAACAGATGACGGTGTCGGACCTGATGCGCCCGATCAATGAAGTGATCGCCCTGCACGCTTCGAATACTCTGGAAGAAAACCTCGACACGGTGCTGCGCAACCGCTTCAGCCGCTATCCGTATTTCGACATGAATGAAGACGACGTGCTGGGCGTGGTGCACTTGAAAGACCTGTTCTTCGCGCAGCAGGCGGGCAAGACGATCACCTCGCTCACGCCGTTTTTGCGTCCCGTGGACATCATTTCTGCACGCACGCCGGCGCTGGAACTGTTCCGCCGCTTCCGCGACGGCGCGCCCCACTTCGCCCTGATCGGCGAAAAGGGCAAGCGCCCGCTGGGTTTCATCACGCTGGATAACTTGCTCGGCGCCATGGTCGGCGAAATCCGTGATGAATTCCGCCGCAATGAAAACGACTGGCTCAAGCAAAGCGACGGCACCCTGATCGGCAAAGCCAGCCTGCCCATCTTCTCGCTCGAACGCATCCTCGGCATCGATATCGAAAACGAGGAACTGGGACTGGACGACGTGGAATCGGTGGGCGGCTTGATCATGGTCAAGCTGGGGGACATTCCGAAGCAGGGCCAGCGCATCACCTTTGTCGACTTCGACATCGTCGTCAAGAAGATGAACGGGCCCCGCATCGTGCTGCTCAAGGTGATCCCGAAGCAGGAGCGGGACCTCGATGCTGACTTACGCGATTAATCTTTTTTCAAGGTAATCGTATCCTTGCCCTGCGGCACGGTGGTTTCCCCTACCGTCCACGTTTGCAACAAGCTGTACAGCACCGCCAGCAGGGTCGGCCCGATAAAAATGCCGACGAAGCCGAAGCCCAGCACGCCGCCCAGCACGCCCAGCAGCACCAGCAAGAAGGGCAGGCTGCTGCCACGGCTGATCAGCATGGGTTTGACCACATTATCCACGCCGCTGATCAGCAAACCGCCCCACACCAGCATGAAGATGCCCCAGCCCGTCTGGCCGTCATTGAACAGCCAGATGGCGGCGCCACCCCAGATCAGGGGCGGTCCCACGGGGATCAGCGAAAAGATGAAGGTGGCCACGCCCAGCAGGGCCACGGCCGGCACGCCGGCGATCAGGAAACCGACCACGGCCACCAGCGCCTGCGCCAGCGCCGTGCCCAGCAAGCCGTACATGACGCCGCGCACGGTGCGGCTGACGGTCAGGGCCACGCCCGGCGCGCTGTCGCCGATGATGCGGCCAGCGCCCGTCATCAGGACACGGCTCAGTTGCTGGCCGTCGCGGTAGAGGAAGAAGCTGACGAACACGGCCAGGCTGGTCTGTGCCAAACCCGTGCCCAGCAAGATGCCGCCGGAGGCGAGGAAATGGCGCGCCGGCTCCAGCATGGTCTTGCCCAAATTCAGTAATTCCTCGCGGTCTTCCAGCAGACGCTGCAGATAACCGTCGATGGTTTCGCCCACCACGGGAATGCTGGCCAGCCAGGCCGGCGGATGCAGGCCGCCCGATTCCAGCGCCGTGCGCAACTGTTCATAGATGCGCGAGACATTGTCGGCCAGGTTGTAGGTGACGAGGGCCAACGGCAGCACGATGACCAGGATCAAGGACAGGGTCATGATGGCGGCCGCCAGATTGCGCCGGCCTTTCAGGCGGTCGAGCAGAAGGATATACAGGGGCCAGCTGGAAATGCCCACGCAGGCGGCAAACAGCATGGCAGCCAGGAAAGGCCGCAAGACGAAAAAGCAGCCAATCAGCAAGAAGATGATGGCTGCCAGGCGGGCGTGCGGCTCAAAACGTTTATCCATGTACTGCATATCCTGAAGATGGCGCCTGGTGGCGCGACCGGATCAGGATAGCAGAAGTTTAAGATCGTGCGCGATGGCGGCGGGTTTTTCGCCGTGGCGCACGAACAGGCGGATCTTGCCTTCGCGGTCGAACACATAGGTGCCGGCCGTGTGGTCGACCGTGTAGCTGCTATCCGTTTCGCCCTCGACCTTGGCGTAATACACCTTGAATTCCTTGGCCACCTTGGCCGTCGCGGCCGCATCGCCATACAGGCCCACAAAACGCTTGTCGAAGGCCGGCACGTACTGCGCCAGCAAGGCTTGCGTGTCGCGCTCGGGGTCGACGGTGACGAACAGCACTTGCACCTGCTCTGCTTGCGGCCCCATTGCCTGCATCACCTGCGCCATGTCGGCCATGGTCGTGGGGCACACATCCGGACATTGCGTGTAGCCGAAGAACATCAGCACCAGCTTGCCCTTGTAGTCGGCCAGGGTGCGCGGGTGGCCCGTATGGTCCGTCAGCGCGAACTCGCGCGCATAGCCCAGGCCCGTCACGTCCGTGTTCTTGAATGCCAACTTTGGCGCGGCTGGCTTGCCGCAGCCGGCGAGGACGGCGACCAGTGCGGCCGCCAACAACAGGGTCAGGGTTTTTTTCATGTGCCGAGGGGAATATAGTGGTCGACCAGCAGGGCCGCGAACAGCAATGCCAGGTAAATGATGGAATAGGTAAAAGCTTTGCGCGCGATCAAATCCGTGTAGTGGCGGTACATTTTCCACGCGTAATACAGGAAGCCGGCGTTCAGCACCACGGCCGAGGCCAGGTAGATCAGGCCGCTCATGCGCACGGCAAATGGCAGCAAGGTGGTGGCGGCCAGCGCGATCGAGTACAACCAGACGTGGAATTGCGTGAATTTCAAGCCGTGCGTGACGGGCAGCATGGGCAAGCCCGAGCGCGCGTAATCGTCGCGCCGGTACATGGCCAGCGCCCAGAAGTGCGGCGGCGTCCAGACAAAGATGATCAAGACCAGCAGCCACGCCTGCATAGGCACGTCGTTAGCCACGGCGGCCCAGCCCAGCGCAGGCGGCATGGCGCCGGACAGGCCGCCGATGACGATATTTTGCGGCGTGGCCGGTTTCAGCACCATGGTGTAGATCAAGGCATAGCCGACAAAGGTGACAAAAGTCAGCCACATCGTCAGCGGATTGACAAGGTTATACAAAATCGCCATGCCCAGGCCGCCGATCACCAGCGCGAACACCACCGTCTGCTTGACGGTGATGTCGCCCATGGCCATAGGACGGCGCGCCGTGCGGGCCATGCGCGCATCGATTTCGCGCTCGGCCAGGCAGTTGACGGCAAACGCGGCGCCGGCCAGCAGCCAAATGCCGAGGGTGCCGAACACCACAGCGCGCCAGTCAGGCAACTCCTCGCTGGCCAGGAACATGCCGATGACGGCGCAAAACACGGCCAGTTGCGTCACGCGCGGCTTGGTTAGCGCCCAGTACTGGGCGATGCGGGGGGATGGTTTACGGCGGATGGTCTGAGTAGTCATTTATGCGATACGGGAAGGACTGGCTGGTGCCGTGGGCACTGGCGCGGAGGCGCAAGCGCGCTGAACAGTGCGCGCAACATCGAGTTGGAATTTAGCCTTGTAGTTTAACATGGTCAGCAACAACACGAGCAGCGCCGCGCCGCCGTTATGCAGGACGGCAATCGACAATGGCCAGCTCAGGTAAATCGTCGCCAGGCCCGTGCCAGCCTGCAGGACCAGCACCAGCGCAAGCCAGCGCGCCGTGCCGCGCAAGGCTGGAAGTTTCCAAGCGCGCAACACCGTATAGCCGACACCGGCCAGCACGATGAAGGCGAAATTGCGGTGCACCCAGTGGATGGCCGTCAGCGCGGAAAACGGCAAATAATGGCCGGCGGCCGTCTTGCCCAGTTCGCGCCACAAATGGAAACCATGTTCGAAATCCATCTCCGGAATGACTTTGCCGCCGCACAGGGGGAAATCCGTGCAGGCCAGGGTGGCGTAGTTGGTGCTCACCCAGCCGCCCAGCGCGATCTGCACGGTCAAGAGCATCAGCGACATGACGGCCAGCGCGCGCACGGGGCGCAGCACGGACGCATCCGCATCGGCGCGCAGCAAGGGTCTGACGGCATGATCCTGACGCCCGCCCAGCCACGTCAGCATGGCCAGCAAGCCCATGCCCAGCAGCAAGTGGATGGTGACGATCACCGGCTGCAGTTTCAAGGTCACCGTCCAGGCACCGAACGCGCCCTGCAGGCAGACGAACAAGAACAGCGCCGTCGGCAGCGCCGGGGCGAATTCCTCGCGCTTGCTTTTCTTCCACTGGCGCCACGCCTGTACCATCATCGCCACGATCAGCACGCCGATGGCCATGGCCAGGTAGCGGTGCGTCATTTCGATCCACGCCTTGACCACCGTCACGGGTCCCGTCGGCATCAGGGTTTCGGCTGCCACGATGTGCTCGTGCGCCAGGAAAGGATTGGCCGAGCCATAGCAGCCGGGCCAGTCAGGACAACCGAGGCCGGAATCGGACAGGCGCGTGAAGCCGCCAAACATGATCAGGTCGACCGTCAAAAAGACGGCGATCCACACCAGCTTGCGGTATTTATTGGCGTCCGCGGACACCCACACCATGGTCAACGGCAGCAGCGCCACCAGCAAACCTGTCAAGCCCAACTGGGCCAGCGCGGAGAGATGCATCGTCGGCATGCAGACTCCTCAACCGATCGCCGAAGCTTTGAGCAGCTTGGCGATGTCTTTCTTGATCTTGTTCGGGTCCGCGTCTTTCGGGAAGCGCATCATCAAATTGCCCAGCGGATCGATCAGATACAGATGGTCGCTGGTCTTGCCGCCCGCCTCCACGGGCAGCCAAGCTTTCAATGCGTCGCTGTTCACGCGCAACATGCTGGTGCCGTCGAATTCGCGCATCACGAGGGTGTCGAGCGGCTGGGCATCCGTCACCAGCCAGACCCGTTCCAGGCGTTCGCGTTCCTTGCCCTGCATGAGGCGCAGTTGTTGCATGTCAAACAATTGCTTCTTGCATGCTTCCTGGCAATCGGACGGTCCCGTTTGCAGCAGCACCCACTTGCCCTTGAATTGCGCCAGCGGTGACGCCTTGCCATCCAGTTCCGTCACCTGCAGCTGGGCTTCGGGTATCGGATACAAACGCGGGTCGATCAGGGAGCCGTAATTGTTGCGGCCCGTGGGCTTGATGATGTAATACGTGAAATACGAGGCGATGATGGGAAACGCGCACACGGCCACCACGGCCAGCAGTTTCCAGCGTCCCGTATTTTGTGCCTGTTTATTAGTGCTGTCTTGCGTTGCTTCAGGGTTGTTTGTTTGCACGTCGAAATCCTGTAAAGACAAAAAATAAAAAAGCCATCAGTGCCAGTGCATACCACTGGAATGCATAGCCGCGGTGCTTGTCGGCCCCAAAGTCGGGCGCCGGCCAGTCGCGCACGGGAAGCTGGCTGGACGCTGGCACCGCTGCTGAATCGACTGGATTGACTGTTTCTTCGAGAATGAAAGGCTGCAAGGCCAGGCCGCTGGCCTGGGCCAGCTGACCGATATCGGCATTTTGCACGATGGCCTGCGGCGCCAGGGCCGGCGCCGTGCCCAGCTCCATCACGTGGCCCGCATTCAGGCGCGCGATGCCGGAAATCGTCACCGTGCCCTTGGGCGTGGCGTAATCGGGGATGCGCGTGCGCTCGGCATTGTTGCGCGGCAGCCAACCCTGCGCCACCAGCACGTGCATGGCGGAACCGTCGATCTGGAATGGCGTGAGCACGTGGAAGCCGGCCTGGCCCTTGTAGGGGCGGTTGTCCAGGTACACCGTCCAGGCGGGCACAAAATGGCCCGTGACGGTCACGCGGCGATATTCGATCGCTTGCGCATCGGCCGGCAGCAAGGGCGCGGCGCTCAAGACCAGGGGCGCGGCCTGGTTGCCCGCCTCGAGTCTGGCGGCGCGGGCAACTTTTTCATCGCCACGGCGCTGCTGCCATTGCGCCAGCGATACCCCCAGGGCCACCAGTAGCAGCATTACAACAAATGGAATCCATCTAAAATGGAAGCGGATACGCATTACAATGAAACCTCCTCAAGCCTGGCGCTACCATCCATGAAAATCCTCGTTGCCATTGCCTTCATCCTGATCCTGGGCAGCCTGGGCTCGGCCCTGTTCTTTCTCATGCGCGACAAGGGCAAGAGCAACCGCACCGTGCAGGCACTGGCCTTGCGCGTGGGCTTGTCGATTACCCTGTTCCTGCTGATCCTGCTGGCGCATTATCTGGGCTACATCCAGCCGACGGGCATACATTAAGCTTCTTCTTGCCTGATTGGCAAATTCTTCATGCTAAGAAAAAAGCCGTACCCAGGATCTCCCGGTACGGCTTTTTTTTATGGTGCAGGCGCGCCCTTCAACGGCGCGCGCCCTGCCCCGCCATTATAACCAATACACGACCACGTACAGGCCCAGCCAGACGACGTCGACAAAGTGCCAGTACCAGGCGGCGCCTTCGAAGCCGAAGTGGTGATCGGGCGTGAAGTGGCCTTTCAGCACGCGGTACAGGATGACGGACAGCATGATGGCGCCCAGGGTCACGTGGAAGCCGTGGAAACCCGTCAGCATGAAGAAAGTGGCGCCGTAGATGCCCGACGTCAATTTCAAGTTCAGCTCGCTGTAGGCGTGCATGTATTCGTAGACCTGAAAGCCCATGAAGATGGCGCCCAGCAAGATCGTGGCGAACAGAAACAGAGCCGTCATGGCGCGGTGGCCAGCGCGCAGCGCGTGATGCGAGATGGTCAGGGTGACGCCCGACGTCAGCAGCAAGGCCGTATTGATCGTCGGAATCCAGAACGGCGTCATGGTGGTAAATTCTTGCACCGTGCCGGCCGGGCCAGTATTACCCCACTGGGCGGCGAAATCGGGCCAGATTACCTTGTGGTCGAGGTCGGCCAGCCACGGCATGGAAATGCTGCGCGCATAAAACAGGGCACCGAAGAAGGCGGCGAAGAACATGACTTCCGAAAAGATGAACCAGCTCATGCTCCAGCGGAAGGAGTGGTCGATGCGCTCGCTGTACAGGCCCTGCTCCGATTCGCGGATGGCGTCGCCGAACCAGAAATACAGCACCAGCAGGATGCCGGCCAGGCCCAGGTAATTCACGTATGGGCCCCAGGAGACGTCGTTGACCCAGGCCGAGGCGCCGATCATGGTCAGCAGCAGGCTGGCGCCGCCCAGCATGGGCCAGCGCGACGGGCCGGGCACGAAATAATAAGGTACGGCGGCGTGGTTGGAACTCATCATCATCTCCTCAAAAACTTATAGGGTGGTTTTTTATAATTTATAAAACGACGAATTTAACAATTGAAATCAGGATGCCGATCAGGCAAGCCACCACCAGGAAGCCGGCGATGACGATGTGCACGGGATTGAGCTTGGCCGAATCCGTGTCGAAATCGCTCTTGCGGCGCAATCCCGTAAATGACCAGACGACGGCCCGCAGCGAATACAGGAACGACGCTTTTTCAGGCTGCTTGGATTCGCCCATGGCACTCTCCTATTGGACGGCCGGTATTTGAGCCTGGCTCAAACCGGCAATCTCGAAAAACGTGTACGACAGGGTGATGGTTTTCACCTCTTTCGGCAGGGCCGGATCGAGGAAGAACACCACCGGCATCTGCCGCGCTTCGTTGGGCTTCAAGGTCTGCTGCTTGAAACAGAAGCATTCGACCTTCTTGAAATGCGGCGTGGCGCTCTGCGGCGCGTAGCTGGGAATGGCTTGCGCGTTGACGACGCGGTTTTGCGTGTTGACCACTTCATACATGACGGTCACCAGTTCGCCCGGATGCACTTGCATGCTCGATACGGTCGGGCGGAAGCGCCATGGACCCTGCGCATTGCCGTCGAATTCGACGGTGATGCTGCGCGTCGTATCGACCTGCGTATTGTTATCGTAGGCTACCGTGCCATCTTTTTGCGTCAGCACGTTGATGCCCATCACTTCGCATATCTGCTTGTAGACGGGAATCAGGGCATAGCCAAAGCCAAACATCAGAATCGCAATGACGATCAGCTTGCCCAGCATCTTGCGGTTCAGGCCGCGTGTTTCCTGTTGCATCGGCGTCGTCACGTCAGAGCCACATGCGCTTGACGAACACGGACAGGAAGAAAAAGGCCGCCAGGGCCCCCAGTATCAGTCCCGTACGCAGGTTATTCGGCTTTTTACGCTCAGTTTTCACTTCGGTCATGGCAGGCACTCTATTCAAGGGGGCCGGCAGCGGCGCCGGCTCGTGACACTGGCATTACTTCACTGTTGGCGGCGTTTCAAACGTGTGGAATGGCGCCGGGCTCGGCACGGTCCATTCCAGGCCTTCCGCGCCTTCCCATGGTTTCGCTGGCGCAGCCTTGCCGCCGCGGATGGTCGGCAAGACCACGAAGAACAGGAAGTACACCTGCATCAGGCCAAAACCGAAGCCGCCGATCGAGGCGATCATGTTGAAGTCCGTGAACTGCGCCGGATAGTCGGCGTAGCGGCGCGGCATGCCGGCCAGGCCCAGGAAGTGCATCGGGAAGAAGGTCACGTTGAACGTGATCAAGGACAGCCAGAAGTGGATCTTGCCGCGCGTCTCGTTGTACATATGGCCCGTCCATTTCGGCGACCAGTAGTAGAAGCCGGCGAACAGGGCAAACAGCGAACCGGCCACCAGCACGTAGTGGAAGTGGGCCACCACATAATAGGTATCCTGCAGCTGGATGTCGATCGGCGTGACCGCCAGGATCAGGCCCGTGAAGCCGCCCATGGTGAAGACGAAGATGAAGCCCACCGAGAACAGCATCGGCGTCTCGAACGTCATCGAACCCTTCCACATCGTGGCGATCCAGTTGAACACTTTCACGCCCGTCGGCACGGCGATCAGCATGGTCGCGTACATGAAGAACAACTGGCTCGTCACCGGCATGCCGGTAGTAAACATGTGGTGCGCCCAGACGATGAAGGACAAAATCGCGATCGAGGCCGTGGCATACACCATCGAGGCGTAGCCGAACAGGGGCTTGCGGGCAAACGCCGGCAGGATCTGCGAGACGATGCCGAAGGCCGGCAGAATCATGATGTAGACCTCGGGATGGCCGAAGAACCAGAAGATGTGCTGGTACATGACGGGGTCGCCGCCACCTGCCGCGTTAAAGAAGGACGTGCCGAAATGGCGGTCCGTCAGGGTCATGGTAATGGCGCCGGCCAGCACGGGCATGACGGCGATCAACAGATACGCGGTAATGAGCCAGGTCCAGCAGAACATCGGCATTTTCATCAGGGTCATGCCGGGTGCGCGCATGTTCAGGATGGTGACGATGATGTTGATCGAACCCATGATGGACGAAGCGCCCATCAAATGCATGGCAAAAATGGCCATGTCCATGCCAGGACCCATCTGCGTCGACAGCGGCGCATACAGGGTCCAGCCGGCAGCCGTGGCACCGCCCGGCACGAGGAAGGACGTGGCCAGCAGCAGCGCGGCCGGCGGCAGTAGCCAGAACGAGAAGTTGTTCATGCGGGCAAACGCCATGTCGGATGCGCCCACTTGCAGCGGGATCATCCAGTTGGCGTAGCCGACGAAAGCCGGCATGATGGCACCAAACACCATCACCAGGCCGTGCATGGTGGTCAGCTGGTTGAAAAATTCAGGGTGAAAGAATTGCAAGCCTGGATGAAACAGTTCCGTACGGATCATCAGGGCCAGCACGCCGCCCGACAGCAGCATGATGAACGAGAACCACAGGTACAAGGTACCGATATCCTTGTGGTTGGTGGCAAACAGCCAGCGGCGGTAGCCGGTCGGGTGGTCGTGGGCATGGTCGTGACCGGCGTGGTCCAAGGTGCTAGTGCTAGTACTCATATGCGGCTCCTAATTACTTGCGTGCAGCCACGACTTCGGCTGGTTGAACGATGTTCTCTTCGGCCTTGTTCGACCAGGAATTGCGCGTGTAAGTGATCACTGCAGCAATTTCCGTGTCGGACAGCTGTTTCCAGGCGGGCATTTCCGCTGGATACTTGCCGCTCTTTTGCCCGTTCAGCAAGACATGCATCTGTTCCGCTTTCGGACCGTTCACCACGGCAGAGCCGTCCAGAGGCGCAAATGCACCGGGCACGCCCTTGCCTGTCGCCTGGTGGCAAACCACGCAGTTGGCCGCATACACTTTCTCGCCCTTGACCTTCAACTCATCGATAGTCCACACCTTGCTTGGATCATCAGCCAATGCCGCCATTTCCTTTTGTTTTACATCAACCCAGGCCTTGTAGTCCTCGTTTGAGACGACCTTGACGACGATGGGCATGAAGGCGTGCTCCTTGCCGCACAGCTCGGCGCAATTGCCGCGGAAGGTGCCGATATGGTCGGCCTTGAACCAGGTATCGCGCACGAAACCGGGAATCGCATCTTGCTTCACGCCAAAGGCGGGCACGGACCAGGCGTGGATGACGTCGTTGGCCGTCAGCACCATGCGGATCTTCTTGTTGACTGGCACGACGACTTCGTTATCGACTTCGATCAGGTAGTTTTCGCCGCGTTTTTCCGTCGGCGGCACGCCGGGCGCCCCCACTTGCGAGCGCGGCGTGGCCAGGTTGGAGAGGAAGGAAATGCCTTCGCCCTCGCCTTTCAGGTAGTCATAGCCCCATTTCCACTGCATGCCGGTGGCCTTGATGGTGATGTCGGCGTTCGAGGTATCTTTCATGCCGACCACGGTGCGCGTGGCAGGCAGGGCCATGCCGATGACGATCAGGAAAGGCACGACGGTCCAGGCGATCTCGACGGTGGTGCTTTCGTGGAAAGTGGCCGGTTTGTGGCCCAGGGACTTGCGGTGCTTGAAGATGGAGTAAAACATGACGCCGAACACTGCCACGAAGATCACCAGGCAGATGATCATCATCAGGGTGTGCAAATCGTAGATTTCATGGGCGATCTGTGTCGCCGGCGGTTGCAGATTCATTTCGAACGGCACGGGACCGCCGGTGCCGGGATAGGTGCTGGCAGCCGGTGCCGCCGTGGCCCATCGCCCGATGCCAAACGCTGTCAAAGACAGCCCGAGCAGCAACGATTGAAGTCGCTTTGCATGTGTCATGTTTTCCCCAACCACCCAAAAATAATGATATTTTAAACGGCTGCGGATTTCTCCGTACTGGACCGCTGCCGCTCCTCCATGAAAGCAACACGGCCAGAATACGGCCATGTGCGTCAAGCACCAGCGAATTCCATGCTGGCTGCCGCAGCAAAAACGGCGGCACGCAACCATGCTGGAACCCTGTTTTTCTTCCCCACCTTGAAATGGCCTCGTGTGGAAGATGGTTACTATACTAATGCAGTAACTTCGAATAAGTCTTGCTTTGTTTTTTTTATTTTGTATGCTGCCCTTGTTTTTTAGACTTAGCAAGCTGACAAACAGTCAACGATTATAGTCAAGTAAACTTGAATCCATCAAGCAATAATCGGCTTTGTGCATGCCCTTCTGCTGGCCGCGCGCGCTTTGCAACGATTGCTGCAACATCCATGCGCGGATGGCGACCAAGTCTCGGTTTCTTTGCCGTTTTATTTGGGTTTGCGCGGCAAATCAAATCGGATGATGGCTTCCCCATTGCGCGTCACGCGCGGCGCGGGACGGAAGGCGTGGCCATAGATGACCTCGAAACTCAGGCCCAGCTTGCCGTCGGGACGGCGCATCTTTTCCAGCGCATCGAGCATGCGCTGCCAGGCCGCCTTGCCCATCAGGCCGCGCCGGCGCGTGGTCAAGGGGTTGCCGCCAAAGGCGCGCACGTCCGCCAGCAGTTTTTCCGCTGTATCGTAGGTGACAGTGATGATCTCCATGTCCAGCACGGGCGTGGAAAAACCCGTCTCGACCAGCATGTCGCCAAAGTCGTGCATGTCCACAAAAGGCAAGGCGTGCGGAGTCAAATCCGCTTCGGCAAAGGCGTCGCGCACTTCGCGGAAGGTGTCGGGGCCGAAGCAGGAAAACATCAGCAAGCCATCGAGGCGCAGCGCGCGCCGCCACTCGGCGAACACGCGGTCGGGCTGGGCATGCCAGTGCAGCGCCAGGTTCGACCACACGAGGTCGACGCTGCCCTGCGCCAGCGGCAAGTCGCCCAGGTCGCCGCACAACAAATCCACGCCCGCCTTGGCCGGCAGGAGCTTGCTGAGGAACTGATTCAGGCCGGCCAGTTTCGACGCGGGCGCGCGCGCCGCCTGCACCATCGCTTGCGCTGCATCGAGACCGATAATCTGCGCGGCGGGATAATCCTTATGCAACTGCGCCAGGTCCGCGCCGGGGCCGCAGCCGGCATCAAGCACGCGCGAGGGCGTGATTTTCACCAGCTCCAGGCGCTCGTGCATGCGCTTTGATACTTCGCGGCGCAGGAAGTCCGACGGCGCGATGCGCGCCGGACGGGAAAAGAAATCGCGTACTTGCACCGCATCGATGGGCGCACTCATTTTGGGCGGACTGGTGGGAACTGGCATGTTGAAACCGGTGAGGTGAGATAATGTCGGCAGTGTACATGGAAGGACGCCATCGCGATGCGGATCGCCACCCAGCACCGCCTTGATGCCGCCTGGCAGGCGCTGTGCCAGTGGCTGGGCGCCACGGTGCTGCCGGCGCAATGCGCGCTGTGCGGCATCGGCTGCTCGCAAGTGCTTTGCCCACCCTGCCGCACGCAATACCTGGGATACATCCGGCCCCGCTGCCGCCAGTGCGCCAATCCGCTCGCTGACGTGGCAACGCTGTGCGGACGCTGCCTGCACCAAAGGCCCGCGTATGACGCCACCGTCACGGCGTTTGATTATGCTGCGCCCGTCGACCAGTTGCTGCTGCAGCTGAAATTTGGCGCGCGCCTGGCGCTGGCGCCCCTGTTGGCAGAACTGCTGCATGTTGCCATTCAGCAACAACAAGCGTGGGAAGCGCCGCAACTGCTATGCCCCGTGCCGCTGGGCCCGGCCCGGCTGGCCCAGCGGGGCTTCAACCAGGCGCTGGAAATTGCCCGCCCGCTGGCGCGCCTGCTGGACGTACATTTGCAGCCCCGCCTGGCGCTGCGGGTGCGCGAAACTCGCGCGCAAAGCGGCGTGGCACCGCAGGAGCGGCAAGCCAACCTGGCGCACGCATTCGCCATCGCGCCGGAATGCGCGCCGTTATTGCAAGGATGCCATGTCGGCATCGTCGATGACGTGATGAGCAGCGGCCATACCGTCAACGCCCTGGCCGCCGCCTGCAAGCGCGCGGGAGCGGTGAAGGTCAGCATCCTGGTCGTGGCGCGCACGCCGCCGCATTGAATTCGCTATATATTAGATACAGATAGACCCAAGGAGAGCATTTTGTTTCACGTTGTTTTGGTAGAACCTGAAATCCCGCCCAACACGGGCAACATCATCCGCCTGTGCGCCAACACGGGCGCACAGCTGCACCTGGTCGAACCGCTGGGCTTTCCGCTCGACGATGCCAAGATGAAGCGCGCCGGCCTCGATTACCACGATTACGCGAAGATGAAGGTGCACAAGAATTGGGCAGCATTCCTGGCCGACACCCAGCCCGACCCGGCGCGCATGTTCGCCATGACCACGCGCGGCTCGCGCCCGTTCGGCGACGTGGCCTTCTTGCCGGGCGACGTGTTCGTGTTCGGTTCGGAAACAAAAGGCCTGGATCCGGCCCTGCGCGACGGCTTTCCGGCCGAGCAGCGCATCCGCCTGCCGATGCGCCCCGACAACCGCAGTCTGAATTTGTCGAATACGGTGGCCGTCGTCGTGTATGAAGCGTGGCGCCAGCATGGATATCAGGGTGGAGCTTAACTAACGCTGCGCTATCTGCGGTGCGGCGTCGCCCGCATCCAGCATCACCAGCTGCGTGCGCAGGTCACGCGTGGCGGCCAGCTTGCCGTTCACGTACAGATTCGTCTTGACGCCATATACGCCCTGCGACACGCCGGCCGGCAAGGTCAGCTCGAACGAGTTTTCAAAGCGCCCGCCCGATTTGTTGCTGCTGGCCAGGGCTTTCGAGCCGGACTTGAACGGCTGGCCTTGCGGGTCGAGCACCACCAGTTCCTCGCGCACGTCGTTGACGCTTTGCGCGCTGCCATTGACCAGCTCCACCACCGAATGCACCTTGAACGGCTGGCCGCGCTTGACGGTCGACGCGCTCAGCTGTGGCGTGTACGACACAACTTGCGGCTCGCGCGGCAGCGCGCCGCGCGCGCGGATGTAGTCGCGGTCCGCCTGCGCCGCCGTCTTGGTCTGGCGCGAATTGACATTAATCGCCAGGCAACCGGCCGCCGCCAGGCCGCCGCCGATGGCCGCGCCCTTCAGCGCGCCATTCTTGCCGCCCGCCAGCGCGCCCAGCAGCGCCCCCACGGCCGCACCAGCTGCGGCCGTCGTGCCCACGCTGCACGGGTCTTCATCCGTGGCCGCCTGGACGCCGCCTTGCGGATAGGAACTGTCCTGGCGCACGCCGTTCGGGTTCATCGGCGCCGTGGCGCAGCCGGCCAGCATGGCCGCGATGGTCAGCGCAGCAGCCGCGCGCAAGGTGGTGTGATTCAGCATGATGCCCCCTGATAACTAATTGATCGTCGTTTCCGTCTGCAGCACTTGCCGTTCGCGTTCGCGGATGCGGCGCGACAGATTGTCGATGCGCGCATTGCCCGGATCGACGCGGCGTGCGCTTTCCAGATACGTCTTGGCCGCATCGAACTTGCCTTCCAGCAACGACCGCTCGGCATCGCGCAAGAACGATTGCGCCATTTCGCTGCGCATGGCCGCGCCGCTATCGGCGGGCGCCGTTTCCAGCGGACGGCGTTCGGCCACCGCTGAACGTTCGACCGCGCGCGCAGGCGCCGGTTCCGTTGGCACGACGCGGACCGGTGCCGTTTCCACTGGCGCCGCTGCTGAAACAGGCGCAGGCGCAGGCGCCGCCGACAACGCCTGCACGTCGGCCTTCAACTGCGGCAATTCTTGCGCTTCGCGGTCGATCGCTTCCAGCCTGGCAATGCCATTCCTTGCCGCCGTGGCATCCTTGCCGTCCAGCGCCTGGCGCACGCCTACCAGCACGGACGCGGCTGCCGCCTGCTGGCGCACCAGTTGCTTGCGCAAGGATGCCACGCTGGATGCGCCCGCGCAATCGGCGTCGAGCGCGGCAATGCCCCTGGCCGCGCTCTGCAATTGGTGACCATCGATATTGCGCTCGATGGCGCGCACGCCGCGCTGGCAACTGCCCGATGCGGCACCGGCCTTGCTGATCGCCGCCTGCAAATCGTCCGCCTTGGCGCTGGACTTGCCCGTGCATACATTTTTCGCCGTCGCCAGCTTCTGCCGGGCGCCGTCCAGGCTGCCATTCGCTACCAACTTGAGGCCGCTATCGATGGCGTCATTGCAAGCCGCATCGTTCTTGCCGCCCGGCTTGCCATTCATGTAGACGATGACGACCGCCAGCACGGCAAGGCCGCCCAGCCAGCGCAGCCACTTGCGTGGCGGTGACGGCGGCACCGGTGCGGCCGGGGCTGGCGCCGGGGCAGGTACAGGCTTCGGCGCGGCTTGCGGCTGCGGCTGCGGCTGCGGCTGCGCCGGTTTCGGCGGTGCTTTCGGCGCAGGCGCCGGTGTCACCGGCATGGGCGGCGGCTTGGGCGCCACGGGCGGCGCTACTGGCATAGGCACGGGCACGGGCACGGGCACGGGCACGGGCGGCAGCGGCGGCGGCACGGCCGCCGCTGGCCGGGCAGCGCCAGCCACGGTGTGACCGCAGTACGGGCAATGGCTGACAGCGGTCCACAGGCCGCCCTGACATTTGATGCAGATATCCAAAACTAATCCTTCATTCCAACGTCATTCCAGTGTTCACAGGGGCGGCGGCATCAACGGTGGCGGCGCGCTGAGGAACAAAGGCGCCAGCTCGGCGAACTGGGCCAGATCGACCCAGGCCGGCAAACCGGCACGCCACACCTTGGTGGTGCTTGGTGCGACCTGCCCCGCCTGCACATACTGCACGATCTGCTGGGCCGTGAACGGTCCCTGCTGCTGGCCACTAATGCCCAGGAAATACTGGTGCTCCACCAGCGGCGGCGGCATGCCGCCCAGCGGTGGCGGCGCCATGCCGAAGACCGGTGCCACAGGGGCAGCCGGCGCGCCGGCCGGGCGCAGCAATTGCTCCAGGCGCCCCGCTTCCAGCATTTCTGGCTTGATCGAATATTTCAGGCGCGGCTGGCCGTCCGCTTCCGGCTCGCGCACTTCCCAGTCGTAGGCATCGCTGTCGGAGTCGCCGATGACATTCGCCCATTCCTTCAGGCGGCCCAGCAAGGCTTGCACCGTGCGGTCGAGCTCATCGCTGGCCATGCCTTTGCGGCGTGCAGAATCACGCAAACGCGTGCCCACTTCGGCGGAAATGGCGCTGCCAAAGCCGATATACGGCAGCTGCGAGCCATCGGCCTGCGCCACCAGCTTGGGTGCATACACGCCCCGTTCATAGTATTTTGCCAGCGCCGCCAGGGCCGCCGTCTGCACGGCATCAAGCGCAGCGAGTTTTTCCTCGATGCGCAGGGCGATATTTTTCTCGTACGAGGCCGGCATGCCGTTCTGGCGGATGGCCCGTTCGTTGCCGATGCGGCGCAAGTCGCCCGGTTCGACGGCAAACTGGTACTGGCCCGGCGGCACGACCCGGCCCGTGTGGCGCGTCAGCACGCCCAGCATGATCGCTTGCAGGAATTCGCCGAAATCCTCCGCCAGGCGCTTCATCTCGTCCGTATTGGGCGCGATCGGGTGCGTGAATTGCGTTGGATCAATATGCGTGTGGGTCGGCGCCTTGTCGTTGTCGCCTTCCTTGCGGTAGCTGGTGCGCCAGCCTTCCAGGCCGCGCAGCACCGTCATCGGCACGCCGGCCAGTTCGCAATAGCAGACGGCGCGCCCGCGGATGCCCGTCTCGACGATTTCCAGCTGGCTCACCGTGATGCCCACCTGGGTCGGCACGCACGATTCGAGCTCGGCGCCGAATTTCGCCTTGAAGGCGGCCGCGTTGGCCACGCCGATCACGCACTTGAACTGGTCCGACACGACCGTGAAGTCGCCCGCCATGTTGGCGTCGATCCATGGCATGGAGCAGGCCAGCAGCTTGCGGAAGCGGTCCAGGCGTTCGGACACATCCATCTGTTCCAGCGCTTCGAACAGGGGGTCAGGCGTGCTCGTCGCCCCTTCCACCAGGCCCGCCGTGGCGATCATGTTCTCGGCCATGCGCGTGACCTTGGCCAGGATCAAGCCACGTTGCGCCGGTTCGCCCAGCATGGGAAACAGCGCTTTCGAGCCGCCCATGTCCTTGAACGCTTCATCGGCCCACTGGCGCAAGGTGGCTGCCGATGGCAACGCAATGTCTTTTTCCGTGACGGGAATGACGATCAGAGTCGCATGTTCCTTGTCCAGGTCCTTTTGCAAAATCGTATTGGCCGTTTTCAATTCCGCCAGCATGGCCAGCACGCCTTCGCGGCCCGTTTGCAGCTCGCCCACCAGGCCATTCCACTGCGCGCGGCCTTGCGCATCGACGCCGACCCGGTTGCCCAGCCAGCGCGACAGTTCGCCCAGCAGGATGACGGACTCGTCCGCCGCCTTGGCGCGCAAGTGGAATTTCAGCGCGTTCGCCATTTCCGTGCGCAAATGGTCCATCACCACGCCGGCCTGCTTTTCGCCATTGCTGAGGAAGCCGAAGGTGCTGCGCGTCTGTTCCAGATTGTTCAGCAGGCGCTCATATTCACGCGAACGCACGGCTTCCTTGATTTCGCGGTAGCGCTCGGCATTGTTGCCGATCTGCGCCGTCAAGCCGCTGCCAGGCGCCTCGATGCGGTCCTTGATCTGCTCCACCAGCGACAGCACGTACTCCAGGCCGCCGAACTCTTTATTATCAAGATAGCCATACAGCTGGTCGCGCACGACTTTCTTGACGTCGTCGAGCACTTCGCGGCGGCGCTTGCTGATGCGGTCTTCCGTCGTATCAGCCGTGGAATCCTGGTCGCGCACGGCGTCGCGTTCCAGATGTTTCATGGCATCGCGCACCTGCGCCGGCCATTCGCTGCGGTCGAAACCCGTGCGGATATCGTTGATGCGCGTATTGACCCGGTTTTCCACGCCAGCCAGCAAGTGGCCGTGGCGGTCTTCCAGCAATTCGTCGACGACACGGAAATCGATGAAGTCGCCGCTGGAGCGCTTCAATTCGATGCTCTTGTCGGAAAACTCGGGGAAATCGCTGAACGGAGTGCCCTTCAGGAACATATTAGCGGCCAGAAAATTGTCGCGCTGCGTATCGGTGGCGCGGTTGGCGCCCGCATCCGTGCCGCCCACGCCAAAGAACGCTTGCAGCATGGCGCCGGCCCAGCGGTGGGCCCGCTCGTCGCGCGCCGCTTCCTGGCGCGTATCGAGCACGGCCATGCCGAACGAAGAAAAGCGCTTCGAGAAATACAGGCGCATGTCGCCGAAGCGGTCTTGCGGCACGGGCGCGTTGTACAGGGAATTCTTGTGCTGCGCCTGGTTGACGGCGATCGAGCGCTTGGCGCGCGCAAAGTCGGCCGAGGCGAAATCCTCGAACAGCGAGTCAGCCACCATGTGGTACACGTCGCTGACTTCCTTGGTGTGCTGCTGGGCAAGATTACCCGAATCGATCAGGTAAACCTCGCTGTACGGCTCGCGCGTCAGTTCCGGCCGGTCATACGCATCCCAGCGGCCCACATAGCCCTTGTTGCCCATCATCGCCGATTCCAGCTCCATCAGCGCCGCATAGCCGTTGGCCTCAACCCTGTCCTTGTTGGCCTTGGTGTAGCCGGTCGGCAAGAACAGCATCAGCTCGACGTCGGCCGCGCCCACTTCGCTGCGCGCCAGCCAGCGCGCCAGCAAGCCCATGTCGAGGAAGGAACCGGAACCCGTGCCACCGGCGACGGAGCCGACGATGACGATGCGGAAACGGTTCGTTTCCATGCGCAAACCCAGTTCGGCCAGTTGGCGCTCGTGCGACAGGCCCGCCTTCAGTGCTTTCAACTTCAAGCGGATCTTGTCGCGGATCTTTGCGTACTTGTCGAAGAAATACAGGCGCGACACGGCACGGATCTGGCCGGCGCCACTGCTCATGTCGAAACGCAGTTCGCGGATGCGCTGCGGTGTCAGCGGCAGCCATTCCTTGATGTGCGGATATTTCTCCAGAGAGTCTTCATCGCGGCTGTACTTGTCCATGTCGAACGATTCGACCACCTTGTCATCATCCGTGAACTTCACCTGGTCGAACTGCAAGTCCTTCGCCTGCGATTCGCCGCTCTCGATCACGGCGCCATTGTCCAGGTCGAAATGGATGAATTGCGCGATGGGAAAGTCGGCCAAGCCCTCGATGCGCGTGCGCTTGCCCGCGCCGCCCCACAGGGTGTTGAGGATGCGCCGGCGCACGCGCATCAGCACCTGCATGCCCGTGCCGCCGATGCCGATGAACAGGGTCGGGCGCAGTTCGATGATCTTGTCCTGCTTGCGCTCGCTGGCGCCGCCGGGGATGGTTTGGTTCAGGTTCTCTGCCATGGTGATTCCTTCGATGATGCGTACGACGGCGTGCGGCTTAGCGGCGGCTCGATGTAAAGGTCAACAGTAACGCAACCAGGCCCACCAGCACCAGCGGTCCCATGAACAGTGGCGCGAGGAATTTATGCGCGTTCACGGCGGCCAGCACGACGCCGGTCGCCAGGCTGGCCAGGAAGATGAACAGCCACCAGCCCGAGGCATTGGCCTTGTTCGGCGGCACGCGCTTGGCCACCAGGCCATTCGCATAGGCATTCTTGGCAAAGAAAAAGGCGATGAACAGCAGCAACAGCACCACGCCGCCGACCAGGGTATCGCGCGATGAGGTATCGGTGGTGCCGGCGGCATCCAACGCGGGCGCCGGTTCGGTCGTGGCCGTGGTGGCGGCACCAGCCGCGGCGGGCGGTGCCGACGCCGGGGCCGATACCGGGGCCGGCAAAGTGAAACCTGCGTTGTCTTTTGGAGTGTCTTGCGCCATGGTATGCCTCTGATGGGTTTGAATAGTTTGAAAAAAAATACTTGTCAGGCCAGGCTCAGCGTATGACCTTCGGCCACGCGCACGATGGCCGGCTGGCCCAGGCCCCGCTTGAGTTCGCCAATGTCGCGGCCGTCATCATCGCGGATCTGCACGCTCTTGAATGGTTTTAATAACACTTGCCGCTGCACGCCGTCGGCCATCACCTTGTAGCGCGTGGCACGCGTGCCAAGCAGCCCCAGCGCCAGCAGACCCAGCACCAGCGCCAGCACGCCGCCCAGTATCACCAGCACGGGCAGCAGCGGATACTGTATGCGCACCAGCAATGGGATCGTCGCCTGCGAGGCGTGCACGCTGTCGGGCGGCGTGAACATGCTTGAGATCGGGTCGCCGGGGAAGAGTTCCTGCAAATCCTTGCCAAAACTGGATGCCAGCGTCAGCCGCTGTTCCGACAGGCCCACCTGCGCCTGCATCGGCAACATCACCTGCTTTCCCATGGCGGCGATCGCCTGCGCCGACCAGGGCGACGCAATCTGCGCCATCGGCAGCGCGAACTGCACTTGCACGGACTGGCTGGCACCCGGCTGCAGCTGGCGAATTTGATCCGGCGCGACGTGCAGGGGCGCGTTCTGGCCGGCCAGGCTGGCATGCACTTTGGCGCTGTCGATCACGTACGGGAAAAACATGTTTTGCAAGGACGCCTGCAGTACCACTTGCGGCACCAGATTGGCCGCATCGACGTCGAGCACGATGGTACGCCCGTCGCGGCCCAGGCTGGCATGCACATTGGTGCTGTTTTTGACGGACTGGGGCACGATGCGCACGGCATCCTGGTCCACCGGTTTCAGGCGCGCGGGCGGACGCGTCAGCACTTGCGACAAGCGGCCTTCGGCCAGGATGCGGTTCAGGGCGTCAGAGGCCGGCTGGCCATACGCGAGCGCGTACACCATCAAACCCTTGGCACTGTACAGCTTGCCCTGCACGGGCATGCGCAGCGGAAACACCAAGGTCTTGGTGATTGACGGTTCCAGATGCAGCAAGCGGTAAAAGTCGCGGTTGCGCTCGGCCGTCTGGCTGTCGTTGTTCGGGCTGTTCTTGTTATTGGTAAAGATCCACACGATGCCGGACGCGGACTGGAACGGGCCCGTGATGGTCTTGGTCACGGCTTCCTGGAAATCCGTGTCGGCCAGCGCGCCACCGGCGCTCTTGCGCGCCAGGCCCAGACTGGCCAGCTGGCCAGCCACGCCGCCGGCGCCCTGTCCCTGCCCGATCAGTGCGGGCGACACATTGCTGCCGCTGCTCTGGCTGAACGCCAGGGTATAGACTTTATCGGAAGGGCTCGTGGCGGCCTGCGCCACGGCGCCCACCAGGGCTTTCAGTTGCGAGTGTTCATCCGTGTAGAACGGCTCCATCCAGCCCGAATTTTGCACCAGAAACGCTTGCTGGATGCCGGCCGCGTGCGCTGCGGCAGCGCTGAACAACGCGGCGCAGGCCACGATCAGTGAGCGCGCCTTCATGTCTGCAAGGCCCAGCCATCGATGCGCGACAGCAGCGGGTGGTAGGCCCACAGCGTGCGTTCATGGATAAACAGGCGTACGCGCCACGGCTCGCTAACGGCAAAGGTATGAAACACGGTTTCGCGCAATTCATCGTCCTGCACCAGCTGGGCCGCCAGGCGATCGTTCGAGCGCAGCACGCTCGACAGGCCGGCGCTGGTGGCAAACTTCACGCCAAAAACGCTGTTGCCAGCATTCGATTCCAGCAGCGGCATGACAGCCTGGTTCTTGCCGCCATCGTCGCCGTGTTCGGGCTCTTCCCACGGCGCCGTTTTCAGCTTGGTGGCGAAGCGGTAATTGAAGCTGCCCGAACACAGACGCGGCGCCAGCGCATCGGCTTTCTCCACCTGGCCGCCCAGTTTCACATACACATAGGTGCCGCGGCGGCTTTCAAAGCACAGCTGCCACAGGCCACCGTCGCGCGACAGGTAGGGGCTGCCGAATTCGAAGTGCGGCACCAGCCCTTCCGGCCAGGGCGTAAACGAAGCGGCCACGTTGCCGTCCGGCTGCAGCTGCAAGCGCAGCTGGCCGTTGGCGCAGGGCCACACGGCCATGCGGTTGTAGGCTACGGGCGCGCTGACGGCGCCCAGTTCCACAACGCCGTCGAGCAGCACGTCGCTGCCCGGCTTTTGTTGCGCGTCAAGGTTGACGAAGCGGATGCGGCCATCGTCGTCGCGCAGCGGCGCCCACAGGCGGTTCTGGAACCAGACGGGCGCGGCCGCGCACGGCGCGTTGCCCACATGCTCGACCACGTAGGAAAGCGAAGGCACATCCGGACGGATGCAGGCCAGGCCGTGGCTGGTCGGCAAGACCAGCACGCTGTTGAACTCCGACACCAGCTCGGCGCGCCAGGCACCGTGGGCCAGGTCCGATTCGGCCAGCAAGCTGCCATAGTCGGGGTCCAGCGCCAGCCAGCGTTTCGAGGCGGGCAGCCAGGCGTGCAAGACCGCTTTGCGCGGGTCGAGCGCCAGCAGCGCGGCGGCGCTGGTGCCGAACCGGGCGGAAAAAAACTCATACTCGCCCGGCGGCGGCATGGGCAGCGAGGCGTCGGCCTGCGCATGCTCTTCGCGCGCGCGCTGGTCGGCCAGTTTCAGGGGCACACTGGCCTGGCGCAAGCCGGCCGCGCCAGCCGGTGGCACATCGCTGACGGGATGCGCGCCGTAGGGCGGCACCCAGGGCGGCGTGACGCTCGTGTCGGGCGGCATTTGCAAGGCAGCGCCCGAGGCGGGGTCGAACGAGAATTCAGGCGGAAACTGCCGCACGGGTACGCCGGCGGCAGCAGGCAGGCGCCGCGCGTGCATCAGCAGGCCGATATCGGCAGGGCTCAGCAAAGGCGAGACGTTCTGGCCATCCGCGCTGCGCTGCATGGTCCATGCGCCATCGTCATCGACGTACCAGACGCCGGAGGGCACTGCCCAATCCCCAGAAGTTTTAAGATCCATGTATTTTCTATGACAAGCAATGCATATCAGATGGTGTAACGTGTGCTGGGGCTGACGCAACGAGGTCGCAACCCTGGCAGTTCTCATAGTAACGTCTTTTTATCTATATGAAAACATTGACGGCGTGCCTCAGCCCTGCTGCGTCCGCACTTTCGTCAACAGCTTGGTAGTCGAGCGGTCGTGTGCGAAATCGATGGCCACGGCCTGGCCGCCATACGCCAGCACGGCCTGCCCTTCGGGAATGGCCGCCATATCGTAGTCGCCGCCCTTGGCATAGATTTCCGGCGCGATCTCCTGCACCACGGCCAAAGCGCTGTCTTCCGAGAACGGCACCACCAGGCTCACCGCTTCCAGTGCGGCCAGCACGGCCATGCGGTCTTCGCAGCTGTTCAGGGGACGGTCGTCGCCCTTGCCCAGGCGTTTCACAGAGGCATCGGTATTCACGGCCACCACCAGCGAGGCGCCCAGCGCGCGCGCCTGCGCCAGATAGGTCACATGGCCGCGGTGCAAAATGTCGAACACGCCATTCGTCACTACCACCGGTTTCGGCAGGGCTGCGGCACGCGCACGCAGTTCGTCACGGCTGCACAGTTTGTTTTCAAAATCAGGCATGGATATCTCTTGTTGGGTTAAATACGGTCACAGCCCGGCGTGGCTGTCGCCTTGCATGCCGCCGCCAGCACCGGCAGCCCTCTGCCTTCGCTGTCCGGCCCCGCATTATAGGGGGCGATCCGCTACAATACGCCATCGGCGCCACAGTTTCACGTTTGCGCCACCTTTCATTCATTGCAAGTAAGCACTTCCTGTGTTTCAATCAAACTATGACACTGACTGAACTGAAATATATCGTTGCAGTCGCGCGAGCGAAGCACTTCGGCCACGCCGCCGAAGCTTGCTTCGTTGCCCAGCCCACCCTGTCAGTGGCCATCAAGAAACTCGAAGACGAACTGGGCGTGGTCCTGTTCGAACGGGGCGGCGCGGAAATCTCCGTCACGCCCCTGGGCGCGCAGATCATCGCGCAAGCCGAACGCGTGCTGGAACAGACGGCCGCCATCAAGGAACTCGCCAAGCAAAACAAGGACCCGCTGGCCGGCCCCCTGCGCCTGGGCGTGATCTACACGATCGGCCCCTATCTGCTGCCGCCCCTGGTCAAGGCCATGATAGACCAGGTGCCGCAAATGCCTTTGATCTTGCAGGAAAACTTCACGGTTCGCCTGCTCGAATTGCTGCGCCAGGGCGAACTGGACGTGGCCATCATGGCCCTGCCCCTGCCCGACCACGGTATGGCCATGCAGGAACTGTATGACGAACCGTTCGTCGTCGCCATGCCGCGCCAGCATCCGTGGACGGCGCGCGCGCGGATTGCCGCGCAAGATTTAAAATCGGAAACCATGCTACTGCTGGGCAATGGCCACTGCTTCCGCGACCAGGTGCTGGAAGTGTGCCCCGAAATGGCGCGTTTTTCCTCGCCCGGCAACGGCATGCAACGCACGTTTGAAGGTTCCTCACTGGAAACCATCCGCCACATGGTAGCCAGCGGCATCGGCCTGACGGTCTTGCCGCGCGCCTCCGTGTCCAATATGCATGCGACCGAAGGCATGCTCGCATACCGGCCATTCGCCGAACCCGTGCCTTCGCGCAGAGTGGTGATGCTCTGGCGCAAGAGTTTTACGCGCAAGGCCGCCATCGATGCCCTGTGCGCGGCCATCGCCAGCTGCGACTTGCCCGGCATTACCCCCTTGTGCGAAGAGGCAGCCTAGCGGCCAGGCGTCAAAATAGTACATTTGCATACTATTTGCGATAATCGACCTTTCTCTTCCACAAGATCGAGTCTTCCATGAACAAGCTGGCGCTGTATTTCCGCCTGATACGGCTGGACAAGCCTATCGGTACCGTATTGCTGCTGTGGCCAACCCTGTGCGCGCTATGGCTGGCGCAGCAGGGCGTGCCGGACTGGCGGCTGCTGCTCATCTTCACCCTCGGCACTTTCCTGATGCGCTCGGCTGGCTGCGCCATCAACGACTACGCCGACCAGGATATCGACAAATTCGTCAAGCGCACGCTGGACCGCCCCATCACCAGCGGGCGCATCAGCGGCAAGGAAGCGCTGGCCGTGGCCGGCGTGCTCACCGTGCTGGCCTTTTGCCTGATCCTGCCCTTGAATGCGCTGACCAAGCAGCTGTCGGTGGCCGCCGTCATCATCGCCGGCACCTATCCCTACTTCAAGCGCTTCTTTGCCATCCCGCAAGCGTATCTGGGCATCGCCTTCGGTTTCGGCATTCCCATGGGCTTTGCCGCCATCACGGATAGCGTACCCGTCGTTGCCTGGCTGCTGCTGCTGGGCAATGTCTTCTGGGCCGTGGCCTACGATACGGAATACGCGATGGTCGACCGCGACGACGACTTAAAAATCGGCATCAAGACGTCGGCCATCACGTTTGGCCGCTACGACGTGGCCATCATCATGCTGTGCTATGCCGCTTTCCTGCTGCTGTGGCTAGCCTGCGGCTGGTACCTGGGCTTGCGTTACTGGTTCGTCGCGGGCCTGGTAGTTGCGGCCGGCTGCGCCGTTTACCACTACACCCTGATCCGCGCACGCGAGCGTATGCCGTGTTTTGCGGCGTTCCGGCATAATAACTGGCTAGGAGCAGCGGTGTTTGCGGGCGTGGTGCTGGACTTTGCTTTCCGTTAAGCAATGATCCTTGCGCAGCAGCAGCCCTTGAGGCGGCGCAAGACTAGCCTGTCCGCTGCTGCCTACACTGGTATTTCACTGTGCAGTTTCACTTCCATGAGGTAATACATGAGCTCGATACATACCGGAAAATCCAGCAGCGACAGCATCCTCGCCGACGCCGACAAGGCCCGCGACAAACTGGTCGGCGACCTGAAAACCGTCATCAATGAAGCGGAAGGCTGGCTCGATGGCGCCAAGGATCAAACGGGCGAGAATATCAAAGCCGTCAAGGACAAGTTCATCGCCACCCTGGAAACGGCCAAGAAAGACTTGATCAAGCTGGAAGAAGACTTGCTCGAACGTACCAAGAAGGCGGCCAAGGCCACCGACGAATACGTGCAGGATAATCCATGGAAAGCCGTGGGCGCGGGCGCCGTCGTCGGCGTGCTGTTCGGCCTGCTGCTCTCCTCGTCACGCCGCTAGGTAGTATTGACGGCGTGGGCCGTCTCCTGACGCGAAAGGCAACAT
Source organism: Janthinobacterium kochi (assembly GCF_051380715.1). NCBI lineage: Bacteria > Pseudomonadati > Pseudomonadota > Betaproteobacteria > Burkholderiales > Oxalobacteraceae > Janthinobacterium > Janthinobacterium kochi. Next base: position 118,605 of record NZ_JBNYXO010000007.1, read on the forward strand.
ATGGCTATCGTGCACCATGTCGCCCAAGTCGCAGCGACCCTCGCCGCCATCGTCCAGACCCGTCTGGCCCTGGCGGCCGTGGAAATGGAAGAAGAGTCGCTGCGCTTCCTGTCCTATCTGGCGCTGGCCATGCTGGCACTGCTGTGCCTGTTTGTCGGCCTGGTGCTGCTGGTCTTCCTCGTCATCGTGCTGTTCTGGGACACGCACCGCATCGCCGCCATCGCTGTCACGGCCGCCGTCTTCATCGCTGCCGCCCTCGCCACCCTGCTGGGCGTGCGCGCCAGTTTCCGCAGCAAGCCGAAACTGCTGTCCTTCACACTTTCCGAACTGAACAAAGACCTGGACGAGCTGCAACTGCTGGCCCGCCGGGAATCGGAGCGGCCATGACCACGCATCCCACCAAACTGTCGCATGTGCACACGGCCGCCAGCCTGGCGCAGCGGCGCGACGCGCTGCTGGCCGAATGCGCGCTGCAGCGCCTGGCCCTGGGCGTGCAGACGCGCCAGTTGCTGGAACCGTTGACGGGCGGCAATCTGCGCCACACCCTGGCCACGCGCTTTAAAGTTCCCCTGATGGTAGGCGGCGCCGTGCTGGGCCTGCTGCTCGTGCGCCCGCGCCGCGTCCTGCCGCTGTTGCGGGCCAGCGGAGCGCTGCTCAAGCACGCCACGGCCGCCATACCCGTCGCGCTGGCGCTGGCGCAGCGTTTCAGCAAGAAAGACACGCCGCCTTAGAATATTTTTACCTGGCTGCATCCAAATGGCTGGCCCATGCGTAGTAATGGTATCAACCAACCGGTTGAGCCAACTACCAGGAGTTCGTCATGCTTGCCTTCACCGCCCCACGCCACGCCATTCCCGCCCTTACTGTGCTGGGCGCCGCCCTGCTGCTGAGCGCCTGCGCCCCCATGAGCGCCCGCTATTCGCAGGAACAATTGCCGAACGCCGTCAAGGTGCCCGATGGCCATCAAGTCGCCATGCAAACGGTGGGCGTGGGCAAGATCGCCTATGAATGCAAGGCGAAAAAAGATAGCACAGGCCATGAATGGGTCTTCGTGGGCCCGGACGCGGCCTTGAACGACCGCAACGGCATGCAAGTGGGCACGTATGTGGGACCGCCTGCCACCTGGGCCAGCCTGGACGGCTCGAAAGTGACGGCGACGCAAGTGGCCGTGGCGCCGGCCGGCGCGGGCAATATCCCGCATCAGCTGGTAAAAGCCAACCCGGCCACGGGCAGCGGCGCCATGCAGGGCGTCAGCTACATCCAGCGCGTGGCCACCAGCGGCGGCGTGGCGCCAAGCAGCCCCTGCGGCATGGAGAGCATCGGCGCCAAACAGTGGGTGCCCTACCAGGCCGACTACATCTTCTGGAAAGCTGCATAAAACACCTATCAAAACCTACTGCGCGTCGGGATAGGCGGCCTGCGATGCTCACCGGCTCGGCGCCCCCGTACTGAGTACGGTTGCGCTTCTTAGCCACCTCTCCCTTCCGCTCGCTACGGTTTTGTTAGGCGTTGTGAAACAGGAAAACAACGGTAGAAATTCGGGTTTCTGGCCTATACTCGGCATTGAAAACTTGCTAACCGTCAACTCCAAACGACTGCGGACACCTTGCCAGCCCAAGCCGCCCCTTACGATTACGATGCCGCCCTGCGCGCCTGCGCCAGGGGCGAGCAGCAGGCATTGCACGGCCTGTACCAGCAGGAAAGCCGCTACCTGCTGGGCGTGGCCCTGCGCATCGTGCGCCAGCGGGCACTGGCCGAAGACGTGCTGCACGACGCCTTCCTGAACATCTGGCGCCGCGCCGGCAGTTTCGACGCCACGCGCGGCAGCGGCAAGGGCTGGATCTATGTGGTGGTGCGGCACCAGGCGCTGAACGTGGCGCGCGCCCGCGCCCATGAAGTATCGGCCGACGAGGATAGCGTGGAAACCCTGCTGCACCAACGCCACGGCGACGACGCCGGTGATGCCTACGCCCTGCAAGCGAACATGGGCAAGCTGCACGATTGCCTCGGGCACCTGGACGAACCCAAGCGCAATAGCATCCTGTATGCCTATGTCGATGGCTGTTCCCACAGCGAAATCGCGCAGCGCCTGCAAGCGCCGCTGGGTACCGTCAAAGCCTGGGTCAAGCGGGGCCTGGCCGCCTTGCGGGAGTGCATGGGATGATGAGTAGCGACGATCAATTGCAACGACTGGCCAGCGAGTATGTGCTGGGCACATTGGGGCTGGCCGAGCGCGCGGAAGTGGAACAGCGCTTGCCGCGCGAAGAAGCCTTGCGCGACGCCGTCGCTGGCTGGGAACAGCGCTTGCTGCCACTGACGACCCTGGCGCCGCCTGAAACGCCGTCCGCCCAGCTGTGGCCGCGCATCAGCGCCAGCCTGTTTACGCCGAACACCGTGCGGCAGGCGGGCGGCTGGCAGGCGTGGTGGAACAGCCTGGCCTTCTGGAGAATGCTGGCCGGCGGCGGCTTGGCAGCCACGGCCGCGCTGGCCGTGCTGGTCACCTTGCAACTGCAAGCGCCCAGCGGACCCGGCTATCTGGTGGTGCTGGTCGCGCCGCAAGACAAGTCGCCGGGCTGGATCGTGCAGGCAGGCGGACGCGGCGGCCAGAACCGCGACCTGCGCCTGATCCCGCTGGGGCCGACCGCCGTACCGCAGCAAAAAGCCCTGCAATTCTGGACCAAGGGCAAGGACTGGGGCGCGCCCGTCTCGCTGGGCCTGGTCAAGCCGGGGCAAAGCCTCAAGTTGACCCTGGATAAGCTGCCGCCGCTGCAGCCCGATCAACTGTTTGAAATCACGCTGGAACCGGAAACGGGTTCACCCACGGGCCGGCCGACGGGGCCAGTGCTTTACATTGGCCGCGCCGTCAAAGTGATCTAGTTACTTGGCAAGTTCGTCCCCCATCTCGCGGCCCCGTTGCGCGGCCGCCTTGATGCCCTTGACGATGGCCGCCTTCACGCCGCTCTCTTCCATGCTGGTGAGCGCCGCATACGTCGTGCCGCCCTTCGACGTGACGCGCTCGCGCAGCAGCGACACGGGTTCGCTGGAGTTCGCCGCCAGTTGCGCGGCACCCGTAAAGGTGGCAATCGCCAGCTGCGTACCCTGCTCGGGCGTCAAGCCCAGTTCGGCGGCCGCCTGCTGCATCGCTTCGATAAAGTAAAACACATAGGCAGGGCCGCTGCCGGACACGGCCGTGACGGGGTCGATCTTGGCTTCGTCGTCGAGCCAGACGGTCTGGCCGACGGCGCGCAGGATGGCGTCTGCCGTCTTTTTCTGTTCTTCGCTGACGCCGCTGCTGGCCACCATGCCCGTGATACCCATGCCGATCAGGGCCGGCGTGTTCGGCATGCAGCGCACGATGGCGCGGTAGTCACCGAGCCAACGCGACAGGTCTTGCGCGCGGATGCCGGCAGCGATCGACAGGATCAATGGCGCCCGCTCCCCGTCGAGGAAGGGCAGCAATTGCGCCGCCACTTCGCGCATGCTTTGCGGTTTCACGGCCAGCACGATCACGTCCACGCCGCGCAGCGCCTCATCCGCAAGCAGCGCCGTGGTGACGCCGAATTGCGCCTGCAACTTTTCCAGCGCCGGCGCATGCGGGTCGATCACGTGGATGTTGCCGCCCAGCGTCAGCTTGCCCGCCAGGCCGGCGATCAGGGCCGCGGCCATATTGCCGCCGCCCACAAATGCGATATTCAATTCTGTCGTCATGGCTGTGCTTTCAAAAAAATCAGGAATAGTGTCGGGAACCGAAGATGGCACTGCCCACGCGCACGATGGTGGCGCCTTCCAGCACGGCGGCACGCAAGTCGGCCGACATGCCCATCGACAAGGTATCGAGCGCCAGGCCGTCGGCCTTCAATTGTTCGTACAGCACGCGCAATTGCGCAAAGGCCCGGCGCTGGAGGGCGACATCCGTTTCCGGCTCGGGAATCGCCATCAGGCCGCGCAAACGCAGGCGGGGCAGCTGCGCCACGGCGCGCGCCAGCGCCGGCAAGTCAGCCGGTGTCACGCCGCTCTTGCTGGCTTCGCCGCTGATATTGACTTGCAGACAGATATTCAAGTCCGGCAAGCCGGCCGGGCGCTGCTCGGACAGGCGCGCGGCGATCTTTTCCCGTTCCACCGTGTGCACCCAATCAAAATGTTCGGCGATGGGGCGCGTCTTGTTGCTCTGGATGGGGCCGATGAAATGCCAGACGGGACCACCTTGCGGCAGCGCAAGCTGGACTGCGGCGATCTTGTCGAGCGCTTCCTGCAGATAGTTTTCGCCAAACGCAGCCTGGCCCGCGCGCATGGCGGCCAGCACGGCATCCGCGCCGAAGGTCTTCGAGACGGCCAGCAGGGTCACGTCGGCCGGCGCACGCTGCGCGTCAGCGGCGGCCTGCGCAATACTGTCGCGCACGGCTTGCAAGTTCTGTTCGATTGTGGACATAATCATTTTCTAGTGTATAGGGGCGGCGGCACAGTGCGCCAGCCCATCAATGCAGGCACAGGGATTATAAATGGACATCTCCGAATTACTCGCTTTCTCCGTCAGCAACAAGGCTTCCGACCTGCACCTGTCTTCCGGCCTGCCGCCGATGATACGCGTCCATGGCGACGTGCGCCGCCTGAACGTGGCCCCGCTCGAGCACAAAGAAGTGCACAGCATGATCTACGACATCATGAACGACAGCCAGCGCAAGGCCTATGAAGAAGCGCTGGAATGCGATTTCTCGTTCGAGATTCCCGGCCTGGCCCGCTTCCGCGTCAACGCCTACAACCAGGAACGGGGCGCTTCGGCCGTGCTGCGCACGATTCCGTCGAAAGTGCTGACCCTGGAAGAACTCAACGCGCCGCGCATCTTCGGCGAACTGGCCATGCGCCCGCGCGGCCTCGTGCTGGTGACGGGTCCGACGGGCTCCGGTAAATCGACCACCCTGGCGGCGATGGTGAACCACGTCAACGAACGCCTGAACCACCACATTCTGACCATCGAAGACCCGATCGAATTCGTGCATGAGCCAAAAAAATGCCTGATCAACCAGCGCGAGGTGGGCTCGCACACGCATTCGTTCAGCAACGCGCTGCGCTCGGCCCTGCGCGAGGACCCGGACGTGATTTTAGTGGGTGAATTGCGCGACCTGGAAACCATCCGCCTGGCGCTGACGGCGGCCGAAACGGGCCACCTGGTGTTCGGCACCCTGCATACGTCGTCGGCGGCGAAATCGATCGACCGCATCATCGACGTCTTCCCCGCCGAGGAAAAGGAAATGGTGCGCGCCATGCTGTCCGAATCCTTGCAAGCCGTCATTTCGCAAAACTTGCTCAAGACCAAGGACGGCAGCGGCCGCGTGGCCGCGCATGAAATCATGCTGGCCACGCCGGCCGTGCGCAACCTGATCCGCGAAGCAAAAGTGGCGCAAATGTATTCGGCCATCCAGACGGGCAGCAATGTGGGCATGCAGACGCTGGACCAGTGCCTCTCCGACCTGGTGCGACGCGGCACGATCTCGGCGGAGACGGCCCGCGCGGCCGCCAAAGCCCCTGAAAACTTCCCCGGATAAGCCCATGCAGACGACGCACGAACACTATGGCGCCATGCACGCGCTGCTGGCGCAGATGCGCGCACGGGGCGGCTCAGACCTGTTCATCACGGCAGGCTTTCCGCCCGCCATCAAGCTCGACGGCAAGCTGACGCCGCTGGCGGGCGACGCGCTCGACGCGCAGCAAGCGGCCGGCTACGTGCGCGCCGTCATGAACGCGCGCCAGGCGGCCGAGTTCGCGTCCAGCCGCGAAGCCAATTTCGCCATCAGCCCGGACGGACTCGGGCGCTTCCGCGTGTCCGCCTTCGTGCAGATGGGCCAGGCAGGCATGGTCTTGCGATTGATCAATACCGCCATCCCCAGCCTGGATGGACTGGGCTTACCCGCCATCCTGCAAGACATCGTGATGAGCAAGCGGGGCCTCGTCATCATGGTGGGCGCCACGGGCTGCGGCAAGTCGACCACCCTGGCGGCCATGGTGGGCCACCGCAATGCGCACAGCCATGGCCACATCATCACCATCGAAGACCCGGTGGAATTCATCCATCCGCACGGCAACTGCATCGTCACCCAGCGCGAAGTGGGCGTCGACACGGACGACTGGGCCACAGCCCTGAAAAACACCCTGCGCCAGGCGCCAGACGTGATCCAGATCGGCGAAATCCGCGACCGCGACACCATGGACCACGCCATCGCGTTTGCCGAAACGGGGCACTTGTGCCTGGCAACCCTGCACGCGAACAACGCCAACCAGGCGCTGGACCGCATCATCAATTTCTTCCCCGAAGAGCGGCGCCAGCAACTGCTGATGGATCTGTCGCTCAATTTGAAGGGCATGATTTCGCAGCGTCTGATCCCCAACAAGGAAGGTGGCGGGCGCAAGGCGGCGCTGGAAATCCTGCTCAATTCACCGCTGATGAGCGACCTGATCTTCAAGGGCCAGGTGCACGAAATCAAGGAGTTGATGAAAAAATCGCGCGAGCATGGCATGCAGACTTTCGACCAGGCCCTGTTCGACCTGCACGAAGCGGGTGCCATCAGCCTTGAAGACGCGCTGCGCAATGCGGACTCCGTCAACGACCTGCGCCTGGCGATCAAACTCAAGGGCGCAACGGCGCCGGAACCGGCCCCGCAAACGGGCACCACCAAACTGGGACTCCTCTGACATGAGCAGCATTCACGATTTCCAGGCCGAGGCGCTGGACGGCACGCCGACCGACCTGGCGCGCTACAAGGGCAAGGTATTACTGATCGTCAATACGGCCAGCGCCTGCGGCTTTACGCCGCAATACGAGGGCCTGGAAGCGCTGTACCGCGAATTCCAGGACCAGGGCCTGGTCGTGCTGGGCTTTCCCTGCAATCAATTCCGCCAGCAGGAACCGGGGCCGAACGGGGAAATCAAAGCTTTTTGCGAGAAAAACTTCGGCGTCACCTTTCCCCTGTTTGCCAAGATCGACGTGAATGGCCCGCATACCCATCCCCTGTTTGCGCAATTAAAACAGGCGGCGCCCGGCATATTCGGCACGCAGTCGATCAAATGGAATTTCACCAAGTTCTTGGTGCGCAAGGATGGCAGTGTATTTCGCCGCTACGCCACGGCCAGCAAACCGGCCAGCCTGGCGGCTGACATACGGCAATTACTACAGGAATAGCGATTCGACGGTTTGATTAAAAACAATAATTGATGCAATCAATCAATCCGTATTTTATTTCATGCCTGATATCAATATTGTGTTTCCAATAGCAAATTTCGGTGATAATGTTTGCATAATTATTCATAGATATCGATCAAAAAAAAGATGCCAGTCTTTGGGAAATTAATATCTTCATGGATGCGGATGGGCATTTATTCCCGCCTGTTTATTCCTATTTTCTTCCTGATACTCGCCGTTTCCGCTATCCGTTATCACGCCCTGCTCGGTACGGAAAGCGCGCTGGCCAATGCGCGCTACCAGAGCGATGCCCGGCAACTTGACCTGTTCCTGGCCAATAGCGTGCTGCCGCTGGCCGTGCGCGCGGACAGCCACACGATGCACGACAGCGTGCGCCAGGTGCTGCGCAGCGCCCTGCCGCTGAACCGCAGCCTCGCCTCCGTACGCTGGGATACGGCTGGCGGGCATCTCGAAGTGCTGGCCGACAAACCGCTGGCCGACAGCGTGGCGGCCACGGTGCCGGCGTGGTTCGCGCGCCAGGCCGGCATCACGGCCATCCGCAGCCGCCTGACGGTGGCGCTGCCGGACGGCGGCGACGCCATCCTCGACCTGCACTACACGCCCGGCCTGCCCCTGGCGCAGGTATGGCACAGGGTGCGCGAGCAGGCCGTCCTCAGCACCATCAACATCGTGCTGGTCTTCCTTCTTCTGGGCTTGATCCTGGCGTCGCACCGCAGGCTGCTGGCGCGGCTCGCGCAAGCAACCGACCGCTTCCGCGAAGGTAACTTCGCCGTGCGCCTGGCGGCTGGCGCCACGCCCGAAGCGCAAGCCGTGTCGCACTCATTCAACAGCATGGCCGGCGATATCGAAGAACTGTTGAAATCGCTGAAGACCAGCCAGCGCCAGCTGGGCGAACAGCTGAACGAAACCGTGCACATGCAGCAGGCGCTGCAAAAACTGTCTTGGCAAAACTACAATGATGTACTGACAGGCTTGCCTAACCGGGCCGCGCTGGCGGCCCGCTTCGAACAGGAACTGTTTCTGGCGCGCGAACGCCAGCGCCTGCTGGCCGTCTGCCTGTTCGACCTCGACCACTTCCAGGCCATCAACGACCGCTACGGCGCCGAGGCGGGCGATGAAATCCTCACGCAGGTGGCGGGCCGCCTGCACAGTTTTACGGGCCAGGTCCACTACGCGGCGCGCCTGGGCGGCGATGAATTCGTCATGCTGCTGTGCGGCCAGGCCAGCATCGCCAGCATCGAACAGAACGTTACGCAATTGATGCAGGAACTGAGCCGCCCCTACCAGTGCGACCAGCAGGCGCTGCATGTGACGGCCAGCGTCGGCATCGCCGTCTACGCGGGCAAGGACCTGAATACGGAAAGCCTGCTGCGCCACGCCGACCACGCCGTCTACCAGGCGAAATTGACGGGGCGCAACCAGTACCACTTCTTCGACACCAACCTCGATGAAGAAGTGCGCACGCACCACAACCAGCGCACGGAAGTGCGCCATGCCCTGATCAACGGCGAACTGCGGCTGTACTACCAGCCCAAGGTGAACATGCGCGCCGGCACGGTGGTGGGCATGGAAGCGCTGCTGCGCTGGCAGCATCCGCGCCGCGGCGTGCTGGCGCCCGCGCAATTCCTGCCGCTGGTGGAGCAGACGGACCTGATCATCGACATCGGCGAATGGGTGCTGCGCCAGGCCCTGTGGCAGATGCAGCGCTGGGTGGCTTGCGGCAAGCACTGGGTGGTCAGCGTGAATATCGCGGCACGCCACTTCCAGCAGCCGAACTTCATCTCGCGCCTGGAAACCATCCTCGGCGAATTTCCCGGCGTGCGCGCCAGCATGCTGGAACTGGAAATCCTCGAATCGTCTGCCCTGCACGACATCGAGGACGTGCGCCGTATCATCCGCGCCTGCCAGGCGCTGGGCATCACGTTTGCGCTCGACGATTTCGGCACCGGCTACTCGTCGATGTCGTATTTAAAGCGCCTGCCGGCGAACATCGTCAAGATCGACCAGAGCTTCGTGCGCAATATGCTCAACGACCGCGACGACCTGCACCTGGTGCGCGCCGTCATCGGCCTGGCCCGTTCATTTTCCCTGACGGTGATCGCCGAAGGCGTGGAAAGCGTCGAGCATGGCGCGCGCCTGATCCAGCTGGGCTGCGACCTGGCGCAAGGCTACGGCATCGCCCGCCCCATGCCGGCCGACGCCGTGCTGGAGTGGGCTGCCAACTTCGTGCCGGCACCGCAGTGGCGTATAGCCCAGTACAGCGAGATATCTATTTGACGGGCGTCAAAGCTGAATCAATCAACTCGATCCAGTGCCGCACGGGGGTCTCCGTGCCCGATTGCAGGTGGCTCAGGCAGCCGATATTGGCCGACACGATCATCTCCGGTTCGCACGCTTCCAGGTTCGCCACCTTGTTGTCGCGCAGCTGCTGCGACAATGCCGGCTGCAAGATCGAATACGTGCCCGCCGAACCGCAGCACAGATGGCTGTCGGCGCACAAGCGCACGTCGACGCCGACGGCGCGCAGCACCTGCTCCACCTTGCCGCGTACCTGCTGGCCATGCTGCAGGGTGCATGGCGGGTGATACGCCACTTTTTTCAGTATGCGCCCCTTCAGCTGCGCCACCAGCTCCGCTTCGAAGGCCGGCATGATCTCGGACAAGTCGCGCGTCAGTGCGGCGATGCGCCGCGCCTTCTCCGCATAATGGGCGTCGTGTGCCAGCAGGTGGCCATATTCCTTCACCGTGGCGCCGCAGCCGGACGCCGTCATGACGATGGCTTCGGCACTTTCCACGTATGGCCACCAGGCGTCGATATTGCGGCGCATGTCGTCCAGCGCCGCTTCCTGGTCGTTCAGGTGATGGCGCAGCGCACCGCAGCAGCCGGCCTTCGGCGCGACGATCAATTGCACGCCCAGCGCATCGAGCACGCGCGCCGTGGCCGCGTTGATGTTCGGCGACATGGCCGGCTGCACGCAGCCGTCGAGCAGCAGCATGGTGCGCGCGTGCTGGCGCGCGGGCCATACACCGGCAGCGGCGCCAGGGCGCAATTTATCCTGCAAACTTTTTGACAGCAAGGGCCGCAGCGCCTGACCCGCCTTGAACACGGGCGTAAACAGCCAGCGGCGCGGCAAGGCTTCCTTCAAGGCGAAGCGCAAGGCCCGTTCGCGCAAGGGGCGCTGCACGCGCTGCTCGACGACGTTGCGGCCGATATCGACCAGGCGTCCGTACTGCACGCCCGAAGGACAGGTGGACTCGCAATTGCGGCAAGTCAGACAGCGGTCCAGGTGCGTCTGCGTCTTGGCGGTGACGGGCGCGCCTTCAAGCACTTGCTTGATCAGATAAATGCGTCCGCGCGGGCCATCGAGTTCGTCGCCCAGCAGCTGGTAGGTGGGACAGGTGGCCGTGCAAAAGCCACAATGCACGCAGGCGCGCAGGATGGCTTCGGCTTCGTCGCCTGCCGGCGTATTCTTGATGAAATCGGCGAGATTGGTTTGCATGCGCGCTCAATACATTCTGTGCGGGTTGAAGATGCCGGCAGGGTCGAAAGCCTGCCGCAGGCGCTGGTGGATTTTTTCAACAGCCGGCGCCAGCGGGTGGAACACGCCCACCGCCTTGTCGCCGCCGCGGAACAGAGTGGCGTGGCCGCCGGCGGCAGCCACCGCCTGGCGAATGTGCCGGGCGCTATCGGCGTCGGCGTCGCCATCGAGCTTCAGCCAGCGCTGCGCGCCGCCCCACTCGATCAGCTGGCGCCCAGTCAGGATCATGGCGCTGGCATGCGGCGGCAGCGACAAGCGCCACAGGCTGCCCGCACCCGCAAAGAAAGCGTGCGTCTGCTCGCGCACGGCCAGCCAGAAGGCGGCCGCGTCCTGCGGTGCCAGCAGCTCGCCGCCCAGCGTGTGCAGGGCCGCCGACACGGCAGCTTCAGCGCCGGACAGGCGCACCGTCAGCACGCCGTCATGCCAGCAACTGGCGGAGATCGGCAGCGGCTTGCCCGCCCATTCATTGAGCATGCGCAAGGCGGCGATTTCCGCGCACGCCACGCGGAACGTCGCTTCGCGCAGCGGCAGGGGCAGCACCTTCAGCGACACTTCCAGGATCAGGCCCAATGTCCCCAGGGAGCCCGCCAGCAGGCGCGAGACATCGTAGCCGGCCACGTTCTTCATGACTTGCCCGCCGAAGGCCAGGCGCTCGCCATGACCATCCATCAGCACGGCGCCCAGCACAAAATCACGCAGCGCGCCCGCGCTGGCCCGGCGCGGGCCGGACAGCGCACTGGCGACGACGCCGCCCACCGTGGCGCCAGGACCGAAATGCGGCGGCTCGAAGGCCAGCATCTGGTTGCGCGCGGCCAGCGCCGCCTCGATGTCCGCCAGCGGCGTGCCGCAGCGGGCCGTGATCACCAGTTCCGTCGGTTCATAGTCGATGATGCCCGCATACGCGCGCGTGTCGAGTACCTCGCCGTCGAGCTGCTGGCCATACCAGTCCTTCGTGCCTCCGCCGCGCAGGCGTAAGGGCTTGCCCGCCGCGCTGGCGGCCAGTATCTGCTGCCTGAATTGTTCCACTATCGCTTGCAAAGGAGTCTCCGGCGGTTAAAAACGGGGCAGGTTGGCGAACGGCAGACGCCCCGCCGTCACATGCATCTTGCCGAATTCGGCGCAGCGGTTCAAGGTGGGTATCGCCTTGTCCGGGTTCAGCAAGGTATGGGGATCGAAGGCGCGCTTGACGGCAAAGAAGGCATCGAGTTCGGCACGCGTAAACTGCACGCACATGGAATTGATCTTTTCCATGCCCACGCCATGCTCGCCCGTGATGGTGCCGCCGACGGCCACGCACAGGGCCAATATGTCCGCGCCAAACGCTTCTGCGCGCTCGAATTCACCGGGCTTGTTGGCGTCAAACAGGATCAGGGGATGCAGATTGCCGTCGCCCGCGTGGAACACGTTCGCGCAGCGCAAGCCATGCGTCGTTTCCATGCCGGCGATGCCCGTCAGGACTTCCGCCAGGCGCTTGCGCGGGATGGTGCCGTCCATGCAGTAGTAGTCGGGCGAGATGCGTCCCGCCGCAGGAAAGGCGTTCTTGCGGCCGGACCAGAACCTCATGCGCTCCGCTTCCGACTGCGAGACGGCGATGGCGCTGGCGCCCGCCCCTTCCAGCACGGCCGTCATGCGGGCGATTTCCTCTTCCACTTCCTCGTGCGTGCCGTCCGCTTCGCACAGCAAAATGGCCGCCGCGTCGATGTCGTAGCCGGCCTTGACGAACGGTTCGACCATGCGCGAGGAGGTCTGGTCCATCATTTCCAGGCCGGCCGGGATGATGCCGGCGGCGATCACGTTGGCCACCGCATTGCCGCCCGTGACGACGTCGCCGAACGAGGCCATGATGACACGCGCCGTGGCCGGTTTCGGGATCAGTTTCACGGTCACTTCCGTAACGATGCCCAGCATGCCTTCGGAACCGATGAAGACGGCCAACAGGTCGAGGCCGGGAGAATCCAGGCATTCGCCGCCCAGTTCCAGCACGTCGCCATCGATGGTGACGACGCGCACGCGCAGCACATTGTGCACGGTCAAGCCGTATTTCAGGCAATGCACGCCGCCCGAGTTTTCCGCCACGTTGCCACCGATGCTACAGGCAATCTGCGAGGATGGATCGGGCGCGTAGTACAAGGCATAGGGCGCCGCCGCTTCGGAAATGGCCAGGTTGCGCACGCCTGGCTGCACTACGGCCGTGCGCGCGTAGGCATCGAGGCGCACGATGCGGTTCAGGCGCGCCGTCGACAGTACCACGCCATCGGCGATCGGCAAGGCGCCACCCGACAAGCCCGTGCCGGCGCCGCGCGGCACGATCGGCACCTTCAGTTCGCGGCAGACGCCGAGGATGGCGATGACCTGTTCTTCCGTGTCCGGCAAAGTCACCACCATCGGCAGCTGGCGGTAGGCAGCCAGGCCGTCGCACTCATACGGGCGCGTATCTTCGGCGTCGGACAGCACGCAGCGGGCCGGCAGCACGGCCAGCAGGGCCGCGACGACGGTTTGCTGACGCGCGGCGGTCAATCCGGATTCAGGGGCAGCATTGAGCATAAGATTGGGGGGGAAAGGGCATGGGCGTGCGACGATTGTAAGCACAAAAGTGGCGCGCAGCGCATTTTTTGTCCATTTCGAAGCCAAATCCGCAGCCAGGCGACGCGCAGTGTCGTATGCTGCCCCCATTCTTCATTGACAGGATCAGCATCATGGGCAACCGACTCTCGAAAATCGCCACGCGCACGGGCGACAATGGCAGCACCGGCCTGGGCGACGGCAGCCGCACCAGCAAGGACAGCGTCCGCATCCACGCCATGGGCGACGTGGACGAACTGAACTCGAATATCGGCTTGCTGCTGTGCGAAGCCATGCCCGACGCCTTGCGCGAAGAGCTGGTGGCCATCCAGCACGATCTGTTCGACCTGGGCGGAGAAATCTGCATCCCCGGCTACCAGCTGATCAAGGAAGAGCATGTGCTGCGTCTTGATGATTTACTGGCAAAATACAATGCGGACTTGCCGGCCTTGAGTGAATTCATCCTGCCTGCCGGTTCGCGCGCCGCCTCGCTGGCGCATGTATGCCGCACCGTGTGCCGCCGCGCCGAGCGCAGCATCGTCGCGCTGGCGAATGCGGAGCCTATCCATGAACATCCGCGCCAGTACGTTAACCGCCTGTCGGACCTGCTGTTCGTGCTGTCACGCGTGCTGAACCGCTTTGCCGGCGGCAGCGACGTGCTGTGGCGGCATGACCGCACGCGGGGATGAGATAAAAACGGCGATGCCTGTCAAACAGCATCGCCGTGCGTTATCAGGCTGACAAGCGCTTGCTAGCCGCAGCGCTGCAGACACTCTTTATTGATACGCACGCATCCAGGGACATTGAATTCCATGACACAGGCATCGAGCGCCATATAGCACTCGGATTGGCATTCCGATATATCGGCGGTACTATTGGCCATGGCATACGAGGCGCTGACACCCATGGCAAACAAAAAGAAACCCAGTTTTTTGAACATAAGCACTCCTGTTGAATTGACAGACGATCACTGACATCCATGGCGCGCCGTCTCTTACGCGCCATCCGGCAATCAGATTTTCTTTATCGCCGCTTCCAGCGCGCCCGTATTGAACCCCTGGATCTTGCGGTTGCCGATCAGCACCACCGGTACGCCGCCGCCGCCGAGTTCCTCATGGGCTTTTTTCGCTGCCGGGGATTTCTCGATATCGAGATCGACGAATTCGATCTTGTTTTCCTTGAAATACGCACGCGTCTTGGCGCAATAGCCGCACCAGTCCGTGCCGTACAACACCACCTTCGCCTGGGCATTCGGGAAATACGCAGCGTAATTACCTTCCGTGTAAGTCGGTTTGAATAAACCAGGCAGCAAAGACAAGCCATAACCGCTGCCCAGGCCGGCGGCCAGGATCACGCCATACATGGCGATGGTTTTAATTTTTTTCTGCATCATAGGTATTGTCAGAGGCGCAAATTATCGAGGAGCGGCAGCGTCGCGTACGATCACTGGCTGCCTCGCAATGCAAAAATGGATATCAGGCGCCGGCTTGGCAGCCTCTCAGGCAGCCTTTATAACTGCTGCTGCAGAATGGGGACCTGTCGCCATACATCATCGTGCATTCCCGCAGTTCCTCCTCACAGCTGTAATAACAACTGTTATCCGAAGCGATGGCATAGGAAGTACCCAAGCCCAGGGTAAAAATAAACGCTGCAATTTTTTTCATTTACTACTCTCCATGTAAGCTATTGCCGCAGGCAAGCGCGTCAGATCAGTCGTAAAAAATCAATACAGATTTCGTCATTTACTTGCTACAAAAACGAATATAGACCGCACTTATTTTAGAGTCAACGTTTCCTTTCGATAAATTTCCACTTTGGAAAATATATCGGCAAAGCCCATGAAATGTGGCATTTGGAGAGATTGCGGGGCGCCAAACGTCTATACAATATGGCGCCGCAAGCAGGAAAAGGCCGGCTGCGGGCGCAGCCGGCCGGGCGGCTACAAGGCTTCCAGAAAGCTCTTCAGCGCGAGGAGCTCACCGCGCGCCGTTCTCCATCGCATGCACATGCTCGCGCAGCAAGCCGCGCAGCAGCTGTACCTGGGCCACGGCGTCGGCCTGCAAAGGCATCAGCACCTCGCTGATGCAGGGGCCGGGCGCAGGGGCGCCGGAATCACCGCGCAGCAGCGCATCGATCTCCCCGCTGACTTCGGCAATCCACCGCTGCAGCTCGGGCGGCGCCGGTTCGGCCTGGGGACTCAGACTGATGCGCGCCGTGCTGCCCGCCACGCGGCGCAGCAGCGGCAAGGTGCGCAGCGCCGCCAGCCCCACGCCGCTGCTGCGGTCCAGGCGGCGCTCGATGCGCAGGCGCTGCAAGACCTGTTCCGCATTATTGCTGGCCAGCCCCGCCTCACGGCGCAGGCGCGCGATGGCGCTATCCCACTTTCCGCCGGCCGCCAGCACGGCCAGCAGGTATTTCAGGTTGGCCGACACCGCCCTGGCCAGGCGCTGGTCCAGGTCGTCCGCCTCGCGATCGGGCCACAGGAAAAACGTGGCCAGCAGGGCCAGCACGCAGCCGAGCACATTGTTGCCCAGGCGGCTCATCGCATACACCATCTCACTGGCGGGCGCCGCATAGTCGGCCACCAGCACGAAGGCGGGCGTCATGAACAGCACGTGCAGACTGTAGCTGACGCGGCGCAAGGCCATGGTGGCGACGATCAGGGGAAACACCACCAGCGAGATACCCAGAGGGGTGTAAATGACCAGGCCGATCAGCACGGCCAGCACGGCGCCCAGCACGCTGCCCGCGACGCGCTCGATGCCGCGCGGCCAGGTGGTCGACACGGACGGCTGTAGTATCAGCAAGGTGGCCATGGTGGCCCAGTAGCCGAACGGAATGTGTAGCGCCTCGACCAGCAGGAAGCCGGCCGTCGTCGCCAGCGACACGCGCGCCGCATGGCGCCAGCTCAGCGACCGCGGCGTGGCGTTGACTTTCGCCGTTTGCCACGCCTGCCCCAGCGCCAGGAAAGCCGCCTCGCGCCACGGCAGCTGCGCTGCGCGCGGCAAGCCCAGTTCCATGAAGTCCACGTTCAGACGCAAGGGCAGCAAGGCGCCCAGCGCCGCTTCCAGGCGCCGTCCGCAGCCCGCCAGGCGGCGCTGCAAGGCCAAAGGCGGCGTTTCCGGCTGGCGCTGCACGGCTTGCCCCAGGCGGCGCAGCAGCACGGCCATCACTTCCAGGCTGCGCCGCGCGCGCGGGTCGTGGCGCAGGCGTTGCTGCTCGCGCTCGCAGGTATGCGTGACGGCGATCAGATAGGCGAAGATGCGCTCGGCGTCGCTGAGCGCCAGCAGCAGATTGTCGTACAGGGCGCTGCGGCCCGCGCGCGCGGGCGGCACAGCGGCCAGCGCCACGCGGGCCGCTTCCAGCGCGGCGCGCGCCTGCGAACGGTAGCTGGCGCCATGCGCGGCGGCGTCCGGCAGCACCGGGCCCTGCGCCAGGAAACGCGCATTGTCGCGCGCAATGCCGGCCAGGCGCGAATACGCGGCGCGGATGGCGCGCCGGGCCGGGCTAAACGGGTGGATGCGCCAGACAGTAAAACTGAGCACGGTGGCAAACAGGCAGCCGAACAGGTACAGCCCCAGGAAAGGCGCCGTCTGCGTCATCGATGCGAGCGGATGCGTGACCATCACCACGCAGGCCGTGGCCGCCAGGATGGCCACTTGCGCCGTGGCCGCGCCCCAGATGCGCGCCAACGCGCCGGCCCAGGAAAACAGCAGCACGGCGATGGCCGCCGCCATCACGCCATGCCCGGCCGCCAGCGCCGTCAAGCCGCCAGCGACCGTCGACAGCAAGCCGAAGCCCAGCATCGACACAAAACGCATGCGCCGTGTACCGGCCGCATCGGCCAGGCAAGTCCAGAAGGCGCCGATGGCGGCCCAGGAAAAATCGGGGTGGTCGAACAACAGACCCAGGAGCAACATGGCGCTCGAGGCGCAGGCGGCCCGCAGGCCTTCGGACAGATTGGTTTCGTCGATGGCCAGCGTGACCATCCACAGGGGACGGCGCTGCGACAGGGTATCGGTGTAGGCGTGCATGCCCGTCAGCCAGCGGCCGGCCAATGCGCGCACACGGCGGTGGAGTTTCCTGAAATGCAAGGTGGACTTTGAGAAGGTATCAAAGCGTCATCGTAGCATTCCCGGAGGATAAATGTTGCAGTGCAGCGTGAAATCTCGCTGGACGAAACGGCACCGCAGTGCCGCTTTTATCATCTTGAGCGTCTTAGCTGACCATCGCCAGACGCGGCCCTGCGGACGGGAAGCGCTGCTCGATCGAGGCGGCGATGCCGGTGGCATCGAGACCCACGCTTTTCAGCAGTTGCACGGGGTCGCCATGGTCGATGAAGACGTCCGGCAAGCCCAGCATCAAAATCGGCTTGACGATACCTTCCGCCGCCAGGGCTTCGGCCACGGCCGAACCGGCGCCACCCATGATGCAGCCCTCTTCCACCGTCACCAGGTAATCGTGCTCAGCGGCAAGCTGTTTCACCAGCGCCACGTCGAGCGGCTTGACGAAGCGCATGTTGGCGACCGTCGCGTCGAGCTTCTCGCCCGCCGCCACGCCAGGCGCCACCATCGAGCCGAAGGCCAGGATGGCGATGCGCTTGCCGTAGCGCTTGATCTCGCCCTTGCCGATCGCGATGCTGGTGAGCTCAGGCACGATGGCCACGCCGGCACCGGCGCCGCGCGGATAGCGGATGGCTGCCGGGCCCGGATAGTGGTAGCCCGTGGTGAGCATTTGCCGGCATTCGTTTTCGTCGGACGCGGCCATGATGACCATGTTGGGGATGCAGCGCAAGAACGCCATGTCGTAGTTGCCCGCGTGCGTGGCACCATCGGCGCCCACCAGGCCGGCGCGGTCCAGCGCGAACGTCACGTCCAGGTTTTGCAGGGCCACGTCGTGGATCAGCTGGTCGTAGGCGCGCTGCAGGAAGGTGGAATAGATGGCCACGACGGGTTTCAATCCCTCGCAAGCCAGGCCGGCGGCAAACGTCACGGAATGCTGCTCGGCGATGCCGACGTCAAAGTAACGGTTGGGGAATTGCTGTTCGAACTTCACCATGCCCGAGCCTTCGCGCATGGCCGGCGTGATGCCCACCAGGCGCTTGTCGTGCGCGGCCATGTCGCACAGCCATTTGCCGAACACTTCCGTGTACGTCATCTTGGCCGGTGCCGTGGCCGGCTTGATGCCTTCGGCCGGGTTGAACTTGCCCGTGCCGTGGTAAAGAATCGGTTCCGCCTCGGCCAGCTTGTAGCCCTGGCCTTTTTTGGTCACCACGTGCAGGAATTGCGGACCCTTCAATTGCTTGATATTTTGCAAGGTCGGGATCAGCGAATCGAGGTCGTGGCCGTCGATGGGGCCGATATAGTTGAAACCGAATTCCTCGAACATGGTGGCGGGCACGACCATGCCCTTGGCGTGCTCTTCGAAGCGCTTCGCCAGTTCCAGCACGGGGCCGGGCAAGACGGACTTGCCGACATTTTTCGCTGCCGCATAGAACTGGCCCGACATCAGGCGCGCCAGATGGCGGTTCAGCGCACCCACGGGCGGCGAAATCGACATGTCGTTGTCGTTCAGAATCACCAGAAGATTGACGTCTTCCTGCACGCCCGCATTGTTCATCGCCTCGAAAGCCATGCCGGCGGTCATCGAGCCGTCGCCGATCACGGCGATCGCGTGCAGTGGGTCGCCCTTGATCTTGGCGGCCTGCGCCATGCCCAGCGCTGCGGAAATGGACGTCGACGAGTGCGCCGTGCCGAAGGTGTCGTATTCGCTCTCGTCGCGCTTCGGGAAGCCGGAAATGCCGTCTTTCTGGCGCAAGGTATGCATGCGCTCGCGCCGGCCCGTCAAAATTTTGTGCGAATACGTCTGGTGGCCCACGTCCCACACGATGCGGTCGTGCGGCGTGTTGAACACGTAATGCAGCGCCACGGTCAGCTCGACCGTGCCCAGGTTGGACGACAAGTGGCCGCCCGTCTTGGAAACGGAGTCGAGCAGGAAGCTGCGCAGTTCCTGCGCCAGCGGCACCAGTTGCGAGCGGGCCAGCTTGCGCACTTGCGCTGGTTCATTGATAGTTTCTAACAGTTTCATTTATGCCTTCCGCTGCACGACCAGGTCTGCCAGCTCGCGCAGACGGCGTGCCTTGTCCCCGAATGGCGCCAGCGCCGCATGGGCGTCGCACCGCAATTGTTCTGCCAGGGCTCTCGATGGTTCCAGCCCCAGTATCGATACGTAGGTGGGCTTGTTGGCGGCCGCATCCTTGCCCGCCGTCTTGCCCAGGGTGGCCGAATCGGCCGTGGCGTCGAGCACGTCGTCGACCACCTGGAACGCCAGGCCGACGGCGCGCGCATAGGCGTTCAGCGCCGTCATCTCGTCTGGCGTCAAGTCCTTGCCCGCCAGCGCGCCCAGAATCACGGCCGCGCGCAGCAAGGCACCCGTTTTCAGTTGATGCATCTGTTCCAGCTGCGGCAAGGTCAAGGCCAGGCCGACGCTGTCGAGGTCGATCGCCTGGCCGCCGCACATGCCAAACGAGCCAGACGCGTGCGCCAGCAGCTTGATCATCGCCATTTGCCGCCCCGGTGGAATGGCCGCGCCGTCGGCCAGCAGCACGAACGCCTGCGATTGCAGCGCGTCGCCCACCAGCAGGGCCGTCGCTTCATCGTAGGCGATGTGCACGGTAGGCTTGCCACGGCGCAAGGCATCGTCATCCATGCAAGGCATGTCGTCATGCACGAGCGAATACACGTGAATCATTTCCAGCGCGCACGCGGCGCGCGCGAGGGTATCTTGATCGGCGTCAAACAATTCGCCAGCCGCCATCACCAGCA
This sequence comes from Janthinobacterium kochi, assembly GCF_051380715.1. NCBI lineage: Bacteria > Pseudomonadati > Pseudomonadota > Betaproteobacteria > Burkholderiales > Oxalobacteraceae > Janthinobacterium > Janthinobacterium kochi. Next base: position 138,724 of record NZ_JBNYXO010000007.1, read on the forward strand.
GCGGGCGCACGCGCTTGCCGCCGCCCAAGAGCGCGTAGCGCATGGCAGCGTGCAGCTTGTGCGGCACCACGTTTGCCGCTGGCAGGAATTGGTCGAGCCGGCCTTCCACGCCGGACTGGGTCGCTTGCATCCAGTCGCCGAAGGTCACGCCGTCTTGCTGCATGCTGGCCATCATAGGGCGGCCTCGCCGGCATCCACGAACGGTTTCAACATGTCGCCTTCCAGTACTTTCACCTGCGCTTCGACGCTATCGAGCTGGGTGGCGCAATACTTGACCAGTTCCGAGCCGCGCTGATACGCCGCGACCGATGCTTCCAGCGGCAACTGGCCCGCTTCCATTTGCGTTACCAGCTGCGCCAGTTCCGCCATTGCCTCTTCAAACGAGGCCGGCGCTGCGGCAGCGGCAGTTAATTTCTTCGACATAGACTCAGATCTCTTCGTGGCACGAGGGGTATGTAGGGAGACGCCGGGGACTCCCGGCCAGCATAGAAGCGTTATTTTAGAACAAACCACACTATTAAGTGAAAACTAAAGCGCAATCGGCGTGCTCAAAGGGGTAGACGTTGCCAGCTTGGCAGTGAATTCTAGCGCAATCGCCCCCATCTGCCGGAAATTGCACGGTAAATGACAATATTTCTCATTAAGAGCCTATTTGCCGGAGGGGTTTGATAATGCCGAGGCCGATACGCGCTATAATCGCCGGTTCTGTCCGAAATACCGTTTCAACAAATTTGAATTCAGGTCTTTGCGGATTCTTTCTCTCTGTAGCGGTTGCCCAGGGATAGGCCTGGGGCACTGCTGACCGTTGTACATTTATGGGGGGTTGGGATGTCCGATCTGGCTACTCACGCCAAGCTGGCGCGTTCAAACGCGCAACTTCCGGTCCACGTCTATTTTGACGAAACGCTGTTGCAGCGTGAAATGCAGCAATTATTCCAAGCCGGCCCGCGTTATGTCGGGCATGCGCTGATGGTGCCGGAAACCGGCGATTTTGCGACCCTGGCGTCTGAGAACGAAGGGCGTATGCTCGTGCGCAACGCCAATGGCATCGAAGTGCTGTCCAACGTGTGCCGCCACCGGCAGGCGCTGATGTTCAATGGCCGCGGCAATGCGAACCATATCGTCTGCCCGCTGCACCGCTGGACCTACGACCTCAAGGGTGAATTGATCGGCGCGCCGCACTTCCCCGAGACGCCGTGCCTGAACCTGTCGAAAACGCCGCTGCAAAGCTGGAATGGCTTGCTGTTCGAGCAAAATGGCTACAACGTGATGGAAAAATTGAAAGATTTGTCCGTCTCGAAAGACCTCGATTTTTCCGGCTATATGTTCGACCACGTGGAGATCCACGAGTGCGACTACAACTGGAAGACTTTCATCGAAGTCTACCTCGAGGATTACCACGTCGAACCGTTCCACCCGGGTCTGGGCAGCTTCGTCAGCTGCGACGACCTGCGCTGGGAATTCGGCAAGGATTACAGCGTGCAAACGGTGGGCGTGCACCGCGGCCTGCAGCAGGCCGGTTCGCCTGCCTACAAGAAATGGCAGGAGCAGGTGCTGCAATTCCGTGGCGGCGAAGTGCCACCATATGGCGCCATCTGGCTGACGCTGTATCCGAACATCATGGTTGAATGGTATCCACACGTGCTGATCGTCTCGACCCTGTGGCCCGACGGTCCGCAAAAGACGCGCAACGTGGTGGAGTTCTATTACCCAGAGGAAATCGTGCTGTTCGAGCGCGACTTCGTCGAAGCGGAACGGGCTGCCTACATGGAAACCTGCGTCGAGGACGATGAAATCGCCCTGCGCATGGATGCCGGCCGCAAGGCACTGATGGCGCGCGGCGAGAACGAAGTGGGGCCTTACCAGTCGCCCATGGAAGACGGCATGCAGCACTTCCACGAGTGGTACCGCAACAATATCGAACTGTAATTCCCTCAAGGGCCGCAATACGCGGCCTTTTTCATTTTCATCACCAGGATTACTCATGCAATCGCTATGGATGTTATTCGCCAGTTTCATGTTTGCCATCATGGGCGTGTGCGTCAAGCTGGCGTCGGAGTTGTACTCGACCTCCGAAATCGTCATGTACCGTGGCATCATCGGCATGACCGTCATGAGCTGCACGATTTTGTACCAGGGCGGCAGCTTTAAAACCACGATGCCGGGCCAGCATCTGTGGCGCGGCGTGGTGGGCGTGATCGCCCTGTGGCTGTGGTTTTATGCCATCGCCATCCTGCCACTGGCCACCGCCATGACGCTCAATTACATGGCGCCCATCTGGATCGCCGTGATCCTGCTGGCGGGTGGCTGGTGGAAAGGCATGCAGCAGGTCGAATGGTCGCTGGTGGCGGCCATTGCCATGAGCTTTGTCGGCGTGACCCTGCTGCTGCAACCCGTGTTCGAGACGGACCAGCTGGCAGGCGCCATCACGGCCTTGATTTCCGGCATGCTGTCTGCCCTCGCCTACTTGCAAGTGCGCAAACTGGGCTTGCTGGGCGAACCCGAATACCGGGTCGTGTTTTATTTCTCGGTCGTCAATTTCCTCGCCGGTGTGATCGGCCATGTGGCCAGCGCCGGCGGCGGCCCCGTCGTCTGGCACGCGCACACCAGCGGCTACGGCATAGGCTTGCTGGCCGCCATCGGCCTGTGCGCAACCATGGCGCAGATGGCCATGACGCGCGCCTATCGCCTGGGCAAGACGCTTGTGGTTGCCAATTTGCAATACACGGGCATCGTCTTTTCCAGCTTCTGGGGCGTGGTGATCTTTGGCGACCTGTTCGACTGGCATGGCTGGGCCGGCATCGGCATCATCCTCGCCTCCGGTATCGCGGCAACCTATTACAATACCCGCAACACGGCCCGTGGCGCAGCGATTGCGCGCACGGATCCCATTGCCAGCGAAGTGTAAAGGAGCGTTTCCGATGTACACCACCTTGATACAGGCCAGCGAACTGGCCAGCCACCTGAACGACAGCAACTGGGTCATCCTCGATTGCCGCCACGACTTGCTCAACCCGACAGCCGGCAGCGATGCATTCGCCGCCGGCCACATCCAGAACGCGCAGTTTGCCGATATCGACACGGCCCTGTCCGGTCCCAAGACGGCGCGCGGCGCAGACTTTACGGGCCGCCATCCCTTGCCCGAGCGCAACGCCCTGCTGGCCACCTTGCGCGGCTGGGGCATCCATGGCGACACGCAAGTCATCGCCTATGACGGGCAAGGCGGCATGTTCGCCGCCCGCCTGTGGTGGCTGCTGCGCTGGATCGGCCATCCAGCCGTCGCCGTGCTGGACGGCGGCCTGGCTGCCTGGCAGGCGCAAGGTTTGCCGCTGGTCACGCCCGTGGCACCCCGCGCAGCGGGCAAGCTCACGGAAAAAGCCAGCCTGACGCGCATGGTCAGCGTGCAGGACGTCGTCGCCAACCTGGAAACACAAGCGTTGACCGTCATCGACGCGCGCGCCCCCGACCGTTATCGCGGCGAAAACGAAACCATCGACCCCGTGGGCGGCCATATCCCCGGCGCGAAGAACCGCTTCTTCAAGGATAACCTGCAGGCGGACGGCCGTTTTAAAAGCGCCGACGAACTGCGGCGCGACTTCAGCGCCTTGATAGCATCGCCGCAAACGGCCATCCTGCAATGCGGCTCCGGCGTGACAGCTTGCCACAACTTGCTGGCCCTGGAAGTGGCCGGCTTGCCTGGCGCGGCCCTGTATCCAGGTTCGTGGAGCGAATGGTGCGCCGATCCGGCGCGGCCCGTGGCGACGAGGAATTAACAGTTGGCAAAAATCCGGGGTCAGTTCCTTCGGAATCGGAATGCATGCCATTGGGATGCATTCCCCCGTCGGGTCTGACCCCAAAATTACGACGTTATCCCCAGCGCTTGATTCAACTGTTCCAGTTCCGCCAGCCACGCCTGCTGGCTGGCCGGCTTCTGGTGGCGCGGCTTGCGGGCCAGGTCCTCGGCCAGCAAGTGCTCCAGTTCGCACAAGCGCTCCAACTGCACGTCAGTGTCCGTCAGTATCGCAGACGCATGCTGCACGCGCGGCGCTGATGTCGACGCCGGCCCATCCTCAAGACTCAGCCGTGCATACGCGCTGGCCGCATCCGGCCACTCTTCCAGCCGGCCATCGGCCACCACCCAGTATCGGTTGCAGGCCGTCTCGATCAGGTCACGGTCGTGCGACACCAACAGACAGCCGCCCGCAAAGCCGCGCAAGGCTTGCCCCAGTTCCACCTTGCCCTGCATGTCCAGGTGGTTGCTCGGTTCGTCCAGCAGCAGCAAGTGGTAGCTGGCCAGCGACAACCCCAGGAACAGCAGCCGCGCCCGCTCGCCGCCGCTCAGGGTGGCCACCGTCTGGCCATGGCGCGCATACGGGAAACCAGCCGCAATCAGGGCTTGCTTGCGCGCCACCTGGCTGCGCGCAGCTTCGTTCTGCACGGCAAACGGATACAGGGCGTCGGACAAATCCGCCTCGTCGGCCAGTTGCCTGAGCGACTGGTCGTAGTAAGCGATGTTGGCCGCGTGGTGGTAACGCAAGTCGCTGCGTTCCTCCTGTGCCTGGATCGCTTGCCAGCACAGACGCAGCAAGGACGACTTGCCGCTGCCGTTGGCGCCCAGCAAGGCGACCCTGTCGCCCGGTTTCAGCCACAGCTGGCCGACCTGGAACAGCAGCGGGGAAGCGGATACGGCGCGCACGTCCAGCCCATCGAGCGCCAGCAGCTGGTCGGCCGCCAGCGCCTTGCCACGCAAGCGCAAGCACCACGGCGCGCCATCGCTGACGAACGATTGCTCGTCCTGCAGCTTGTCGATGCGCCGCTGCATGCTCTTGGCCTTGCGCGCCATGCCGACGTTATCGTAAATCTTGCCCCACAACGCCAGGCGGGTGCTGCTGACGGCCAGGCGGTCGATTTCCTTCTGTTCGGCCGCATGGCGGGTGGCAGCGGCAATATCGGCTTCGGCCAGCGCTGCCAGCGCGGGACCGCACGGCAAGTCGAAATCGTAGAGGCGGCTATCGCGCAAGATCCAGCTGCGCGTGGCCACGTTGTCGAGCAGGCGCTGGTCGTGCGAGACGAGGATGAAGGCGCCGCGCCAGGCTAGCAGGAATTGCTCCAGCCACAACAGGGACGGCAAGTCCAGGTGATTGCTCGGTTCATCGAGCAGCAGCACGTTCGGCTCCTGCAGCAGGGCACGCCCCAGCAGCAGACGCGTGTGCTGGCCGCCGGATAAGGAATGCACGGGCACGTGCGCCGTCTCGTGCTCGAAGCCTAACTCGGCCAGCAGGCTGTCGACCCGCCAATGCAGCTCGGGCTGGTCCAGCACGGGCGCCAGCAAGGCGTCGTACAGGCTCAGGTTGGCAAGTTCGGCCGGCAAGTGCTGTTCCACGTGCTGCAAGCGGCAGGCACGGGCGACATGGATGGTGCCGGAGGTGGCTTCCCGCCTGCCGCTGAGCAAGCCCAGCAAGGTGGATTTGCCGCAGCCATTGTGGCCGATCAAGCCGATGCGGTCGCCCTGGCGCAAGGTAAAGGCGAGTTCATTGAAGAGGAAACCGTCGTGGGTATCCAGCTGTAAAGCTTGGGTAGAGATAAGGGTAGTCATGGCTCTTGTCTTTGTTCGGGATGCAAGCATCCGCGTTAACAGGAGCGCTAACGAAAACCGTGAGCCGAGAAAGGACTCTAGAGAAAAACTCTATTCAGGAGGGTGGCTTTGCTCTGACCAGGTTATCGCAGCGCGATAGAACGTGGGCAAGAGCTGGCAAATGCGCTTAAAGAGCGTGCGCGCCACAAGGCGAGCAACAAGTTTTCTTCCATTATATTTTCCTCCTTTCTGTGCAAGTTAGTCAGAAAGGCAATACTACACCCGGCAGCGCCAGGCATCAACCGCCGTGGCGCTTATGCGTCAAAAACAGCACGATGCACACGCCCAGCGCGATCAAGAGCACTTGCGGGATGGTTTCGCGCAAGGTGGCGCGGCGCTGCATCTGCGGCATCAGGTCGCTCAAGGCAATATAGATGAAGCCGGACGAGGCAAACACGAGCACGTAAGGAATCAGGTTGCTGGCGCGGTCCAGGGTGAAATAGCCGAGCAAGCCACCGGCCACCGCCATCAGGCTGCACAGCAGATTGAAGATGTAGGCGCGCAGGCGTGAGAAGCCCGCATTGAGCAACACGATGAAATCGCCGATTTCCTGCGGGATTTCATGCGCGATGATGGCCAGGCCCGTGACCAGGCCCAGCTTCGGGTCGGCCAGGAACGCGGCGGCGATCAGAATGCCGTCCGTAAAGTTGTGCATGCCATCGCCGACCAGGATCATCCAGCCAGCCTTGCCCGCCTCATGCTTGTCGTGGCCGTGCGCATGGTGGTGGCCATCGCCTTCATGGTGGTGCGAATGGCGCAAAATCGCGAATTTTTCCAGCATGAAAAAGGCCAGCAAGCCCGCCAGCAGGGTGGCGAACAGGCTGCGCGGATCGGCCTGCGACTCGAACGCTTCGGGCAAGGCGTGCAGCAGGGACGTCGACAGCATGATGCCGACGGACAAGCTGACCATGCGCTCGACCACTTTGGAGAGGAATGCAAACGAAAAGATCGCCGCCGCGGTAATGCTCAACACGCCCGCGATCGTGGTCGCGAGCAAAATGGATATAAGGACGGGATCGATGATTTTCTTACCTCAAAATGGCGCCGGGTCACTGGCGCCCGCGATGCTGGCGTCTGGCCTGATGAATTCGTTGTTATCTATTATTTAATTTTTTGCGCGTCTGGCGGCAGCGTAGCGCGATGAAGATGCAATTGTACTGCATTGGCGCGCAGCGGGCATTTTACAGCCCGGTACGCCTTTCAGTTCAACTTCTGGAAAATTCAGGTATTTTGCTGTTGCGACATCACGCTACGCCGTGCTGCTTGAACCAGGCCAGGCAGCGCGCGTAACCGTCTTTCGCATCGGACGCCACATAGCTGGGGCGGTAATCGGCATTGAAGGCGTGGCCCGCATCGGGATACACGACAAACTCGGATTGCTTGCCGCCCTTGCCCAGCGCATCTTTCATCTTGGCGATCGATTCCTGGCTGATGCCCGTATCCTTGCCACCATACAAGCCCAGCACGGGGACTTTCAAGCTGGCGGCGATATCGATGGGGTTGCTCGGCTGCAAGGGAGTCGGTTCGCCCACCAGGCGGCCATACCAGGCCACGCCTGCCTTGACGGCCGGATTGTGCGCCGCGTACAGCCAGGTGATGCGCCCGCCCCAGCAAAAGCCCGTGATGCCCAGGCGGCTTGTGTCGCCGCCATTCTGTTTTGCCCATGCAACAACAGCGTCGAGGTCCGTCATCACTTGCGCATCCGGCGTCTTGGCGATGATGCCTTTCATGAGTTCCGGAATACTGCTGACCTTGGTGGGATCGCCCTGGCGCACGAACAGATCGGGCGCCAGCGCCAGATAGCCCTGTTTGGCGAAGCGGCGCGCCATGTCGGCGATATGTTCATGCACGCCAAAGATTTCCGAAATGACCAGTACCACGGGCAGACCCGTCTTGCCTTCCGGCTGGGCCGCATACACGGGCACGGCCTGGCCATCGACCATCACCGACATGCTGCCAGTGACGAGTCCGGTGGAATCAGTCTTGATGACGTTTTGCGCCGCCACGGGCAACACGGCCACGGCAAAGCCCGTTCCCAGCGCCACCTTCAGGAAACCACGCCGGCCGTCCAAACCGGACATGCTGCTCTGGCCCAGCAAACTTTCACAATCGGTGATCATGTTGCTCATGCGTTTCTCCTGAAAATATTGCGTTTAAATTTAGTGCGCTTCGTCCCAGTTTTTACCGATACCTACCTCAGCCGTCAGCGGCACCTTCAGCTCGGCCACGCCGGCCATCAGCTCCGGCAGCTTGCGCTTGACCAGTTCCAGTTCCGCGTCTGGCACTTCCAGCACCAGTTCATCGTGCACCTGCATGATCATCTTCGTTTGCAAATTGTCCGTTTCCAGCCAGCCTTGCACGGCGATCATGGCCAGCTTGATCAGGTCGGCGGCCGTGCCTTGCATCGGTGCGTTGATCGCCGCCCGTTCCGCGCCCTGGCGGCGCGGGCCGTTCGGCGAATTGATTTCCGGCAGCCACAGACGGCGGCCGAACACGGTTTCCACGTAGCCGCGCGCCTTGGCTTGTTGGCGCGTGTCTTCCATGTACTGTTTCACGCCGGAAAAACGCGCGAAGTAGCGGTCGATATAGCTTTGCGCGGCCGTGCGGTCCACGCCCAGGTTACCGGCCAGGCCAAACGCGCTCATGCCGTAGATCAAACCGAAGTTGATGACTTTTGCGTAGCGGCGTTGCTCGCTCTGCACTTCCGCGGCCGGCACGCCGAAGATTTCGGCCGCCGTGGCGCGGTGAATGTCGATGCCGTCGGCAAATGCGCGCAGCATGGCTTCGTCGCCCGAGATATGCGCCATGATGCGCAATTCGATCTGCGAATAGTCGGCCGAGACGATGCTGCTGCCCGGCGGGGCAATGAACGCTTCGCGGATGCGGCGGCCTTCCGCGCTGCGGATGGGAATATTTTGCAAGTTCGGGTCATTCGACGCCAAACGCCCCGTCACGGCCACGGCTTGCGCATAGTTCGTATGCACGCGGCCCGTGCTGACGTTGATCATCTTCGGCAATTTATCCGTATACGTCGATTTCAGCTTGGCCATGCCACGGTATTCGAGCAGCACTTTGGGCAACGGATAATCCTCGGCCAGCTTTTGCAGCACTTCTTCATCCGTCGAGGGAGCACCGGTCGGGGTTTTCTTGATCACCGGCAGTTTCAGCTTTTCAAAGAAGATTTCGCCAATTTGCTTGGGCGAACCCAGGTTGAACGGCTGTTCGGCCAGTTCATACGCCTTCTTTTCCAGTTCTAAAATTTTCACGGCCAGCTCTGCCGACTGGATGTTGAGCAATTCATCGTCGATCAGCACGCCATTGCGCTCGATCTTTTGCAAGACCACGGCCGTCGGCAGCTCGATCTTTTCATAGATGAAGGTGAGTTTTTCATCGTTGGCCACGTTGCCCCACATGGCATTGTGCAAACGCAAGGTCACGTCGGCATCCTCGGCCGCGTATTTCGCTGCCTGCTCTACCTCGACCTGATTGAACGTGATCTGCTTGGCGCCCTTGCCGCACACGTCCTCGAAGGGGATCGTCGTGTAGTTCAGGTGACGCAGGGCCAGGCTGTCCATGTCGTGTTTCTTGTGCGATTCGAACACATATGATTCGAGCAGGGTATCGTGGGCGATGCCGCGCAGAATCACGCCATGGTTGGCGAAGATGTGGCTATCGTACTTCAGATTCTGCCCAAGCTTGGGCTTGTTTGCATCTTCCAGCCACGGGCGCAACTTCGCCAGCACGTGTTCGCGCGTCAACTGATCCGGCGCACCCGCGTAATCATGGGCCAGCGGGATGTAACAGGCGGCGTGCTCGGCGACCGACAGGGAAATGCCGACCATTTGCGCCGTCATCGGTTCGAGCGACGTGGTTTCCGTGTCGACAGCCGTCAGCGACGCCGCATCGATCAGGGCCAGCCATTTGTCCAGCTGCTCATCCGTCAGCACGGTTTCATACACGGCTTCCATCGCCGGGGCAGCATCGGCAAACATGTCGCCTGTGGTGTTCGTCGTGGCTACCGGTGCGCCGACTGGCGACATCGGTGGCGGCGTGGCGCCCAGTTCGCGCAGCAGGGCCTTGAAGCCATAGCGGTTGAAGAAGGCCAGCAGCGCTTCCTTGTCTTCGTGTTTCGCCACCAGCGAATCGGAAATCGTTGTCATGTGGCCAGACAAATCGCAATCGGTCTTGACGGTGATCAAGGCGCGCGCCTGCGGCAGCCATGGCAGGGCCGTGCGCAGGTGTTCACCCACGGCGCCGCCCACCTTGGCAGCGTTTTGCATCACGCCTTCCAGGCTGTCGTACAAGGTCAGCCACTTGACGGCCGTCTTCGGGCCGCATTTCGATACGCCCGGCACGTTGTCGACCGTATCGCCGATCAGTGACAGATAATCGATGATGCGGTTCGGCGGCACGCCGAACTTGGCCAGCACGGCCGCTTCGTCGAGCTTTTCATTGCTCATGGTATTGATCAGGGTTACCTGGCTGTTGACCAGCTGCGCCAGGTCCTTGTCGCCCGTCGAGACCACCACGTTCATGCCGGCGCCGGCCGCCTGCACGGCCAGGGTGCCGATCACGTCATCGGCTTCCACGCCGTCGACCATCAGGATGGGCCAGCCCATGGCGCGCACGGCTTCGTGGATCGGTTCGATCTGCAAACGCAGGTCGTCCGGCATCGAGGCGCGCGTGGCCTTGTACTCAGGATACATATCATCGCGGAAAGTCTTACCCTTGGCATCGAACACGCAGGCGATGTAGGCGGCCGGGTAATCGGCGCGCAGGCGGCGCAGCATGTTGACCATGCCGTGCATGGCGCCCGTGGGATAGCCGTCCGGGCTGCGCAGGTCGGGCAGCGCATGGAAGGCACGATAAAGATAACTGGAACCGTCGACTAACAGCAGGGTGTTTTGCATAATGCCAATAAAATAAGGTGAGCCGCGCCAGCCGGGGAAAGAGCGGCAGACGGGTGAAATATCGCCCAATTATCGCAGAGTTTAGGCCCGCGCCACCGGCCGCAACGCGTGCCGTTCCCGGCGTTTTTACCGCCCTAGCGGCCCTGTGCGGGTGCGCGGGCTGCCGCTGCGGGCCATTTCGGCGCATTTAATCGGCCGTATTAAACAGCATTGCCTACCAGTTTGTTACAATGCCTTATAGATAAATTGACGGCATTACACCACTGCACGCGCTGCAGTCCCACACATGGAAGCGAACCCATCATGATGCGTACATCGACACTCTGGACATTCCTCGCCCTGCCCCTGCTGGCAGGTTCGGCCCTTGCCAGCGCCCAGACGCCGGCCAAACCGAGCGAAGCACCGCCACAACTCGAACGTATCGAGGATATGGGCGAAGCGCCCATCACCGTGGCACCGGCCGCCGCCAAGCAGCAGATTACCGAGAAACGCGAAGCGGGCGTGACGTCCGAAGTGAAAGTCACCAGCGGCGGCAGCACCTATTACATGAAGCCGGCCGCCGGCGCCGACCAGGCCAACGGCAACGCTCTGCGCGGCCCGCAATGGAAAGTGCTGGAATTCGATCTGGGCAAGAAAAAACAGAAACAACGCGACGAAGAGGCAGCGGACGCGCCAGCACCGCCCGCAGCAACGAAGTAAGCAGCCACTCTCTTCTGCCCTGCCCCGGCCACCTGCGGGGCGGCCGGATTTTTTTGACCTTTTAGACCATTCCTCTCTTTCCCATGGCTGTTTTTACCGCGCTACACCTGGACGATATCGGCCAGTGGCTCACGCAGTTTCCACTCGGCAAACCTCTGGCGCTCAAGGGCATCGCGTCCGGCATCGAAAACAGCAATTTCTTCCTGAGCACGGAGCGCGGCGAGTATGTGCTGACGATCTTTGAGAATCTCAGCTTCGAGCAATTGCCGTTTTATCTGCAACTGATGCGTCATTTGGCAGACCGGGGCGTGCTGGTGCCCGCGCCGATCGCCAATGCCGATGGCGAACTGGTGACGGCCTTGCGAGGCAAGCCTGCCGCCATCGTCAGCAAACTCGACGGCAGCTCGCAAATGGCGCCGCAAGCAGTGCATTGCGCAGCCGTCGGCGCCATGCTGGCGAAGATGCACCTGGCGGCGCAGGACTTCCCCCTGCAGCAGCCGAATTTGCGCGGACTGCAGTGGTGGAACGCTACCACGCCGCTGGTCTTGCACCACCTCGACGATGCCAAGGCGCATTTGCTGCGCGCTGAAATCCATTTCCAGGATGCCTTTGCTGCCTGCGATACCTATAAAGCCATCCCGCGCGGTCCCGTGCATGCCGACCTGTTCCGCAACAATGTCATGTTTGACGGCGAGCAACTGACGGGCTTTTTCGACTTTTACTTTGCCGGCTGCGACACCTGGCTGTTCGATGTCGCCGTCACCGTCAACGATTGGTGCGTGGACCTGGCCACGGGCGTGCTCGATAGGGCGCGCGTGCGCGCCCTGCTCGACGCCTACCGGGCCGTGCGCCCGTTCACGCACGAAGAACAAACGGCATGGCAAGCAATGCTGCGCGCCGCCGCGCTGCGCTTCTGGCTATCGCGCCTGTACGATTTTTACCAGCCGCGCGAAGCGGAAATGCTGACCCCGCACGATCCGGCGCATTTCGAACGCATTCTGCGCGAACGTATCGCCACACCTGCTCCGGAACTGTTTTAAACATGGAAAAATTACCTGCAAGTACAGGTTGGCAATGGGTGAAACAAGGCTTCGCCCTGTTTCGCAAGCAACCTGGCGGCATGTCGATGCTGTTTCTCGGCTATATGTTCTGCATGCTGGCCATCAGCATCGTGCCCATGCTCGGCCAGTTGCTGCCCGTCATCCTGGTCCCCGTGTTTTCCGTGGCCTTCGTGCAAGGCTGCCTGAATATCGACCAGGGCAAGCGCGTCCTGCCCAGCCTGTTGATCTCGGGCTTTCGCAAGCCGGCCTTCCCGGCCCTGTTCGGCCTGGGCGTGCTGTACATCCTGATGGCCATCGTTGCCATCGGCGCCTCGACCCTGGTGGACGGCGGCTTGCTGTGGCAACTGGTCACGGGGCAACTGACGGAAGAAGCCGCGCGCACCGCGATCCCCGAATCGCGCCTGGGCCTTGGCATCCTGCTGGCCATCGTGCTGTACGTGCCGGCCGCCATGGCATTCTGCTTTGCCGCGCCGCTGATCTACTGGCAACGCATCAGCCTGGGCAAGGCGCTGTTCTTCAGCTTTTTCGCCGTCTGGCGTTCGCTGTCGGCCTTCATCGTCTTCGCCTCCACGTGGTTCGCCATCAGCGTCGTCACCAGTCAGTTGCTGGCCGTCATCTTTGGCCGCACGCCGCTGATGATGCAGCTGATGATGCCGCTGTCGATGATACTCACCATCATCATGCATTGCTCGTTCTACGCCGCCTACCGCCAGATCTTCGGCCTGCCCGTCGATGAGAGCAAGACGGTGTCGCTGGACAAGACCGGCGAGTGATCGCCGGTCAGATGTAAAAAAGGGCAGCCTGCGCAGGCTGCCCTTTTTGCCGAATGCCTTGCAATGCCACACGTAGGTCGGATTAGCCGAAGGCGTAATCCGACACCATTGTTGGCCTCGCAGCGTCGGATTACGCGGCGTTCCGCCACGAATCCGACCTACGTCCTACCAAATCACCGTCCCAGCCGTTCCAGTTTCGCAATTCCCAGGTCCAGCACCTTCATGCCGTGCTGGCCAAAATTGATTTGCGCGCGCGCATTGCCGCCACCGCCTTCGATATTGACGATGACGCCTTCGCCAAACTTGGCATGCGCCACCGATTCGCCGATGCGCCAGCCGCCGCCCGTGGCTTTTTGCGCGATCTTTTGCGCAATCGCATTGTCCGAACCCAGGCTGGCCACGCGGGGCGCCTCGTCCCAGGCCGACTTGCGGTTGCCGAACCAGTTCGCCTGTACCTTTGGCGACAGCCATTTCAGCGCTTCTTCCGGCAATTCGTCGAAGAAACGCGACTTCATGTTGTAGCGCGTCTGGCCATGCAGCATGCGCGTCTGCGAGAAGCTCATATACAGCCGCTTGCGCGCGCGCGTGATGGCCACGTACATCAGCCGGCGTTCTTCTTCCACGCCGTTGTCTTCCTTCGAGCTGCTTTCGTGCGGGAACAGGCCCTCTTCCAGGCCCGTGATGAACACATTGTCGAATTCCAGGCCCTTGGCCGAGTGCACCGTCATCATTTGCAACGCATCCTGGCCCGCCTGCGCCTGGTTATCCCCGGCTTCCAGCGACGCGTGCGACAGGAAGGCGGAGAGCGGCGACATCACGGCCGGCAGCGGGGCGTCGGCATCTAAAATCTCGATGCCATCCTGGTTGACGACGGGCGCGCCCGACTGCGCCTGGGCGGCAGGCCCCAGATGGGCCGGTGCCGCCTGGCCGAAACCCTCTTCGGAAACGAACTGGCTGGCCGCGCTGACCATCTGCTCCAGGTTTTCGATGCGGTCGGCGCCTTCCTTTTCATTCTGATAATGCTGCAGCAAGGTACTCGCTTCCAGCACCACTCTGACCATTTCCGGCAGCGACAATTGCTGCGTTTCGAAACGCACGCCTTCGATCAATTTCACGAAGCCGGCCAGCACGCTGCCCGCCTTGCCCGCCACATAGGGCACGGACGCGTACAGCGAGATGCCGTATTGCTCGGACGCGGCCTGCAATTGCTCGATCGAGCGCATGCCGATGCCCCGCGTGGGGAAATTGACCACGCGCAAGAAAGCCGAATCGTTGTGCGGATTGTCCATCAATTGCAAATAAGCAATCGCGTGCTTGACCTCGGCGCGCTGGAAGTAGCGCTGGCCGCCATACACGTGATAGGGAATGCTGGCTGAAAACAGCGCATGTTCGATCACGCGCGACTGCGCATTCGAGCGGTACAAAATCGCGATTTCACTGCGCGAAGCGCCATCGGCGATCAGGCTTTTCGCCTCTTCGATAATCCACTGCGCTTCCTGCAAGTCGGAACTGGCTTCGTACACGCGCACCTGCTCGCCATGGCCCGCGTCCGTGCGCAGATTCTTGCCCAGGCGCTTGCTATTGTTCGCAATCAACACGTTAGCGCTGTCGAGGATGTGACCGTGCGAGCGATAGTTCTGCTCCAGCTTGATCAAATTCTTGACCTGAAACTCGTGCTCGAAGGCGCTCATATTGCCCACGTTGGCGCCGCGGAAAGCGTAAATGCTCTGGTCATCGTCGCCGACGGCAAACAGGGCGCCGCCATCGCGGCTGCCGTGGCCAGCCAGCAACTTGAGCCAGTTGTATTGCAGGTTGTTCGTATCCTGGAACTCGTCCACCAGGATGTGGCGGAAGCGCGCCTGGTAATGCTCACGCAGCGGCTGGTTGCGGCTCAGCAATTCGTACGTGCGCAGCAGCAATTCGGCAAAATCGACCACGCCTTCGCGCTGGCACTGGTCGTCGTACAGCTGGTACAGCTCGACCATCTTGCGCTCGTGCGCGTCGTACGCTTCCACGTCCGTGGCGCGCAAGCCCTGGTCCTTGGCATTGTTGATGAAATACATCACCGTCTTCGGCGGGAATTTCTCATCATCGATATTGTTTGCCTTCAACAAGCGCTTGATCACGGACAACTGATCCTGCGAGTCGAGGATCTGGAAGGTCTGCGGCAAGGCGGCATCGCGGTAGTGCGTGCGCAGCAAGCGGTTGCACAGGCCGTGGAAAGTGCCGATCCACATGCCGCGCGTATTGATCGGCAGCATGGCCGACAGACGCGTGAGCATTTCCTTGGCGGCCTTGTTGGTAAAGGTCACGGCCAGGATGCCGGGCGGCGATACCTGCTGGGTCTGGATCAGCCACGCGATGCGGGTGGTCAGCACGCGGGTCTTGCCCGAACCGGCGCCAGCCAAGATCAGCGCATGCTGGGCCGGCAAGGTGACGGCAGCCAATTGTTCGGGATTGAGGTTGTGAAGAAGATTTTGCATGCCGTGATTATACCGGCATGGCTAAAAATACTGTGCATTTGTCCAGCGGTCGCGCCAGTTTCCCCTGCGCGCGCTACAATCGGCATCCCGACACAGCGGCCTGTATCCCATGACAGCACCCACTCACCTCGACGGCGCCCGCGTATTGGCCTGGGCCTGGTCCGACCTGCCGTTCGGCCACGTTACAGCCGACACTGGCGCCGCCCCAGTCGCCATCCACGGCCTGGCCGTGTGCCGCTACGGCGACGAGGCGCAAGTCTACCGTTTCAGCTGCGATGAGCACTGGGACACGGTGCAGGATGAGGTGTATGCCAGCGTGGACGAGGCCAGGGGGCAGTTGCCGGCGCAGTACCGCGCCGTGACCGCCGCCTGGCGTCCAGTCTAGCGCACCAATTTTGCCTTGCCTTCGCTGAGCGCCTGGGCAATCACCTGGCGCGTGGCCCTGTCGGCGATCTTGACGACTTTTTCCTGCTGTCGGCCCAGGTCGCCCATTTGCCTGCCCAGCGCGTCCATCGGCTTGCTGCGCTGCTCCATCTGGCGCGACATCTGCTCCACTTTCTCGGCCTCGCGCTCGTGCACATCGGCGATGCGGTCGTTGATTTCTTCCATGTCTTCCTGCGCATCTTCCATCTGCTGCTGCAAGCGTTCCACGTCGCGCTCGGCCGCGCGGTGCGCCGTGTCGCTCGTCGCCAGCGCCTGGCGGCGCGAGGCCTCACCGAGCTTGCGGCCCAGCTCCTGCTGCTGGCGGCCCAGCGCGCGCAGCTGTTCCGACTCGCGCGCGCTGCCGTTCGCCAGGCTGCGGGCGCCCATCTTGCGGCCCATTTCGCCCATGGCCTTGCCATGCGCATCCATTTGCTCGCCGAGCGCAGTCATCTCCTTGCCGATCTGTTTCGAAGGCTGCCATGCCGCGCGCACCTTGCCCAGCAAGGCAGCATCCTGCAGCACGTAGGCCTGCCCCTGGTCGCGGAACCACAGGAACGGCCCCTTGATCGAGCGCTTGAGCTTTTCCACCTGCTGCGAGTGAATATCGCTGTCGACGACGATGACGCCCTCGCTATCCCTGGCGCCATCGACCAGCGCATAGCTTTCGCCCTTGTCGAGCGAACGGCTGACCTGCACGCTGGGTGCGGCAGGCGCGGCAGGTGGCGCAGGCGGCTGCGGCGGCTGCACGGCCAGCGCGCTGCCGCCAAGCAAGATACCGGCCAAGATGAGGATCAAACGATAGGAAGTGGACATGGCTGCCTCGTCGCAAAAGTAGTGGAGCATTGACTGTAGCGGCGGATGGCTCACGGCTCCAGCCTGGTGCGACAGGCTGCAAAAAAACCTGCCTGGACGGCAGACACGGACGATGGATGGCACGCCGGGCAAAAAAAAACGGAGGCCGCAGCCTCCGCAAAAACGCCGTGGTACGGCGTAAATCAATGAATTAATACAGCACGACGGAGCGGATCGATTCGCCGCTCTTCATCAAGTCGAAGCCCTGGTTGATATCGTCCAGTTTCAAACGGTGCGTGATCAGGTCGTCGATATTGAGCTTGCCTTCCATATACCAGTCGACGATCTTCGGCACGTCCGTGCGACCCCGTGCGCCGCCGAAAGCGGAACCTTTCCATACGCGCCCCGTCACCAGTTGGAACGGACGGGTGGAGATTTCCTGGCCGGCTGCCGCCACGCCGATGATGATGGACTGGCCCCAGCCCTTGTGGCAGCACTCGAGCGACTGGCGCATGGTGGTGGTGTTGCCGATGCATTCGAACGAATAATCGGCGCCGCCGTCCGTCAGCTGCACGATGGTGTCGACCACGTTGTCCACCTCGTTGGCGTTGACGAAATGCGTCATGCCGAACTTGCGCGCGATGGCCTGGCGCGCCGGGTTGATGTCCACGCCGATGATCTTGTCGGCGCCGACCATCTTCGCTGCCTGGATCACGTTCAAGCCGATGCCGCCCAGGCCGAACACCACCACGTTCGCGCCCGCCTCGACCTTGGCCGTAAACAGCACGGCGCCCACGCCCGTCGTCACGCCGCAACCGATGTAGCAGACTTTATCGAAGGGCGCATCTTCGCGGATTTTCGCCAGGGCGATTTCCGGCACGACGATGTAATTGGAAAAGGTGGACGTGCCCATGTAGTGGAAGATGGGCTTGCCGTCGATGGAAAAGCGCGACGTCGCGTCCGGCATCAGGCCGCGGCCCTGGGTCGAGCGGATCGACTGGCACAGGTTCGTCTTTTGCGACAGGCAGAATTTGCACTGGCGGCATTCCGGCGTGTACAGGGGGATGACGTGGTCATCCTTTTTCAGGCTTTTCACGCCCGGGCCCACGTCGACGACAATGCCGGCGCCTTCATGGCCGAGGATGGACGGGAAGATGCCTTCCGGATCGGCGCCCGAGAGGGTGTAGTAATCGGTATGGCAAATTCCCGTGGCCTTGATCTCGACCAGTACCTCGCCCTCGCGCGGGCCGGCCAGGTCGACTTCCTCGATGGTCAAAGGCGCGCCCGCCTTCCATGCAATCGCTGCTTTGGTTTTCATGTGTGTCCTGTGGTGTGTGCTATGTATGGTTGAACCAGGCGCGCCAGCGCGCCGTATCGCCACATCATAACAAGGCGGCCAAGCGGGCGCGAGGGAAACACTTACTTGGTTTTCGCCCGATTCAAGAACGCACCGTGCAAGCCGTTCAGGGTTTCCTCGGCCAGCAGCAGCTGGCTGGCGATTTCATTGATCTTGCGGCGGCTGGAGCGGGCATGGTCGCGCAGTACTTCAAACGCCGTGTTGCGGTCCGTCTGGAACTTGCCCATCAGCAATCCGACGGCCAGGCTGGTTTCGCGCCCGGCGGCCAGCGCCGCGTTCAGGTTCAGCTCGGTGCGCCGCAGTTGGCGGATTTCATCGGCGCGCGCCAGGCCCGCTTCGAAGGCGGGCATCAAGCGGCCTTCATCGACAGGTTTCACCACGTAGCCGACGGCGCCGTAAGCAGCCGCCTGCTTGCCCGATTCGCTGTCGCCACTGCCGGACAGGAACATGAACGGCACGCCCGTCTCGCCATGCAGGCGCTTGGCCAATTCCAGACCGGACATGCCCGGCATGTGGATGTCGAGCAAGGCCAGGTCCGGCTCGCGCTGGGCGACCATTTGCAGCGCCACTTCGGCCGAATGGGCCAGGGCCGTCTCGTAGCCGGCATGGCGCAGGATTTCGCCGAGGAATTCCAACAGGAGCTGGTCATCGTCAACGATCAGGATAAGGCGTTTCGCGGCGGCTGGCTGACTCATGGGTAAAGGGACCTCGGTAATGAATGATGTTCTTATTATATGCCGATTAGTCGCCCAAATCAGCCTTCCATTCCCGTGCGCATGCCGCAAACAATTGATTGAATTGCTGCACTGCAATATCTATATCTTCCGCTTGATAGACGCTAGTGATGGCCGCCACCATGTCGGCGCCGCGCGCCACCAGCGGCGCGGCGTTTTCCGGCGTCATGCCGCCGATCACCACGCACGGCAAGACGATCTCGCGTTTGGCTTGCAACACGATATCGAGGGGCGTCGTCACCGGGTACTTTTTCACCAGCGACGGATAAAAGCCGCCGAAGGCCACGTAGCTGGCGCCGCCGGCCTCGGCCGTCCGTGCCAAGGCCATCTCGCCATAGCAGGAAGCGCCGACGATTTTGTCCTTGCCCAGGCGCGCGCGCGCCTGCGCCACGGAAGCGTCCGTGCCGCCCACATGCACGCCATCGGCGTCGAGCTCTTCGCACAGCTCGATAAAATCGTTGATGATGAAAGGCACGCCATACTTGCGGGCCAGCGCCAGCAAGGCGCCCGCCTGCTCGTGCCGTTGCTGCGCATCGGCGCTCTTGTGGCGGTATTGCAGCAGGGCCACGCCTTGCTGCAAGGCTTGCTCGCTCACGTCGAGCAGGCGGCCGGTGTCATCCCAGTTGGGGGTGACCAGGTACAGTCCACGCATGATGTTTTCCTTAGTCATTGAATCGTTGCGGTATCAGCTGACCTGGCGCAATCGCATACGCGCCGGCCAGGGCCGCATGGCAATAGGCTTGCGCCATATCCAGCGCATCTTGCATCGACACGCCTTGCGCCAGACGCGCCGCGATGGCGGAAGCCAGAGTGCAGCCGCTGCCGTGGAATTCGCCGGGAAGACGGGGCCAGCGCCACTCGCGCTCGCCGCCAGCGTCGTCAAAACAGCGGTTGATAATCGCCTCGCCTTCGCCATGCCCGCCCGTCACCAGCACGTTCTTGCAGCCTTGCGCCAGCAAGTGTTCTTCGCCGCCGAGGCCCAGCGCTTCCGGCCCGTTCGGCACGATCACGGTCGTCACCGGCAACAAGGGCGCCAGCGCCAACACGGCATCGTCCCGGCTGAGCACGTCGCCATGGCCGCTGGCCAGCACAGGGTCGAGAACGACAGGCAAGCCTGGGTGGGCCAGCCGCAATTGCGCGATCAGTTGCGCAATGACGGCCGCATTCGCGGCACTGCCGGGAATGCCGATTTTCACGGCGTGAATCGCCATCTTGGCTATCAGCGCCTGCGCCTGCCGGCGCAGCAATTCCGGCGCCACCGGTTCGACAGCAAACACGCGGTCGTTGTCCTGCACCGTCAGCGCCGTGATGACGGGCAAGGCATGCGCGCCCTGCGCCGCAATGGCCACAATATCGGCGGCCAGGCCAGCGCCACCCGACGGGTCGAGGCCGGCAAACACCAACACGGTGGGACGCCGTTGCATCATCACGCCAGGCGGCCCGCCATCGGCGACGACGGCGAGGCGGCAAATTTGCGCGGCATGCGCCCCGCCAGAAACGCTACACGCCCGGCCCGCACGGCCAGCTTCATCGCATGCGCCATGCGCACGGGGTCGCGCGCGCCGGCAATCGCCGTGTTCATCAGCACGCCATCGCAGCCGAGTTCCATGGCAATGGCCGCGTCCGACGCCGTGCCCACGCCAGCATCGACGAGCACCGGCACTTTCGCCTGGGCTATGATCAGCGACAAATTCCACGGATTCAAGATGCCCATGCCCGAGCCGATCAGGGATGCCAACGGCATGACGGCCACGCAACCGATGTCTTCCAAAATCTTCGCCTGGATGGGGTCGTCGCTGCAGTAGACCATCACGTCAAAACCATCCTTGACCAGCGCTTCGGCCGCAATCAGGGTTTCCGGCATGTGCGGGAACAGGGTCTTTTCGTCGCCCAGCACTTCGAGTTTGACCAGATTGCGTCCACCCAAGAGCTCGCGCGCCAGTTGCAGCGTGTAGACGGCGTCCTTCGCGTTGTAGCAGCCGGCCGTGTTGGGCAAAATCGTGTACTGGTCCGGCGGCACGAAGTCGAGCAGGCTGGGCGCGTTCGGGTCCTGGCCGATATTGACGCGGCGTATCGCCACCGTGATGATTTGCGCCTCGGCCGCGTCCGTCGCTTCGCGCGTCTGCGGCAAATCCTTGTACTTGCCGCTGCCCACCAGCAGGCGCGATTGATATTGCTTGCCTGCGATGGTCAGCAGGTCGTCGTTGTTATTACTTGTCATTGCTTTTTCCTTAGTCTAGCCGCCGCCGATGGCGCGGACTATTTCCACTTGGTCTTGCGTCTGCAAGACCTGTCCCGGCCACGCCTTGCGCGGCACGACGTTGCGGTTGACGGCCAGCGCCAGCGCCTGGTTTTCCAGCGACAGCGCGGCGATCAGTTGGTCCAGGGTTTGCCCCGGCGGCACCTGATGCGGCGCGCCGTTGAGCGTGATGGATATCAATGCAGGCATCACGCTCTCCTTCAGACCTTGCGATACAGCTCGGCACCGTTCTTGATGAACTCGATGGCCTTGATTTCCATGCCCTGCTTGAGCGCCTTGTCTTCCGCGATGCCCATGCCGGCCGCATATTCGCGCACTTCCTGCGTGATCTTCATCGAGCAGAAGTGCGGGCCGCACATGGAGCAGAAATGCGCCACCTTGGCCGAATCCTTGGGCAGGGTTTCATCGTGGAATTCACGCGCCTTGTCCGGGTCCAGGCCGATATTGAACTGGTCGTCCCAGCGGAATTCAAAGCGGGCTTTCGACAAGGCGTTGTCGCGGATTTGCGCGCCCGGATGGCCTTTCGCCAGGTCGGCCGCATGCGCCGCAATCTTGTAGGTGATGATGCCGTCCTTGACGTCGGCCTTGTTGGGCAGGCCCAGGTGTTCCTTCGGCGTCACATAGCACAGCATGGCCGTGCCATACCAGCCGATCATGGCCGCGCCGATGCCGGACGTGATGTGGTCGTAGCCGGGCGCGATATCGGTCGTCAACGGTCCCAGCGTGTAGAACGGCGCCTCGCCGCACTGCTCCAGCTGCAAGTCCATGTTTTCCTTGATCAATTGCATGGGCACGTGGCCCGGGCCTTCGATCATCACTTGCACGTCGTGCTTCCAGGCGACTTGCGTCAGCTCACCCAGGGTTTTCAGTTCGCCCAGCTGCGCCTCGTCGTTGGCATCGTAGATGGAACCGGGGCGCAAGCCGTCGCCCAGAGAGAACGAGACGTCATACGCCTTCATGATTTCGCAAATGTCTTCGAAATGCGTGTACAGGAACGATTCCTGGTGATGCGCCAGGCACCACTTCGCCATGATGGAGCCGCCGCGCGAGACGATGCCCGTCAAGCGCTTGGCCGTCATCGGCACGTAGCGCAGCAGCACGCCAGCATGGATGGTGAAGTAATCGACGCCCTGCTCGGCCTGCTCGATCAGGGTGTCGCGGAAGATTTCCCACGTCAGGTCTTCGGCCTTGCCATTGACCTTTTCCAGCGCCTGGTAAATCGGCACGGTACCGATGGGCACGGGGCTGTTGCGCACGATCCATTCGCGCGTTTCGTGGATATGCTTGCCGGTGGACAAGTCCATGACATTGTCGCCGCCCCAGCGGATGGCCCATGTCATTTTTTCCACTTCCTCGCCGATCGACGAGGTGACGGCAGAATTGCCGATGTTCGCATTGATTTTCACCAAGAAATTGCGGCCGATAATCATCGGTTCCACTTCCGGGTGGTTGATGTTGGCGGGGATGATGGCGCGGCCGCGGGCGATTTCCTCGCGCACGAATTCCGGCGTGATTTCGGCCGGGATGCTGGCGCCGAACGACTGGCCCGGGTGCTGGCGGCCCATCAGGTCGGCCAGGCGCTCGCCCATGGGGCCGGAAGCCTTGAGCTCGCGCAAATATTCCTGGCGACGCATGTTTTCGCGGATGGCGACGAATTCCATTTCCGGCGTGATGATGCCCTGGCGGGCGTAATGCATTTGCGTGACGTTCTTGCCGGCAATGGCGCGGCGCGGCTTGCGGTGCAAGTTGAAACGCAGCTCGGCCAGCTTCGGGTCCGCCAGGCGGGCGATGCCGTAGTCAGAGGTGGGACCGGGCAATTCTTCCGTGTCGGCACGTTCGACTATCCATGGCAGGCGCGGCGTATCGAGGCCCGAGCGGATGTCGATGTTCACGTCCGGGTCCGTGTAGGGGCCGGAGGTGTCGTACACGTAGATCGGTGGATTCTTTTCGCCGCCGAACGACGCTTCCGTGTCGGACTGGCTGATCTCGCGCATGGGCACGCGGATGTCGGGGCGGCTGCCTTGCACGTAAATCTTGCGTGAATTGGGCAGCGGCGCGATGGCGGCTTCGTCGACCGTGGCGGTGGCGGAGAGGAATTTCGGGTTGGCGTTCATTTTGGCTCCTTGGCTAGACTTGCAGCTAGACTATTTATAGCCTGGAGCCAGCTAAGGAGGTTCGGAATTGCGCACGCGGAAAGGCGGGGTGCGTTCATCCTAAAGCTTCCCTTCGCTGGCATTATCCAGATCAGGTTCGGAGGGTATTTCTCACCCGCGCTTGCACTGTGTTTCCACAGCGAAAGGCAGGACCCCTAGCGTTTGCCGCCTTGCGGCAGCGAGCCAATTATACGCGGTTCGTGCCGCGTGGCCAGATGATTTCTTGCTTTGTCGTCTATGTGCATCTGCTGCAATGCAGCAGATGCCAGCACGCTTATTTCTTCTTGCCCCAGCGCCAGCCGGTCGGTTCGCCCTTCAGCTGGCAGATAAAAATGAGCGCGGCAACGATGACCACTTCATAGACGATGTAGCCGACGAGCATGGTTTGCGGCGGGAACAGGAAGGCGCCGCAGGCGAACAGCGCCAGCGCGGCCAGGAACACCAGCCAGCCCTGCCAGGTGATGGGCAAGCCCCAGCCCCAGCCATAGGTCTTGGCGGGGAACCAGTATTGCGGTGGTGATTTGTCAGCCATGATGCTTTCCTTGTGGATGTGGATAGCAGCAAGTATAAATCAGGCGATACGCAAGCGCTCCGTGACATCGAGGCCGATGCCGCGGTAGCCGATGAAGCGGCTGCCATTGTCGAACATCGGTTCGCCGCTGACCTGCAGGTACTGCGTGCTGCCGTCGAGGTTGGCGCGGCTGTAGATAAAATCGAGAAACGGTTCGCGTGCGGCAATCTTGGCGTCGAGCAGCGCTCGTTCGGCGGCGTTCCAGCGCTGCGGCTCTTCTTCGCTGCCGATGCCCAGCATTTCAGCCACGGGGCCGGAAAAGCGCGTCAGGTTACCCTGCGCATCCTGTTCCCAGTACCAGTCGGACGACAGTTCCGTGAAGCGCTGGAAGCGCGCTTCGCTTTCGCGCAACTCCGCCGTGCGCTCTTCCACCATCTGTTCCAGCGACTTATTGTATTCGGCCAGCTTCTGGTACAGCAAACGCACTTCCAGCATGTTGTGGATGCGCGTTTTCACCTCCACCAGGTCGAAGGGCTTGCTGACGAAGTCCTTGGCGCCGGCTTGCAGCGCGCGCAGCTTGTGGCCGGGCTGGGCAGTGATCACCAGCACGGGCAGATAGCTGCCCGCCTCGATATCGCGCAAGCCTTCCATGACTTCGAAGCCATCCATTTCCGGCATCTGCAAGTCGAGCAGGATCAGGTCGTAGCGGTGCTGCTGGTGCAGCGCGCGCACGGCTTGCGGGTCCATGGTGGAAGTGATGCGCGTGTAGCCGGCGTTGCGCAGCACCTGTTCGAGCAGCATGACGTTGGCCTCCTGGTCGTCAACGATGAGGATGCTGGCGTTCAGGATCTCGGTGGCTTGAAGCATGGCGGTGTTCCTAAAAATAAGTGCTGAATTAGCGTACTGCGTGAATGTCGTCGGCCAGGCCGTGCGCGGCCGCATGGTGCAGGGCCACGTCGAGCGCATCCATGAATTCGACGACCTTGATCGGCTTGGTCAGGTAACGGAAGAAGCCCGCTTCCAGGCCTTTCTCGATGTCGCGCGGCACGGCGTTGGCCGACAGGGCCATCACGGGAATGTGGCTGGTGAGCGGGTCGTCGTGCAGGATGTGCAGCGCGCCATAGCCGCTGATGCCAGGTAGGTTGATATCCATCAAGATCACGTCCGGCTGATACGTGCGCGCCAGGTCGATGCCCAGGTGCGCATCGATGGCCGTCAGCAGCTTCAAATCGCTGCGGCGGGCGATCAATTGCTCGACCAGCGCCAGGTTGGCGGGATTGTCTTCCACATACAGCAAGGTGCGCTGGATTTCCTGATTTTCCTGCACCACAGGCAAGACTTCGCCCTCCTCCAGGTGCAGCTCAGGCGCGCGCGATGCCTTGAATTCCACCCAGAAGGTGGTACCCAGGCCCACCGTGCTGTCGACGCCGATGGTGCCGCCCATCAGTTCGACCAACTGCTTGGTGACGACCAGGCCGATGCCCGTGCCCTCTTCCGTGCTGCTTTCCTGGCCCAGGCGGTTGAAAGGCTGGAACAGCTGACTCATCTGTTCGGCATTCAGGCCGGCGCCACTATCGGTGACGCTGGTGCGCACTTTGTCGCCGCGCTGGCGGCAATCGACTTTCACGCTGCCGCCGCTCTGGTTGTACTTGATGGCGTTCGACAGCAGATTGATCATCACCTGTTTGACGCGCGTACGGTCGGCATGCACATAGAAAGCCTGGCCGCAACGGGGGAAATGCATGCTGATGCCGCGCTTTTCCGCCTGCGGCGCGATCATCGCCTGACAATCCTGCAGCACGTCGAGCAAGGACATCGCCTCTTCCGACATGGTGACCTTGCCCGACTCGATCATGGCCAGGTCGAGGATTTCATTGATCAGACGCAAAAGATACCAGCCGCCCTTGAGGATCTGGTCGATCGAGCGCTGCTGCGGCAAGCTCGGCGCCGGCGTCTCGGAGGCCATCAGCTGCGCAAAGCCCAGCACGGCGTTCAAGGGCGTGCGCAATTCATGGCTCATGCTCGACAGGAACTCGGACTTGGCCAGGTTCGCCTTTTCCGCCGCCTGGCGGGCCTTTTCCATTTCAATATTCGTGTCTTGCAAGGCCAGTTCGAACTGCTTGCGTTCCGTCACGTCGCGGGCGGCGGCAAACACGCCCTGCAGCTTGCGGTCGCGGTCATGGAAAGTCGAGGCGTTGTACGACACCACCGTCTGCTTGCCGTCGCGCGCCAGGGCTGTCAGTTCGTAATTCGTCAATTTTCCTTCGCGCAAGACGCGCGCGATGGCTTCCTCGGCCCGTTCCGGCTCCGTAAAGTAATTCTTGCACGGTGCGCCGATCAATTCGTCGCGCGTGCAGCCCGTCAGCGCTTCCATCTGCTGGTTGACGTCGCTGATGATGCCGCGCGGGTCCGTCGTCATCAGGGCGTCGATATTCGATTCGATCAGCGAGCGCGTGTAGAACTGCTGCTCGCGCAAGCGCTGGTCCAGCTGCGCCTGTTCCGCCTCGACCTGCTTGCGCGCCGTGTTGTCGGTGCCGATCAGCAAGTAACCGATGACCTTGCTCTGCGCGTCGCGCAAGGCCGTCACGGAGACGATGGCGGGGAAGCGGCTGCCATCCTTGCGGATATACGTCAATTCGTAGATGTCTTCGATGCCGCGCGTGGCCTTGAACACCAGCGCTTCCACGCCTGGCGTGATGACCGTGTCGAGTTCAGCACTGAGGGCAGCGGCGCGCGCGATGATTTCTTGCGCATCGGAAATACCGGCCGGCGTCAGCTTGTCGACCACGTCGCTCGCTTCATAGCCGAGCATGCGTTCGGCGCCCACGTTGAAAATCTGGATCACGCCCTGTGCATCGGTGGCGATGCACGAGAAATTGGCGCTATTGAAAATCGCATCCTGCAAGGCGCCCGCCTTGAGCAACTGGCGCGGCAGGCTGGCCGACACCGTGCGCCGGTACAGCGCCACGAGCAGCATCAGCAACAGGAATACCAGCGCATCAATGGCGCAGGCCGTCTCGAACGGCGCGCGCCAGGCCAGCACGCCGACGGCCAGCAGCACGACGGCGCTGAAGGAAAACGCCAGCGCCATGGGCCAGCGCGACGGTGCGCGCGGGGGGATGTTTTCAACAGATTGCATGAGGTAGCCTGGGCTGTGACAACGATAAGAGGGAAATGCAGTGATCAGGAACCTTGGCGCTGGCGCACGTCCGACAGCAGGCGCGTGAATTCCTTTTTGACCACGCCATAGCATTCGCACACATGGCCTTCGAGGCCGGCGCGGTCCAGCACGGAGATATGGCCGCGCCGGTAACTGATGAAGCCACGCGCCTGCAAGCGCCCGGCCGCTTCCGTCACGCCTTCGCGGCGCACGCCCAGCATGTTGGCGATGAGTTCCTGCGTCATGGTCAGCTCGCGGTTCGGCAGGCGGTCCATGGTCAGCAGCAGCCAGCGGCACAGCTGCTGCTCCACCGTATGGTGGCGGTTGCACACGGCCGTCTGCGACATTTGCGTGATCAAGGCTTGCGTATAGCGCAGCAGCAAGCGCATGACGGGGCCGGCGCGGTCGAATTCTTCCATCAGCAGATGGGCCTTCAGCCGGTAGCCGACGCCGCCCGTCTGCACGACGGCGCGGCTGGGCGTCGAGTTGCCGCCCATGAACAGCGACACGCCCACGACGCCTTCATTGCCGACGCCGGCAATTTCCGACGAGCCGCCGTTTTCCAGCAGGTAGTGAATGGAAACGATGGCCGTGGTGGGAAAATACACATGCGGCAGCTTGTCGCCCGAATCGTAGATCACATCCCCCAGCAGCATGGACACTTGCTCCAGGTGGGGGGCCAGGCGCGCGAAATCGGCGTCAAGCATGGCGGCGAGCAAATGGTTTTGATTTGGGTTGTGCAGCTGGGCATACGGACTCGACATGGGCAGTTTTCCTGGTTTCCAGTCGTCAGCTAGGGGGATCAATGAAAGGCGTCCGAACGAAGGGCACTCTAATAGTGCAGCGTAACACAGCGCTGCCACAGTGCCCCGACTATATTTCTTGGCGGCATCGCCGTCCGTTCGCCAGCGCACGGACGGTCAGGTACCTCGCGCCCTACAGTCAGTCACTGTCAGGGCTGCCGTATCACGGATCGGCGCCGGCACTGCTACCGGATGCCACCATGCAATCATTCTTCAAACGTATCTCCATTTCCATTTCCACCTCCGCCCTGATCACCCTGGCGGTCGGGCTGTGCCTGACAGCCCTGTGCTACGCCTCGGCGCGCCAGATCGAGTCGGAGAGTACCCGATTGCTGCTGCAGTACCACGCCAGCGGTCACACGCTGCGCGCCGCCCTGCTGCCGGCCAACGGCATGAGCCTGGACGCCAACCATCGCGGCTCGCTGTACGTGCTGCTGGGCGGACTACTGTCGAGCCTGCTGGCAACGGCGTATGTGTTTCAGCTGGTGTCACGCAATTCCGTGATTGCCCGCATCACGGGGGAGCGCACGGCGGCGCTGCAGTTTGCCAACTTGCGCCTGTCCGAAGACATCGCCGCGCGCATGCACAATGAAAAGTCGCTGCGTTTGCGCGAACGCATCATCGAAGTGTCGGCCAATGCCGTCATCCTGTGCAGCGCCGATGCGCCGGGCTACCTGATCGAATACGTCAACCCCGCCTTCGAACGCATCACCGGCTATGCGGCCGGCGAAGTCATTGGCCAGCGCCTGGAAGACTTGCAGGGTCCCGAACAGGGGCGGCAAGACATGCATGAGATTACAGCCGCCCTGCGCGAACAGCGCGAAGGCAAGGCCATCGTGCGCAATTTCCGCAAGGATGGCAGCTGCTATTGGAGCGAGCTGTTCGTCGCGCCCATGCGCGACGATGGCGATGGCCCCGTCAGCCACTTTGTCGTAGCGCAATACGACATCAGCACCGTCATGCGCTTCGAACAGGAACTGGAATTCCAGGCCAGGCACGATATCCTCACAGGCCTGGCCAACCGGGCACTACTGCGCGAACGGCTGGAGCAGGCGATGGCCGTGACGCGGCGCAGCGGCCTGCCCCTGTGGGTGGTGTTCATCGACCTCGACCGCTTTAAATTCGTCAACGATACCCTGGGCCACGATGCGGGCGACCTTGTGCTGAAAAACGTGGCCGAGCGCCTGCGCAACGCCACGCGCGAAGTCGACACGGTGGCGCGCCTGGGCGGCGACGAATTCGTGCTGCTGCTGCCCCAGCATGGCAATGGAGAACCGGGCGCCGCCATGCTGCAACGCATCCAGGACGCCGTGGCGCAGCCGCTGCAATTGGGCGAATATGAATTCTTTCTCAGCTGTTGCATGGGCGTGGCCGTGTATCCAGATGATGGCCAGAATGCCGACACCTTGATCAAGCATGCCGACATCGCCATGTACCGCGCCAAGGAACAAGGACGGGGCCACTGGCAATTCTATGCCTCGAGCATGAATGCGGGCACCCTGGAGCGGCTGGGACTGGAAAGCGAGTTGCGCCACGCCCTGGAGCGCGGACAGTTCCACCTCGAATACCAGCCCCAGCTGGATCTGGCCAGCGGCGCGGTGGTGGGCATGGAAGCGCTGCTGCGCTGGAACCATCCGCAACTGG
Source organism: Janthinobacterium kochi (assembly GCF_051380715.1). NCBI lineage: Bacteria > Pseudomonadati > Pseudomonadota > Betaproteobacteria > Burkholderiales > Oxalobacteraceae > Janthinobacterium > Janthinobacterium kochi. The sequence continues at coordinate 168,122 of NZ_JBNYXO010000007.1, forward strand.
GGCGCATTCCGCCTGCCAGCTTTATCGGCCTGGCCGAGGAAATGGGCTTGATCATCGCCATCGGCGACTGGGTCCTGCGCACGGCGTGCGCCCAGGCGCACGCCTGGCAACTGGCCGGCCATGGCCCGCTGCGCCTGGCCGTCAACTTGTCGGCGCGGCAATTCAAGCAAAGGAATCTGCTGTACGCGGTGGCGCAGGCGCTGGCCGAGACAGGCCTCGACGCCGCCCATCTGGAACTGGAATTGACGGAAAGCATGGTCATGCATAACGTGGAGCAAGCCACGGCCATCATGAGCAAGCTGAAGGGACTGGGCGTGCAACTGTCCATCGACGACTTCGGCACCGGCTATTCCAGCCTGGCGTACCTGCGCCACTTCCCCATCGACGTGCTGAAAATCGACAAGACCTTCGTCAGCGATATCACACACAGCGACGACGACGCGGCCATCGTGCGCGCCATCATTTCGCTGGCGCACAGCCTGCGCCTGAAAGTGATCGCCGAAGGCGTGGAAACGGCGCAGCAACTGGCCTTCCTGCGCCAGCACGGCTGCGACCAGATGCAGGGCTATCTGTTCAGCCGACCGCTGACCGCGCCCGCCTTCGAAGAACTGTTACAGCAGAGAAAAATGCTGCCCGCTTAAAACGCGTGGCGCAAGCCGATGTTCAGCGCGCGGTTGCCGCTGCCCACTTCCGTCGCATTGCCCACCATGTAGGCGGCGTCGTTGCGGTTGCGGATATGCGCGTAGGCAAGATACACCATGCTGCGCTTGGACAAGGCAAATGTGGCGCCGATGGCCAGCTGCTGCGCATCGCGGTTGGCAGCGTCGCGGTCATCCTTGTGGATGAACGAGGCCAGCAAGGTGGTCGCGCCGAGCGGCACGGAGACGCCGACGATGGCGTCGCGGCTGTCGCTCGACTGGGCCGGCGCCTGTGCCGCGCCATACGGGTTTTCCGCAAAGAACATGGTGCTGCCATCGCCCGTGTTGCGGCCATAGCCGGCAAACGCGGTGGCCACGCCGAAGTTGTAGTTGCCCGCCAAAATGGTGTTGTTGACGTCGGCCTTGCCGACTTCGCCGCCACGGCTCTGGCGCGCCAGGCGCAGGGTCAATGGACCGTTGACATAGCCGAGGGCCAGGCCCAGCGAACGTTGATCTGCCGCCATCCCCGTGTGTTCGCCAGCACCATACATGACGGTGCCCGTCACGCCGCGCCATTCCGGCGAGGTATAACGCACGGTATTGTCGATGCGCGTGGCCGAATAGCCGGCCAGGTTGGTCGACGCACCGGCCATGCCGCCCTCGAACGGGTCGGCCACGTCCGTCAGTGCCTGGCTTTGCAGGTTGTACTGGCGCCCCACGGTCAGCATGCCCAGCGGACTGTCGATGCCGACAAAGGCCTGGCGGCCGAACAACTGGCCTGCCTGGTCGGAGCGGCCCGTGTCGCTCAGCACACCCGCTTCCAGGGTGAACACGGCTTGCAAGCCGTTACCCAGCGATTCCGTGCCGCGCAAACCGAGGCGCGAACCGGCCGACACGCCGCTGGTGAGTTTGCTGACGCCGCCTTCCTGCACCAGGCCCGCATCCATCAAGCCATACAGGGTGACTGAAGACGGGCCGACGGACGACTGGGCGTGGGCGGCAGGCAAGGCGCCCAGGGTGCTGGCAAGGCCGGCAAAGATGGCGATTTTTTTCATGATGATTTCCTTGTAAAAGCGAAACCAGGAAAGCGGCGGCCACGGCAAGGCCACAGGCGGCAAGGCGCCATGCGGGGTATGCCGTGTCAAAAGACGACGCGCCGGACAAAATATCCTGGCTAAGCTGTGGCGGCAGCGGCGTGCAATGACGAGCCGCTTTGATTCCGCCGTGAATGGTGCACCGCTGGCGGTGCGCGTGGCTCAGGCGCCCGGCCCGCAGGGGACGCACTGAAAGTGGCTGGCATCGCAGATGCGCTGGCCTTGAGACGCGGACGGGTGTTGGAGTGAAACGTTGATGCCACCGCGTCTGCTGGCGCCGTCCGCAAGGATGAGGCAGTAGGCGCCGAGGCCCGCATTATAACATCGGCAGCGCACTTATCCCCGTTCTGTTGCGGGAAAACGGCCCGCAAAGCCGCCAAAACACTGAAAAAGGCCTGTTGCCACGCTGCAGGCGATGCCGTGTCATCTATAATGGTTCCTTTTGCCAATCACACGCCAAATCATGGAATTAGCCAAGTCTTTCGAGCCCGCCGACATTGAACAATTCTGGCGCACCGAGTGGGAACAGCGCGGTTACTTTACCGCCACCCTCGATGCCGGAAAACCTTCCTTCAGCATCCAGTTGCCGCCGCCGAACGTCACCGGCACCCTGCACATGGGCCATGCGTTCAACCAGACCATCATGGATGGCCTGACCCGCTACCACCGCATGCTGGGCCACAACACGGCCTGGATTCCCGGCACCGACCACGCGGGCATCGCCACGCAAATCGTCGTGCAACGCCAGCTGGACGCGCAAAAGATTTCGCGCCATGACCTGGGCCGCGAGAAGTTCGTGGAAAAAGTGTGGGAATGGAAAGAAAAATCCGGTTCCATCATCACCGGCCAGATGCGCCGCCTGGGCGCTTCGGCCGACTGGCAGCGCGAATACTTCACCATGGATGAGCCGCGCTCGAAAGTCGTCACCGACGTCTTCGTGCGCCTGTTCGAACAAGGCCTGATCTACCGCGGCAAGCGCCTCGTCAACTGGGACCCCGTGCTGGGCACGGCGGTCTCGGACCTGGAAGTGGTGTCCGAGGAAGAAGACGGTTCCATGTGGTACATCAAGTACCCGCTGGCCGACGGCAGCGGTTTCCTGACGGTGGCCACCACGCGTCCTGAAACCATGCTGGGCGACGTGGCCGTGGCCGTCGATCCGACGGACGAGCGCTACCTGCCACTGGTGGGCAAGATGCTGAAACTGCCATTGACCGACCGCGAAATCCCCATCATCGCCGACGAATACGTCGACAAGGAATTCGGCACCGGCTGCGTGAAGATTACCCCGGCGCACGACATGAACGATTACGCCGTGGGCCAGCGCCACAAACTGGCGCAGATCGTCATTCTGACCCTGGACGCGAAGATCACCGACGACGCACCTGAAGCATACCGCGGCATGGACCGCTTCGCCGCGCGCAAGCAGATCGTCGCCGACCTCGATGCGCAAGGCTTGCTGGAACAGGTCAAGCCGCACAAACTGATGGTGCCGCGCGGCGACCGCACGGGCGTCGTCATCGAGCCGATGCTGACGGACCAGTGGTTTGTCGCCATGAGCAAGCCGGCCCCGGAAGGCACTTTCTTCCCCGGCAAATCGATCGCCGAAACGGCGCTGGACAAGGTCGCCAATGGCGAAATCAAGTTCGTGCCGGAAAACTGGAGCACCACCTACAACCAGTGGCTCAACAACATCCAGGACTGGTGCATCTCGCGCCAGCTGTGGTGGGGCCATCAAATCCCGGCGTGGTACGACGATGCAGGCAATATCTTCGTTGCCAAGACCGAAGGCGAGGCACAAGCCAAGGCACAGGCGGCCGGCAGCACGGGCCCGTTGAAGCGCGACGACGACGTACTCGACACGTGGTTCTCGTCGGCCCTGGTGCCGTTCTCGACCATGGGTTGGCCGGAAGAAACGCCAGACATGAAGGCGTTCCTGCCGTCGTCCGTGCTGGTGACGGGTTTCGACATCATCTTCTTCTGGGTCGCGCGCATGGTCATGATGACGGCGCATTTTACGGGCAAGGTGCCGTTTGAAACCGTCTACGTGCACGGCCTGGTGCGCGATTCGACGGGGCAGAAAATGTCCAAGTCGAAAGGCAATACGCTCGATCCGATCGACCTGATCGACGGCATCGACCTGGAAGGCTTGATCATCAAGCGCACCACGGGCCTGATGAATCCGCGCGACGCAGAAAAGATCACCAAGGCAACCCGCAAGGAATTCCCGGACGGCATTTCGGCCTACGGCACGGACGCCGTGCGCTTCACCATGGCCAGCTATGCCTCGCTGGGCCGCAACATCAATTTCGACCTGGGCCGCTGCGAAGGCTACCGCAACTTCTGCAACAAGATGTGGAATGCCACGCGTTTCGTCATGATGAATACGGAAGGCAAGGATTGCACAGCCAATGACGCCGACCTGTCGCAAGCCGATAAATGGATCATCTCGCTGCTGCAAAAGGCCGAACTGGACGTGGCCAAGGGCTTTGAAGACTTCCGTTTCGACAATATCGCCGCCACCATCTACAAGTTCGTCTGGGACGAGTATTGCGACTGGTACCTGGAAGTAGCCAAGGTGCAAGTCCAGCAAGGCACGGAAGGCCAGCAACGCGCCACCCGTCACACCCTGCTGCGCGTGCTGGAAGTCGTGCTGCGCCTGGCCCATCCGATCATTCCATTCGTCACGGAAGCCCTGTGGCAAAGCGTTGCGCCGCTGGCCGGCAAGCTGCCGAAAGCCGAAGGCGAGCCCAAGGGCGTGTCCATCATGATGCAGCCGTACCCGATCGCCAACACCGACAAGATCGACGAGTCGGCCGAAGCGTGGATGCAGCAGCTGAAAGCCTTGACGGATGCCACGCGCAACCTGCGCGGCGAAATGCAAATTTCCCCATCCGTGCGCGTGCCGCTGATCGTCGAAGCGGGCAATGCCACGGAAAAGGCCGCGCTGGCGTCGTACGCACCGTACATCCAGTCGCTGGGCAAACTGGCCGAGGTGCAGATCGTCGATACGCTGCCGGACTCGCCTGCGGCCGTCGCCATCGTCGGCACCACCAAGCTGATGCTGAAAGTGGAAATCGACGTGGCCGCCGAACGCGAGCGCCTGGGCAAGGAAATCGCCCGCATCGAAGCGGAAATTGCCAAAGTAAATAGTAAATTAGGCAATGAAAGCTTCGTCGCGCGCGCCCCTGCCGCCATCGTTGCGCAAGAAAACGAGCGTTTGCTCAGTTTTTCGGCCACAATTGAAAAATTGCGCGAACAGTTTGCTAAACTAGCCAGCGCATAAGGCAAGTTTGGCAGGATTGCGCGGCGTCATCCGTGACGCCGCGCAGGATAGCTGGTCTTGCCTTGGTATATAAACTGTTCGTGACCCGATCAAAAAAAACCATTGGAGACTGGCAATGCATACAATATTCAAAGCAAGCGTCACAGCAAGCATCATGGTGGCCGCCCTGGCCATCGCCGGCAGCGCCACCGCGCGCGACGGCAACTACACCCCCGTGGGCACATGGAAAACCATCGATGACGCCAGCGGCAAGCCGAAATCACTCATCGTCATCACGGAAAACAACGGCGTCTTGCAAGGCAAGATCGACAAGCTGTTCCGTGGCCCGAATGAAGATCAAAATCCCAAGTGCGACAAGTGCACGGGCGCCAACAAGGACCAGCCCATCATCGGCCTGGTGATCCTGTCCGGCCTGAAATATGACGGCAAGGAATGGACGGGCGGCGAAATCACGGACCCGGCCAATGGCAAGACCTACAAGAGCAAGGCCGAACTGATTGAAGGCGGCACCAAGCTGCAAGTGCGCGGCTATGTCGGCGTGCCGATGTTTGGCCGCTCGCAGACATGGGTGCGCGAAGAATAATCGCAGCCGCCCCCGTAACCGAAGCCGGCCCAGCGCCGGCTTTTTTTTACGCCCCTGCCCCGTACTCGTGTTGTTTTTCCAGCTCGAATCCGCTTGTATTTTGGCCTGTATCAAGGTGGCTGAACGCTATGCGCGCCAACGCACATACCGGCAGTCCCCGCCGTGAAATAGTACATGCCAATGACGCCCTCTCTCTGTAGCGAAGGGCGGCATGGCTCTGCCAGATGACCTCATCCGCAGATGCCCGGCAGTGACTGCCATGCACAAAGGAACGCAAATGAACCTCTTCAAACGATATCTGAACCCGCTGCTCGTCGCGGCAGGTTTGCTGGCCATGGCCGCCCTGGCCGGCTGCGGCGGCGGCGACCAGGGACGCGATCCCATCCTCGGCTTGCCGGCTGCCACCCTGTCCAGCCTGACCGTTACACCCGCCACGGCCACGATCGCCATCGGTGCCGGCCAGCAATTTACAGCCATCGCCACGTATAGCGACGGTTCCGCACAAGATGTCAGCGCCAAGGCAAGCTGGACGTCGGCCACGCCGGCCAATGCCACCGTCAACGCCAGCAGCGGCGTTGCCGCTGGCGTGGCTGCCGGCGGCAGCAGCATCAGCGCCGCGTTCGGCGGCAAGAGTGCAGCGGCACAGTTGACTGTCTCGCCCGCCACCTTGACGGCGATTGCCATCGCGCCGCTCACGCCATCCATCGCCATCGGCGCAACGCAGCAATTCACGGTGAGCGGCAGCTTCAGCGACGGCACCACGCGCGACGTCACGGCCGTCTCGGCCTTTGCCTCGGCCAATCCCGCCACGGCCAGCATCGCCGCCGGCGGTCTGGCGCTGGGCAAGGTTGCCGGCACGACGCAGATCACGGCCACCACGGGTACGCTCACGGCCAGCACGGTATTGACCGTCTCGCCAGCGACCTTGCTGTCCATCGCCGTCACGCCGCAAAACCCGATCATCCTTGTCGCCGCGACGCGTCAGCTGGCCGTCATTGCCACGTACTCGGATGGCAGCATGGTCGACGTCACGACCGGCAGCAGCTTCGTTTCCGTCACGCCCGCCTCGGCCACCGTCGCCAGCGGCGGCCTGGTCACCGGCATTGCCTTTGGTAGCAGCGTCATGAATGCCAGCTTCAACGGCAAGACGGCCAGCACCACCGTCACCGTGCCTGCCGCCACCCTGGTCAGCATCGCCGTCACGCCCGCTACCGCCAGCATCGCTGTCGGTGCCCAGCAGCAATTCATTGCCACGGCAACGTATTCGGATAGCTCGAACGCCATCATCACCGGCGGCGCCGCCTGGAGCTCGGGTACCGTTGCCAACGCCAGCGTGCTGAACACGGGCGTCGCCACCGGCATCGCCGTCGGTACCAGCAACATCACGGCCACGGCCGGCGGCCAGTCGGGCAGCGCGCTGCTGACTGTCACGGCTGTCGCCATCCCGCCCGTCCTGAACCCGATCATTCTGGGCCGCGCGGCGCCGTTCGGCGTACTGGCCGGCACCTCGATCACGAATAATTCGGGCGGCACCACCCTGATCACGGGCGACGTCGGTGCACCGTCGCAAACGGTCGACCCGACCCAGGCGGCCGGCTTTACCAACTACAAATCGGGCGCCATCCTGGCCGGCGCCATGACGGACCTGCAAGCGGCGATCACGGACGGCAATAGCCGCACCTGCGACGTCAGCTTTGCCGGCGGCATCGACCTCGGTGGCCAGACCTTCGGCCCCGGCGTGTATTGCTATGCGGGCGCCATCAGCATCACGGGCACGCTGACTTTGAACGGTCCCGGCGTGTACATCTTCCGCACGGCGCTGACCCTGGATTCGACCGTCAATTCGGTCGTTGCCCTGAACAATGGCGCCACGGCCGACAACGTCAGCTGGCTGCCCGTCGGCCCCACCACCCTGGCCGCGAACAGCGTCTTCAAGGGCAATATCCTGGGCCAGTCTGCCGCCATCACGGTAGGCGACAACACGACCCTGCTCAATGGCCGCGTGCTGACGGCTGCCGCCGTTACCCTGCGCAACAACAAGATCACCAAATAATCGGGACATGACCATGACTATTGCACACACACTGGGCGCCCTGAGCGTGATGACCGGCGCCCTGCTGGCAGCGCAAGCGGCGCAGGCGCAGGACAACACCTTCATCAACCCGGACTGGGCCAACAGCGCCTGGTACCTCGGTGCGGGCGTGGGCCAGTCGCGCGCCACCATCGACGAGCCGCGTCTGCGCGCCAGCCTGGCCGCCAACGGTGAAACCGTCACCGGTTTCACCAAGGACCAGCGCGACACGGGCTATAAGCTGTTTGTCGGCCGGCAACTGAACCAGTATTTCGCCGTGGAAGGCGGCTACTTTGACCTGGGCAAGTTCGATTTCAAGTCGACCACCAGCGGCAACGGCGTACTCAACGGACAAGCGGCCTTTCGCGGCGTGAACCTGGACTTGCTGGGCCAGCTTCCGCTGTCGCAGCGACTGTCCTTGCTGGGGCGTGTCGGCATGCACTACACCAAGACCAACACGGAATTCAGCGGCAACCGCCTGCTGGGCTCGACAAACACGCATGCCAGCGAGCGCAAGCTCAACGCCAAGCTGGGTCTGGGCCTGGAATACAAGTTCAGCGAAGCGCTGGCCTTGCGCGGCGAAGTCGAGCGTTATCGCTTGAACGACGCCGTGGGCAACCGCGGCGATGCGGACCTGTATTCCGTCAGCCTCGTGTACAAGCTGGGCCGCCCGGCCAGCGCCACGCCAGCCTACCAGCCGGCGCCCGAAGTCGCCCCTGTCGTCGCCATGCCGGCGCCGGTGATCGTGGCCGCACCGGCACCTGTCCCCGTGGCAGAAAAGGTGTCGTTTGCTTCGGAAGCATTGTTTGATTTCGATCAATCAACGCTCAAGCCACAAGGCAAGGCGGCGCTGGACCAGCTACTCGGTCAATTGACCGGCATGGACCTGGAAGTCATCGTCACGGTCGGTCATACGGATGCCGTCGGTTCCGATGCCTATAACCAGAAGCTGTCGCAGCGCCGCGCCGAAGCCGTCAAGGCGTACCTGGTGGCGCAAGGCGTGGAAACGAGCCGCGTCTACACGGAAGGCAAGGGAGAAACGCAGCCCGTGGCCGACAACACGAGTGCCGCCGGCCGCGCCAAGAACCGCCGCGTGACGGTGGAAGTGGTGGGCACGAGAAAAGTCATGCGCTAACTTTCATGCGCACGTAAAAAAACCGGCTTGCGCCGGTTTTTTTTCGTCCACAGATTATTGCGCTGGCGCCGGCTTGCGGTGATGCTTGCTCAAATGCCTATCGAGGCTGTTGGCGAACTGCTGCCGGTCGGACTGGCTGAAGGCGGCCGGGCCGCCCGTATCGACGCCGCCGCTGCGCAATTCTTCCATGAAGGCGCGCATCGTCAGTTGCTGGGCAATATTATCCTTCGTATAAAACTCGCCGCGCGGATTCAAGGCATAACCGCCCTTGGTCAAGACATCGGCGGCCAGCGGAATATCGCCCGTGATGACGAGGTCACCGGGATTGAGCAGCCGCACGATTTCCTGGTCGGCCACGTCGGCGCCGGATGGCACTTGCACGGTGCGGATGAAACGCGACGGCGGCACGCGCAAGCCCTGGTTGGCCACCAGGGTGAGCGACAATTCCAGGCGGTCGGCTACGCGGTACAGGATTTCCTTGATGACCACGGGACAGGCATCGGCGTCGATCCAGATTTGCATGCCGGGCGGCTGTCCGCCCTGGCTGCCGTCCGCCATCACGGTTCCCACGCTTCGCCGCCGGGGCCCATGCGCGGCGCGCTGACGCCAAAGTGCAAATAGGCGGCCGGCGTGGCGACGCGCCCACGCGGCGTGCGCTGCAAAAAGCCTTGCTGTATCAGGTACGGCTCCAGCACGTCTTCGATGGTATCGGCCGCTTCGCCGATGGCGGCGGCCAGGTTGCCGATGCCGACGGGGCCGCCGCCGAACTTGAACAGCACGGCTTCGAGCAGCTTGCGGTCCATCACGTCGAAGCCGGCGGAATCGACGTCGAGCATGGCCAGCGCGCGGTCGGCCACCACCTTGGTGATCTCGCCATTGCTTTTGACTTCCGCGAAATCGCGCACGCGGCGCAGCAGGCGGTTGGCGATGCGCGGCGTGCCGCGCGCGCGCTGGGCGATTTCAATCGCGCCTTCGGGGTCGATGGGCGCTTTCAGCAAGGCGGCGCTGCGCGTGACGATCTTCGTCAATTCGCCCGTGTTGTAGAATTCCAGCCGCGCGACGATGCCGAAGCGGTCGCGCAGCGGGTTGGTCAGCATGCCGGCGCGCGTGGTGGCGCCGACCAGGGTAAACGGTTGCAGATCGAGCTTCACGGAACGGGCGGCCGGGCCTTCGCCGATCATGATATCGATTTGATAATCCTCAAGCGCCGGATACAGGATCTCTTCCACGACGGGCGACAGCCGGTGGATTTCATCGATGAACAGGACGTCGTTCGCTTCCAGGTTCGTCAAAATCGCGGCCAGGTCGCCCGGGCGCTCCAGCACGGGACCCGAGGTCTGGCGCAAATTGACGCCCATTTCGCGCGCGATGATGTGCGCCAGGGTGGTCTTGCCCAGGCCAGGCGGGCCGAACAGCAAAGTATGGTCGAGTGCTTCCTTGCGCTGGCGCGCGGCCGTGATGAAGATCTCGAGCTGGTCGCGGATCTTTTCCTGTCCCACGTACTCATCTAACTGCTTGGGGCGCAAGGCCCGTTCGATGGCCTCTTCGTTGTGCGAGATGGGCGCCGCGTCGATGATGCGCTGTTCCGTGAAGCTGTCGGTCTGGATGCTCATGCGATGTCCCTGTTATCCTTTCGACAGCGCTTTCAGCGCCAGTTTGATGCCTTCGGACACGCCACTGCTGGCCGGCACGTTTTTCACGGCCGCCAGCGCTTCCTTGTCCGAATAGCCGAGCGCGACCAGCGCGTTCAAGATGTCCGATTGCGCGTCCGGCGCCGCATGCGCACCGCTGGCACCGATGTCGGCCCCCAGTTTGCCCTTCAATTCCAGCAACAACCGCTCCGCCGTCTTCTTGCCAATGCCAGGCACTTTCACCAAGCGCCCCGAATCCTGCAAGGTGATCGCCTGCGCCAGGTCGGCTATCGTCATGCCGGACAGGATAGACAGCGCCATGCGCGCGCCCACGCCCGTAATCTTGATCAACTGGCGGAACACGGCGCGCTCGGCCGCATTGCCGAAGCCAAACAGCAGATGCGCATCTTCGCGGATGGCCTGGTGCGTAAACAGCACGACTTTTTCGCCCACATGGGGCAGGTTGTAAAAGGTGCTCATCGGCACGTCGACTTCATAGCCGACGCCCTGGCAATCGACCAGCAATTGTGGCGGATTCTTTTCAAGCAAAATACCGGAGAGACGGCCTATCATCGCGTGTTCCTAATGTTAAATTTGAGAGTGATTATCCAACTAAACGGCCGCGCTTCATGCGCAGACCCTGCAGTTGCGGTGCCAGCGCGCCAAGCATGGCCAGCGCATCGATGCTGTTAGCGTGGCAAATGGCCACGCCCAGCGCATCGGCCGCATCCGTGCCGGGCAAGCCGGGCAGTGACAGCAGCCGCGCCACCATGTCTTGCACCTGCTCCTTGGCCGCCTTGCCATGGCCCGTGACGGCCTGTTTCACTTGCAGCGCCGTGTATTCGGCCACCGACAGGTCGGCGTGGACCAGCGCGCAAATGGCCGCGCCGCGCGCCTGGCCCAGCAGCAAGGTCGATTGGGGATTGACGTTGACAAACACTTTTTCGATGGCGGCGCAGTCGGGCTGGTAGGTGCCGACGATTTCGCTCACGCCCCGCAGGATGATCTTCAGGCGCGGCGGCAATTCCCCTTCGGAAGCCGTCTTGACGGTCCCCGATGCGATATAGCGCAGCTTGTTGCCGTGTTTTTCAATGACCCCAAAGCCGGTCGTGCGCAGGCCAGGATCGATGCCAAGAATAATCATCGCCAGATTCTATAATGAATACGGCAGGCACCGGTGAATAACCGGTGCCTGCCGTTCTATACATCTTCACCCCACAAGCAACATCCGGGGTCAGACCCGGCGGGTCTGACCCCAGCATTTGCCGTTGGGTTTAATTAATGACGGAAATGACGCGTGCCCGTGTACAACATCACGACGCCGCGCTCGTCCGCCGCATCGATCACTTCCTGGTCGCGCATGGAGCCGCCCGGGTGGATGACGCAGGTCGCGCCCGCGTCGACGACGACGTCGAGGCCGTCGCGGAAGGGGAAGAAGGCGTCCGACGCCACCACGGAACCGGCCAGCGACAAGCCCGCGTTTTGCGCCTTGATGGATGCGATGCGGGCAGAGTCGATACGGCTCATCTGGCCAGCGCCCACGCCCAGGGTCATGTTATTGCCACAGAAAACGATGGCGTTCGACTTGACGAATTTCGCCACTTTCCAGGCGAACATCAGGTCGGACAATTGCTGCGGCGTAGGCTGCAGCTTGCTGACCACGCGCAAGTCGCCGATACCGACGTTTTTCGCGTCCGGCGATTGCACCAGCAAGCCGCCGCCGACGCGTTTGAAGTCCATGGCGTTGACGCCGCTGCCCAGCGGGATTTCCAGCATGCGCACGTTTTGCTTGCTCGACAGAATCTGTTTCGCTTCCACGGAGAACGATGGGGCGATCAGCACTTCGACGAACAGCTTGGCGATTTCGCCGGCCGTAGCGCCGTCCAGTTCGGTATTAAACGCAATGATGCCGCCAAACGCGGAGGTCGGGTCCGTCTGCAGGGCGCGCGCGTACGCTTCGGCCGCATTCTTGCCCAGGGCGACGCCGCATGGGTTCGCATGCTTGACGATGACGCAGGCGGCGCTTTGTTCGAAACCGCCCAGGCTCTTCACGCATTCCCAGGCCGCATCAGCATCGGCGATGTTGTTGTACGACAATTCCTTGCCTTGCAGCTGGCGGTAGTTGGCCAGCGCGCCATCGATGGTGACCAGGTCACGGTAGAAGGCGGCGCTCTGGTGCGGGTTTTCACCGTAGCGCATGTCTTGCACTTTCTCAAATGCAATATTCAACACTTGCGGATAGGCGCCGCGCTCGGCGTGCACTTTCGTCGGGCCCAGGCTGGTCAGGTAGTTGGTGATGGCGCCATCGTATTGCGCCGTGTGCGCAAAGACTTTTTTCGCCAGCATGAATTTGGTGTCGTAGCTGACCGTGCCGGCCGTGCCGTCGGCAGAGCGCAGCTCCGCCAGCACGGCGTCATAGTCGGTCGGATCGCAGATGACGACCACGTCCTTGTGGTTCTTGGCCGCCGAACGCAGCATGGTCGGGCCGCCGATATCGATGTTTTCGATCGCGTCTTCCAGCGTGCAATCGGCCTTGGCGACCGTGGCCTGGAACGGGTACAGGTTGACCACCACCATGTCGATGGTCGGCATGTCGTGCTCGACCAGTTTCGACATGTGCTCAGGGAAATCGCGGCGCGCCAGGATACCGCCGTGCACTTTCGGGTGCAGGGTCTTCACACGGCCATCGAGCATCTCCGGGAAACCGGTGTAATCGGCAACTTCCGTGACGGGAACACCGTTGTCGGCCAGCAATTTGGCGGTACCGCCGGTGGACAGGAGGTTGACGCCGAGGGCGGACAGGGCACGGGCGAATTCGAGAACGCCGGTCTTGTCGGAAACGGAGAGGAGAGCTTGTTTGATCATGGCTGTGGCTAGGTGGTTAAGTGTTCTTGGCGAATGGCGCCGCTCAGTCATCTGGCTGAGGCGGCGGCGGATTCAAATCTTGGCGTCACTTGCATGCCGGCATTACAGCAAACCGTGCTCCTGCAATTTCTTGCGCAGGGTATTGCGGTTGATGCCCAGCATCTGCGCGGCGTGCGACTGGTTGCCATCGGCGCGTGTCATCACGACTTCCAGGATGGGCTTTTCCACGGTCAGCACGACCATGTCATAGATATTCGACGCTTGCTGTTCGCCCAGGTCATTGAAGTAATCTTCTAGACTTTTCTGTACGACTTCCTGAATGCTTTCTTTGCTCATTTGTATGCTTCAACCGGCTGAACACCTGGCCATCGGGCGCCGCGCCGCTCATGCGGTCCGCGTGCTGCCCTCTTGCCTCGGTGTTGTAATTAATATTGCATGACGCTCTGTATATAGGCGCTCGCCCTTGTGCTGCTGGTAACTGACTACCCTGCTTGTTGCTATCTGCTCATGCTGCCGTGGCCATAGGTTTGATCACATCGATCAGGCCACTTTCACTGGATTCGGAGAGGCGGTATTGTAACCGTTCGCCAAATTTCCATTGCGACTCAAAAAATTGATCGACGGCCAGCAACTGCGCGTCCGTCGACTCCAGCAAGTTCATTTGCTGTCGAAACGCCTCGCCGCCTTCCAGGTCTTTCACATACCAGCCGATGTGCTTGCGCGCCGTACGCACCCCGAGAAATTCACCATAAAACGCGTAATGGGCGCGCAAATGCTCATCCATCAGAGTACGTACTTCATCCACGTAGGGTGCCGGCAGCAAGGTGCCGGTGCGCAGGAAATGGTCGATCTCGCGGCAAATCCACGGCCGGCCCTGCGCCGCACGGCCGATCATGACGGCATCGGCGCCCGTTTGATCGAGCACAAAGCGGGCCTTTTCCGGGCTGGTAATGTCGCCATTGGCCACCACGGGTATGCTGACCGATGCTTTCACGGCGGCAATCGTTTCATATTCGGCATCGCCCTTGTAGCCATCGGCGCGCGTGCGGCCGTGCAAGGTCAGCATCTGTATGCCGGCTTGCTCGGCGATGCGGGCGATGGTCAGGGCATTCTTGTTTTCGCGGTTCCAGCCCGTGCGAAATTTCAGGGTAACGGGCACGTCGACGGCGTTGACGACGGCATGCAAGATCTTTTCGACCAGGCTTTCGTTTTGCAACAAGGCCGAACCGCACCAGCTATTGCATACCTTCTTCACGGGGCAACCCATGTTGATGTCGATGATCTGCGCGCCCCGGTCCACATTGAACTTGGCGCAATCGGCCAGGTCTTGCGGATCGGCACCAGCGATTTGCACGGCTTTCGGCTCCATTTCGCCTTCGTGGTCCGTGCGGCGCGCGCTTTTTTCCGTCGCCCACAGGCGTGGATTCGACGCCGCCATCTCCGACACGGCATAGCCTGCCCCCAATTGCTTGCACAACTGGCGGAAAGGCCGATCCGTCACGCCCGCCATTGGAGCGACGAAAACGTTGTTGCGCAGAATGTGAGGGCCGATTTGCACTGAAGAACCTGGAATGGACGGAGGAACCTGCTATTTTAACCGATTCCCTGCCTATTTAATAAGCACTATTTTTTTGGATTAGTGCGTCAGAGTGACGATGGGGCCGCTTAGCCCAGCTCGTCCATCGCGGGCGCGCTCAGATGTTCGATATTTCCCCAATGCACTAAATGCAGCTTGCCGTCGGCATACGAAAAACGGTTGACACTGGCATTTTTCACCTGGAAGTCGCGCGGACTGTCGAGCGTCATGCCGACCGCCTCGCGGTAGGCGCACTCGAGCACGCCACCGTGGGCCACGATGGCGATCGTCTGGCCGTCATACTGCTGGGCCCAGCGGGCGATGGCGCCATTCGCGCGCGCATAGAACTGGCGGAAACTTTCGGCCTCGCGCTCGCCCGAGGGCATCACGGCATCGATCTGCCGCGATTGCCATTGCGCATACTCGTGCGGATAGCGCGCGGCAATATCGGCATACAGCAAGCCTTCGAACGCGCCATAGCAGCGCTCGCGCAGCAAGGGGTCGGTTTGCACGGGCAGCTGGTTCACCTCGGCCACGGCTTGCGCCGTTTGCTGCGCGCGTTGCAGATCGCTGGCGATGATGGCGGCCAGCGGTTCGTCCGCCAGCGCCTGCCCCAACGCCGCCGCTTGCGCCAGGCCCGCCTCGTTCAAGGCGATGTCGATATGGCCCTGCAGGCGGCGGCCCGCATTCCAGGCCGTTTCGCCATGGCGTATCAGTAAGATCGTGGTGCTCATGCGTTATTTTTTCAGGGTAAGTGCCAACTCGGGATTGAGCGAGTAGGCAACGACGAGCTGGGCTTCGTCGAGGATGTGGCCGTAAATGGCGGCATGGGCTTGCTGCCCCGTAAAACGCTCGGGCAAGGCCAACTTTGGCACGTCGAGCGCATACAGGCGGAAAATGTAGTGATGGATGCGCTCGTCATTCCACGGCGGGCACGGACCATCATAACCATAATAATCGCCGGCCATGTCAGCATCGCCGGCAAACCAGCCCGTGTAGTCGTTCAAGCCCTGGCGCAATTGCAACCCAGTACCAGTGCCGGCCGCCTTGCCGCGCGGCGTGATGCCGCTGGAAAACTCTCCGGCGGCAATCACCCGCATGGCGGGCGGCAAGTCGAGCAAGCTCCAGTGATAAAAGTCGCCGCGCGGCGCCGTCAGGGGCAGGGCCTGGTCGTCGCGGTTGACCAGGCTGGCGTCTTGCGGCGCATCGGGGTCGATGCAAAACAGGGCCAGCGACGCGGTGCCGTTCGGCACCTCGTCCCAGGCCAGATGGGGATTGCGGTTGCCGGCAAGGCGCACGCGGCTGGCCGGATCGATCTCGGCGAACGCATACTCGGCCGGCACCAGGCCGCCATCACGAAACGTTTCGCTCCACAATTTCATCGCTTGCTCCCCTTATATTGTTTCGCGCTTATTTGGCGTTCACTTGCAGCCAGAACGTGACGGGCCCGTCGTTCGTCAGCGACACCTGCATGTCGGCGCCGAACTGTCCCGTTTGCACGGTCGCATGGCGGTGTCGCGCCTGTTCCACGAAATGCGTGAACAGGCGCAAGCCGTCCTGCGGCGCGGCCGCTGGCGTAAACGACGGGCGCGTGCCGGACTTGGTGTCGGCCGCCAGCGTGAACTGGGGCACCAGCAGCAAGCCGCCAGCCACGTCCGTCACGCTGCGGTTCATCTTGCCCGCTGCGTCGGAAAACACGCGATAGCCGAGCAGCTTGGTCAGCAGGGCGTCCGCTTCCTTTTCCGTATCGCCCCGCTCGGCGCACACGAGCACCATCAGGCCGGCGTCGATGGCGCCGATGGTGGCACCGTCGACATCGACTTTTGCCTGCGTAACGCGTTGCAGCAGCGCAATCATGCCGCCAGGGTGACGCGTGCAAATTTGCGCTTGCCAACTTGCAACACGAACTGGCCTGCCGCCACTTGCAGCGCCTTGTCGCTGATGACAGTGCCGTCGATGCGCACGCCGCCTTGCTCGATCATGCGCATGGCTTCCGACGTGGATGGGCACAGGCCAGCCTGCTTGAGCAATTGTGGGATGCCCACCGGCGCGCCAGCCAGGCTCACTTCGGGAATGTCGTCGGGAATGCCGCCCTTCGAACGGTTGACGAAGTCGGCCAGCGCATCTTCCGCTGCCTGCTGCGAATGGAAGCGGGCAACGATTTCTTGTGCCAGGGCAACCTTGGCATCGCGTGGATTGCGCCCGCCTTCCACTTCGCTCTTCAGCTGCGCCAGTTCGGCGATCGAGCGCCACGACAGCAGCTCGTAGTAGCGCCACATCATCACGTCGGAAATGCTCATCAGCTTGGCGAACATGGTGTTGCCCGGTTCCGTGATGCCGATGTAGTTATTCTTCGACTTGGACATTTTTTCCACGCCATCCAAACCTTCCAGCAGCGGCATGGTCAAAATACACTGCTGCTCCTGTCCGTACTGCTTTTGCAGTTCGCGGCCCACCAGCAGGTTGAACTTCTGGTCCGTGCCGCCCAGTTCCAGATCCGATTTCAGGGCCACCGAATCGTAGCCCTGCATCAACGGGTACAGGAATTCATGTACGGAAATAGGAATGCCGCCCTGGAAGCGCTTGGTGAAGTCGTCGCGCTCGATCATGCGCGCCACCGTGTAGTGGGAAGCGAGCTGGATGATGCCACGCGCACCCAGCGGATCGCACCACTCGGAGTTATAGCGAATTTCAGTTTTGCTGGCGTCCAACACTAAAGATGCTTGCGCGAAATACGTCATCGCGTTAATCTCGATCTGTTCGCGGGTCAAAGGCGGGCGCGTGACGTTGCGGCCCGAAGGATCGCCGATCATCGAAGTGAAGTCGCCGATGAGGAAAATGACTTGATGGCCGAGATTTTGCAGCTGGCGCATCTTGTTCAGCACGACAGTGTGGCCCAGATGCAAGTCGGGTGCAGTCGGGTCCAGGCCCAGTTTGATGCGCAGTGGAACACCGGTTTTCTCGGACCGTGCTAATTTTTGCGCAAATTCGCTTTCGATCAAGAGTTCGTCGACGCCACGCTTGGTAATCGTGAGGGCTTCTTGTACTCTGTCCGACAGCGGAAGTGCGGTCTGAGCGGCGTTAGCCTTTGTAGGCGATGCGGTGGTGTTGATTTCCATAAAATTTGACTGTAGATCTCAAAATGGTAGTAGGTTTGCGGAGTTTGCTATAATGCTCGATCCCATCAATCTTGCCGTATGAAAACGAACCAAAATAACAATAACAAAGAGCATTAGTTCAGGTCACGTTCAAGGGCAAATTTTAACTGATTGCATGAACCCTATACATAAAATCACAGGCTCACGCTTGTACACACAGCTGACGACGACACGCAAGGCACGCATTATTGGCGCGTCGGCAGTGCTGCTCGCCGTTGCCGCCTTTGGCGCTGTCGCTGTGTCTCCCATGGCACCCGACGCATCCGACTTGCCGGTCACGTCCATCGCCCAGAACCTGGAAATGCCTGATCTCGCCTCGCAAATTTCCGCGATGGAACAGGTAGACCAGAATTTCACCCACGAAGAAAAAGTCCGCGCTGGCGATACCCTCGCCACCCTGCTGACCCGTCTCGGCGTGGATGATCCGGCGGCCGCCAATTTCATTAAAACCGACAAGATCGCGCGCGGCGTGATGTTGCTGAAATCGGGCAAGCGCGTGCAAGCGCAAACGACCGAAAACGGCGACCTCAACTGGATGCGTGCCACCCTCGTCGACGGCAGCGACAAATCGGTCAAGAACATCCTGATCAGCCGCAAGGGCGACAAGTTCGTGGCCACGGAAGTAGCAGCCCAGCTGGAACGCCGCGTTGAAATGCACGCGCGCAAGATTACTTCCACCCTGTTCGCCGCTACCGACTCCAGCCTGGACGGCACCCGCCTGCCAGACTCGATTTCCGCGCAAATCGTGGAAATGTTCTCCACCAATATCGACTTCCGCTCCGACCTGAAACGCGGCGACGCGTTCAATGTTGTCTACGAAACATTCTGGCAAGATGGCGAATTTGTCCGCGCGGGCCGCATCCTGGCCGGTGAATTCACCAACCGCGGCACGACTTACCAGTCTGTTTGGTTCGAAGACCCGGCCAGCAAGCAAGGCGGCGGTTACTACAGTTTTGACGGCAAGTCCCTCAAAAAAGCCTTCCTGAAATCCCCCCTCGAATTCTCCCGCATCTCGTCCGGCTTCTCCATGCGCGTGCACCCGATTTCCGGCAACTGGAAAGCGCACAAGGGCATCGATTTCGCTGCTGCAACGGGCACGCCTATCCGCGCCTCGGGCGATGGCGTGGTCGATTCCGTCGGCAGTCAAAATGGCTACGGCAATGTTGTTGTCCTGAAACACTGGGCCAACTACACCACCGCTTACGCCCACATGAGCCGCTTCGCTTCGGGCTTGAAAAAAGGTCAAAAAGTGAGCCAGGGTGATGTGATCGGCTATGTCGGCACCACCGGCTGGTCCACGGGCGCCCATTTGCACTATGAATTCCGCGTCGGCGGCGTAGCGAAAGACCCAAGCAAGCTGAACGTCCAAGCCCAGGCGCCGCTGACGGCCGCCGAGCTGAGCCGCTTCCGCATGGTGTCCAATGACATGATGCACCGCTTCACCCTGCTGCGTCCAAACGATACGGCACTGGCGTCGCGTTAAACGAAACTGCGACACTGCCTTCGGGCAACAGGCACCGCCCATGCAGATGGCCGGTGCCTTTGTTTTATGCGCGCAAAAAATGCGGCACAATGTACCCCATCACTTACGCACGCGAGGAAACACCCATGCTGTATATCGGTTTGATGTCGGGCACCAGCCTGGACGGCGTCGATGGCGCGCTGGTCGATTTTTACGACGATGGCAGCGCGCTCAGCCTGGGAGACGCCTATATTGCCTTTCCCGCCAGACTGCGCGCCGATCTGATGGCATTGCAAAGTGCCGGCCAGAATGAAATCGAACGTGAAGCGCTGGCGGCCAATCAACTCGTGCGCCATTACGCCGACTGCGTCACCATGCTGTTGAGCAACGCGGGCATCGTCGCGGACGCCATCGTCGCCATCGGCGCGCATGGCCAGACCATCCGCCACCGCCCCGAACTGGGCTTTACGCGCCAGTTGAACAACCCGGCCTTGCTGGCCGAACTGACGGGTATCGATGTCATCGCCGACTTGCGCAGCCGCGACGTGGCGGCCGGCGGCCAGGGCGCACCGCTGGTGCCGGCCTTCCATCAAGCCATTTTCAATCTGCCCGGCCACACACGCGTGCTGGCCAATGTCGGCGGCATCAGCAATATCAGCGTGCTGCATGCGGACGGCACGGTAACAGGCTACGACACGGGCCCCGGCAATGCGCTGATGGATGGCTGGGTCCTGCAGCACCAGGGCCAACCGTACGACGCCAACGGCGCCTGGGCCGCCACGGGCAAGGTCATCCCTGCCCTGCTGGCAGAATTGCTCAATGATCCCTATTTTGACTTGCCGGCGCCGAAAAGCACGGGACGCGATCTGTTCCATGCCGACTGGCTGCAAGGCAAGCTGGCCAGGCATCCAGCCGCCCGGCCGGCCGACGTGCAAGCCACCCTGACGCAACTGACGGCCGCCAGCCTGGCGCACGCCATCGCGCGCGATGGGGCACAGGCGGAAACGGTGTATGTATGTGGCGGCGGCGCGCTAAACGCCAGCCTGATGGCGGCGCTGGCGCGCGAACTGCCGGGCATGGCGGTGGAGTCTACCGAAGCGCTGGGCGTGGCGCCCAGCCAGGTCGAGGCGCTGGCATTCGCCTGGCTGGCCTGGCGTTTTACACAGCGCAAGCCGGGCAACTTGCCGACTGTGACGGGTGCGCAGGGGCTACGGGTACTGGGCGCGCTGTATCCGCGTTGACAAGAAAAAACTATTCCATAAACACAAATAGCGGATCATCGATCCGCTATTTTCTTACTTGCTCCGTTTAATACTTAAACGGAGAAGGACGAGCCGCAACCGCAGGTAGAAGTAGCAGTTGGGTTTTTAATCACGAACTGCGCGCCTTCCAGGTCATCCTTGTAATCGATTTCCGCGCCGACCAGGTACTGGTAGCTCATGGAATCGATCAACAGCTGGACGCCGTTCTTGACCATGGTGGTGTCATCTTCATTGACGATTTCGTCGAAAGTGAAACCATATTGGAAGCCGGAACAGCCGCCACCCTGCACGAAGACGCGCAACTTCAGGTCGGGATTGCCTTCTTCTTCGATCAACTGCGCGACTTTTTCAGCGGCGCTATCGGTAAAGATAATGGGTGAAGGGATCACATCTTGCATTTCAGCGACGGCATTCATATCGGACACTCCTACTAGAAAACATTAACTCATTATAGACTGTTGGCGCAAGTCGCGCTGCGACCGCCGCTGACACAGCTGGACGGTGTTGTTCCTGCTCACATTTCAGACACGGCCAGGTGCAGCACGGGGTCGGCGCTGTCGTGGCGACTCAGCTTGCCTTGCACCAATGCGCCGCTGTGCATTTCCAGCACCTTGTAATAGACCTCTCCTACAATGCGGGCTTTCGGCTGGATTTCAAGCATTTCGGACACATACACGGGGCCATTGATCTCGCCGCTGACGACCAGGCTGGAGCAGCGCACCTCGCCATCGATGCGGCCCGCCTCGCCCAGCACCACATACGTGGGCTCGCCTGCTTCGCCCTTGACATTGCCGCGCACATGGCCATCGATGCGCAAGCCGCCGCAAAACAGCAAGTCGCCCTCGATCCGCGTGGAGGCGCCGATCAGGGTGTCGATGGGGTTTTTCGCGTTGCGCTCGAACATGAACGTCATCCTGTCGGGGTAGGTGGCAGTTCAATTTATCACAGGTCCGGCAAAAAGGCGCCGGACCTGCGCAAGCACGGCTGCCTATTTTTACGGCAGCAGGGCGATGTGTTGCAAACCAGCCGTTTCTTTCAAGCCAAACATCAAGTTCATGCATTGCACGGCCTGGCCCGAGGCGCCCTTGACCAGATTATCCTGCACCACCAGCACGATGACGGTGTTGCCGCCTTCAGGGCGATGCAAGGCCAGGCGCAACATGTTCGAGCCCCGCGTGGAGCGGGTTTCCGGGTGCGAGCCGAATGGCATCACATCGACGAAAGGCTCGTCCTTGTATTGCTGTTCGAACAAAGATTGCAATTCTTCATTGCTGACATCCTTGTTCAGCTGCGCGTAAAGGGTCGAGTGCATGCCGCGGATCATCGGCACCAGGTGCGGCGTGAAGGTCAGCGCCACTTTTTCGTCCGTGAAACGCTGCAATTGCGCCATCGTTTCCGGCAAGTGGCGGTGGCCGGCCACGCCGTAGGCTTTGAAGCTGTCGCTGCTTTCCGAGAACAGGATGCCGATTTCCGCCTTGCGGCCGGCGCCGGACACACCCGACTTGCAGTCGGCGATCAAGCCGCCCGCATGGACCAGGCCCGCCTTGAGCAGCGGGTAAAAGCCCAGCTGCATGGTGGTCGGGTAGCAACCGGGGTTGGCGATCAAGCTGGCTTTTTTAATATCTTCACGGTTCAGTTCCGGCAAGCCGTACACGGCTTGCTCGATCAACTCGGGCGCCGTGTGGGGAATCTTGTACCACTGTTCGAACTTGGCCTGGTCTTTCAGGCGGAAGTCGGCGGCCAGATCGATGACTTTCACGCCGGCGGCCAGCAACGCTGGTGCTTGCGCCATCGCAACGCCGTGTGGCGTGGCAAAGAAGACCACGTCGCACTGTTCCAGATTCGCCTTGTCCGGCGAGGAAAACGCCAGTTTTACGTGGCCACGCAGGGAAGGATACATGTCAGCAACGGGCAAGCCATCTTCCTTGCGCGAGGTAATCGCCGTCAACTCGACATCTGGATGGGTAGCGAGCAAGCGCAGCAATTCCACGCCCGTGTATCCAGTGCCGCCGACGATGCCAACTTTGATCATGTTCTTTCCTTGTGTATAGATTGCATAAGATTGCATAAAGATAGGGGAAACGCTACCCCTGTGGGTTTTCCGCGTATTTTACAGCGCAACGGCGCATCCCGCTGAAATGCAAAAAAGCCGCAGGACCGAAGTCCAGCGGCTTTTCGACCAGCACCCGAAGGTGCTGTAGCGTAGAAATTAACGCTTCGAGAATTGCTTTGCGCGACGTGCTTTGCGCAGACCAACTTTTTTACGCTCGACTTCACGTGCATCGCGGGTAACGAAGCCGGCTTTCGCCAGTTCCGGTTTCAACGCTGCATCGTAGTCGATCAGAGCGCGGGTGATGCCGTGACGAACTGCACCAGCCTGGCCCGACTCACCGCCGCCATGGACGTTGACTTTGATGTCGAAACGCTCGACATTGCCGGTCAGTTCCAGTGGTTGACGGATGACCATCAGACCCGTTTCGCGCGAAAAGTATTCGTTTGCTGGTTTGCCGTTAACAACGATCAAGCCTGTGCCAACTTTGATAAAAACCCGAGCCACTGCACTTTTGCGACGGCCGGTTCCATAATTGTAATTACCGATCATGTCAGTTCCTTAGAGAACAAGTGCTTTAGGTTGCTGAGCAGCGTGCGGATGGGAACCTTCCGCGTACACTTTCAGCTTCTTGATCATTGCGTAGCCGAGTGGGCCTTTAGGCAGCATGCCCTTGACCGCTTTCTCAAGCGCGCGACCTGGAAAACGCTGTTGCATTTTCTGGAAGTTGGTTTCGTAGATGCCGCCTGGATAACCAGAGTGACGGTAGTAAATTTTCTCAGTAGCTTTGGTACCGGTCACACGCAGTTTGCCTGCGTTGATGACGACGATAAAGTCGCCGGTATCGACGTGAGGAGTAAATTCTGGTTTGTGTTTGCCGCGCAGTCGGAGTGCCACTTCGCTGGCAACACGTCCGAGGACTTTGTCCGTCGCGTCAACCACGAACCAATCGCGCTGGACTTCATGTCCTTTAGCGGAAAATGTTTTCATGTTGACTTCCTAATAGATTACACGCTCAAATGGTGGTTCCGACTATGCTGCTATGCGGACTCTGCCTTATTTACTTTTCCTGAGCGAACGGAAAGCCGACAAGTATAAGCGGCTTTGCCTTGCCGCGTCAAGCCACGATGCAGACCCGCTGCGGGCTGGCGGGCGGCACATGGACAGGCATTCCTCTATTACAATACAAAACGCTTACAATTTTCGGAGAGTACGATGGAATGCAAAGTCAGCTGGAATGGCCCGTCGGGCATGAGTTTTCGGGCAGAAACCGGTTCCGGCCACCTGGTGACCATGGATGGCGCGCCCGATGGCGGCGGCCACAACCTGGCGCCACGCCCCATGGAAATGGTCTTGCTGGGCACGGGCGGCTGCACTGCCTATGACGTGGTGCTGATCCTGAAACGCGGGCGCGAAGCCGTCAGTGGCTGCGAAGTGACCCTGAAGGCCGAGCGTGCCGACACCGACCCGAAAGTGTTTACCAAGATCCACTTCCACTTCACCGTACGGGGCAAGGCCCTGAAACCGACGGCAGTGGAACGGGCCGTTACTTTGTCACACGACAAATATTGCTCGGCATCGATCATGCTGGCCAAGACAGCGGAAATCACCCATTCCTTCGAAATCATCGAGGAGTAGGTCGGGTAGGTCGGATTAGCGCGCCAGCGCGTAATCCGACAACACCATTGACGTCAACAATATTGTCGGATTACGGCCTGCGGCCTAATCCGACCTACAGGTAATACGCCGTCTTCGTCATCACTTTGCCCATGATGCCCATCAGCGCCTTCACCGGCGCCGGGGTATCGATGGCGCCCAGGCGCTGGGCGGCGGCGCCGTGTTCCACTTCATCGATGGCCATCTGCTTGACGATGGCGCGCGACTTGGCGTCCTGCGGCGGCAATTGCTGCAAGTGGCTGGCCAGGTGCGCTTCCACCTGGCGCTCCGTTTCCACCACAAAACCCAGGCTGCGGCCGTCACCCATGCGCGCGGCAATGGTGCCCAGCGCAAAGGAACCCGCGTACCACAGGGGATTGAGCAGGCTCAGACGCGAGCCCAGCTCCGTCAGGCGCTGCGCCGTCCAGGCCAGGTGGTCTTCCTCTTCGCGTCCCGCTTCATCGAACTGGGCGCGGATGGCCGGGCTGTGCGCATAGCGCGCCTGCGAGTTGTACAGGGCTTGCGCGCACACTTCTCCCACATGGTTGACGCGCATCAAGCCGGCGCTGTGGCGCTGCTCGGCCGCGCTCAGCTCGGCATCGGGCGCGTGCGCAGCCGGCGAGGGGCGCGAGGCCGAAGCCACGCCCGCGATGACGCGCAGGGCCTTGTCGGCGCCAACAATCAAACGATCCAGGGGGGCAAAATATCGGTTCGCGGTCATCGTGGCTATTCAGGTAAAGGGAAAACATGAATTATAGGACGATCGGGGCCAGCCGTCCCCACACCGTGCGCAGGCTGAACCGGGCTTTATTGACCTGTGCGCGCTTTTTCCTGCTCGATCCAATCGACCACGGGACCGACGGCGTCCAGGCCGGACAGACTTTTCGCCACGCCCAGGTTCAGTGAAACCAGGAAGGAAATGCTGTCGACGGGGATGTCCGGGCAGTGCTCTGCAAACGCGGCGAGAAAACGCTCCGATTGCAGCACGCGCAAGACTTTCTCGCCGCTCATGAATTGCAGCACGCTAGCGATGCTGTGCCCGCCACCGATCGAGTGATAAATAAACCGGTTGTACCTGGCGTCGATCTGCTTGAAATCGAGGGTTTCTTCCGTCATCAAGCCAGCCAGGTAGTACAAGCCCAGGCTGACGCGGAAGAAACCAATGGCTTCGACACTGGTCATGCCGGCGCGCGCCACGGCCAGTACTTTGTCCTGCATTGCCTGATCGATCGTTTGCATTGCGCTCTCCCGCGCCGTCCGCCGGCGCCCACCGGGCCAGCTTGCATGAAGATACTGTTTTTTTCAATAGACCAAACGATATTTCCATCTTGCAAGTTACATTTTTTGCATGCTACTCTCGTTCTTCACCGTTGAATGGATGAAACACATGATTGAGGTCAAACACCTGGCAAAACGTTTCCGCATGCCGCCCCACAAGGGCAAGGCCGTGCACGTCAGCGATCCGCGCGAACACGATGGCTGGTTCCACGCCGTGCGCGACGTCAGTTTCAGCTGCGCCCCGGGCGAAGTGCT
Organism: Janthinobacterium kochi; assembly: GCF_051380715.1. NCBI lineage: Bacteria > Pseudomonadati > Pseudomonadota > Betaproteobacteria > Burkholderiales > Oxalobacteraceae > Janthinobacterium > Janthinobacterium kochi. The sequence goes on from NZ_JBNYXO010000007.1 coordinate 194,119, forward strand.
GGGCCTGCTGGGCCCGAATGGCGCCGGCAAGACCACTACCCTGCGCCTGCTGTCGACGGCCTTGCAAGCGGATGCGGGCAGCGCCCTCGTCAACGGCGTCGATGTGCTGCAGCAACCGCTGGTGGCGCGCCAGAGCATCGGTTTCCTGTCCGGTTCGACGGGGCTGTATGGCCGCCTGACGGCGCGCGAGAACGTCGAATACTTTGGCCGCCTGCATGGCATGCCGGCCGACAAGTTGAAACGCCGCTGCGACGAGCTGTTTGCCCTGCTGCAGATGGAGGAATACGGCGGTAAGCGGGCCGATCAGTTGTCGACGGGCATGAAACAGAAGTGCGCGATCGCCCGCACCGTCGTGCATGAGCCGCAAGTGGTGATCCTCGACGAGCCGACCACGGGCCTGGACGTGATGTCGGCCAAGATCCTGCTCGACTTCATCGCCAGCTACAAGGCGCTGCGCGTGCCGCTGATCTTTTCCACGCACCATCTGCACGAGGTGGAAAAGCTGTGCGACCGGGTCTGCATCATCAACCGCGGCACCACCGCCTTCAATGGCACGGTCAACGAACTGCGCCACCTGGGCGGCAGCGCGGACTTGTACGATGCCTTTGTCAGCGTCATCAACCAGGGAGCCTGAACCATGTGGACCATTTATCTGAAAGAATTGCTGGAACTCACGCGCGACCGCAAGACGCTGATTTTCACCATCCTTATCCCCATCTTTGCCATGCCGCTGATCTTTGGCGGCTTCGCTTATGTTTCAAGCAATATGTTCAAGAACGCCAAGACGGCGGAAATGCGCTACGCCCTGTTCGGCAAGGAGCATTCGCCGGGCTTGAGCGCGCGCTTTGCCCAGCAACACAATCTGCGCGAAGTGCCGCTGGCCAGCGAGGCCGACATCCGCCGCGCCATCGGCGACGACAGCATCAAGTTTGCCGTCGTCATTCCGCCCCAGTTTGAAGAGGCGTTGCAGCAACAGCAGCAAGCCAAAGTAGTGCTGCACTACAACAGCGCCAGCACCGTCGACGTGACCCAGCAGCGGGTGCGCGAGATCGTCGAGACGTATAACGCCAGCCTGCGCGAAGGGGCGCTGTCGGCGCTGAACCTGAGTCCGGCCCAGCTGGCCTTTGCCCTGCACCCCATCGTGCTCGACAAGCAGTCGACGGCCAACGAGCGCGAGCAGATGGGTGCCATCGTCGGCGGCATGCTGCCCTACCTGCTGCTGATGGTGTGCCTGACGGCAGCCATGTACCCGGCCATCGACCTGGGCGCCGGCGAAAAGGAGCGGGGCACCCTGGAAACCCTGCTGCTGGCGCCCGTGCCGCGCAGCGCCATCGTGCTGGCCAAGTTCCTCGTGCTGTTTACCGTCGGCATGACCTCGGCCGTGCTGATGGTCGGCAGCATGGGCGCCCTGCTGGCCATTTTCGGCAGTTCCCTCGAAGGCAACATGGCCGTCATGGTGCGCAGCATCGGCTTGCCTGACCTGGCCATGGTGACCCTGATGCTGGTGCCGACGGCCGCCATCTTTGCCTCGCTGTTGCTGTCGATCTCGATCTACGCGAAAAGCTACAAGGAAGCGGCCGGCATGATCACGCCATTGATGCTGTTTGTCATCCTGCCCACGGTGGCGGCCATGCTGCCCGGCGTCGAGCTGAACTGGATGTGGGCCATGGTGCCGCTGACGAATGTGTCGCTGGCCATGAAGGAGCTGGTGAAAGGCACCATGGATTACCGCATGTTCGGCGTGATCCTCGCTTCGACCACGGTGATCGCGGGTGCGCTGCTGATGCTGTGCCGCTGGTGGTTTAACCGGGAATCGGTACTCTTCCGTAATTGATCGTTACGCGGCGCGCCAGCGGGGCAAAACAGTCCCCGCTATGGCGCGCCATCCACCCCGCCCATCTGCACTCTGGGTACGCGAAAATGCCGTGTATCGCATGCAACTGCCCAGTATGTCTTAAATTCAATACAATGCCAGCATAGAGTAGCCCTGCAGCATCGGGCAGCAACGCATGAGTTAGGAGTTGTATGGAATTGCAGATCCGTAAATTGTCGAAGACCTACGCGAATGGCGTGGTGGCGCTGGATAACGTGTCGCTGACGATACCGCCCGGGATGTTTGGCTTGCTGGGCCCGAATGGCGCCGGCAAGTCGACCCTGATGCGCACCCTGGCCACCCTGCAGGAATGCGATTCCGGCTCCATCTTCTTCGGCGACTATGACGTGCTCGACGACAAGGACGAGGTCCGCCGCATGCTGGGCTACCTGCCGCAAGACTTCGGCCTGTACCCGAAAGTGACGGCTTACGAGCTGCTCGACCACTTCGCCACCTTGAAAGGGCTGTCGCAACGGGCGCGCCGGCGCGAAGTCGTCGATGGCCTGTTGCAGCAAACCAACCTGTTCGACGTGCGCCACCAGCGCCTGGGCAGCTTTTCCGGCGGCATGCGCCAGCGCTTCGGCATCGCGCAAGCCCTGCTGGGCGACCCGAAACTGATCATTGTCGACGAGCCGACGGCCGGCCTCGACCCGCAGGAAAGAGTCCGCTTCCATAATCTGCTGTCCGACATCGGCGAAGACAAGACGGTGATCCTGTCGACCCACATCGTCTCCGACGTGGCCGACCTGTGCGCCAACATGGCCATCATCAACAAGGGCCATTTGCTGCTGTGCGGCAAGACCCAGGAACTGATTGACGAAGTCAGCTGCAAGATCTGGGCGCGCTTTGTCGAAAAGAAGGAACTGGCCAGCTTCCAGCAGCGCCACGCCGTCATTTCCACGCGCTTGCTGTCGGGCCGCACCCTGATCCACGTCTACAGCGACGATGATCCGGGCGACGGCTTCGAGGAAGCCATCGGCGACCTGGAAGACCTGTATTTCGCCACCATTGCCGGGCGCCACCGCGTCGCCCCGCAGTGCGACTGAGGGGGCGGCCATGTTTGCCATCGCCCGCTTTGAAGCGCGACAGCGGCTCAAGCTGCTGTCCACCTGGGTGTATTTCGCCATGTTTTTGGCCCTGGCCATGCTGTGGATGGCCGCCGCCGGCGGCGTCTTCAAGGAAGCGAGCATCAGTTTTGGCGGCAAGTTCCTGATCAACGCGCCCCGCTCGCTGGCGTTCACGTGCAGCCTGCTGGGCTGCTTCGGCGCCGTGGTGGTGGCCGCCATGATGGGCCGCTCGGTGCAGCAGGATTTCGAGTACGGCATGCAGCATTTCTTCTTCAGCGCGCCGATCAAAAAATACCAGTATGTATTTGGCCGCTTCCTGGGCGCCTATCTGGTGCTGGCCGTGGTGTTTTCCAGCATCGTCATCGGTGCGTGGCTGGGCGCCTGGCTGCCCGGCATCGACCCGGAAAGGCTGGGCCCGCAACGGGCGCTGGCCTACCTGATGCCGTATGTGTTTACCTTGCTGCCGAACCTGTTCATCTTCGGCGCCATCTTCTTCGTCATCGCCGCCCTGACGCGGCGCATGCTGCCCGTGTACATCAGCTCGGTAGTCATGCTGATCGGCTACCTGGTGGCACCCTCGCTGGCGCGCGACCTCGACTACAAGACCCTGGCCGCCCTGATCGACCCCTTCGGCACCACGGCGCTGATACGCCTGACGGAATACTGGCCGAATGCGGAGCGCAACACGCGCCTGGTGACCCTGGAGGGCGTGTACCTGCTGAACCGCGCCATTTGGTCCGGCTTCGCCCTGGTGGCCTTGCTGCTCGGCTACTGGCGCTTCCAGTTCCACGCCACGACGGACGCGGGCGCCGGCAAGCGCCGCAGCGACGGAGACGTGCCGCTGCGCCTGTCGAACGCCTCGCTGTCCACGCAGGAAACACCGGACTTCGCGCAGCGCAACCTGGCCGCCCTGCTCGTCAAGATGAGCTGGCTGAACCTGCGCGAAACCATCAAGAACATCTATTTTGTCGTCATCGTGCTGGCCGGCGTGCTGACCATGTATGGCGGCGCGCTCGACATGGGCTCCATGTATGGCACGAATACCTATCCGGTGACGGAAAAGGTGCTGGACATGGTCAGCGCCTCGTTCGCCCTGTTCATGCTGATCATTACCACCTTCTACGCGGGCGAGCTGGTATGGCGCGAACGCGAGGCGGGGACGCACTTGATGCTCGACGCCCTGCCCGTGCCGAACTGGCTGCCCCTGCTGTCGAAGCTGTTTGCGCTGATCGGCCTGCAAGCACTGCTGAGCCTGGCCATCATGCTGTGCGGCATGTCGATCCAGGTCTTCAAGGGCTATTACCGCCTCGACCCTGGCCTGTACCTGGAATCGCTGTTCCTGTCACACCTGCCGCATTACGCGCTGATCGCCGTGCTGGCCATCTTTTTGCAGGTATTGATCAATCACAAGTACCTGGCGTATTTCGCCATGATTCTGTACCACATCGCCAGCATCAGCTTTTCCTCGTTGGGCCTGGGCGACCCGCTGCTGCTGTACGGCAACACGCCGGACTTCATCTATTCAGCCATGAACGGCGCCGGCCACTATGTGTTGCGCGAGCGCTGGTACTTGCTGTACTGGAGCGGCGCGGCGGTCATGCTGACGGTGCTGTCCTTGCTGTTCTGGCCGCGCGGCGCGCAGGACAGCTGGCGCATCCGATTGCGCCTGGCGCGCCACGGCCTGACGCAAGGCGTGCTGGCCAGTTTTGCCGGCGGCGCCCTGCTCTTCGTCGGCGCTGGCGCCGTGCTGTTCTATGTCTTCCACGTGGCCAACGATTACAAATCCGAATTCGCCCGCGATGCGGACCGCGCCAGCGTCGAGCGCCAGTACCGCAAGTTTGCCGCCACGCCGCAGCCGAGAATCACCGACGTGAAACTCGACGTGGCCATCTACCCGGCGCAGCGCACCCTGGCCGTCACGGGCCGCTATGTGCTGCAAAACAAGACCAGCCTGCCGATCAGCCACATTTTTGTGCAGCAAGACCCCACGTCCACCATGCGGCTGCGTTTCGATGCGCGCGTGCATCCCGGCCTCGATGACGGCAAGCTGGGCTTTTACAGCTACCGCCTGGCAGCGCCGCTGGCGCCGGGCGCCAGCCTGGGCCTCGATTTCGACGTTCGCTACGCGCCGCGCGGCATCTTCGGCCTGGGCCAGGACACGCCCGTAGTCGCCAATGGCACCTTCTTCACGAATGCCGTGCTGCCGCACATCGGCTACCAGCCGCAGCTGGAATTGACGGACCCGCGCGACCGCAAGAAACACGGCTTGCCCGCGCGCGAACGGGCCTTGCCGCGCGACGATGCACGGGGGCTAGCCGACAATTACGTCAGCAACGACGCCGACCGCATCAACTTTGACGCCACCGTCAGTACCGTCGACGGCCAGACAGCCATCGCGCCGGGCATGCTCGACAACGACTGGATCGCCAAGGGCCGCCATTACTTCCATTACACGATGGAGCAGCCTATCCTGAATTTTTACGCGTTCCAGTCGGCCCGCTACGCCGTCAAGCACGAGCGCTGGCAAGACGTGGCCATCGACGTGTACTACCATCCTGGCCATGAATACAACCTCGATCGATTCGTGCGCGGCAGCAAGGAAGCGCTCGAGTACTACACGAAAAACTTCGGCCCCTACCAGCACAAGGTCTTGCGCATCGTCGAATTCCCCCGCTACGCCACGTTTGCGCAATCGTTCCCGAACACGATTCCGTACTCGGAAGGGCTGGGCTTCATCGCCAGGGTGGACGACAAGAACCCGAAGGACATCGACTATCCGTTCTACGTCACGGCGCATGAAGTGGCGCATCAGTGGTGGGCGCATCAATTGGTCGGCGGCAACACGCGCGGCGCTACCGTGCTCAGCGAAACCCTGGCCGAATACTCGGCCCTGATGGTGATGAAGAAAACCGTGGGACCGGCCAAGATGCGCCGCTTCCTGCGCTATGACCTGAATCAATACTTGATGGGGCGCAGCGAAGAGCGCAAGAAGGAACTGCCGCTAGCCGAGAATGAAAACCAGGCCAACATCCACTACCACAAAGGCAGCCTGGCCATGTACTTGCTGCAAGACATCATCGGCGAAGACAAGGTCAACGGCGTGCTGCGCGAGCTGCTCAAGACCCATGGCCAGAAAGGCCCGCCGTATGCCAGCGTGACGGCCCTGATAGCTGGCTTGCGCCAGGTCACGCCACCCGAGCAGGCTTACCTGATCGACGATCTGTTCGAGAAAATCGTGCTGTTCGACAACCGCGCCCTGTCGGCTACGGCCACGAAACGCAGCGATGGCAAATACGCCGTCACCCTCAAGGTGCAGGCGAGCAAATTGACGGCCGGTGAACAGGGAGAGGAGCACGACGCGCCCCTGCACGACTGGATCGAGATCGGCGTCGACGATGCGAATGGCCATCCGCTGCTGCGCGAACGCCTGCACATGACGGCGCGTGAAGCGAGCTACACCGTCATCGTCGGCAGCCGGCCCGGCAAGGCGGGCATCGATCCCGACAACAAGCTGATCGACCGCAAGCCGGATGACAATATGGTCACCGTCGAGCTCGAAGAAGCGTGACGAAAAATGGCTGCCTTATTGGGCGGCCATTTTTTCAGTGTCGCAGATATCAGACCGCAGCGGAACGCGTCACCAGACTCAGGCTGATGCCCATTTCCGTCAGGTGCTGCATGTCGGACAGGCTCAGGTCCAGTGGCGCGCCCTCCGTATCGTCACCATTCAACTCCAATTGCAACTCGGCCACGATGCGCGGCATGGTGAACGTGACGCCGCGTGAGCGGCATTCGGCCAGGTAGCTGCGTATGCGCGAGGGCAACACTTGCGACTTGGGCGCCTGCGCGATCAGCACTTCGAAGCCGGAATCGAGATGCACGCGATTCGCGCCCTTCGCCTCGCCCTTGCGCCATTGCCGTTCCGGATCGGTGGGCAAGACTTCCAGGATGGATTTGAGCGTGGGGTCGTCCCCATGCACCGACAGCTTCACCATATTCATATTGCAAGACTTTCTAGTCAGGACGCCGCCAGGAAGACGGTGCGATCATCAGACCGACAAGTCTACGCATGGAAGGCAAATATGTCCATACGGCAATATTTGCAATATTTGATATCCGGCTCTAGTTTGTGCTGCATCAAACAGGCGGAACGGGATAGGTCCGCCTGCAACATACACTACAGCGCCACAGCGCGTGCCTGCAAGGCTGCCCGCACGCCGGCGCCGTAGGCCGGGTCGGCCTGGTCGAAGTGGCCCAACTGGCGCTGCAAGGTTTCCGCGCGCACCTGGCTCAGTGGTCCGGCCAGGTTGTCGAACAGGTTCTGTTTCGCCTGATCGGACATCAGACGAAACAGATTGCCGGCCTGCGTAAAGTTATCTTCCACGCCGCGTCCATCGTAGCGCGCCGCGCCGCCATCGAGTGCCAGCGCCCCCTCGCCATGGCCCAGGCCTTGCGGCTGCGTGCCTGCCGCCGCCACGTTCGCATAATTGCGCGCCGCACCGCCATTGTTGATCGCCATGCCGCCGTCGCGCTGCTGGTTGTGGAAGGGGCAGCGGGCCGCATTCACGGGCAGATGCTGGTGGTTCGTGCCGACCCGGTACAGCTGGGCGTCGTGATAGGCGAACAGGCGGCCTTGCAGCATCTTGTCCGGAGAGTATCCCATGCCGGGCACGGCGTTGGCAGGTGAAAAGGCCGCCTGCTCGACTTCCGCGTGGTAATTGTCCGGGTTGCGGTTCAGCTCGAAAATACCCACCGGCAAGAGCGGGAAGTCCGCATGCGGCCACACTTTCGTCAGGTCGAACGGGTTCCAGCCCGTGCGCTGCTCCCATGCATCGAGCTGCTCCTGCGTCGCCACCTGCAGCTTGACTTCCCACTGCGGGAAGTCGCCGCGTTCGATGGCGCCGAACAGGTCGCGCTGGGCGTAGTCGGGGTCAAAACCGGCCAGGCGGCCCGCTTCCGCCGCAGGCAGATTCCTGATGCCCTGACGCGTCTTGAAATGCCATTTCACGTACACGCGCTGGCCGTCGGCATTGATCAGGCTATACGTGTGGCTGCCGAAGCCATCCATGTGGCGGTAGCCGTCCGGCGTACCGCGGTCGGAGAACAGCATGGTGACCTGGTGCAAGCTTTCCGGCGCATGGCTCCAGAAGTCGAACATCATTTCGGCCGATTTCAAATTGCTTTGCGGATCGCGTTTTTGCGTGTGGACGAAATCGGGGAACTTGATCGGGTCCTTGATGAAGAACATCGGTGTGTTGTTGCCGACCAAATCCCAATTGCCCTCTTCCGTATAGAAACGCACGGCGAAACCGCGCGGATCGCGTTCCGTATCGGCACTGCCGCGTTCGCCACCGACCGTGGAAAAGCGCGCGAAAGTCGCCGTCTGCTTGCCCACTTCGGCAAACAATTTGGCCTTGGTGTAGGCGGAAATATCGTGCGTGACGGTAAAGGTGCCGTAGGCACCCGAGCCTTTCGCGTGCACCACACGCTCGGGAATGCGCTCGCGGTTGAAATGCTGGAGTTTTTCGATCAGGTGAAAGTCTTGCAGCAGCAGCGGGCCACGGGGGCCGGCGCTGAGGGAATTCTGGTTGTCGGCGACGGGGATGCCCGAGGCGGTACTGAATGGTGGCTGTTGGCGCATGACTGCTTTTCCTTCGTTGTTGACTGATGGAAGCAGTGTAACGAGGTCGACAACAAAGGAAAAGCTAATTGATTTTATTGAAGTGATAGATATTTACAATGAATAACCGTGGGCGTCGCATACGCCGCCCAGCTGCGCCTGCAACTTCGCCGGCTGGCCCAACAAGTTCCCGATATCGATCACGGACAGCTTGCCGCTGCCATCGTCGAGCACGAACGTGGGAAAGCCCTGCCCGCCCACCTGCGCCAGCAAGGCGCGGCTGGCATCGATGTGCTGCTGCGTGGCGGTGCCGGCCTGCCGCGCATATTCCGTTTGGAATGCAGCGCCATCCATGCCCAGCTCTTGCGCCAGCGCCAGCAGCACGGGCAAGTCGGCGATGCGCAAGCCATCGACGTAATGGGCGCGCTGCACGCGCTGCAGCATGTCGAGGCCCTTGCCGGCCAACACTTCAGCCGCCAGGATGGCCGTAATCGGCGGGTCGGAATCCATCATGGCCGTGGTGTCGTTCAGCAAGCCATTCACGTAGGCGTCGCCGAAGGGCTGGCCAGACAATTGCTCGATGCGCCGGTCATGCGGCAGCACATAGCCGCGCCATTCGGGCGTGATCTGGCGGCGATTGCTGCCCGTCATCATGCCGCCGCCGTGGAACGCCACCGTCAGGCCGGGCACGGCGCGCGCCGCCTCAAGCAGCGGCGCGGCGCCGTAGCACCAGCCGCACAGAGGATCGAAAATGTAGTGCAGTGTGGGCATGATGGCCTCCTTGTTAGCGCTTACCATTTCATTTCACCCTTGGCCACTTTCGCGCTGGTGTCCAAAGCGCCATCGAGGCCCAGGCTCGGGTAGTGCTGTTTCATGGCCTCGATCAGGGCGGCCGAATTGGCGGCCTTGGCCGTTTCCGCTTCGAACGTCACCAGGTAGTCGCGCGTAAAGCCGATGCTGTCGGGCGTCAGGGGCGAACCCACCTTGAAGTGACCGGGCACGACGGTCACAGGTTTCAAAGCGGCAATGCCGTCGAGCGTCTTGAGCCAGTCCTGGCGCGATTGCGCGCTTTGCGTATCGGCCGTCCACACGTGCAAGTTGCCAAACAGCACCACGCCGCCGACGACGGCCTTGATCGATGGAATCCACACATAGGTGCGCGCTGGCGTCGGGCCGGCGATGTCCAGCGACTGGCCTTCCAGGACGATGCGCTTGCCCGTCAACGCTTCGGGAATGACGATGCTGTGCGGCGCATTGTCTTTCAGGATCGGTCCCCAGTAGGCGACCTTGGCGTCAGCCTTGCGGCGGATTTCCTCCACCGTTGCCAAAGTGGCGACGATTTTTGCCTGCGGGAACGCTGCCTTGATCACGTCGAGGCCAAAGTAAAAATCGGGGTCGCTGTGGCTGACGTACACGGTCGTCAGTTTCTTGCCGCTGGCGCGGATCTTTTCCACCAGCTTTTGCGCTTCGGCGCGCGAAAATTGTGCATCGATCAGCACGGCGTCATGCTTGCCCGCGACCAGCACGGAAGCGACGGGGAAGATGGCCGCTTCGCCCGGGTTGAAGACTTCCAGGGTCAGGGGCGCGCTGGCGGCGGCCGAGGCGGCGCCGGCGGCAAACAGGGTGGAAACAAGAACGCTGCTGATGGATTTGGAGAACATGATGTGCCTTCACAAAAATGATTGGGATGACTGCATCTTACGTTGCTAAATCCGGTAGAAAAACCCGTTAAAGCGCAATAGTTTGTTGCTTAATCCGATGCAATAGGTGACAGCGCGACTCTCGGCCCCTTTGCGATTGATGTCACAGCGTCATGATGACGTCACATTGGATTGTTATCTTGCTAGCTCTTTCAAACCTAGCCGGATGAACCACATGACACGCAGAAAAATTTCCGTCGCTGGCTGCAGCGTCGCCATCACCCTGATGCTGGCCGCCTGCGGCAGCGACGCAAAAAAAGAAGAGGTAGTGGCTGAAGCCCCGCCGAAAAACGTCATCTTCTTCCTCGGCGATGGCATGGGCCTGACCACCATGACAGCCGCGCGCATCTATTCGGTGGGCGAAGACGGTGCGCTGACCATGGACACGCTGCCGGAAACGGCCTTCGTCAAGACGTTCTCGAACGACGCGCAAGTCACCGACAGCGCGCCATCGATGGCCGCCTACATGACCGGCGTCAAGATGAACAATGAAGTCATCTCGATGTCGGCCAACACGCTCGCCGTCGATCCGGGCACGGATGCCAACGGCAACAAGCTGGTCAACAAATGCGGCACCGGCAACGGCACGCCCGCCACCACCCTGCTGGAACTGGCCAAGGCCAAGGGCTTTGCCGCCGGCGTGGTCAGCACGGCGCGCGTGACGCACGCCACGCCGGCCGCGACCTACGCGCACATCTGCCACCGCGACCTGGAAAACGATATCGCCGCGGCCCTGGTGCCGGGCGGCACCGGCTACAACAGCGCGCTGGGCACCACCGGCCTGGACGTGGTCCTCGGTGGCGGTGCACAATTCTTCAAGCCGTTCAAGGATGGCGGCAAGCGTTCCGACGGCCGCGACCTGCTGGCCGAACTGAAAGCGAAAAGCTACACGGTCGCCAACAATGCCACCGACTTCAAGGCCGTCGATGCGGCCAAGACCGACCGCTTGTTCGGCGTATTCACCTCCAGCCACATGAGCTACGACCTGGACCGCGATGCGGCCAAGGAACCTAGCCTGGCGGAAATGACCACCAAGGCCATGGACGTCCTGACCAAGAACAAGAAGGGTTACTTCCTGATGGTCGAAGGCGGCCGCATCGACCATGCGCTGCACGAAACCACGGCCAAGAAGGCCCTGCAAGACACCGTTGCTTTTGACAACGCCATCAAGGCCGCCATCGAAAAAGCCAAGCTCACCGATCCGACCCTGGCCAATACCCTGATCGTCGTCACGGCCGACCATGACCACACCCTGGTGCTGAACGGCTACGCCAAGCGCACGGGCAAGACGGCTGCCGGCAACCCTGGCGTGCTGGGCGTGGTGAAGAACTACGTCACCGGTGCGGTCGAGAAAGACCTGGATGGCGCACCGTATTCGATCATCGGCTTCGGCAATGGCGAAAACCGCACGCAATCGAGCCGCGCCGCCATGGCCAGCCTCGATGAAACCGTCACCAGCGCCAATACCTACCATCAGGAAGCGGTGATCCGCACCGCGGCCGGCAACGAAACCCACGGCGGCACCGACGTCTTCCTGGGTGCCATCGGCAAGGGTTCGGACACCTTCCTGGGCACCATCGACAACACCAAAGTATTCGGCCTGGTCAAGACCGCCGGCGGTCTGTAATCCCCAAGAGACAAGAATTGGACAAGCACATGAAATTCACCTTGAAACCCGTTGCATCGAAACCCGCCGCACTGAAATCGGCCCTGAAACTCTCCTTGCTGACCACGCTCGTGGCCGCCAGCGTTGCCAGCGCCTACGCCGCCGACGCCAAGAACGTCATCTTCTTCCTCGGCGACGGCATGGGCCCGTCCGTCGTGACGGCGTCGCGCATCTACAAATACGGCGAAGACGGCAGCCTGACGATGGACACGCTGGAACGCACGGCGCGCATCAAGACGTTCTCGAACGATGCGCAAACGACGGACAGCGCGCCATCGATGGCTGCCTACATGACCGGCGTCAAGATGAACAATGAAGTCATCTCGATGGCGCAGGACACGATCGCCAAAGAGCCGGGCCGCGACGCCAACGGCAACCTGGGCGTGGACAACTGCCCGGCCGGCGGCAAGAGCGTGCCGACCATCCTGGAACTGGCGAAAGCCAAGGGCAAGGCCGTTGGCGCCATCACCACCACGGAATTGACGCACGCCACGCCGGCGACGACTTTCTCGCACATCTGCAACCGCAATGCGCAATACGCGATCGCCGCGCAAACGGCGCCAGGCGGCACTGGCTACAACACGGCCCTGGGCGATGGCGTCGATGTGCTGATGGGTGGCGGCCGCAACCATTTCACGCCTTGGTCGGCAAGCAACAAGTATGGCCGCGCCGATGGCCGCAACCTGTTGACGGAATTTGCCGCCAACGGCTACACCGTGGCCGCGACGAAAGCGGAAATGGCGGCAGCGACTAGCGGCAAGAAGTTCATCGGCCTGTACAGCACCCGCAGCCACCTGGAATATGAACTGGACCGTACGGCCACGCCACCGCTGGGCGAAGGCGCGACCCAGCCTAGCCTGTCGGAAATGACGCTCAAAGCCATCGACTTGCTGTCGAAAAACGCGAACGGCTACTTCCTGATGGTCGAAGGCGGCCGCATCGACCACGCCTTGCATGGCACCAATGCCAAGCGCGCGCTGGTCGACACCATCGCCTTCGACGACGCCATCAAGGCCGCCATCGCCAAGATCAAGGAAACCGACCCGACCCTGGCCAACACCCTGATCGTCGTCACGGCTGACCATGACCACACCCTGGCCTTCAACGGTTATGGCAAGCGCGGCAACAATATCCTCGACATCAACCGCGGCTACAAGGATAACCAGCCAAGCAAGGATGCCGATGGCAATACCTACACCACCTTGGTGTTCGGCAATGGCCCGAACCGCCCTGCCCTGCGCAGCAACGTCGACAGCGCCACGGCCCTGAAAGATAATTACCTGCAAGAAACAGGCGTACGCCTGGCCAGCGAAACCCACGGCGGCGGCGACGTCAAGCTGCTGGCCACGGGCGCCGGCGCCAAGACCTTCAAGGGCACGCTGGACAACACCAAGGTGTTTGACTTGCTGAAGGCGGCTTTCGGCTTCTGATCCACATCAACACGGTAACCCCACCGGGGCGGATGGCGTATGCCCTCCGCCCCTCTGCACGTAAAGGCAACACCATGAAATCGTCCCTGATCGCCGTCCTCCTTGCCGCCGGCTTTGCCGCCAGCGCCCAGGCCGCTCCTGCCACTCCTTCCGCCCCTGCCGACCTGGACCTGGGCATCACCTATTACAGCCGCGTCCTGACGCCGGAAGGCGTGACACGCGAGAGCCGCTACGAAGAAAAGATGCTGCGCCGCCCCGGCCACGTGTGGGTCGAGCGCGTGCTGGCGCCGTCGACCGACGCGCATGCGGGCCACAAGCATGGCGACAACACCAAGGTGGCATTGAAAACGTCGAGCGCGGCCACGCAGCATGAACACAAGCACTTCAATCCCGTGCTGATACCGCGCCACGTGATGCTGGAAAAGAATACCGTACGCGTGGAATACATCGATGCGCATGACAAGATCGTCGTCGCCATCCCCAAGGCCGAATACGAAAACGTCAATTTCGACGGCTCCTGGGAAAACAGTTTTTATCTGCTGGACCCGAAACTGGTGGCCGCCATGCCGCTGTCGAAACAGGCATCGAACGTGACGGGCGCGCGCTGGCGCGAAGTGGAAAAGAATGGCGTGTTCCAGCGCATCCTGTGGGATGAGCAAAAGCAGATTCCCCTGATCATCGAGAGCGGCGACCGCGCGAATACCTTCTATCGCCGGGTCGACGTCAAGCTGCAACCCACCGTCAGCAAGGCGCAGCCGTGGGCGAATCTGCAAAACTACGCGCAGCGCGAGTATTCCGACTACCTGGACTAAGCGCCAAGCTAGCGCCAGGCAGCATCGGGACGTAAAAAAAGCCAGGGAAATCCCTGGCTTTTGTCTGCCTGGCGCCGGATTACTCCGCCGCTGCCGCTTTCTTTGCCGGCGCCTTCCTGGCGGCCGGCTTTTTCACGGCCGCCGCTTTCTTGGCTGGCGCCTTTTTGACGGCTGCCGCTTTCTTGACGGCCGTTTTCTTCGCTGGCACCGCGCCTTCTTCGCCTTCGACCTCGGTCGCTGCCGCTTTGGACTTGGCGCCAGGCTTGGCCTTGCGCTCTTCAAACTCGAAGCTCACCTTGCCATCCTTGCCGCGCACGAGGAAAGCCTTGAACGGGCGACGGGTACGCTGGGAAACAAAGCCTGGCAGCAAGTCCGTCTTGCCATCGTTGAGCAGTTTCGCCATTTGTTCCGGCAAGATTTCCTGCTGCAAGATGATGCGGCCGCTGCGGAAGTCGCATGTCTTCGGCTTGGCCATGCTGTGTTCGCACACATAGGCCAGGCCCATTTCATACACGCCGGCGTTGCACTTGGGGCAAGGTCCCACAGGCGTCTGGCCCGTGAAATCGACGCCTTCGCCATCTTCGCTCTCGTCGTTCTGGCCGAAATCGAATTCCAGCTTGCAGTTCTTGATCTCTTCATCGCGCACGATGCGCAGGATGGCGGCGAACGGACGGCCCATCTTCGAACGGAAGCCTTGCAGCGGGCCGATGGTGCGGTCCTTCAGCAATTGTTCCACTTCGGCGATTTCGAACTGGCGCGAACCTGGCGTCTTGCTCATCGAGAATTCGCACTTGGTGCAGGCGAAACGACGATAGTTTTCCTTCACTACGCCGCTGCAATTCGGGCAGGGCGTTTCCAATGTAGCGTAGTCGCCGGGAATGGTGTCGTTGTCGTATTCCTTGGCGCGCTTGACGATGATTTGCGTCATCTGCGCGATTTCACGCATGAATTCTTCGCGCGAAATCTTGCCTTTTTCCATCTGCGACAGCTTGTATTCCCACTCGCCGGTCAGCTCCGGCGCCGTCAATTCGTTGACGCCCAGGCCTTTGAGCAAGGTCATCAGCTGCGATGCCTTCGCCGTCGGAATCAGTTCGCGGCCTTCGCGGATCAGATAGCGTTCCGTCAGCAAGCCCTCGATGGTGGCCGCGCGCGTCGCCGGGGTTCCAAGACCCTTGCCAGCCATCGCATCGCGCAACTCGTCGTCGTCGATCAGCTTGCCAGCGCCTTCCATGGCCGACAGCAACGTCGCCTCGGTATAGCGCGCTGGCGGCTTGGTCACCAGGCCGTTGGCGTTGACGCTTTCGGTCTGCACTTTTTCGCCCTTGGCCACCGGCACCAGGTTGCCGTTGCCATTGCTTTCCTTGTCGGCGTCCGTCGACGCTTCCTTGCCGTAGATGGCCAGCCAGCCCGGATTGGTCATGACCTTGCCTTCAGTCTTGAACTGATGGCCGGACACTTCCGTGTAGCGCGTGGTGACCTGGAATTCCGCAGGCGGGAAGAACACGGCCATGAAACGGCGCGTGACCAGGTCGTACAATTTTTGTTCCGGTTCGGACAAATTCTTCGGCGCGATCGTCGTCGGGATGATCGCGAAGTGATCCGAGATCTTCGTGTTATCAAAAATACGCTTGTTCGGCTTGACCCAGCCCTTGTCGACGATCTGCTTGGCGAACTGGTGGTAGTTGCTGTTTTCCTTGACCGTTTCCAGCGCCTGCAGCACGGTCGGGATGTAGTCTTCCGGCAGGTGGCGCGAATCGGTACGCGGATACGTCAATACCTTGTGCTTTTCATACAGCGCCTGGGCCAGGCCCAGGGTGTTCTTGGCCGAGAAGCCGAAACGCGAGTTCGCTTCGCGCTGCAAACTGGTCAGGTCGAACAGGCCCGGCGCCATCGAGGTGGTCGGTTTCGATTCTTCCGTGACGATGCCCTGGCGGCCGCGACAGGCAGTGGCGATCGAGTCGGCAGCCGTCTTGCTCCACAGGCGCTCGGCGCGCTTCTCGGGATCGTTTTCGTCCTTCTTGAACTTCGTGTCGAGCCAGCGGCCTTCATAGATACCGGCCGCGCAAACGAATTCGGCGCGCACTTCCCAGAAGTCGCGCGGCACGAATTTCTTGATCTTGTCTTCGCGTTCAACGACGATCGAGAGCGTTGGCGTCTGCACGCGGCCCACGGTGGTCAGATAGAAGCCGCCTTCTTTCGAATTAAACGCCGTCATGGCACGCGTACCATTGATGCCGATCAACCAATCGGCTTCCGAACGGCAGCGAGCCGCGTCCGCCAGCGGCAGCATTTCTTCATCGCTGCGCAGGTGCGAGAAACCGTCGCGGATGGCGCCCGGCGTCATCGACTGCAGCCACAGGCGCTTGACCGGTTGCTTGGCCTTGGCGTTTTGCGCGATCAGGCGGAAAATCAGCTCGCCTTCGCGCCCCGCATCGCATGCGTTGATGAGGGTGGTAACGTCTTTGCGTTTGATCAGCTTGTTTAATACTTTGAGGCGCGCTTCCGTCTTGGCGATCGGGTTCAGCGCGAAATACGGTGGAATCATCGGCAAGTGCGCGAAACTCCATTTGCCGCGCTTCACGTCGAATTCTTCCGGTACGGCGATCTCCAGCAAGTGGCCGACCGCCGACGACAGGACGTATTCATCCGATTCAAAGTACTCATCGTGCTTGGTGAAGCCGCCAAGCGTCTTCGCGATATCGTTCGCGACAGAAGGCTTCTCGGCGATGATGAGGGTTTTTGTCATATTTTGTGGTCTCGAAAAATGCTCTAGGATAGTTTCAGCATGCGCATCATACAGTGCATTGCCAGGCCCCGACGCTTTTGTCTGCGCAAGGCCGTGTGACTTGTGGTCTTGTCAAGCGGCCAATGATAAGCGCCTATTGAAGAATTCGGCAAGTTATCTGCAAGCAAGAATGCGCAGGCGCAAACACAATGGGCTGGCGTGCGCGCTGGTGCAGTACATAGTAAAGGGGATGGCGCGGCAGCGGCGCCATTGTCGGACCAACGGCTGCGGTGGCAGCCAGCAAGACAGCATAAAAATGTTCAGGGCAAGGCGCAGCGTCGCAGACAGTACGCTCGTACGGCAAGACGCTGTAACGCCGCCATGCACATTTTTATTAGTGTAGCAGGCGGGGAGGCAGGTCTTCGTCGTCTACAAACAAGTCGTCGAACATCAGGGCATCCGGTTCCTTGCCCTGGCTCCACAGCAGCATTAGCACGATGACTTTCAGCTTGCCCAGCGAAACGGGCGCCTCGTCGAGCGCCAGCGCCCGTTCGATGACGATTTCACGCTGCAGCGGCGAGAGCACCTTGGCGCTTTCCAGGAACTGGATGAAACCGATGGCGGCCGTGCCCAGCACGTCGCTTTCCTGCTGCACATAGAAACGCGTGCCTGTGGAGCTGGCCGTCAGGGTTTGCTCGACACCGGCCATGGCGTTCAAGTCCGTCAGCCAGACCAGCGCTTCGGAAATCTCCACGTCGTCGAAACCGACGGCCGACAGTTTGCGCGCCAGGACTGCCGGCTCGGGGCAGGCGTCGGGGCGATAGTAAGTCTCGTAGAGGTACACCAGGATATCGAACATGGCTCTACTCTATCAGCTAAGTTCGCTGCGACACAAGGGTGTGCGCCGACAAAGCGCGCCCGTGCGGCAAGGCCGCCACACAAGTGACAGGCTGTCATTTGCAGCGTTGAAACAGTCCTCCCGGCAAGCGTTCAAGCAGGCCCGCCAGCTCCAGCGCCAGCAACTCCCCCATCAGCGCGCCCATGGCCAGGCCGCTGCGCGCGGCAAGAGTATCGGCATCGAGGGGATCGTGGCCCAGCGCAGCCAGCAGCGGCGTATCCACGGGCGCCGCATCCTGCGCCGCCGGCATGTCCGCCGGCAGCCCCAGCCAGGACAATTCCTGCAGCACGTCATCGGCCGACTCGACCAGCTTGGCGCCCTGCTTGATGAGCGCATGGCAACCCTTGGCCAGGGTGGCATGGATGGAACCGGGCAAGGCATACACATCGCGCCCCTGCTCGCCGGCCAGGCGCGCCGTAATCAATGAACCCGATTGCGCCGCCGCCTCGATCACCAGCACACCGCGCGCCAGACCGCTGATCAGCCGATTGCGACGCGGAAAGTTACCGGGCATGGCCGGCAAGCCCAGCGCGTACTCGCTGACGATGCAACCCTGTTCGGCAATTCTTTGCGCCAAATCAAGGTTGCGTCGCGGATACACCAAATCGGCGCCCGTGCCGATCACGGCCACGGTGGCGCCCGCGCCGCGCAAGCCGCCCTCGTGCGCATGCGTGTCGATGCCCAGCGCCAGCCCGGAAATGATGGTCAAGCCCGCCGCGCTGAGGGCGTGCGCAAAAGCGGCCGCATTCTGCATGCCCTGTGCGCTGGCATTGCGGCTGCCGATGATCGCCACGCCGGGACGCGACAGCAGTTCCGCCCGCCCCCGGACATATAACAACAGCGGTGGATCGGCGATTTCTAGCAGTAGGGGCGGATACGCGGCGTCGGCCAGAGTCAGCACGGCATTGCCGGGCCGCTGCAACCACTGCAGGGTGAGCGCCAGCTGGCTGTTGGCCACCGGTTTGGGCGGTTGCACGATGGCACGCGCCACGCTGGCCGGCACCACCTCGCGCAAGGCCTCGAACGGCGCGGCGAAGATTTTCGGCGGCAAGCCGAAGCGGGCCAGCAAGGCGCGCGCCGCCACCGGCCCCACGCCGGGCAGATGCTGCAGGCGCAGCCAGCCCGCCAATTCCGTGGCCGTGTCTGCCGTCGTTGCAAGTGCATGCATGACAACCTCACTGTGTACTGTGCCCTCTCATGCTAGCGCCATGGCGCGCACGCGATACCGACGCGCGCAAGGATGCATGCAATGGCGCTGCAAAACAGCCCGCCGTCCACAGGGCCATGGGCGTCTGTGATAAAATTTCCCTTTGCAGCAAACGAATAGCGCACTGGCAAACGCATCTGCCGCGCCGTTGTGCCATACGCGCTCAACCGTAGCGTACTCAAATAAAATAGCCCTGCCATCGTTCGCATGGCCCAGGCATGAATAATCCGGCGCACCGGCGCCCACCTTAACCAGTCGAATCCGTATGTCCATATTAAATATCCTGCGTTACCCCGATCCTCGCCTGCACACGATCGCCAAGCCCGTCACCGAATTTGGCGAGCGTCTGCAAACCCTGATCGACGACATGGCCGAAACCATGTACGACGCCCCAGGCGTCGGCTTGGCCGCGTCGCAAGTGGACGCGCATATCCAGATGATGGTGATCGACACCACCGAAGAGAAAAACCAGCTGCAAGTATTCATCAACCCGGAAATCACCTGGGCCAGCGAAGAAAAGCAGGTCTACGACGAAGGCTGTCTTTCCGTGCCTGGCGTCTACGATGGCGTCGAGCGCCCGGCCCGCATCAAGGTGCGCTCCCTGGACCGCCACGGCAAGCAGTTCGAGCTGGAAGCCGATGGCTTGCTGGCCGTCTGCATCCAGCATGAGATGGATCATCTGCTGGGCAAGGTATTTGTCGAATACCTGTCGCCGCTCAAACGCAACCGCATCAAGGCCAAGATGATCAAGGAAGTCCGTGGTCTCGAGCGCGAAGCGAGCCTGCGTGCACAGAACCGTCGCTTTTAAGCCACTGCTGATAGACTAAGCAGCAACAGTAGCCGTTCCACCATGCCAGCCTGGCGCCTCCGGCGCGGGCCTGCGCACCTCACGTCAAGGAACCAAATGAAAGTGATCTTCGCAGGCACGCCTGAATTTGCCGCCACGGTCCTGAAAGACTTGCACGAAGCAGGTTTTGACATTCCGCTGGTGCTGACCCAGCCCGACCGCCCTGCCGGACGCGGCATGCAACTGCACGCCTCGGCCGTCAAGCAATACGCGCAGCAGCATGGCATCGAAGTGCTGCAGCCACTGTCCTTGCGCATGGACAGCAAGGACCCGCAGCGCGCCGCCGAGGCAAAGGCAGCCCACGAGCGCCTGCTGGCCCTTGACTACGACGTGATGGTGGTGGCGGCCTACGGCTTGATCTTGCCGCGCAGCACGCTCGACATCAAACCCTGCATCAATATCCACGGTTCCTTGCTGCCGCGCTGGCGCGGTGCGGCGCCGATTCACCGCGCCATCGAGGCCGGTGACGATGAAACGGGCGTGACCATCATGCAAATGGAAGAAGGCCTCGATACAGGCCCCATGCTGGCCATCGAGCGCACGCCCATCGAAGCGGGTGATTCCACCGCCACCCTGCACGACAAGCTGGCCGCCCTGGGCGGCAAGATGATCGTCGAGACGCTGCGCAAGATGCAGCAGCAACCGCTCGAAGCCGTGCCGCAGCCGGAAGCGGGCGTCACCTACGCGGCAAAAATCGCCAAGGAAGAAGCGGCGCTCGATTTCAGCTTGCCTGCGCTGGAACTGGGCCTGAAAATCCGCGCCTTCAATCCGTTTCCCGGTGCTTGCGGCCAGGTCGATGGCGTGACCATCAAGATCTGGTCCGCCGAGGTAATTGAAGCGGACAGCAAGGAAGCGCCAGGCCAGGTGCTGGCGGCCGATGCCCAGCATAGCATCGTCGTGGCCTGCGGCAATGGTTCCCTGCGCCTGACGGAATTGCAAAAACCGGGCGGCAAGCGCCTGCCCGCAGTTGAATTCATCAAAGGCTTCCCGCTGGAAGGCAAACGTTTCGTTTAATTCACACCCCAACTAGTCCGGCGGCAA
This sequence comes from Janthinobacterium kochi, assembly GCF_051380715.1. Lineage (NCBI taxonomy): Bacteria > Pseudomonadati > Pseudomonadota > Betaproteobacteria > Burkholderiales > Oxalobacteraceae > Janthinobacterium > Janthinobacterium kochi. The sequence continues at coordinate 215,005 of NZ_JBNYXO010000007.1, forward strand.
GCACCCCATGGACCAGCTAACCGCCCTGCGCGCCTTGCGCCGCGTCGTGGAACTGGGCAGTTTTACGGCCGCCGGCGCCGCGTTGGGCATTTCCCACTCGATCGTTTCGCGCCAGATCCGCCAGCTGGAAGGCCATCTGGGCGCCCTGTTGCTGAACCGCACCACGCGCCGCTTCGCCCTGACGGCCGCCGGCCAGGAATACTATCTGGCCAGCCGCGATATCCTTGACGCGCTCGATGCGGCCGACCGCGCCGTCGCCATGCACCAGGCGCAACCGTCCGGCAGCCTGCGCATCAATGCGCCGATGGCTTTCGGCACGCTGGAACTGGCCGCTTGGCTGCCCGATTTCACCCGCCAATACCCGCACATACACATCGACCTCGTCTGCAATGACCGCATTGTCGACCTGATCGACGATGGCTTCGACGTGGCGCTGCGCCTGGCGCGCGGCTTGCCCGATTCCTCCCTGGTGGCGCGCCAGCTGGCCAGCAGCCGCACGCTGGCCGTCGCCTCGCCCGCCTACCTGGCCCGGCATGGCCATCCGGCCACGCCGCAAGATCTGGCGCAACACAATTGCCTGATATATACCTCCGGCGACAAGCCGGCAGAGTGGCTGTTCACGGACGCCGGCGGCGCCGCGCACAAGGTGGCCGTACGCGGCAGCCTGCAAGCCAATACCAGCGTCGCCTTGCGCGAGGCCGCCGTGGGTGGCATGGGTATCGCCGGCGCAGCCGCCTTCATCGTGCGCGATGCGCTGTGCAGCGGCCAGCTGGTCGAGGTCTTGCCCAGCTACACCTTGCGCCCACGCACCTTGTACGCGCTGTATCCGCACAGCCGCCAGCTGTCGCCGAAGGTCAGGGTCTTCGTCGATTTTGCCGTGAAGCACTATCAAGATCGCCGCTGGGATTGATCATGGCTGCTGCAGCACCTTGCGCACGGCGCGAAACTGCTGCGTCAAGCCGCCATAGCCCCAGGCCGCCTGACGCGCGTCATGCACGTGGATGTAGCTGACGTCATGCAAGGCGCCGAGACACTCCCGCATGGCGGCGAACGCGGCGGCGATATAGGCGGCTTTTTCCGCTGCCGTATTCGTTTCATCGCTGATCAAGATATCGAGAAAAAAACTGGCCTTGCCCTGAGCTTGCAGCGAGGGCCCGCCGACAAACCAATGCGCCGCGTCAAGATGGCTGATCGCCACCGATGTCAATTCGGGCGCCTTGTGCAGCAGCCGCGCCGTCAGGGCGCTCAGGGTGGCGGCGATGGCGGCCGACTGGCGCGCGTCGGGCGCAGTGGACAAACGCAGATTCAGGATGGGCATGGGATGCTCCGCAAGTGGATGAAGACCCATTCTAGGCACGCAAGATGAAAAGTGGCAGCCTCCGCCAGGCACAGGATCTGTGCAGTTTGTGCACCAATGCCTGCGCACATAAAAAAAGGGCTTGCCGCGGCAAGCCCTTTTTGCATCCAGCCCCCTTGCCTAGCGGCGCTGCACCTTCATCAAACGTCCGCCCATGGACGACGACAGGCTGACCTCGAAACGCCCGCCGGCCGGCAAGGCACTCACATCGACGCTGGCATTGCCACCCGTCAAGCCGCTGGCGACCACCGTCTTGCGGCCATCGGCGGCCACGTGCAGCACGGCCGCGTACGGCTCCGCTTGCGCATCCCAGGCCAGCGCCAGCTTGCCGCCGCTTTGCGTTACCTCAAAGCTGCCATCGTTGGCGGCCTTGCCGCGGCGCGCCGAACGCTCCAGCCTGGTCAATGGCTTACCATTTGACAACACTTCCACGTCGCTGATGTCGCCCGGGTTGGCGAAGCTGACGCGGAAGTGGCGCATGGCGCTGCCGCCATGGTCAGCCACGGTCACGGCATCGAAGGGCAAGTCGATCGTCGCTCCGGCCGCGGTCAGGACCCGCAGGGTGTACGCCTGGCCACTGCCGCTGGCCGCTACGCCCACACGCGTGGACGATGCAACGGCTGGGCGCAAGGCCACGCCGGTCGGCGTGATGCGGCCGGAAATGGTCAGGTAGCCATTTTCGGCCACGGACATGCTGGCGGCCAGCACATTGCTGCCCGTCACTTGCGTGCTGCGTTTTTCCAGGAATTGCTGCACCCGCGCATAGCTGTAGTCGGAGAACCAGGCGCCGCTGCAATAGCTCATCACATCCTTCATCGGCGTGCCGCCATACTCTGCCTTGCTCAGCTGGCCAATGTTGCCCGCATAATCGCTGTTATACAGCGGTTGCGGCCCCAGTTCGCCATTTGCATACGGGTAGTCGGTGGCCGCATTGGCTGGACCGCCGCAGGCAACGTGCTGCAGCGAGTGATTGTGGCCCAGCTCATGCACGAGCGTGGTCAGCCATTCAGGCCATTTATTGCCGAAGGGATCGAACGCCGCGACACTGATAGCGCTGGCGTCCAGGCCGATGGCCGAGGTGAAGTCTTGGCTGCTGCCAGGCGGGTTGATGTAGGCCAGGCCGGCAGCGCGCGTGGAGGATATTTTCGGTACGAAACCATAATAATAGGCGCCGCTGTCTTCCTGCACCCGCTTGCTTTCCAGCTCTCCCAGGGCAGTGCTCCACCAGCTGTCGGCCGTGCTGCTGCCAGCCACGTTCAACGGCGCACGCGTAGTAATGCTGATGTTTTCCGTCGCATACGGATAGACGCGCAGCAGCGCGGCGCGGATATCCTGGGCGTCAGGCAGTTGTGCCACACCATCAGCGGTGCTCAAGGGCACGAGTACCAAACGGATTCTGGCCAGGCTGGCCACCGCCGGTGCCGCTTCCTGGCTCACTTGCACGCCGTCATTGCCCACGGCCGTCACGCGCACGCGCACGCCGGGCAAGATCCAGCCGGCAGGCAGGACGGCACTGAAATTGCCATTGAAACCGTAATCGCTTTTCGCCGTCGGCAAGACCGATGGGCCGCTCATGCTGATGCTGCCCAGATTGCTGCCATTGGCGGCGGTCGCCTTCAAGGTCACGGCGGGGCTGGCCTGGCCCGCTTGCGGGGCCAGTACGGACACGCGTACGGCGGCAGGCTTGCCGCGCGTCAAGCGCAAGGCCGTATTGCTGGCGTTCAGGTTCAGTACCTGCGCGAAATCAATGCTGCCCAAGGTAAAGGCCGACACCGTGCCTGCATTGACGGCAATGCGCGCAGCGGCTGACAGCATCACATCGCCCGTTGCCGAGCTGGGTGCAGATAACAGCAGTTGGCTGGCACTGGCGCTGACGATGACGGCTGGCGTATTGCCCACCGAAGCCGAACTGACCTGATCAAGATTGCTGCCCTGCACCGTCACCGACAAGGTCCCTCTGTTGACGGCCGACGTGATCGACGTCACTGCCACGCTCGCCAAGACCTTGTACGTATCGCTGCTGACGACATCGTTGTACGGACCGCGCACCGTCAGCGCCCCCGTTGCCGCCCCCAAGGGCACCACCACGGTCACGCTGCCGGCCGTCTGGCTTTGCGGTGTCGCCGCCGCGCCATTGCCAAACTGCACCGCCGTCACGGCGCCCATGCCACCGCCTGCGATCATCACGCTGGAACCGGCGCCGCCCGTCAATGGCGCGACGCTGCCCACGCTCAATGGCAGGTACACATTGACGTTATAGCTGGTGGCCGCCTTGCCGCTGGCGCTGACCAGGCTCAAGGCGCCCGACACGGGCACGCCCGGCATGGCCAGGGTCACGCTGGTGTCGCTGGCGGCGCTGCTGGCAAGCGTCACGCCGCCCAGCTGGAAGGCCGTCACGCGGCTCAGATTGGTGCCCGTGAGCACCAGGCTGCCACCCACAGCGACGTTCGCCGCCGAAACGGCCGTCACGGCAGGAATCACGACGGGATTACCCGAGGTGGTCGTCACCGCCGTGTCGCCACCACCACCACCGCCGCCGCAAGCGGACAGGCCCAGCATGACAAACAATGCAACAAGCAAATGGTTTTTCACGGCTGGCATCCTTGCTGATGCAGCGCGAGGCAGGGGAGGACGCGAGAGAAATGTGACATATGGGTGACTTTTGGTGGGAATTTACTTTCGAGGAACCAATATTATCGGTTAATTCGATTCCTAAGGACAACTATTGCTGCTGTTGATTCAATTGGTTTTGATCATGATTGACATATCTGCTTGGCAAACTTTATGTAGACCCCTGTTCCTCTCGCTCTGCATTGGCTGAAAAATTGACATTTTGAGCAAGATTTTCAGGGATGTCTTTTTCAGAAACAGGCCAGGTGCAAGGCGATGTGTTGCAAGAAAGCTTGCCGTGGGGCGAACGGCCGCTTTTGCTTAAAACCAAAGCAGCCTGATGCCGTATAATTTTAGACCCGGTGAAATCAGGCGATTGCCACCTTCTGCCCGCCCTACCCGGCAGGCACTCTCCGTCAGCTGATCCTGCTGGCCCGCACCCGCCTCGTAACTGCCTTGCCACCGTGCCGCCGCCCGTTTGCCTATTGAAAGCATGAAATGAACGATACCGTGATCCCCGCCATGTCCCCGACCGAAGCCACCTTGCGCGCCATTCTGGCGCAGCGGATCATGATCCTCGACGGCGCCATGGGCACGATCATCCAGCAATACAAGCTCGACGAAGAAGCCTACCGTGGCGGCCCCGCCGGCCGCTTCATCGATTTCGCCGCGCCGGCCAACAGTGGCGCGCGTGAACTGTTCGTCAAGGGTAATAATGAGCTGCTGACCCTGACGCAGCCGCACATCATCCAGGAAATCCACGAGCGCTACCTGGCGGCCGGCGCCGACCTGATCGAAACGAATACCTTCGGCGCCACGACGATCGCCCAAGACGATTACCACATGGCCCACCTGGCCTATGAAATGAATGTGCAGGCGGCCAAGCTGGCGCGCGCCGCCTGCGACAAGTATTCCACGCCGGACAAGCCGCGTTTCGTCGCTGGCGCCCTGGGCCCCACGCCGAAGACGGCGTCGATCTCGCCCGACGTGAACGACCCGGCCGCGCGCAACGTCAGTTTCGACCAGCTGGTGGCCGCCTATCTGCAGCAGACGCAAGGCCTGGTGGAGGGCGGCGCCGACGTGCTGCTGGTAGAAACCATTTTCGACACCTTGAACTGCAAGGCGGCCCTGTTCGCCATCGACCTGTTCTACGAGCAGAATCCGACCGTCGTGCGCCTGCCGCTGATGATTTCCGGCACCGTCACGGACGCCTCGGGGCGCATTTTGTCGGGCCAGACCGTGCCCGCCTTCTGGAATTCCGTACGCCACGCGAAACCGCTGACCATCGGCCTGAACTGCGCGCTGGGCGCCGCCCTGATGCGCCCGTACGCGGAAGAGCTGGCCAAGATCGCCGACACCTTCGTGTGCATCTACCCGAACGCGGGCTTGCCCAACCCCATGAGCGACACGGGCTTTGACGAGTTGCCCGCCGACACGTCCGCCCTGCTGCGCGAATTCGCCGATGCGGGCTTTTTGAACATGGCGGGCGGCTGCTGCGGCACCACGCCCGAGCACATCGCCGCCATCGGCGAGTTGCTGGCGAAAAATACCCCGCGCACCGTACCGGCCCCATCGCACGACTTGCGCCTGGCTGGCCTGGAACCGTTCGTCGTCAATGAAGCATCGCTGTTCGTCAACGTGGGCGAGCGCACCAACGTCACGGGCTCGAAAGCGTTCGCGCGCATGATTCTCAACGAGCAATACGACGAAGCGCTGTCCGTGGCGCGCCAGCAAGTGGAAAATGGTGCGCAAGTGATCGACATCAACATGGATGAAGCGATGCTCGATTCGCTGGCGGCCATGACGCGCTTTTTGAACCTGATCGCCTCGGAACCCGATATTTCGCGCGTGCCCATCATGGTCGACTCGTCGAAATGGTCGGTCATCGAAGCGGGCTTGAAATGCGTGCAGGGCAAGGCCATCGTCAATTCCATCTCGATGAAGGAAGGCGAAGAGGAATTCCTGCGCCAGGCCAAGCTGTGCCGCCGCTACGGCGCCGCCGTGATCGTGATGGCTTTCGATGAAAAAGGGCAAGCCGACACCTTCGAGCGCAAGATCGAGATTTGCGCCCGCGCCTATCACTTGTTGATCGATGCGCTGGACTTCCCGCCGGAAGACATCATTTTCGACCCGAACATCTTTGCCGTCGCCACCGGCATCGAAGAGCACAACAACTACGCCGTCGACTTCATCAACGCCACGCGCTGGATCAAGGAAAACTTGCCTTACGCGAAGATCTCGGGCGGCGTGTCGAACGTATCGTTCAGTTTCCGCGGCAACGATCCTGCCCGCGAAGCCATCCATACCGTCTTCCTCTACCACGCCATCAAGGCCGGCATGACCATGGGCATCGTGAATGCCGGCATGGTGGGCGTGTACGACAACCTGGACCCGGAATTGCGCGAGCGCGTGGAAGACGTGGTGCTGAACCGCCGCGAAGACTCCACCGAGCGCATGATCGAATTTGCCGGCACCCTGAAGGCGGGCGGCAAGGCCGAAGCACAAACCCTGGCCTGGCGCGAAGGCACGGTGCAGGCGCGCCTGTCGCACGCGCTGGTGCACGGCATCACGCAATTCATCGTCGAAGACACGGAAGAAGCGCGCCAGGAGCTGCTGCACAATGGCGGGCGCCCCATCCACGTGATCGAGGGTCCGTTGATGGCCGGCATGGACGTGGTCGGCGACCTGTTTGGCCAAGGCAAGATGTTCCTGCCGCAAGTGGTGAAATCGGCGCGCGTCATGAAGCAGGCCGTGGCCCACTTGATTCCGTATATCGAGGAAGAAAAGCTGCTGGAAGAAAAGCGCACGGGCATCGTCGCCAAGCCGAAGGGCAAGATCATCATGGCCACCGTCAAAGGCGACGTGCATGACATCGGCAAGAACATCGTCACGGTGGTCTTGCAATGCAACAACTTCGAAGTGGTGAACATGGGCGTAATGGTGCCGTGTTCGGAAATCCTGGCCCGCGCCAAGGTGGAAAACGCCGACATCATCGGCTTGTCAGGCTTGATCACGCCATCGCTGGAAGAAATGGCGTATGTCGCCAAGGAAATGCAGCGCGACGAGCATTTCCGCATGCTCAAGATTCCCCTCTTGATCGGCGGCGCCACTACCAGCCGCGCCCACACGGCGGTGAAGATCGCGCACAACTACGACGGCCCCGTCATTTACGTGCCGGATGCCTCGCGTTCCGTGTCCGTGGCGCAATCCTTGCTGACGCCGGAACAGCGCGACAAGTACGTGGAAGACATCGAACTTGATTACGCGCGCATCCGCGAGCAGCATGCCAACAAGAAGGCGCTGCCCATTTTGCCGCTGGCGCAAGCGCGCGCCAACAGGATGATTGTGCCGTTCGACGGCGCCTGCACACCCGTGAAACCGAAGTTCATCGGCCGCCGCGTGTTTAAAAATGTCGACCTGGCCACGCTGGCCAACTATATCGACTGGGGCCCGTTCTTCCAGACCTGGGACCTGGCCGGCCCCTTCCCCGCCATCTTGACGGATGAGGTGGTGGGCGACGCGGCCACCAAGGTGTACGCGGAAGGCCAGGCCTTGCTGAAAAAACTCATCGACGGGCGCTGGCTGACGGCCAATGGCGTCGTGTCCTTGCTGCCGGCAAATAGCGTCAATGACGACGATATCGAGGTGTACACGGACGATACGCGCAGTACCGTAGCGTTCACCTACTACGGCATGCGCCAGCAGGGCGTCAAACCCGTGGTCGACGGCGTGCAGCGGCCGAACCAATGCCTGGCCGATTTCATTGCGCCGAAGGTATCGGGCGTGAAGGATTACATCGGCATGTTCGCCGTCACTTCGGGCCTGGGCATCGAGAAATACGAAAAGCGCTTCGAAGATGCGCACGACGATTACTCGTCCATCATGCTCAAATCCCTGGCCGACCGCCTGGCCGAAGCGTTTGCCGAATACCTGCATGAGCGCGTGCGCAAGGATTTATGGGGCTATGTGCCGGACGAGCACTTGAGCAACGACGACATGATCGGTGAGAAATACGTGGGCATCCGCCCCGCGCCCGGCTACCCTGCCTGCCCCGAGCATACCGTCAAGAAAGAGATGTTCGAGGTTATGCAGGCCGGGGAAATCGGCATGCAGCTGACGGAATCGTATGCCATGTTCCCCGGCGCGGCCGTCTCCGGCTTCTATTTTGCCCACCCGGAGTCGAAATACTTCGTCGTTGGCAAGATCGGCATGGACCAGGTGGAAGACATGGCCAAGCGCCGTGGCGCCAGCATCGAGGACGTGGAACGCTGGCTGGCACCCAATCTGTCATGATATATACAAGGCGCGCGGAACTTATCGCGCGCCGAAGCGCACTAACGCAGTATGCCGGTCGGCTTGCTGCATGCCCGCTCCGGCCCGTTCCCCAACTGGCTAAGGAGGATATATGGCAATCAATTTCAAACTGAAACGCTGGCAAGATCAAGTGATCCTGTTGCTGGGCCTGTGGCTGCTCGTCTCGCCCTGGGCCTTTTCCTATGCCGAAGGCTCGCCGCAGATGATCAACGCCTTTGTCTCAGGGCTGGTGATCGCCGTGCTGGCCGCTTTCGACCTGTACAAGACCTATTTCTGGGCCGTCGTCGTCAACCTGCTGGTCGGCGTCTGGGTGGCCGCCTCGCCGTGGATCTTGCAGCTGGCCCAACAGCGCGTCGTCCTGTGGAATGAGCTGCTCGTCGGTATCGCCGTCGTCGTGCTGGCCCTGTGGGAATTGCGCACCGACCCCGAGCTGCACAAGCACTGGCCCGGCGCCGCAGCGTAGCGGCGTAAAAAAGCCCTGTCACGGCGACGCCGTGCAGGGCTTTTTAAAGATGAAAATCCGGGACGTTACAGTCGGGTAGGTCGGATTAGCGCTTGCGCGTAATCCGACAACACCACAACCATGCCAACAATATTGTCGGATTACGGCCCTGCGGGCCTCGGCGGCCCCACCTAATCCGACCTACAGCGCGTACCTAACAACGTTATCGCTCCATTCGTAGGCGGCCATTTCCAGCTCCACCAGATCGTCCGGCGACATGGCCAGGTCGCGCAAGGTCGGCACAATCTCGCCTTCCATGTCTTCGATGCGCTCGATGCATTCGGCCAGTCGCAGCAGGTCGCCATAGAAGCCTTCGCGCGACAGCAGCGCTTCGGCCACTTCATCGATGACTTCGATCTGGCTGAGGATTTCCGACATCGGCACGCCGAACAGGGTATCCATCAGCGACATGATGCCAACCGTAAAGGCGATATCGGCCGAATGGGCGTGGTTCGGACGCAGTTTATGCGCGAGCAATTCGAGCAAACGGCCGCGCGTGGTGGCCAGCATCAGCAGCGGCGTCATGCTATGGCCACGCTTGCTTGGCTCCGCGTACAGCATGATTTGCAGCCAGCGCTGCAACTGGCGGCGGCCCAGCACGGTCACGGCCTGGCTCAACGAGTCGATGCGCTGGCGCGCGCCCACGGCGGGCGTATTCACCAGGCGCAGCAGGTTCAAGGCCAGCGACACGTCGCGCTTGATGGCGCGCTCGATATCCATGTTGTCGGCGTCGGAGGTAACCAGGGTCATCAGTTCCATGACAGCCAGTTGCGACGGCGACAGTTTTTTGCCCGTCATGATGGCGGGCTTGGCAAAGTAATAGCCCTGGAAATAATCAAAGCCCAGGTCCAGGCCGGACTTGAATTCTTCGCGCGTCTCGACCTTCTCCGCCACCAGTTTCTTCTGCTCCCGCTTGAAACGGGGGGCCAGCGCTGCCAGCACCTTCGGGTCGACCGTGCTCATGTCCATTTTGACATATTGCACAAGAGGCAACAATTCCTGCACTTGCGACGTATCGGCCACCACGTTTTCCAGCGCGAAGGTGAAACCATGGCCTACCAGTTCGCTGATGCGCGCGTGCACTTCCGGCGTGACGGGCATCGATTCGACGATTTCCAGCACGACTTTTTCACGCGGCAGGAAAACGAAGATGTCGCTCATGATCACGTCGGCATCGACATTGACGAAACCAAGTGCGTCGCCGATGACCTTTTCCATTCCCAGCTGGGAAGCGTGGGCGATCACGGACGCCGTGGCGGACAGGTCGCTGGTGATGTTGGCGGGACCGACCGGAGCGTTGCGAAATAGCAACTCATAGCCAAACAGGGCTTGATTGCGGTCAAGGATAGGTTGTCGACCCAGATAGAACTCGCGCACGCGCAAGGGTTTCGGGGTGATGTCGTTGCTGGAAATATCGATCATTAAGTCTTCATCAATCAGGTCGAGTGACACCGGCCGCGCGGCGCCCGCATCAAGGTTCACTATTGACAATACTTTAGCTGAATTTCGCCCGCGCTGTGGGTATTTTGGCAGCAATCAAGCATATTGTCGTCAACAAATTAGGCCGCTGGCGTGTCTTGCACCATCCCGTCAACAAATAATTTCAATTCGCCCGGCGCAAACGCCGTCCATTGCTCATTCGTCGTCAGCGGCTGGGTAACGATCACGGCCACGCGATCCTGGGGCGTCGTCACTTGGGAAAAGTCCACGCTCAGGTCTTCATCGGAGAGTTTAGCAGTTGGAAACGGATGTTGTCGCACCAGATAGTACAAGCTGGTCGAGCAATGGGCAAACAGCGCCTCGCCGCTCGACAGCATCATGTTGAAGGTACCGTGGGTCGCAATGTTGGGCAACAACTCCGCCAGGGCGGCATGCAGTTGCGGCAACGCCGGAGGAGCGTCGCCAAAGCGCGCATGCAGCTCCTGCAACAGATAGCAGAAGGCCAGTTCGCTGTCCGTGCAGCCGACGGGGCGGTAGCTGCCCGTCAACACGGGGTTGAACTCCTTCAAATCGCCATTGTGGGCGAACACCCAGTAGCGGCCCCACAGTTCGCGCACGAACGGGTGGCAGTTTTCCAGCGCCACCTGGCCTTGCGTGGCCTTGCGAATATGCGCGATGACATTGCGCGACTTGATGGGATAGCGTTTGATCAGTTCAGCCACGGGCGAGGCGATGGCCGCCTGATGGTCGACGAAATGGCGCACGCCAGCGCCCTCGAAAAAGGCGATGCCCCAGCCGTCATGGTGGGTATCGGTCTGGCCGCCGCGCATGGCGAAGCCGGTAAAACTAAAGACAATGTCGGTGGGGACATTGCAATTCATTCCGAGAAGTTGGCACATGGTCTGTTTGCAGCAAGATAACCCGGCCACCATACCATGCCGCCTGACGGATTGGTATGGTGGCGATCGCCCTCAGACAGCCAGAATCAGTGCAACAGCACTGGCTGGCTCATGAGGGAATCGTAGCTGCCCAAAAATTCATCGATCTCCTCCATGCTGGGTTCGCTGGCGATCAGTTCCGTGACGTCGCGGCGGAAGTTTTGCGCAAGGATACCGGCGATAAACGTCTCGCGTTTGCCGCCCTTGTCGACGATTTCATAGCCGCCAAAGCGCAAGGCTTCCAGGTCGACATCGGCGCCGAATTCCACGACGCTGTATTGCTCGCTGTTATAGATCAGGTTCATTTTGCATCCTTCGCTCAGGCAGGAGAAGCTCCTGCGGTTTCAGAACAGAGGTGGGGCTGATACGGCGCCATTTCAAGCGCCATGCCACCCGGCGGGCTGCAGAGTTGTAACGAGATGCAAATGGCGACTGCGGTAAATCGATCAGAAAATCGTCAGGAAACCGCGCTCAGGAAACCTGTATGTCTGCTTGCAGCGCCAGCAGGGCATCGTAGGGACTGGCGGTGAGCCAGGTGCGCAATTGTTCGATGTGCGAGGCGTCGGCCAGGCTGATGAACAAGCGCGCGGGGGGATGGCGCAGCAGACGATTCAATGTTACACGCAATACGAGATTGCCGCTGCAGCACAGGCAACCGGGCGCAATGCGCAACAGTTGCAATGGAAATGATGGAGAAGGGAGAACTTGCTCGGCCAGGTCGGCCAGGATGGCATTGCCATCGGCCAATCCCTCGACGATCACGGCGGCCGGCTCGTCCGGCACCAAGGCTTGCGCGATGGCAGCCTCGCGCCCGGCGGCGCGTCCACCGCTGACCAGGGTCAGCGGCGTCGGACGCCGCACGGCTACCGTCACAGGCTTTTCTTGGCCAGCTTGCCAGGTTCGACGCCCAGCTGTTTCAGCTTGCGGTACAAATGGGTGCGTTCCAGGCCCGTTTTTTCCGCCACGCGAGTCATGCTGCCGCCTTCGCGGCCCAGGTGGTGTTCGAAGTACATGCGCTCGAAGGCGTCGCGCGCCTCGCGCAGCGGCAAGTCGAACGACAGGTTGTAGCCATGGCCTTCGGCCACTGCCGGTACGGCGATGCCTGGGCGCACCATCAGCTGTTGCGGCGCGCTGCCGCCAAAGCTGGGCACGGGATGGCTGCTTTCCTCGGCCACCACGGGTGCCACGGGACGCGGCGCCACGCTCGGCGCGCGCACGGTTTCCTGTGCCCGTGTCAAGCCTTGCTGGACTGCTTTCAGCAGTTTTTGCAGGGCAATCGGTTTTTCCAGGAAGTTCATGGCACCGATGCGCGTCGCCTCGACGGCCGTATCGATGGTGGCGTGGCCCGACATCATGATCACCGGCATGGTCAGCAAGCCGTCGCGCTGCCATTCCTTGAGCAGGGTCACGCCATCGGTGTCGGGCATCCAGATATCCAGCAATACCAGATCCGGCGCACCGGCGGCACGCGCTTCACGCGCCTGCTGCGCATTTTCGGCCAGCTGGATAGCATGTCCTTCGTCACCCAATATTTCCGAGAGCAACTCACGGATACCCATTTCATCATCCACTACGAGTATGTTTGCCATTCGTGTCTTGCCTTCCTCATTTCGCCGGCCCTCGCGCACAAGATGCACACGGCGGACAGCTATGATTTTATTAGTGTTTTAAATACTAAACCAGACCCTCACGCCAGGAATTCCTGGGCAGGAGTGTCGGGAGCTAACTTTAACAGCAAAATGACCACCGAAGCGCCATTGCCGTCGACCCGGTTCTCGATATCGATGCGTCCGCCATGTTCATCGATAATTTTCTTGACCATCGCCAGGCCCAATCCCGTGCCGCGCGCCTTCGACGTCACATAGGGTTCGAAGGCGCGCGCCAGGATTTTTGGCGCGAAACCAGGGCCATTGTCGGTGATGGCCAGCCGCACGGCGATATTCACGCCGCCGTCCGCACTGCGATAATGAATTGCTTCCGTCCTTACGTCAATCCGCGGATGCGGCGAGTCCGGCGGCAAGTCGGCCATGGCGTCCTGCGCGTTCTGCAGCAAGTTATGGATCACCTGGCGCAACTGGGTCGGATCGCCCATCACCATCGGCAGATTCGGCGCCAGTAGCGGGTGGATGATGTCGCCATCATCGCCGCGCAGGTACAGGTTCAGGATTTCCTCAATCAGTTCATTCAGGCGCAGCGGCGTGAGCACGGCCGGCGGCGTGCGCGCATAGTCGCGGAAATCATCGACCATGCGCTTCATCGCATCGACCTGCTTGACGATGGTGGTGGTGGCGCGGCTGAGCAGGTCGGCATCGGGCTGCTCCAGCTTGCCTTCGAGCTTCATCTGCAGTCGCTCGGCCGACAGCTGGATGGGCGTGAGCGGATTCTTGATTTCATGCGCCAGGCGGCGTGCCACCTCGCCCCAGGCGATCGAGCGCTGCGCGGAAATGACGTCGGAAATATCATCGAACACGACGATATAGCCGCTGCCGGACTCCAGCGGCAGGCGCGAACCGCGCGCCAGCAGGGTGATATCATGCTCGTCGGCACTACTGCCCAGGCGTCGCGGAATCTCGATCTGGCGCTGCCAATGCAGACGCTGCTGGTTGCGGCCCGAGGCCGATTGCGCGCTTTGCGCCGTGAAGGCACTGATGATGGCCGAGCCAAACTCTTCCATTCCAGCAATATGCGCCAGCGGCTGGCCCACCATGCTCATGCCCGAATGCTGCAGGATGCGCTCGACCGATTCATTGCAGGTCACCAGTTTAAAGTCGCCGTCGAGCACCATCACGCCGGCCGACATGTTCGCCAGCACCGATTCCAGGTGGGCCTTGGCGTTTTGCAGCGCGGCGCGGTTGCTTTCCACTGCCGTGCGCGCATCGAGCAACTGGCGCGTCATGATGTTGAACGACTGCGTCAGGGTACCCAGTTCATCCTTGGTGGCGACGATGGGACGCGGCGACAGATCGCCCTCGGCCACGGCGCGCGTGCCTTCCGCCAGCAGCAGCAGGGGCTGAGCCAGGTTCCCCGCGATCAGGAAAGCACTGCCGATGGCGCCGAAAATGGCCAGCAGCAAGGTCAAGGTGAGGATTTCCATGTACATCTTGCGCAAGCCCACGCGCGCGACGAAACGTTCCTTGTATTCGCTGTAGGCGGCGCGCAGCACCTCGCCATTCGTCGCCAGCTTGGGCGGCACCGCTTGCAGCAGTTGCAGGTAGCGGGGCGAAACGGAGGGACCCGGCACGGCCACCAGCACCCGCAGGCGCAGGCTGGCCGCCGTTTCCAGCGATGCCGGCGTGCCCGCGCGGAAACCGCCGCCGCCCGACTCCGTGCCATCGTCGTGCAACTCCACGCCCCCTTCGGCGGAGGCATAGCCGGCCGGCAAGGCGGCTTGCACCAGCATGGCCGGCGTGGGCAAGTCAGCCGCGCTGTGCGGCCCGGCACTGGCCAGCAGCACGCCATCGCCGCTGACGATCATGACATTTTGCATGCCCTCTTCGCGCAGCAGGCTGGTCAGCACGGCCGGGCCGGCCACCGGGTCGGCGCCCAGTTCCTCGACCGCCTTGTGGCCCCGGTGGTCCAGCTCGACCAGGGCCGCATCGAGGCCGGCACGGCCCAGCTCAATTCCCGATTCCAGCGCCGCTTCGATCTTGACGTTGAACCAGGACTCGATGGAGTGGGAGACGAATTGCACGGAGACAAGGAAAATCACCAGGCCCGGCAGGATGCCGACGGCGGCGAACAGCATCACCAGGCGTGTCATCAGCTTGGAGCCGAACTTGCCGCTCTTGTAGCGCGCGTACAGGCGGGCCAGGGAAATGCCCACCAGCGTCAGCAGGGACACGGCCACGGCAGCGTTCAGGCCCAGCAGCCAGGTGTAATAGCGGTCGAAAAAGCCGGAATTGTCGGAAGCCGACGCCAGCAGGAACAGCAGGATACTGACAATGCCGCCGCCCACCACCAGCAAATAGCGCAATGCTTGACTCACTACTCCGCCGTATACAAAAAGGTTTTTTTATTCGAAGCCAATCGCCAGTCGCTGTTATTGAAGGCATTGACCTGTATCGGCTTGGGCAGGTAATCGCGGTCCATGCCCATGCGCAAGGTGACGTTGTACGTCTGCCCCACTTTCAGATCGCCGCGCCGCGCCACCAGCCAGCGGCTGGGGCGGCGGATCAGGAACAGCGCATCGTCGAGGGTGGGGAAGCTTTGCTGCAAGCCACCGCCCGACACATGATACTGGCGCGTGAGCACGTTGTAGGACAGCTTGCTGGTCTGGCGTGCCACGATGGCTTTTTCATCGAACCAGTACCAGCGGGGCCGGGTCAGTTCGATTTCCGTCGTGAAGTACAGCGGCACGCCATGCTGCACGGCATCATCGAGGTCGTGATTGAGCTCGAAGGAATACGTGGCGGCCAGTTTGTAGCCCTCTTCGCTAGCCTCGATGTAGGCACGGGTGATCTCGACCATGTCGGCGGCATGCGCGCGTGGCATGGTACATGCCAGCATCAGCAGCAGGGCCAGGAGTCGGAAGAGTCGTGTTGTCACAAGTGTGCCGGTGGTGTCCGTAGGAAAAGGTTCGACGAATCGCTCAAGCCGCATTTTTTTGGAATAGCGCATAGAACAAACCGTCATGGTCCTGCTCCGCGCTGCCAGTCGGCAACAGCTGGCCAGGCGCTGTCAATCGGATCGCATTATTGCGCACCGCAAATGCCGCCGCCTGTGCCTCGGACTCTTGCGGCCACAATGAACATGTCACGAACAGCAATTTACCATCGGGGCGCAGCATCTGCCACAGGTTGTCCAGAATTTTGGAGGAAAGTGTTGCAAGTTGGAACGCATCGCCCTTGCGGCGCAACCAGCGAATGTCGGGATGGCGACGCACGATGCCCGAGGCCGTGCACGGCACGTCGGCCAAGATGCGGTCGTACTGCTGGCCGTCCCACCACGCGCTCGATTGCGCATCCTGCGCCTTCAGGGTGGCGTCCAGGCCCAGGCGCTCAAGGTTTTCCGCGATGCGCGGCAGGCGCTTGGCGTCCGCATCGATGGCCGTGACCTGCACATCGGCCAGTTCCAGGATGTGGCAGGTCTTGCCGCCGGGCGCCGCGCAGGCGTCCAGCACACGCATGCCATCTTGCAAGTCCAGCAGCGGTGCGGCCAGTTGCGCGCCGGCATCCTGCACGGAGACGACGCCCTGCTCGAAGCCGGGAATCAGTGCCACGCCGATCGGCTTGTCCAGCCGCACGGCAAACGGTCCCACCTGACGCGCGGCGATGCCCGCCTCTGCCAGCACGGCCAGATAGGCTACAACCGTGCTCTTGCGGCGATTCACGCGCAGGGTCAGTGGCGGCACGGCATTGCCGGCCGTCAGAATGGCTTGCCAGTCGCGCGGATAGGCCAGGCGCAGCGAATCGATCCACCATTGCGGATAATTCCATTGCGCCAAAGGTTGCTGCAGGGCCGCTTCCAGCAAGGACTTGCGCTCGCGCAAGAAACGGCGCAAAACGGCATTCACCATGCCCTTGGCATGCGCCAGGTCAGGGTGCGAGGTGGCCACCGTGACAGCCTGGTCGACGACCGTGAATTCTTCGTACGGCTGTTCGCCCGGCTCGGCCGACATCAAGGACAACGCGCAACACAACAGCGCAGCGAGCATCGGCGGCTCGGGGGCCTTTGACGTCATCAGGCCAACCAGGGTTTCGCTGCGGCCCAGCTGGCGCATGGTGCGGTAGGAAATATCCTGGATGGCGCCGCGCGCCTGCGGGTTGGCGTTCGATTGCGCAAACACCTTGGCCAGCGCCTGCGGCAGAGCCGTGCCGGTGCGCACTTGCGCCACGGCATTAGCGGCGCCCAGCAGGCAAAACGCCAGCGAGTCGGCGCGCAAATCGGGTTGGAAGCCTGGCTGCAAGACCGGTTTCAGGTCGGGATGGTAGCTGGGACGCAATTTCGGTGCGGCAGGGGCAGGAGCCTGGCCTGGCGCCGGCTTGGTTTTCAATTTCAGCGTGGGGCGCTTGTTCATAATTATCCGGTGTGGCTGCGCGCGGCGGGCTGCATGGTGGCAAAGTCGCGGCCGCGCGTCATCAATAAAGGGTCGATTGTAGCGTTTGTGGCGCCCTCTGGCCCAAGCGATTGCAGCGATATGGGCAATTTGCGGCAAAAAACTGCATATATACAAGCAGAATGCGCCATGCTGATGTTTTCATGCACCAACATGGGCATGTTGTCCTGATAATATCGTGAAATGCGCCGACACGGGGGCCTTGCCGGCAAGCGTATTGTTCCCGTCGGCAAACCAGTATAATTGACGCAGTCTGGGCGGCTTGGGTAATTGCCGTCCGTTTTGCTTTTTGATTCATTCTATTCATTCTTAACGCGGTTCCACCGCCATCCTGCTCATGCTCGCCCAACAGAAACAAGAAATCATCGCCCTGTTCCAGGCCGCCCTCGCTCCCGTCCTGGCCGGCACTTCGCTTGAGCCATCCGTGGTGCTCGAGCGACCACGCGATGCATCGCATGGCGACGTCGCCTGCAACATCGCCATGCAACTGGCCAAGCAGCTGAAACAGAATCCTCGCGAACTGGCGCAAACCATCGTCACGGCCGTGCTGGCCAACCCGGCTGGCCAGGGTCTGATCGAGGCAGTGGAAATCGCCGGCCCCGGCTTCATCAACGTGCGCGTCTCCGCCGCCGCCAAGCAGGCCGTGGTGAAAACCATCCTGAGCGAAGCCGACAGCTATGGCCGCAGCACGGCAGGCGCCGGCAAGCAAGTCATCCTGGAATTCGTCTCGGCCAACCCGACCGGTCCGCTGCATGTGGGCCACGGCCGCCAGGCAGCCCTGGGCGACGCCCTGTCCTCGCTGTTCGACGCGCAAGGCTACAAGGTGACGCGCGAGTTCTACTATAACGACGCGGGCGTGCAGATCCAGACCCTGGCCAATTCCGTGCAGGCGCGCGCACGCGGCTTCAAGCCGGGCGACGCCGAATGGCCGGAACCGGCCTACAACGGCGACTACATCGCCGATATCGCCAACGATTTCAAGGCCGGCAAGACCGTCTCTGCCAGCGATGGCTTGCCCGCCACGGCGAATGGCAACATCGACGACATCGATTCGATCCGCCCCTTCGCCGTCACCTACCTGCGCAACGAGCAGGATATCGATCTGCAGGCGTTTGGCGTGAAGTTCGACAATTACTACCTCGAATCGTCGCTGTATGCGGATGGCAAGGTCAATAGCGCGGTCGAAACGCTGGTCAAGGCGGGCCACACTTACGAGCAGGATGGCGCGCTGTGGCTGCGCACCACCGACTTCGGCGACGACAAGGACCGCGTCATGCGCAAGACCGACGGCACCTACACGTATTTCGTGCCGGACGTGGCGTATCACCTGGTGAAATGGCAGCGCGGCTTCGTGCAGGCCATCAATATCCAGGGCAGCGACCACCACGGCACCATCGCGCGCGTGCGCGCCGGCCTGCAGGCTGTCGACATGGGCATCCCGCAAGGCTACCCCGACTACGTGCTGCACAAGATGGTCACCGTCATGAAGGACGGCGAAGAAGTCAAGATTTCGAAGCGCGCCGGGTCCTACGTGACCGTGCGCGACCTGATCGAATGGTCGGGCGGCGGCGACATCGCCAAGGGCCGCGACGCCGTGCGCTTCTTCCTGATCTCGCGCAAGGCCGACACGGAATTCGTCTTCGACGTCGACGTGGCGCTGAAAACCACCGATGAAAACCCGGTGTATTACGTGCAGTACGCGCATGCGCGCATCTGCCGCATCCTGGAAAACTGGGGTGGCGATGCCAGCACGGTCGCCGGCGTTGACTTGTCTCCCCTGACGGCACCGACCGAAGCGACCTTGCTGGCGACCCTGGCCGCCTACCCGGAAATGCTGGCGCGCGCACAAGCGGAACTGGGGCCGCATCAAGTCGCCTTCTACCTGCGCGACCTGGCCGCCAACCTGCACAGCTTCTACTTCGCCGAAAAGGTGCTGGTCGAGGATGAAGCCGTCAAGATGGCCCGCCTGGCCCTCGTCATCGCCGCACGCCAGGTACTGCGCAACGGCCTGGCACTGATCGGCGTGTCCGCGCCAAACAAAATGTAATCGCGAAGGTCAAACCGTCAATGAATCACGCTTCCTCTTACGCTTCGCGCGCCACGCCGATCCGCCGCCAGCAGGGCAACACGCTGGTCGGCATCATCATCGGCCTGGTCATCGGCCTGGGCATCGCCGTGGTGGTCGCCCTGGTGATCACCAAGGGCGCCTCGCCCTTCACCGACAAATCGGGCAAGGCCGGCAAATCGTCCGAACCGACGGCTGGGCAGATCGCCGACCCGAACAAGCCGATGTACGGCAACAAGGAAGCGGCCAAGGAAGCGGCGCGCGACTTCTCCAAGGAGCCACGCGAGATCGTCACGCCGACGCAGCCAGCTGCGCCGGCGCCCAACACCGCACAGCAGCCGAAGGCACCGCCGCCGGACGCGCTGCAGGAATTGATCGGTACATTGAAGGACAAGCCGGCACCGAAAACGCCGGCGGCAGCACCCGCGCCGCAAGCCAAGGCCGACGTGAAAGAAACCAAGGCCGATGCAGCCAGCGACAAATGGATTTATTATCTGCAGGCTGGCGCCTTCCATGACATGTCGGACGCCGAAAGCACGCGCGGCAAACTGGCGTTGCTCGGCTTCGAAGCGGCCATCAGTGATCGCAGCACCGATGCCGGCGTGCTGCACCGCGTGCGCATCGGACCGTTCAACCAGCTTGAAGCGATGAACCGCGCGCGCACCAAGCTGTCTGAAAATGGCATCGATGTCGCCGTCGTCCGCAACCAAAAATAAGGAACCAGCATGCGTTTTCTGAAAAAAATCCTGTTCACCGCCGCCCTGTGCACTGCCGCCATGGGCGCGTCGGCCTCGCCGGCCGAACCGAAGAACGGCGTCGAATACGAAACCCTGGCCACGCCGCAGGCGACGGAATCGGGCAAGAAAATCGAAGTGACGGAATTTTTTGCGTATTACTGCCCGCATTGCAACGTGCTTGAACCGCAACTGGCGGCCTGGGTCAAGAAGCAGGGCGACAACATCGTCTTCAAGCGCGTGCACGTGTCGCGCGATGACAGCGTGGCGCCGCAACAGCGCCTTTTCTTCACCCTGCAAGCGATGGGCCTGCTCGACAAGCTGCACACCAGCGTCTTCCACGCCATGCACGTGGAGCGCAACCGTCTGGCCACCGACGACGCCGTGTTCGACTTCGTCGCCAAGCAGGGCGTGGACCGCCAGAAATTCATCGACACCTACCGTTCGATGGGGATCTCGGCCCGCGTGCGCCGTGCGGACGCCATGATGCAGGGCTACAACGTGACGTTCTGGCCCATGATCGCCATCGATGGCCGCTACATCACCTCGCCTTCGCAGGCCGATCAAGGCAGCAAGTCGGCCAAGAACGAAGAGCAGCTGAACGCCCAGGCGCTCAGCGTGATGGACGTGCTGGTCGCGAAAGCCAAAGCGGAAAAGAAATAAGCATGGCCACTTCCCTGGCGCGCCCGGGCATCGCCTGATGCACAGCGTTTTCATCACGGGCGCGTCGAGCGGACTGGGCGCTGCCCTGGCGCTGCAGTACGCGCGCCAGGGCGCCCAACTGGGCCTGCTGGCGCGCCGCGGCGAGACCCTGCAGCAACTGATCGCCTCCCTGCCCCACCCTGAACGCCACCGCGCCTACGCCGTCGATGTGTGCGACCACGCCGCCCTGAAAAGCGCGGCAGATGACTTCATCGGCTACGCCGGGCGCATCGACGTCGTCATCGCCAGCGCCGGCGTGTCATTCGGTACCTTGAGCGAACACGCGGAAGACCTGGACGCCTTCGCGCGCCTGATGGCCATCAATGTCACGGCCACCGTCGCCACCTTCGCCCCCTTCATCGCTGCCATGAAAACCCAGGGCAGCGGACGCCTGGTGGGCATCGGCAGCGTGGCCGGCATCCGCGGCCTGCCCGGCGCCGAAGCCTACAGCGCCTCGAAGGCGGCCGTCATCAGCTACTGCGAATCGCTGCGCCTGGAACTCAAGCCGGCCGGCATCAAGGTCGTCACCATCACGCCCGGCTACATCGACACGCCGATGACGCGCCACAACGCCTACCGCATGCCCTTCCTGATGCCGGCCGAAAAATTCGCCGTGCGCGCCGCGCGCGCCATCGCCGATGGCGACAGCTACTGCGTGATCCCGTGGCAGATGGGCGTCGTTGCCAAGCTGCTGCGCGCGCTGCCCAATGCCGTCTACGACATGGCCTTCGCCAACGCGCCGCACAAGGCGCGCAGCAAGCCATCCGGCGACAGTCAGTAAAACCCTACTCTCCCCATGACGAAGCACTCAGACTTGAACAGCGCGGCCATCGCCGCCCATTGCGCCACGGGCGCCGCCCACGTGGCCATCGAAGTGGTCGACGAAACCGGCTCGACCAACGCCGACCTGCTGGCGCGCTGCGCCACCCTGGCCGGACCGACCCTGCGCGTCGCCGGTCAGCAGACGGCCGGACGCGGGCGTGCCGGGCGGCCCTGGGTGTCGCAGGCGGACGCCAGCCTGATGTTCTCGCTGGCCTGGCACTTCAAGGGACCGCTGCATCAACTGGTCGGCCTGCCGCTGGCCGTCGGCGTGGCGCTGGCCGAAAGCATGACGGCGCTGGGCGTGCCGGTGCAACTGAAATGGCCGAACGACCTGCTCAAGGATGGCCATAAACTGGCCGGTATCCTCGTCGAGACGCAGCAGGCAACCGATGGCGGCGTGTGGGCCGTGATCGGCTGCGGCATCAATTTGCTGATGCCCGATGCGCTGGAACGGCAGATCGGGCGCAGCGTCTCGGCCGTGCCCTGGCTGGCGCAGATGGAACGCAATACCCTGGTGGCGGCGCTGCTCAGCCGCCTGGCCGGCGTGCTGGCAGAATTCGACGACACGGGCTTCGCGCCGTTTGCCGAACGCTGGAACGCACTGCACGCCTGGCAGGGCCAGCATGTGAAAATCCTCGACAACGGCCAACTGCTGCAGCAAGGCGTGGCGGCCGGTGTGGATCACCTGGGCCGCCTGCTGCTGCGCACCGATGGCGACCTGCAGGAAATCATGTCCGGCGACGTGTCCTTGCGCCTGACCGGGGAGTAAGCGCATGCTACTGCTGATCGACGCCGGCAATACGCGCATCAAGTGGGCACTCGTGGCCGCCGGTAGCCCCCCGGGCGGCTGGCTGGCCAGCGGCGCCGTCACGCATGCGCAGATCGATACCCTGGCCGCGCAGTGGGCCGAACTTTCCATCAGCGAAGCGCTGCTGTCGAACGTGGCAGGCGCCGTCATCGGCAGGCGCCTGCGCGCCATGCTGCCGGTCGCTGCCCGCGACTTTGCCTCGCTGCCGCAGCTGGCCGGACTGACGAATGGCTACCGCGCGCCGTCGCAACTGGGCTGCGACCGCTTTGCCGCCGCCATCGGCGCGCACGTGCTGGCGCCTGGCCAGGCGGTCATCGTCGCCAATTGCGGCACCGCCACCACCATCGACGCCATCACAGCCGATGGCGTTTTCCTCGGCGGGATGATCTTGCCGGGACTGGGACTGATGGCCAGTTCGCTGGCGCGCAACACGGCGCAGCTGCCGCAAATCGCCAGCGACGCCCTACTGCCGGCCGGCTTTGCCGACAACACGGACGACGCCATCCTCTCCGGCTGCCTGGCGGCGCAGGCGGGCGCCATCGAACGGGCCGTGCGCATGCACGGCGCCAGCGCCTGTTTATTGTCAGGCGGCGCCGCGCCGCGTATCGCACCGGCCCTGGCACTGGCGGTACCGCTGCAACTGGTGGACAACATCGTCATGATCGGCCTGCAGGCGGCTGCGCGCGCCGGCGCGGCAGGAACACAAGGAAATCACATATGCTGAAATTCGTCTTCTGGCTGCTGGCCGGCGTCAACCTGCTGGTGCTGGCCATCGGCCAGGGATATCTGGGCAGTTTTCGCAGCGAGACGCGCGAACCGGCGCGCCTGAAAAACCAGCTGCAGGCCGGCAAGCTCACCTTGCTGACGCAGGAGCAGGCCACGGCACCCGCCGCGCCGCCAGCCACCGAGGCAGCTGCGGTGCCGACACCACCGCCATCGTATGCCTGCACGGAAGTGGGCAATTTCCTGCTGGCCGACGGCCGCCGCTTCGAGGCGCAAGTGGCGGCGCTGGACTTGGGCGACCGGCAGTCGCGCCGCAACGTGGCCGGCCAGGAGGTTTCCAGCTATATGGTGTACATCCCGCCGCAGGGCAGCAAGGAAGGCGCCGACCGCAAGGCCGGCGAATTGAAGCAGCTGGGCGTGACAAATTACTTCATCATGAACGAGAGCAGCCCGCTGCGCTGGGGCATCTCACTGGGCGTATTCAAGTCGGAAACCAGCGCGCAAAGCCAGCTGGCATCGCTCAACAAACAGGGCGTGCACAGCGCCCGCGTCGCACCACGCTATAGCGCCAGCAAGCAGCTCGCTTACCAGTTCCGCGACCTTGACGCCGCTACGCGCGCGCGTCTCGAGAAGATCAAAACGCAGTTCCCAGAGCAGGAACTGCGCAGCTGCAAATAAGCGCCTGACCAAACCTACTGCGCGTCGGTATAGGCAACCTGCGATGCTCACTGTGCTTGAGCACAGTTCCGCTTCTCGGCCGCCTCTCCCTTCCGCTCGCTACGGTTTTCTCAGGTGCTTTATCGTTGGATGACGATCGGCTTGATGCCCGTCGATTCCGGTAAATTCGCCGCCGCGCGTGCCGCGTCGGCGCGGCTGGAGAACGGTCCGCCATACAGGCGGAACAGGTTACCGGCCTGCACCACGCCCAGGGTCCCCAAGGCCGCCGCGTATGGTGCCAGGCGCGAACGTCCCGTTTCTGCATTGTCGGCGCGCGAGTAGGCGCCCAACTGCAAATAAAAGCCGCTGGCCAGCGCCGCCGGGGCAGGCATGGCCACCGTCGCATCGACGGGCAGCATCTGCGTCGACACTTCCGGCTGCACCACGGCGCCCGTTTCCACGGGCGTATCGATGGAGATAGCCACCACGGAAGGCACAGGCTTGGGCGCCGCGCGCGCAGCCAGGATGGCATCGATATCGGCCGGCAGCAGCCGTTCGACCACCACCTGGTGGCTGCCCTTGCCCAGGAATCCCAGTTTCAGCGCCGCCGTGTAGGACACGTCGATCACGCGCGTGGCGTGGAACGGACCGCGGTCGTTGATGCGCACGATCACCTGTTCGCCACTGTCGATGCTCGTCACGCGCGCATACGATGGAATCGGCAAGGTAGGATGGGCCGCCGTCATCTTGTACATATCGTAGATTTCGCCCGACGAGGTGCGCTGGCCATGGAATTTCTTGCCATACCAGGTGCCCGTGCCCTTCTGCTTGAACGGTTCGTTGTCGGTGATCGGCGTGTACGTTTTGCCAAACACGACGTAAGGACGGTTCGAGCGCGTCGAATACGGCTCGTTGCGCACTTCCGCATCGGGCACGTCGCGCAGGTTGGCCGGCGGATTGTCGCCCGGGCCGTCATCCTTGTAGTAGCCGCCGCGCCCGGAACCGGCCGCAGGCAATGCCGGCAAGGTGGGATCCTGGCGCACGGGCACCTTGACCTTGCCGCCGGACGGCAGCGGCACGTTACTCGATGCGGGCTTTGGCGGCGCCGTGCCGCAAGCGGCCAGGGTCAGCAAAACCGCCAGCAGTGTGGCAACATTCGGCCCGCGCATGGCGACGGTATCGACAGGCGCGCGCATCAGGTCTGCACCAGCTTGCGATGACGCTGGATGCTCATCAGGATACCGGTGGCCACGCCCAGGGTCAGCAGCGCGGTGCCGCCATAGCTGAGGAAAGGCAGGGGAACGCCGACCACCGGCACGATGCCGCTGACCATGCCCATGTTGACGAAGGCGTAAGTAAAGAAAATCATAGTGATCGCTCCTGCCAGCAGGCGAGTGAAAAAACTGGGGGCGTTGGCGGCGATCATCATCCCCCGTCCCACCAGCAGCAAATACATCAGCATCAGAATCAGATTACCCACCAGGCCGAACTCCTCCGAATACACGGCGAAGATGAAGTCGGTAGTGCGCTCCGGGACGAATTCCAGGTGGGCCTGCGTGCCGTGCGTCCAGCCCTTGCCCGTCATGCCGCCGGAGCCGATGGCGATGATGGACTGGATGATATGGAAGCCCTTGCCCAGCGGGTCCTTGGTCGGGTCGATCAGCATCATCACTCGGTCGCGCTGGTAATCATGCAGGTGCGACCAGGCGATCGGCAGGCAGGAAACAAAGGTGATCAGCAAGCCGGCCAGCACCTTCCACGACAGGCCGGCCAGAAAGATGACGGTAAAGCCGGCCGCCACCACCAGCAATGCCGTGCCCAGGTCGGGCTGGCGCGCGATCAGGTAGACAGGCACCAGCAACAGCACGGCCGCCATCAGGAACGATTTCCAGCGCAGGGCACCCGCATTATGCTGGAAGAACCAGGCCAGCATCAGCGGCGTGGCGATCTTCAGGAATTCGGACGGCTGGATGTCGATCACGCCGATATGCAGCCAGCGCCGCGCGCCCAGCTTGATGGTGCCGAACAGCGCCACGGCCACCAGCAGTATCACCGATATCGTATACGCGGGCACGGCGATGCGCATCATCATCTGCGGCGTGATGTTGGCGGCCACCCACATGACAAAAAAGCACAGCAGGATGTTGCGCAAATGGTCCTCGATCTTGCCGGGAATGCCGATGCTGGCCGAATACAGGGTCAGCAGGCTGGTACACAGCAGCATCAGAATGATGATCATCAGCGGCGGATCGAACACCGCCAAGTAGGGTTTGGCGCGCCGCCACAGCGAGCGCCTTTCGTTAATGGGCATGTGCTTCCTTATTGCCTGGCAGGTGCCACCGGGGCGGCCTGCTCGTCCGTGATTTCTTCCAGCGTGCGCACTTCGTCGACATCTTCCTTGGGCACCTTGGTGGTGTCTTTTTCCTTGTCGCTCGGGCGCTTGCCCAGCAGGTAGTAGTCGAGCGCCTTGCGCGCGATCGGGGCGGCCACGCCGGCGCCGAAGCCCGCGTTTTCCACCACGATGGCGATCGCGATGCGCGGCTTGTCGGCCGGTGCGAAGGCCGTAAACAAGGCATTGTCGCGCAGGCGTTCGGCCAGCAACTTGGCATTGTACTTCTCGTTTTTCTTGATGCCCACCACCTGCGCCGTCCCCGTCTTGCCGCCCACCGTGTACTGCACGCCAGCGAAGATGCGCGCTGCCGTGCCGCCCTGCTCGCTGGTCACGCCCACCATGGCGCGCTTGATGATGTCGATGTTTTCCTGCTTGAGCGCGATGCGGTAGCTTTCCTTCGGTACCGTCAGGGTGCGCGCACGCGTGGCGGCGTCTTCGATGATCTTCACCAGATGCGGTTTCATCACCACGCCGTTATTGGCCAGGTTGGCTGTCGCGTGGGCGATCTGCAGCGGCGTATAGGAATTGTAGCCAGAGCCGTTACTCACCGAAATCGTGTCGCCTCCCACCCATTTTTTCTGCTGTGGCGTCTTGAAGCGCTTGCGCTTCCATTCCGTCGACGGCAGCACGCCCGTCTTTTCATTATTCAGGTCGATGCCCGTCAGCTGGCCAAAACCGAACGGCTTCATGAAGTCGTGGATGGCATCGATGCCCATGTCGCGGCCCAGCTGATAATAATAGGTGTTGCACGAGACGACGATGGACTTGTGCATGTCCACCGTGCCATGGCCGCCCACCTTGTCGTCGCGGAAGGTGTGGCCGCCGAGGATGAAAAAGCCGGGATCGGAAATCGACTGGCTCGGCGTGCGCTTGCCCAATTCGAGTGCGGCCAGCGCCATGAAGGGCTTGAAGGTCGAGCCGGGCGCGTAGGTGCCGGACAGGGGCCGGTTGACCATCGGCCGGTCCAGCGAGGTATTGAGTTCGTTCCAGCTTTGCTGGTCGATGCCGTCGACGAACAGGTTCGGGTCGTAGCCGGGCTTGGACACGTAAGCGAGGATGTCGCCGGTGGCCGGGTCGATCGCCACGGCCGCGCCGCGCCATTCGCCGAACGCTTCCTCGACCACTTTTTGCAGTTCGATGTCGATCGACAGGATCAGGTTGTTGCCAGGCGTCGCTGCCGTGCGCGACAGGGTGCGCATGGCGCGTCCGCCGGCCGACACTTCCACTTCTTCGTAGCCGGTGGTGCCATGCAGCTGCTTCTCGTAGCTTTTTTCCAGGCCTTCCTTGCCGATATGGTCGGTGCCGTTGTAGTTGGCCGCGTCCTCGCCCTCTTCCAGCGCCTTGGCTTCATTGCGGTTGATGCGGCCGATGAAGCCCACCACGTGCGACGCCACCTCGCCCATCGGATACTGGCGGAACAAGCGCGCCTGCACCTCCACGCCAGGGAAGCGGAAACGCTGCGCCGTGAAGCGGGCCACTTCTTCATCCGTCAGGCGCGTGCGCAGCGGCACGCTGACGAAGTTCTTGGATTCTTCCAGCAGCTTCTTGAAGCGGCGGCGGTCCTTGATGTCGATA
The DNA here is from genome assembly GCF_051380715.1 of Janthinobacterium kochi. Lineage (NCBI taxonomy): Bacteria > Pseudomonadati > Pseudomonadota > Betaproteobacteria > Burkholderiales > Oxalobacteraceae > Janthinobacterium > Janthinobacterium kochi. Next base: position 242,699 of record NZ_JBNYXO010000007.1, read on the forward strand.
TGTACCAGGGTCGACAGCTCGTCGATCACCGAATCGAGGCTGGCACTCAATTTCGATGGCGTGATTTCCAGCGTATAGGCCGAGTAATTGCGCGCCAATACCACGCCGTTACGGTCGAGGATCAGGCCGCGCGTGGGCACGATGGGCACCACGGCGATGCGGTTGTCTTCCGCCTTGGTCGCGTAGTCCTCGTGCTTGATCACCTGCAGCCAGATGAAGCGCGCCAGCAACAGCGAAAAGCAGACGAAGACGAGCGCGCCCAGGATGGTCAGGCGCATGCGGAAAAAATGCAGTTCGCGCTCGGTATTCTTAAGTTCAGTCATGGCAGGCGCCCGTCAAATCGGCCGGTTATGGTCGCGGTCCACGGCGCGGCGCTGCGGTGCCAGCAAGATCCACGTGACGAAGGGCCACAGGGCGACGGCCACGAAGCTCTCGATGAAATTGAGCCAGCCGGGGAAACGGCCCGAGACGATCAGGCGCGTCAGCAATTGCAGCGCCTGCGTCAGCAGCAGCAGCGGCAGCACATGCAGCGCCTGCGTCAGGATGGGGAACCACAGCACGCGGCGGTGCATCATGATGGCGAAGTAGGACAGCAAGGTGTAGGCCAGCGCATTCTCGCCCAGCAGGGTCGAGTCGTGCACGTCCATCATCAAGCCCATGAAGAACGCCACGCCGATGCCGACCTTGCGCGGCTGGTGGATACCCCAGAAGACCAGCACCAGGGCGACGAAATCGGGCACGCCGACGAACTGCCCCCATGGCAGCAGGTTCAGCAGAAAAGCGCACAGCAGGGAAAAACCGATGAACAGGGGGCTGACCGGCAGCAGGATGTAATGTGGGCGGTTCATCGTGTCGCCTCCTTCGGTGGCACGGCGGCAGGTGTTGGTGCGGCGGCAGGTGCCGCCGGCTTCGGCGCGGGGCCGGCAGGCGGTTTCGCGGCCGGCGCGGTGGCCGGTGGTGTCGCAGCGGCAGCAGCAGCAGCAGCAGCAGGCTCCTTGGCAGGGTCCTTGATCGGCGCCATCTTGCCGGCGATCTTGCGGCCCGTCTTGACGTCTTCGACTGGCGGACGCGGTGCGATCTCCGGCGACGTCATCAAGATGAGCAGTTGGGTGTTGCGTTCGATGCCGGCCAGCGGCTGGCACACGACGCGGCCAAATGGACCGTGCGCATTGCGCTCGACCAGGGTCACGCGCGCCACGGCCAGGCCGGCCGGATACAGGCCATCGAGGCCGGAGGTAATGACAATGTCGCCGATCTGGATGTCGGCGGTGGGGGCCGTAAAGCGCAGCTCCATGGTGCCGGACTTGCCGCGGCCGATGGCCACGCTGCGCACGCCATTACGCAGCAGCTGCACGGGAATGGCCTGTTCTTCATCGGTCAGCAAGGTCACTTCCGAGGTGAACGGGAACACGCGCGTGACTTGTCCCACCACGCCCAGGTTGTCGATCACGGGACGGCCCAGTTCGACGCCATTCTGGATGCCCCGGTCCAGCACGATCTTGCGCGTGGCAGAATCACGCGTGTCATACAGGACTTCAGCCATCATGGTCTTGACGGGGACTCTTTCGCGCGCCTCCATCAATTTGCGCAAATGGTTGTTTTCAACGATATTGAGCTGCGCCTGCTGCATGATCTGCGCCGAAGCGATTTGTTCGTGCTTCAGGTCGCGCACCTGTTTTTCCAGGGAGGACAGCGAAGAAAAGTAGTTGCCGACGCCGACCGCAACATCACGCGGCACCAGGGCCGCCATCTGCACCGGATACAACACGGTGCCGACTGCCTGGCGCACGGCCGTCAAGGCGTGCATGCGCGAATCGACCAGCAACAGGGCGATAGAGATGCCGGCGAACACCATCATCTTGACGCGGGCGGAGGCGCCTTGTTTGAAAAGTGGCGGAGGACTGTATTCCATGACTTCCAATAATCAGGCCAGGCGCAGTGCGCCAACGTGCAAGCCCCGGTCAAACGCCGGCGCCAAAACCAAAAAAAGGCCGGAGTTGGTTTCCGGCCCTTCTGTCAGATTATTCGTAGGAGAAGATCGAGCCGAGCTTGTCCATACGCTCCAGAGCCATCCCGGAACCGCGCACCACGCAGGTGAGCGGGTCCTCGGCCACCAGCACCGGCAGGCCGGTTTCCTCCATCAGCAGACGGTCCAGGTCGCGCAACAGTGCGCCGCCGCCCGTCAGCATCATGCCTTTTTCGGCGATGTCGGCGCCCAGTTCCGGCGGTGTCTGTTCCAGCGCGTTCTTCACGGCCGAAACGATGTTGTTCAGCGGATCGGTCAGCGCTTCGAGGATCTCGTTGCTGGAAATGGTGAACGAGCGCGGGATGCCTTCGGACAGGTTGCGGCCCTTGACTTCCATCTCCTTGACTTCCGAACCCGGGAAGGCCGAACCGATGGCCTTCTTGATCGCTTCGGCCGTCTGTTCGCCGATCAGCATGCCGTAGTTGCGGCGGATGTAGTTGACGATAGCTTCATCGAACTTGTCGCCGCCCACGCGCACGGAACCCTTGTAGACCATGCCGCCCAGCGAGATAATGCCCACTTCCGTGGTGCCGCCGCCGATGTCGACCACCATCGAGCCGGTCGCTTCCGACACGGGCAAGCCCGCGCCGATGGCCGCTGCCATCGGTTCTTCGATCAGATATACCTGCGAAGCGCCGGCACCCAGCGCCGATTCGCGGATCGCGCGGCGCTCGACCTGGGTCGAACCGCACGGCACGCAAATGATGATGCGTGGCGAAGGACGGAAGAATTTCGAGTCGTGCACCATGCGGATGAACTGCTTGAGCATCTGTTCGGTCACGGTGAAGTCGGCGATCACGCCATCTTTCATCGGACGGATCGCTTCGATATTGCCCGGCACCTTGCCCAGCATCTGCTTGGCTTCCTTGCCGACTGCCTGAATGGTCTTCTTGCCATTCGGACCGCCTTCCTGGCGGATGGCGACGACGGACGGCTCGTCCAGGACGATACCGAGGCCGCGCACATAAATGAGGGTGTTGGCCGTGCCCAAGTCAATGGCCAGATCGGTGGAGATATACCTGCGTAAAAAACCAAACATGAGTGTCCTGTAGCGCATCGAGCTGCGCAAAAGCTGTTTATGGGGAGTTTCAAAGCGGGCGCTTTCAGGCCCCCTGAAAATCCATGAAGGCGATTTTCCCGGGTGTCACTTGGCGCTTGCGCAATCTTTTCTATGCTGCGGCAGCGGTCCATCAGCGCCGGCAACGCATTAACCCGCCATTCTACCTTATAATTTGAATGCGATTTGCTCAAAAACCATGGAAAAGTGCGACTCTTGCGGCCGCGACTTACGCGGCATTCCTCGGCTTTTGTGAGCAAAAAAGCAGCAAATACCCGCGTTTTATCAAAACGCCAACTTAATACTCATGCGCGTCACTCCGCGCCATTCGCCATGTCCCTGACACTATCCGACGTAAAACGCATCGCCCACCTGGCACAACTTGAAATGGCCGACGATCAGGCCGTCACGTCGTTGGCCCAATTGAACAAGATTTTTGCACTGGCGGAACAAATGCAAGCCGTCAATACCGATGGCGTGGCCCCCCTGAGCCACCCGCTGGCCGCCCATATGGACAATATCGCCCTGCGCCTGCGCGAGGACGTCGCCACCGAGCAAAATCGCCGCGACGCCTACCAGGCCGTGGCGCCGAAAGTACAGGATGGACTCTATCTCGTGCCAAAAGTGATCGAATAAGCATCTTTGACGCCTCGCCGAATACGCTTGTCTTCCGCCGAATAAAATCAAATAGAAACGCCATGCATACAAAATCCATCAAACAGTTGTCCACGCTTTTGCAGAACAAGGAAATTTCCGCCGTTGCACTGGCGACGCACTTCCTCGACCGCATCGCAGCGGACACTTCGAACGCCTTCCTGCACGTCGACCGTGCCCTGACCCTGGCGCAAGCTGCCGAGGCCGATGCGCGCATCGCCGCCGGCACAGCCACGCCATTGACGGGTGTGCCGATCGCGCACAAGGACCTGTTCGTGACCAAAGGCTGGCGCACCACGGCCGGCTCGAAAATGCTGGCCAACTACGCCAGCCCGTTTGACGCCACCGTGGTGGAAAAATTCCAGGCGGCCGGCATGGTCACCCTGGGCAAGCTCAATTGCGATGAATTCGCCATGGGTTCCGGCAACGAGAACTCGGCCTTCGGCGCCGTGCAGAACCCATGGGACAAGACGGCCGTGCCGGGCGGCTCGTCGGGCGGCTCGGCCGCCGCCGTCGCGGCCGGCCTCACGCCGGCGGCCACCGGCACCGACACGGGCGGCTCGATCCGCCAGCCTGCTGCTTTTTGCGGCATCACCGGCATCAAACCGACGTATGGCCGCGTCTCGCGCTTCGGCATGATCGCCTTTGCCTCGTCGCTGGACCAGGGCGGCCCGATGGCCCGCTCGGCCGAAGACTGCGCCCTGCTCTTGAGCGCCATGGCCGGCTTCGACGAACGCGATTCGACCAGCCTGTCGCCGGAACAGGGCGGCGTGGCGGAAGATTTTTCGCGCGACCTTGATCAACCCCTCACAGGCTTGCGCATCGGCGTGCCACGCGAGTATTTCGGCGAGGGCCTGGCCAAGGACGTGGAAGCGGCAGTGCGCGGCGCGCTGGCGCAGTATGAAAAACTGGGCGCCACCCTGGTCGACATCTCGCTGCCAAACACGGCCCTGTCGATTCCCGCCTACTACATGATCGCGCCGGCCGAAGCGTCGTCGAACCTGTCGCGCTACGACGGCGTGCGCTATGGCCACCGCGCCGCCGAGTACAAGGATTTGCAGGACATGTACAAGAAGTCGCGCGCGCAGGGCTTCGGCCCGGAAGTGCAGCGCCGCATCATGGTCGGCACCTATGTGCTGTGCCATGGCTACTACGACGCCTACTACCTGAAGGCGCAAAAGATCCGCCGCCTGATCGCGCAGGATTTCGATGCCGTATTAAATGGTCCGAACGCCGTCTGCGACGTCATCATGGGACCGGTCGCGCCGACTGTCGCCTGGGACCTGGGCGACAAGACGGACGATCCGGTGGCAAACTACCTGGCCGACATCTACACCCTGTCGACCAGCCTGGCCGGCCTGCCCGGCATGTCGATACCATGCGGTTTCGGAGAGGGCGAGAAAAACAGCAAGCGCCCCGTCGGCCTGCAAATCATCGGCAATTACTTCGGCGAAGCCAAACTGCTGAACGTGGCCCACCAGTTCCAGCAAGTGACGGACTGGCATACGCGCGCTCCTGCCGGCATTTAAATATATATATATGCGCCGCTTTGCCGGCGCCACCAGAAAAAAAGCGAGAACACTATGCAATGGGAAGTCGTCATCGGTCTTGAGAACCACGTGCAGCTCACGACCGAATCCAAAATTTTCAGCGGTTCGCCGATCAAGTACGGCGCCGACGCCAACACGCAAGCGAGCCCCGTCGACCTGGCGCTGCCTGGCGTGCTGCCAGTGATGAACAAGCAGGCCGTCGAGCGCGCGATCCGCTTCGGCCTGGCCGTGGGCGCCACCGTCGCGCCGCGCTCGGTCTTCGCGCGCAAAAACTATTTTTATCCCGATTCGCCCAAGGGCTACCAGATCAGCCAGTTCGAAGACCCCGTCGTCATCGGAGGCGCGCTGACCTTCGGCTATGAAAAGGATGGCGAATTCGTCACCAAGACGGTCAACCTGACGCGCGCCCACCTGGAAGAAGACGCCGGTAAATCGCTGCATGAAGACTATGCGGGCATGAGCGGCATCGACTTGAACCGCGCCGGCACGCCGCTGCTGGAAATCGTCTCGGAGCCGGAAATCCGCAGCGCCGCCGAAGCCGTGGCCTACGCCAAGGCGCTGCACTCGCTGGTCATGTGGCTGGGGGTTTGCGACGGCAACATGCAGGAAGGCTCGTTCCGCTGCGACGTCAACGTCTCCGTGCGTCCCGTGGGCCAGAAGGAATTCGGCACCCGCTGCGAGATCAAGAACCTGAACTCCTTCCGCTTCATCGAAGAAGCCGTGCACGTCGAAGTGCGCCGCCAGATCGAACTGATCGAAGACGGCGGCAAGGTCGTGCAGGCGACGCGCTTGTACGATCCGGACCGCAAGGAAACACGCGAAATGCGCAGCAAGGAAGACGCCCAGGATTACCGCTATTTCCCGGACCCTGACCTGCCGCCGCTGGTCATCTCGCCAGAGTGGATCGCCACGATCAAGGCCTCGATGCCGGAACTGCCGGCCGCCATGCGCGCGCGTTTCATCAGCGAATACGCGCTGCCGGACTACGATGCGCTGGTGCTGACGCAGTCGAAAGCCATGGCCACCTATTTCGTCGCCGTGGTCGACAAGGCCGGCAAGGAAAACGCCAAGGCCGCCGCCAACTGGCTGATGGGCGACGTGGCGTCGACCCTGAACCGCGAAGGCGTGGACCTGGACGACGCGCCCGTCTCCGCCGCGCAGCTGGCCGCCATGCTCAAGCGCATCGCCGACGGCACGATCTCGAACAAGGCGGCAAAAGAGGTCTTCGCCGGAATGTGGGAAGCCAAATCGAACGACGAGCACCTGGTCGATACCATCATCGATGCCAAGGGCCTGAAGCAGATTTCGGATTCTGGCGCCCTGGAAGCCATCGTCGATGAAGTGCTGGCGGCCAACGCCAAGTCGGTGGAGCAGTACCGCGCTGGCAAGGAAGCGGCCATCAACGCGCTGATCGGCCAGGCCATGAAGGCGTCCAAGGGCAAGGCCAACCCGGCCCAGCTGACGGAACTGCTGAAGGCCAAGCTGGCGGGGTAATCTTCGCGAGAGGCATGCAAAAGGACGCTGCGGCGTCCTTTTTTTATGCGCCGCCCGCTTGCAGGTATGATCATGGATTCTTCCACGCACCTGTGAACCCGCCATGAACAAGATCAAGACCGGCCTGGTCGGCTACGGCTTTGCCGGCTCCACCTTCCACGCTCCCGTGCTGTCTACCATCGATGCCCTGGAGCTGGCGGCCGTCGCCTCCAGCAAGCCCGAGCTCGTGCACAAGGATTGGCCTAACGCCACCGTGTATGCGGATGCGGCGCAGCTGTTTGCAGATCCGTCCATCGAGTTGGTCGTCATCGCTGCGCCCAACGAGGCCCATTTCAGCCTGGCCCTGGCGGCCCTGCAAGCGGGCAAGCACGTGGTGGTGGACAAGCCATTCACCATTTCCAGCGTTGAAGCGCAGAGCCTGATCGCACTGGCGCAAGAACGCAAGCTGGTGCTCAGCGTGTATCACAACCGGCGCTGGGATGGCGACTTCCTGACCTTGAAAGCGCTGCTGGCGCAAGGCACGCTGGGGCGCATCGCCAGCGTCGAATCGCATTTCGACCGTTTCCGCCCGGAGATCCGCCAGCGCTGGCGCGAGTCCGGCGCACCCGGTGGCGGCCTGCTGTACGACCTGGGTCCGCACATGCTGGACCAGGCCATGCAGCTGTTCGGCCAGCCGAAAAAGCTGTACGCCGATATCGTCCTGCAGCGCGATGGCGCGCAGGCTGTAGATTATTTCCACCTTGTGCTGTACTACGACCGCTTGCGCGTGGTGCTGCAAGCCGGCTGCCTGGTAAAAGCGCCAACGGCGCGCTTCGCCGTGCATGGCGACAAGGGGAGTTTCGTGAAGTTCGGCCTCGATCCGCAGGAAGACGCCCTGAAGGCCGGCGGCAGGCCGGGCCAGCCCGGCTGGGGCGTGGACCCCGTGCGCGGCGCGCTGCACCTGGGTACACAGCCGGACGGCCATTGTGAACACCTCGAAATGCAGGCCGGCCGCTACCAGGACTTTTACCAGGGCATGGCCGACGCCATCCGCCACGGCGCACCAGCGCCCGTGGCGGCCGAAGATGCGGCGGCAACGATACGCCTGATCGAACTGGCGCTGCAAAGCGCCGCCGAAGGGCGCGTACTCGCGGTCAGCTGATCTGGGTCAGTTGATGACGAAAGCCAGCACCACGGCGCCCAGCGCCAGCAGGGCCAGGCCGCAAATGAACAGCAGCTCGCCCCACCCTTCGTAGCGCGAGCGCGACTGGCCGGGGCGCAACGACATGAACGAGAGCACGGCGCTGACGAGAAAGACAATGGCATCGACGGCGAGCAGCTTGTCGATGGCCAAGCGCACCTCGCCGCGCGGCGCCAGGTGCCCGATCGACAGCACCGTCATGCATACGCCCACCATCGTCGCCGACGTGGGCAGGATATGCGTCGACAAGCCCCGCGCCGACAAGCCCCTCTCGGGTGCCTTGCCGTCGCCGAGCATCAAGGCCGGCCCTGGTTCGTTCCCGCCGGCCAGACCAGTTCCACGCGCGCGGAACTATCCGCCTTGACCTGCACCTTGCGTTCCAAAGTCTTGCCAGCCAGCGTGGCGCGCAGGCGGTAGCTGCCAGGTGGCAGTTTCGCCAGCAGGAACGGTCCGCTGGCCGTCGTTTCCAGCGCCAGCGCGCCCTTGGCGTCGCGTATCTCCAGCTTCACGTCGGACGCAAACTCCGCCTTGCCCGCCGCCTGCACGGAAAACACCAGGCTCAAGGGCCATTGCCGGCTGGCGCTCTTGATGGCAGTCGATTCATCGAGGCCGATGCCGCCGCTCAGGTACTCCACTGCCCCGCTCTTTTGCACGGGCGGCAAGGCGCTATCGCCCTGCGCCTGCGCCGCGCTTCCCAGCAACAGCCCGGCGGCCAGCATTGCCGCCGCCAGGTTCAAGGTACTGCGTCTGTCTGGTGCCATCTCACTCTCCTCATGTCGGTTGAATCAAGATAGGAAGCGCAGCTTAGGCCAGTCTTAGCTTAGCGCCGGCGCATGGCCTCGGCGATCTTCTGGTCCGTCTTGTACTGGCTCAGCGCATACACAGCCCAGATCGTCGCTGGCAGCCAGCCAATCAAGGTAATTTGCAGGATCAGGCAAATGATGCCGGCAATGGGGCGGCCGATCGTGAAAAAAGTCAGCCATGGGAGTAACAGGGCAATCAGCAAGCGCATCGTTCGTTCCTTGAGTATTCCCCTGTGCCGCGGGGACCGGGCCGGCATGCACCGGCGGTCAATTCATTGAGCCGATTATAACGATACTGGCGCCTCAAGGCGCTACGGGTGCCAACAGTTTCTCCATCCACGCGAGGATCGCGGCGAAGATCACGTCGCGGTTCACTTCATTAAAATTCTCGTGGTAATTGGCCGGGTAAAAATGGTAGTCGAGCAGGCCATCGGGCACACTGCGCAGCATGCTTTCCGTGGCGCGGCTGTCGGCCAGCTTGTCGTCGCCTGCCACCACGGCGAACAGGGGAAAACCCCAGCCAGACAAGCCACCCGCCAGTTCCTTTTGCGCCGACGTCAAGGCATGGGCAAAGCGCACCGACGCCGCACTGGCGCGTATGCCGTCGCGCTCGTCCTGGAAATGGCGCGCGGTGATGCTTTGATCGTGCGTCAGCAACATGGTCAGATTCCCCAGCGGTACCTTCATCGTCGGGAAACGCTGCGCCAGCCAACCGGACAGCATCTGCAGCACCTTCGGCACGGGAATCGCATTCACGTAATACGGCGATGAAATGATGAAGCCCCGGATGGCCGGGTCGCCCGCAAAGCGCCGCAGCCCCAGGTGCGTGGCGATCAGGCCGCCCATGGAGTGGCCCATGACAAAGATGGGCAAGCCGGGATATGCCTGCTTGACCCAGGCGAGGAACAGCTCCGCATCGTCAAGGAAGGCCTCGAATGAAGGAATATCGACCTTGCGCTTGCCATCATGGCCCACCATATCGAAGCTGACGGTGGCGATGCCGTGCTGGCGGAAGGTCAGCGCCGGCGTGACATAGTCGCCCGCATGCGCCATGCCGCCATGGATCGCCAAAATCACGGCGCGGGTGTGGTGTGGCTGCCAGATGTGGATGGGCCGCTCGACCTGGTCGCTGCACAGCAGGCTGGCCATCTTGTCTTCTGAAAAACGCATCGCTGCTCCTGTCATGCCCTGTCACGCTTTCAGATGATCGATCAACTGGCGCGCATACAGGGGTAATTCACTGAACTGGCGCACGCAGATTGTCAGATTGCGTACCGACCAGGGATCGGATAATTCCAGGCAGCGCAGCGCCATCGTCTGCTGGCAGCGGCTGGCCGCCGCCAGCGGCACCACGCTGATGCCCACGCCGCTGGCCACCATGCGGCAGACGGCATCGAAGCTGCGCAGGCGCACGCGCACTTTCAGCGGGCGCCCCAGACGCGCCGCGTGCATGCCCAGGTACTGCTGCATCGCGCTGTCGTCGGCCAGGCCGATGAAATCGTGATCCAGCAGCGTGGAGAACGCGACGACGCCATCCTGACCGAGCTCGCGGTGGTGCACGCCGTCGGCCGCGGCGATGACCACAAGCCGGTCGGGGCGAAACAAAAACGTCTGCAAGCCGCGCATGTCGACCGAATCGGACACGATGCCCATGTCGGCCAACCCTTCCGAGACGGCCTTGACGATATCGTAACTGAGGCGCTCTTCCAGGTCGATGGTCAGATTCGGATGGCGGTCGAGAAAAGCACCGAGCGCCTCGGGCAAGAATTCGCTGAGCGCGGCCGTATTGCACAGCAGCCGCAACTGCCCTTTCAAGCCGCGCGCAAATTCACCGAGCTCGCCGCGCATTTTTTCCATTTGCAGCAGCACCAGGCGCGCGTGATGCAGCAAGGTCTGACCCACAGGGGTCGGTTCCACGCCGCGCCGGCCACGCAGCAGCAAGGGCATGCCCAGCATCTCTTCCATGCCGCGCACGCGCGCACTGCTCGATGCCAATGCGAGATGGCTGCGCGCAGCGCCCGCCGTCAGGCTGCCCGCCTCCACCACGTTGACAAACAGCTGCAAGTCGACCAGATCAAAGCGCATGGCAGCTCTCCTTTTCGCCATCTTATCAGCCTTCGCATTTTACTAAGGCTGACTCAAAATAATCCACCTTGGCGAAATCCCCGGGCGAGCGCAGAATCCACGCAAAATCACTCTGGATAAGAAGATGGAGACGTCATTCCTGCTGGCCGTCGGCGCCAGCTTCCTCGTCGCTGGCTTCGTCAAGGGCGTAGTCGGACTGGGCTTGCCGACGGTAGCCATGGGTACGCTCAGCCTCATCATGCCGCCCGTGCAGGCGGCAGCCCTGCTGATCGTGCCGTCGATGGTGACGAATGTCTGGCAACTGGCGGCCGGGCCGGGCCTGCGCGCCCTGCTGCTGCGCTTGTGGCCCATGTTGGCCGGTGTCATGACCGGCACCCTGGCGGGCGGCGCCCTGCTGCCGACCGACAGCGGTGCCTGGGCCGTCGTCGCGCTGGGCGTGGCGCTGATGCTGTACGCGCTGGCGGGACTATTCTCGCTGCAGCTGCGGGTGCCGGCGCGGCACGAAACCTGGCTGGGGCCCGTCGCGGGCGCCGCGACAGGACTGGTGACGGCCGCTACGGGCGTGTTCGTGATCCCCGCCGTGCCATATCTGCAAGGACTGGGGCTGGCGCGCGATGCCCTGGTACAGGCGCTGGGCCTGGCGTTTACGGCGTCGACCGTGGCGCTGGCGGCCAGCCTGGCCCTTCACGGCGACTTCAGCCTCGGTGCGGCGGGCGCTTCCGCGTATGCCCTGCTGCCGGCGCTGGCCGGCATGCTGGCCGGCCAATGGCTGCGCGGGCGCATCGCGCAGCCAGTATTCAAGCGCTGCTTTTTGGTCGGCCTGTTTGCCCTGGGCCTGCATGCGGCGCTCAAACCATGGCTGGCGTGATGCAGATAGACTGGCAAGGGGACAGCGCGCTATGCGCGTGGATCGATGGCCAGCAAGTGGCCATGCTCGACATCAGCAGACGTGCGAATGAAGTGACGGTGAACATGCTGTTCGTGAAACCGCCGTTCCGCCGGCGCGGCATCGGCGGCGCGCTGTTGCGGCGGCTGTTGCAATGCCATCCGCAAGCTGCCACCGTCTGCAGCGACCCGCGGCTGCGGGCGCTGCTGGAAGACAAAACGATTTAAAGTGCTCAGGGCAAGGCGCGGCGCGGCAGACAGCACGCTAGTGCGGCAACGCGCCGCAACGCCGCCATGGGCGCTTTAAATGCCATACTTAGCGCGATACGCGGAAACGGCTTCCTTATGCTTCAACAGTTCCGGATCGGCGCCGGCGCCATTCAGGTAGCCGAACAAGTCGTCCAGATTGCCGATCGAGATGACGGGAATGCCATACTGTTTCGACACTTCCTGCACCGCCGAACTTGGCGACAGCTGGCCATCCGGGCCGGAGCGCTCCATGCGGTCCAGGGCGATCAGCACGGCGCATGGCTCGGCGCCGGCGGCGCGGATCATGTCCACCGATTCGCGCACCGAGGTGCCGGCCGAGATCACATCGTCAATGATGACGACTTTGCCATGCAGCTTGGCGCCGACGATGGTGCCGCCTTCGCCATGGTCCTTGGCTTCCTTGCGGTTGAAGGCGAACGAGGTGTTGCGGCCCTTGCCGGCCAGCGCCACGGCGGTGGCCGACGCCAGGGTGATACCCTTGTAGGCGGGGCCGAACAGCATGTCGAATTCGACGCCCGAGTCGAGCAGGGTCTGCGCGTAGAACTGCGCCAGCTCGGCCAGGGTGGCGCCGTCATGGAACAGGCCCGCATTGAAGAAGTACGGCGATGATCGTCCTGCCTTGGTGGTGAACTCGCCAAACCGCAAGACTCCCTTGGATACTGAAAACGCGATAAACTGCTGGCGTAAATTATTCACATTAGCCTCATTTTTTAAAAGTGCCTGTATTTTAATCCGCGCGCAGCGGCGAGACAATCGCCATGCCGCGCCCGCCGGCCCCGTCCAGCGCCCTATTCACTCTCAATCTATGCCAAAAATTATCTCTGCCAACCTGAACGGCATCCGTTCCGCCGCAAAAAAAGGCTTTTTCAACTGGATGGGCACGCAGACGGCCGATTTCATCTGCGTGCAGGAATTGAAGGCGCAATTGCCCGACATGACGCCGGAATTCCTCAATCCGCACGGCTACCATGGCCATTTCCACTACGCCGAGAAAAAAGGCTATTCGGGCACGGGCGTGTACAGCAAGGTCGAACCGGACGCCGTGCATATCGGTTTCGGCAGCCCGGAATTCGATGCCGAAGGCCGCTACGTACGCTGTGATTTTGGCAACCTGTCCGTCATTTCCGTGTACTGCCCGTCCGGATCATCCGGTCCGGAACGCCAGGAAGCCAAGTTCCGCTTCATGGAATTGTTCCTGCCTCACTTGCTGGCATTGAAGGCGCTGGGGCGTGAAGTGGTCATCTGCGGCGACTGGAACATCGCCCACCATGAAATCGACCTGAAGAACTGGAAGGGCAACAAGAAGAATTCCGGCTTCCTGCCGGAAGAGCGCGCGTGGCTGACGCGCGTCTTCGACGAAGTGGGCTTTGTCGACGTGCACCGCGGCCTGGACAAGCGCGAAGACCAGTACACATGGTGGAGCAACCGCGGACAAGCCTACGCAAAGAACGTGGGCTGGCGCATCGACTACCACGTCGCCACCCCCGGCATCGCGGCGCAGGCGCACACGGTCAGCGTCTACAAGGACGAACGTTTCTCCGACCACGCGCCCTTGATCGTCGATTACACCATCAAGGCCTAATCACCGCTACAGGCTGCGCCGGCTCTCGAAGTAGCGCGGCTCGCCGCTCAAAGGGTCCGTGAAATCGATCGCGCGCGCCAGCAACTGCAGCGGGTGCGACATGTCGTCTTCCTTGCACGGCAGGGCAACGGGGTAAAACGCATCGTTGACGATGGGGATGCCCAGCGCGGCCAGATGCACGCGCAGCTGGTGCTTGCGGCCCGTGTGCGGCTGCAGCCGGTACAGGTTCATGTCGCCGCGCTCTTCGACCACGTCGATGATGGTTTCCGAATTCGGTTCGCCCGCTTCCTCGCGCATAAGAAAAAACTGCGCGCCCTCGACCATGCGGCTGCGATAGGTGAACGGAAAATCGCGGCCATCCAGGCGTGGCGCCAGCGCCTCATACGTCTTGCGCACTTCACGGCGCTGGAACAGCGACTGATACGCGCCACGACTGGCTACCTGGCGCGAAAAAATCACCACGCCAGCCGTCTCGCGGTCGAGGCGGTGGATCGGCGTCAGCTCGGCGCAGTCCAGGTTTTTCTTCAGGCGCGTCAGCAGGGTCTCCTGCACGAATCGCCCGGCCGGCGTCATGGGCAGAAAATGCGGCTTGTCGACCACCACCAGGTGTTCATCCTGAAACAGGATCTCTTCCTGGAAGGGGATCGGCGTTTCGCACTCCAGCTCCCGGTAGTAAAAAATGCGCATGCCGCGTCGGTATGCGCTGTCCGGTTCAAGCACGGCGCCGTCGCCATTGACCACGTCGCCGCGCGCCATGCGGTCTTGCCATTGCGCGGCGCTGATCTGCGGATAGTGCTCGAGCAGAAACGACAGCATGTCCGGCCACTGCCCCTCCGGCAGCCACAGATAGCTGGCCGCTACGCCGTCGCGCATGGGCAATGGCGCAGGACTGCGACGGGAAGACATCCTAGCGCGCAGCGATGGCGTTGCTGCGGTAGGGCGGCAAGGCATCCACGCTGACGCCCTTGCTGCGCGCGTACAACGGCAGCACTTGCGCCATGTGGCTGTTCATCTGCGAGATGCGGTCACTGCCCGACGGGTGCGTCGAGAGGAATTCCGGCGGCGCGCCCTTGCTGACCGCCGCCATCTTTTGCCACAGCACCACGCCTGCGCGCGGATCGAAACCGGCACGCGCAGCCAGGTCCATGCCGATCAGGTCCGCTTCGCGTTCATCGTCGCGCGAGAACTTCAGCATCACGCCCTTGGCCGCCATGTTCGTGGCGGTGCTGGTCAGATTCGGATCGACGCCGAGCCAGGCCGACAGGCCAGCGCCGGCCAGCTTGGCGCCGACGGCCGCCAGGTTGCCCTTGCCGGCCTGCGCCTGCGAGTGTTCGCGCAAGGCGTGCGAAATTTCATGCCCCATGACGACGGCCACTTCATCGTCGGTCAGGTTCAGCTTGGTGATAATGCCGCTGTAAAAAGCGATCTGCCCGCCCGGCATGCAAAAGGCGTTGACCTCGTCCGAGTTGAGCAGGTTGACCTGCCAGTTCCAGTTGGCCGCCGCCTCGTTCCAGCGCGTGGCGAACGGGATGATGCGCTGGGCGATGGCGCGCAGGCGTTTCACTTGCGGATCGTTGTCCGGCACCAGCGCGTTTTTTTCCTTCGCTTCGTTGACCAGCTGCGTATATTGCTGCTTCGATTGTGCATTGAAATCGGCGCCGCCGGCAAAGATGCGCGAGGTCGACAAAGGACGTACCTTGATGCCATCCTGTACCGTCGCCTGCTGGGCGAAGACGGACAGGGGCGCCAGCGCGGTGGCTGCGCACAGGCTGGCCAGGACGGTGTAGCGTTTAAGGGATATTGGTGCCATTGGCAGACCTCCATGGAGCGATTTTAGGCAGCATCATCATGGCCGGGAAGGCCAGGAAGAAGCAAACGATGAAAAACGAGAACCAGCCCAGCTCGGCGACCAGGAAACCCACCGAGGCATTGATCAGGGTGCGCGGCACGGCGCTCAGGCTGGAAAACAGGGCATATTGCGTGGCAGTGTAGCGCGGGTCCGTGGTGCGCGACAGGAACGCGACAAAGGCGGCCGCACCCAGGCCCAGGCTGGCGAAAGCTTCAAAACCGATCACGGCGCTCAATAGCATGGTGTTCGGCCCCACCTGCGCCAGCCAGGCAAAGCCAAGAATCGCGATCGCCTGCAGCGCGCCGAACACCCACAGGCCCCGGTTGATGCCCAGCTTGAGCATCCATATGCCGCCCACCACGCCGCCGGCCAGGCTGGCCCAGAAACCCGTGGTATTGGCGGCCAGGCCGATCTGCGTCATGCTAAAACCCAGGTCGAGATAAAACTTCGTCGCCAGCGCCGTGGCCATGCTGTCGCCGATTTTATAGAGTAATACGAAAGCAAGGATCCACATTGCGTTACGCCAACCATCGCGCGCGATGAATTCCTGAAATGGCAAGATGATCGCTTCGCGCATGGTCTTCGGCGGCGAGCCATACACGGTCGGCTCCCTGATCAGCAAGGTGCACACAAACCCCGGCAACATGAAGGCGGCCGTGATCCAGAAGACGGGCTGCCACGGCATGCGGTCGGCCAGGATCAGCGACAGCGCGCCCGGCACCATGCCCGCCACTTTATACGCGTTGACGATGACGGCGGCGCCCAGGCCCTGCTCGTTGTCGCTAAGGATTTCGCGCCGGTAGGCGTCGATGACGATGTCCTGGCTGGCCGACAGAAAGGCCACGCCACCGGCAGCAAACGCGATCAGGCCGATCTGCGTGAGCGGATCGAGCATGCCCATGGCGCCGATGGCAAAAAACAGCGCCACTTGCGTTAGCGCCATCCAGCCGCGCCGGCGTCCCAGGCCCAGGATGCGGTAGCGGTCCATCAGGGGCGCCCACAGGAACTTCCAGATATACGGAAACTGCACCAGGGCGAACAGCCCCAGCGCCTTCACATTCAGCCCCGACTTGGCCAGCCATGCCTGCAGCAAATACAGCAAGATAAACAGGGGCAGGCCGGAACTGAAGCCCAGCACCAGCACGGCCAGCATGCGGCCATTGGCATAGGAACGCCAGCCTGGCGCCGGGCTTGCGTTCATCAATGCACCGCTTTTTTACGCAGGCGGAAAACGGCCAGGTCGCCGCGCAGGTTGGGCAGCACGGAGACCATCTTGCCTTCGGCCAGGGCCACGCATTCGATCACTTCCAGGCCGCATTCCTCGGCCAGTTCACGGAAGTCGTTGATGGTTGCGCAGCGCACGTTGGGGGTGTCGTACCACTGATAGGGCAGCGATTTCGACACGGGCATGCGCCCTTTCAGCAACGCCACGCGGTGCGGCCAGTAGGCGAAGTTGGGGAACGAGACGATGGCCTCGGCGCCCACGCGCACGATGTCGCGCAGCAGCGGCTCGACCTGCTTCATCATCTGCAGCGACGACAGGCACAGCACCGTGTCGAAGCTGTTGTCACCAAAGATGGCCAGGCCTTTTTCCATGTCCTGCTGGATCACGTTGACGCCGCGCAGGGTACTGGCCAGCACCTTGTCATCGGCAATCTCGATGCCATAGCCGCTGCACTCCTTGTCGCTTTGCAGGTATTGCAGCATCACGCCTTCGCCACAGCCCACGTCCAGCACGTGCGCGTTGTTCGGCACCCAGTGGGCGATGAAGGCCAGGTCGGGGCGCAGCGCGCTCAATTCGTCAAAAGTCATGCGATCTCCTTGGCGCCCTGGCGGACGGCGGTGTGCTGTGCAGGAGCGGGCAAGCCCGCCCCGATGTCGTTCCATACCTGGCCATAATAGGCGCGCACCATGTTCATGTAGCGCGCATCTTCCAGCAGGAAGGCGTCGTGGCCGTGCGGCGCATCGATTTCCGCATACGTGACCTGGCGGCGGTTGCACACCAGCGCCTCGACAATTTCGCGGCTGCGCTCAGGCGAGAAGCGCCAGTCGGTGGAAAACGAGGCGAGGAAGAACCTGGCCTTGGTGCCCGACAGGGCCTTGGCCAGGTCGCCGCCATGCGCGCGCGCCGGATCGAAATAATCGAGTGCCTTGGTGATCAGCAGATACGTGTTGGCGTCGAAGTATTCAGAGAACTTGTCGCCCTGGTAGCGCAAATATGATTCGATCTCGAAGTCGATGCCGAAGCCGAATTTGTAGTCGCCCGTCTGCGCCGCATCGCGCAGCTTGCGGCCGAATTTCTCGGCCATGTCGTCATTCGACAGATACGTGATGTGGCCCACCATGCGCGCCACGCGCAAGCCGTTCTTCGGCACCACGCCGTGCGCATAGAAGTCGCCGCCATGGTAATCAGGGTCGGACAGGATGGCCTGGCGCGCCACGTCATTGAAGGCGATATTTTGCGCCGACAGCTTGGCCGTCGAGGCGATCACCACGCAGTGGCGCAAGCGCTCGGGGAACATGATGCTCCACGCCAACGCCTGCATGCCGCCCAGCGATCCTCCCATCACGGCGGCGAACTGGGCGATGCCCAGTTCATCGGCCAGGCGCGCCTGCGCGCTGACCCAGTCTTCCACCGTGACGACGGGGAAAGAAGCGCCATACGGCTTGCCGGTGGCGGGATTGGTGTGCATGGGGCCCGTCGAGCCGAAGCAGGAGCCCAGGTTGTTGACGCCGATGACGAAGAATTTATTGGTGTCGAGCGGCTTGCCCGGTCCCACCATATTGTCCCACCAGCCCGTGCTTTTCGGTTCATCCGCGTATACGCCGGCCACGTGGTGCGAGGCGTTCAGGGCATGGCAGACCAGCACTGCGTTCGATTTGTCGGCGTTCAGGGTGCCGTAGGTTTCATACATCAACATATAGTCGCGCAGCGATGCACCGCTTTGCAGCTGCAGGGGTTGCGCAAAATACATGGTTTGCGGCGAAACGATTCCAATGGATGACATGTGTGTCGGTTTATAAAAAGGGGTGGCCCCACGGGCCATGGTCGATGCAGCACCGCGATGATAGGTGCTGCAACTGTAGCATCAGGAACCATCTTGCCGCGCGCGATGTGTCCTGATGCCGATAAGGTGACAGTTTACATGAGCTGCAGTTGCCGGACGGCTTCCGCGATCACATTTGGTTCCATGGAACGCATAATTTTGCGCATTTGTGGTGCGATCAGGCCCAGGTCGCTGTTGAGGATCTCTTGCTTGACCGCTAACAGCTGGGCCGGATGCATGGAAAACTCGCGCAGTCCCATGCCCAGCAGCAAGCGCGTGAGCTTCACGTCGCCCGCCATTTCGCCGCAGACGGCCACGTCGATGCCCGCCTTGTGGCCGGCCACTATCGTCATGGAGATCAACTGCAGCACGGCCGGGTGCAGCGGATTGTACAAATGCGCCACTTCGTAATCGACGCGGTCGATGGCCAGGGTGTACTGGATCAGGTCATTCGTGCCGATCGACAGGAAATCCATGCGCTTGACGAACATGGGCAAAGCCAGCGCGGCGGCCGGAATCTCGATCATGGCGCCCACTTCGACGGCGTCGTCGAACTTGACGCCCTCCTCGCGCAGGCTGGCCTTCGCTTGCGCGATCATTGCCAGCGACTGGTCGATCTCGAAGGCATGCGCGAGCATGGGGATCAGGATGCGCACCTTGCCGAAAGCCGAGGCGCGCAGAATGGCACGCAGCTGCGTCAGGAACAGCTGCGGCTCGGCCAGGCAGTAACGGATGGCGCGCAGGCCCAGCGCGGGATTCAACGCTGTATGCTCGGACTGGTCGAGCGGCTTGTCGGCGCCGATGTCGAGCGTGCGGATAGTCACCACGCGCCCTTTCATCGACTGCACCGTGTTGCGGTAAGCCTCGAACTGCTCGTCCTCGGTGGGAATCTTGTGGGCGCGGCCCATGAACAGGAATTCGGAGCGGAACAACCCCACGCCGCTGGCGCCGGACTCCAGCGCAAACGCGCAATCTTCGGGCAATTCGATATTTGCCAGCAGGGTAACGGGCGTGCCGCATTTGGTCACGGCCGGCGTCTTTTTCAGCTTGCCCAGCTTCTTGCGCGCGCGCTGCATGGCCACCTGGCGCTCGCGGTACTGCTCCAGCACCAGGGCGCTGGGGTTGGCGATAACCACGCCGGCGTCGCCGTCGATGATCAGCCAGTCGTCCTGCTCGATCAACATCGACGCCTGCGACATGCCGACGGCTGCCGGGATATCCAGGCTGCGCGCGACGATGGCCGTGTGCGAGTTCTGCCCGCCCACGTCGGTGATGAAACCGATGAAGGAGCGGTCGCGGAATTGCAGCATGTCGGCCGGAGAGATGTCGTGGGCGACGACGATCATCTGCGCCAGCAATTCATCTTCGGCCGCCGCCTTGGGCAGCAGCTGTTCGGTGCCCAGCAAGACCTTCAGCACGCGTTCGGCCACTTGCTGGATATCGGCCTTGCGCTCGCGCAGATACGGGTCTTCGATTTCATCGAACTGGGCCGACAGCTCATCGATCTGCGTCAACAGCGCCCATTCGGCGTTGTAGTGGCGCGAACGAATGATGTCGAGCGGCGCTTCGGCGATCAGCGGGTCCGACAGAATCAGCGCATGCACGTCGATGAACGCACCGAGCTCGGTGGGCGCATCTTTCGGTAACTCATTCCACAGGGTTTGCAGTTCCTTGTGGACGGCGGCGATGGCGTTTTGCAAGCGCTGGACTTCGGCTTCGATCTGCTCCTGGGCGACCAGGTAATGTTTGACGTCAAGGGCGGCCGGCGCCAGCAGATGCGCGCGGCCAATGGCGATGCCGCGGGAGACCGGGATGCCGTGGAGCGTGAAAGATGCCATGGGGTGACCTGTCGGAATGCGGCTGCGGCTGCGTTCGGCGGGCATTACTCGCCTTCGCCAAACCTGTCATTAATCAGGGCGGTGAGCGCATCGACACATGCCTGCTCATCATCGCCCTCGGCTTCCAGGGTCACTTTCGCGCCCTTGCCGGCGGCCAGCATCATCACGCCCATGATGGACTTGGCGTTGATGCGGCGCGCGTTGCGGGTCAGCCAGACGTCGCTCTTGAACTTGGCGGCGAGCTGGGTAAATTTGGCGGAGGCGCGTGCGTGCAGTCCCAGCTTGTTGATGATTTCGAGTTCTCTTTGAATCATTTTTGTATGGTCTCTATCCCTGAATGCACTACGCTGATGACAATCTTGGTCTATAAAACCCGCCGCCTTCAGGGCGGCGGCCATGCACTTCCTTATTCGCCCACACGGATGCGGTTATCGACGCGCACGGCGCCGCTTTGCGCACCGGCCAGCGCCATCTCCACCACCACGTCAAGCGTGTCGCGGCGATACGTGATGGCGCGCAGCAGCATCGGCAGGCTGATGCCGGCGATGACTTCCACCCTGCCCGCATCGGCCAGCTTGTTGCAGCAGTTCGACGGCGTGCCGCCCTTCACGTCGGTAATCACCAGCACGCCGGAGCCGTCGTCGAGGCGGCAGATGGCGTCCGACGCCAGCTTTTGCACTTCCGCCAGGTCTTGGTCGGCGACGACGTCGATGGCTTCAAAACGTTCCGTTGGCCCGCGAAACACATGCGCGCAAGCGGCGATGAACGCCTGTCCCAGCGGTGCATGTGTCATGAGCAAAATCCCTACCATAGTCATTTCACCTTCTGGCGCTGCTGCGCTTGCGCAACGCCGTCTTCGACGGCGTCGACAAACATGGCCGCCACGTCAAAACCCGTCTGCTGCATGATTTCCTGGAAGCAGGTCGGGCTGGTGACATTGACTTCCGTCAGATAGTCGCCGATCACGTCCAATCCTACCAGCATCAGGCCACGCGCGGCCAGGATCGGGCCCAGCTTTTCTGCGATTTCCAGGTCGCGCGCCGTCAATGGCTGCGCCACGCCCGTGCCGCCGGCGGCCAGGTTGCCGCGCACTTCACCCGCCTGCGGGATGCGCGCCAGCGAAAACGGCACCGGCTTGCCGCCGATGACGAGGATGCGCTTGTCGCCCTTGACGATGTCGGCAATAAAACGCTGCGCCATGATGGTCTGCGCGCCGTTTTCGCTCAAGGTCTCGATGATGGCGCCCAGATTCAGGCCATCGGCCTTGACGCGGAAGATGCCCGTGCCGCCCATGCCGTCGAGCGGCTTGAAGATGACGTCCTGGTGCTTGGCGTGGAAAGCGCGCAGGCGCGCTTCATCCGACGTCACCAGGGTCGGCGAGGTGAATTCGGAAAACTGCGCAATGGCCAGCTTTTCATTGTTGTCGCGGATGGCGGACGGCTTGTTGAAGACGCAGGCGCCCTGCTTTTCCGCCAGCTCCAGCAGATACGTGCCATACACGTATTCCATGTCGAACGGCGGATCCTTGCGCTCGATGATGGCGTCCAAGGTCGACAGGCGCACTTCTTCGGTGGAGACGACCTTGTACCAGTCGTGCTCGTCGCCCGTCAGCTCGATATGCCGTACCCGTGCCGTGACGATGCCCTCTTCCAGCGCCATGTCCTTCTGTTCGAAGGCGTACACGGCGTGGCCGCGTTTGGCCGCCTCGCGCATCATGGCGAAGGTGGAATCTTTGTAAGTCTTGAAGCCTGCCAGCGGGTCGGCAAGGAATGCAATTTTCATGGTGCGTCCAATCGGGGAGCCTGGATAAGGAATGCTTGATTCTAGCCGAGATCGCCAGACGCGGTAGTCACCGCGCCCGGCGATCTGCGGGGACGGATCAATACACCTCGGGATTCGGGTCCGTGCGCTCCATTTCCAGCGACGCGGCCAGCAAGGCCAGGCGCGCCACCACGCCATACACGTAGAAGCGGTTCGGTGCGGCCGTGCCCGGCTTGGCCTTCAAGTCCGGTACGGCATGCTGCTGGGCAAACGCCAGCGGCACGTACTGCGAGCCGGGCGCGTTCAGGTTCTGGTCCACGCCACGCTCTGCGTGCACGCGATAGAAACCGCCCACCACGTAGCGGTCGATCATGTAGACGACAGGCTCGGCCACGGCATCCTTGATGCTCTCGAAGGTCGGCACGCCTTCCTGGATGATCACGTCGGTGACGACCTTGCCATCCTTGACGATGGACATCTTGTCACGCTGCTTGCCCGACAGGTCGCGCACTTCGCTGGCGTCGCGCACTGTCATGATGCCCGTGCCATACGTGCCCGCATCGGGCTTGACGATGACGAAGGGCTTTTCCTTGATGCCGTATTCCTTGTATTTCTTGCGGATCTTGGCCAGCAGCACGTCGACGCTGGCGGCCAGCGCGTCTTCGCCCTCGCCTTCCTGAAAATTCACATCGCTGCACTTGGCGTGGAAGGGATTGAGCATCCACGGATCGACATCGATCATCTTGCCGAATTTCTTCACCACTTCATCGTAGGCCGCGTAGTGGTTGCTCTTGCGGCGCAAAGCCCAGCCCGCGTGCAAAGGCGGCAGCAGGCTTTGTTCATGGATATTTTGCAAGATATCGGGGATACCATCTGACAAGTCGTTGTTCAGCAAGATCGTGCACGGATCGAAATCCTTCAAGCCCAGGCGGCGACCGTTGTTCAGGCGCACGAGGGGCTCGATGACGAGCATGTTGCCATCTGGCAACGCCAACGGTGTCGGCTGGGTGATCTCGGGCGACCACGAGCCCAGGCGTACGTGCAGCCCCGTCTGGCGGAAGATCTGCATCAGGCGCGCCACGTTTTGCAGGTATTGCGGCGTGGTGTTGTGCAATTCCGGCACCATCAGCAGGTTGCGGGCATCCGGGCAATACTTGTCGATGGCGGCCATGGCCGCCTGCACGGACAAGGGCAGCATTTCCGTGGCCAGGTTGTGGAACCCGCCAGGGAACAGATTGGTATCGACAGGCGCCAGCTTGTAGCCCGCATTACGCAAGTCTACCGAGCAATAGAAGGGCGGCGTATGCTCTTGCCACTCCATGCGAAACCAGCGCTCAATGGCCGGCGTCGCGGCCAGAATCTTTTTTTCGAGGTCGAGCAGCGGTCCGGTCAGGGCCGTGACGAGATGGGGAACCATAGTTACATCCTTAAATTATGTGCAGTATTCAAAAAAGCACACAGAACTGCCGACTATATTACCGTGTAAGTACCCCAAATCGGGGCAAAACCCTTGTTTTAAAGACCTTTTCCATTCCCACAATGAAAAAAAGGCACCTCAATGAGGCGCCTTTTCCAGCCGGACATGCCGCGCCGGGGCGCTGGCATGCCAGATAATTGCTATTTAGCCATGATAAGCTTGCTCGCCGTGGCTGGTGATATCGAGGCCTTCGCGCTCTTCCTCTTCCGGTACGCGCAGGCCGATGACGATGTCGACCAGTTTATAGGCGATGACGGAGACCACGGCCGACCAGATGATGGTGGTGCCGACCGCTTGCGCCTGCACCCACACCTGGTGTCCGATGGAATATGGGTCAGCCGACATCTTGTTGGTGACATAGTCGAAGATGCCTTGACCGCCCAGTTGTGGCGCAGCAAACACACCGGTCAGCAAGGCACCGAGGATGCCGCCCACGCCATGCACGCCGAACACGTCGAGCGAATCGTCGGCGCCGATCAAGCGTTTCAGGCCATTCACGCCCCACAGGCAGACGACACCGGCCAGCAAGCCGATGACCAGGCCACCCATCGGACCGACAAAGCCGGCCGCCGGGGTGATCGCCACCAGGCCAGCCACGGCGCCCGATGCGCCACCGAGCATCGATGGCTTGCCTTTGCTGATCCACTCACCGAACACCCACGACAGGGTGGCGGCAGCGGTGGCCAGCAGCGTGTTGACGAAGGCCAGGGCAGCCACGTCGCCCGCTTCCAGCGAAGAACCGGCATTGAAACCGAACCAGCCCACCCACAACAGGGAAGCGCCGATCATGGTCATCGTCAGCGAGTGCGGCGCCATCGATTCGCGGCCGTAGCCGACGCGCTTGCCGATCAAGATCGCGCCCACCAGGCCAGCGACGGCAGCGTTGATGTGCACTACGGTGCCGCCGGCGAAGTCCAGCGCGCCTTTTTGCCAGATCCAGCCCGCTTTGAGCGCTTCGCTGGCCGAGGTGGCGGCATTGGTGATCAGGTCAGGCCCCGTCCAGAACCAGACCATGTGGGCCGCTGGCAGGTAGGCGAACGTGAACCACAGCACGACGAAGGCCAGCACGGCGGAAAACTTGGCGCGCTCGGCAAAGGCGCCGACGATCAGTGCGCACGTGATGGCGGCAAAGGTGCCCTGGAAAGCGACAAACACGAACTCGGGAATGACGACGCCCTTGCTGAAGGTGGCAGCGGCGGCAAACGTGCCCTTGGCCGGATCCCAGATGCCGTTCAGGAACAATCGGTCGAAGCCACCGAAGAAGGCGGTTTTTTCCGTGAAGGCGACCGAGTAGCCGTAGATGCACCACAGAACGATGACCAGGGCGAACACCATGAACACTTGCATCAGCACCGACAGCATGTTCTTCGAGCGCACCAGGCCGCCGTAGAACAGAGCCAGGCCAGGGATCGTCATCAAGATCACCAGCAAAGTACTGATCATCATGAAGCTGGTATCGCCCTTGTTGGCGACGGGTGTGGCGGCGGGCACGGCAGCAGCCGGGGCCGGAGCGGCGGCAGCGGGCGCGGTGTCGGGAACCGGCGTCACGGCGGGGACAGCGACGGCAGTGGTCGTGGCCGCTTCCGTCTTGACGGGCGCATCGGCAAAGCTCGGCGCGGCGACGCCAAACGCACACAGGCAGGCTATCCCGGCGAGCAATTTTGTTATATTTTTATGCATCAATATTCCCCTTAGAGCGCTTCGTTGCCGGTTTCACCGGTACGGATGCGGATGACCTGTTCCAGGTTGTAGACGAAAATCTTGCCATCACCGATTTTACCCGTACGCGCGGCACCTTCGATCGCTTCGATGGCCTGGTCGACAATGGCGTCATCGACGGCCGCTTCAATCTTGGTCTTTGGCAAGAAATCAACGACATACTCGGCGCCACGGTAGAGTTCCGTGTGACCTTTCTGGCGACCGAAACCTTTCACTTCGGTGACGGTAATGCCTTGCACATTGATAGCCGACAAAGCTTCACGGACTTCGTCCAGTTTGAACGGTTTAATGATTGCAGTAATCATTTTCATGGCAGTCTCGCTTAAAAGGTTTTGGACACGGTCAGCACGAGCCCGGATTTCGCCAGATTCTTGCCGTTCGGTGCCAGCGACGTGATGTTGGCTTTTACGGCAGCCAGAGCCACTGTCACCACGCCAAAGTCCTTGGTCACGCCGATCTTGTAGTCGCTGTAGCTGAGGGAATCGTTGTGCTCGACCTTCTGACGTCCGGCATGCAGGTTCAGCATGTAGCCATCATGCACCTCGACGTTGGCGCCCACATCGAGGTAGCCGCTGTTCTTGCTGTCGGCAACACCGAACAGATTGGTGGTCGAATGCGAGTACTTGATATACATCGGGCCGTAGCCGAGCTGGCCGTACAGCTCGAAAGTGTTGGCATTGGTGCTCAGTCCATTCGAGGGATAGAAATAGTACAGACCGCCCACGTCATAAGTAAAATCCTTGCTGATCTCGCCCCGCTTGCCGCCGTAGATATCCCATTCCAGATTGGTATCGCCACCGCCGTCCTTGATCCATTTGATGCTCGACAGCCAGGTGCCCACATACAGGCCCGTTGGGTTATGGGTATAGTCGGCACCGCCGCTGATGGCTGGGTCCAGACGGCTTTGCGAGATGCCGCGGTAACGGTAGTCGCTGGTCAGCGCCACGTTGTAGCTCACCACGTTATCAGGTACGGCTTCAGCCGCAGCAGGCGCCGCCACTGCATCCTGGGCCATGGCGCTACCGCACAAGGCGGTCATGGCCAGCGTCAACGCTGCTACTAAAGTCATGTTCTTGGACAGATTCTTCATGGCGATTCCCTTTTATTGAACTTTTAAAGCGGTTGAGGTTTAAAATCTTGGCTGGAGATCACAAAGCGTTCATCACTTCTTTAGCAGAATACGTGCCAGCTCTCTTGCCACCTTGACAGGTGCATTTCCGTCCACACATGCCCTGCACACCCCCAGGAATGCGGATACGGACTGCTGAAGCACAATGAAGCGCCCAGTTTCGCACCAGATTAACGCCGCTGTGCACCGCAATGGTGCGATGCACAGGCCGCACCATAAAAGGACTTACCATGGACATGAATACCTTCTTTAACGACTTGCAAGGCAAGATCCATCAAGCCATCGAAAACTCGCCGGCCAAAGATATCGAGAAAAATGTGAAATCAATGATGACCCAGGGCTTCGCCCGCCTCGATCTCGTCACGCGCGAGGAATTCGATATCCAGGCGCAAGTGCTGGCCAAGACCCGCGCCAAGCTCGATGCACTGGAACTGCGCTTGATCGAACTGGAAACGCGCCTGAACGACCCAAAGGCATAAAGTACCGCCAACAAGATCGCGTTATACACGGCCTTGCTGGCATATCTCAAGCCTGACAGCGCTTCAAGCGCTAGACTGATCCTGCCCGCGCCCGCGCCACAGGGGAGTCTGATGAGTCTGGCCGTCCTGAAAAGCCGCGCCCTGGCCGGCATGGAGGCACCCGAGGTAAGTGTCGAAGTCCACCTTGCCAATGGCTTGCCGTCCTTTACCATAGTCGGCCTGCCGGATACGGAAGTGAAGGAATCGCGCGACCGCGTCCGCGCCGCGCTGCAAAACTGCGGCTTTGAGATGCCGGCGCGGCGCATCACGGCCAATCTGGCGCCGGCGGACCTCCCCAAGGAATCGGGCCGCTTCGACTTGCCCATTGCGCTGGGCATCCTGGCCGCCTCCGGCCAGTTGCCGGGCGACCAATTACACCACTATGAATTCGCGGGCGAACTGTCGCTATCGGGCCAGTTGCGCCCCATCCGCGGCGCCTTGGCCATGACCTTTGCCATGCAGCGCAGCCAGTCGGGTGCGCCACGCGCCTTCATCTTGCCGCAAGCGAACGCGGACGAGGCGGCGCTGGTCAGCGATGCCTGCATCTATCCCGCCCACAGCCTGCTCGAGGTCTGCGCGCATTTTGCCGCGCCCGCCAGCCAGACCGCCCTGCAGCGCCATCAGCCCGTGCTGGCAGCGCATGCTTTCACGTATCCCGACTTTGCCGACGTGCAAGGGCAGCAGCAGGCGCGACGCGCACTGGAAGTGGCGGCCGCGGGTGGTCACAACGTCTTGATGGTGGGGCCGCCGGGCTCTGGCAAGACCATGCTGGCCAGCCGCTTCCCCGGCGTGCTGCCGCCCATGAGCGATGCAGAGGCGCTGGAATCGGCCGCCGTGCATTCGCTGGGCGGCCACTTCAAGGTGGAACACTGGAAACGTCGTCCCTACCGTGCGCCGCATCAGACGGCGTCTGGCGTGGCCCTGGTGGGCGGCGGCAACGTGCCGCGGCCGGGAGAAATCTCGCTGGCCCACTGCGGCGTGCTGTTTCTCGATGAAATCGCCGAATTCCAGCGCCGGGTACTCGATGTCTTGCGCCAGCCCATGGAATCGGGCGTCATCAGCATTTCGCGTGCGGCCCGCCAGGCCGAATTTCCTGCCCGCTTTCAATTGATCGCCGCCATGAATCCCTGCCCGTGCGGCTATCTGGGCCACGCTTCCGGCCGTTGCCGCTGCACGCCCGACGCCGTGCTCCGTTATCACAGTCGCCTGTCCGGCCCGCTGCTCGACCGTATCGACCTGCAAATTGAAGTGGCTGCCATGCCGCCGGCGGCACTGGGGCGGCAGGCCGGCCCTGGCGAAAGCACGCAGTCCATCGCCACGCGGGTAGCGGCAGCCTATGCCTTGCAGCTGGCACGTCAGGGGAAATCGAACCAGCGCCTGAGCAACACGGAAATCGAACAACATTGTCGCCTGGAGCCACATGGCGAACAGTTGTTGCATGGCGCCATGACGCGCCTGCACTGGTCAGCGCGCACCTACCACCGGGTACTGCGCGTGGCACGCAGCATCGCGGATCTGGCGGACAGCTCCGCCATCACGCCGCCGCATGTCGCCGAAGCGATCCAGTACCGGCGCGTGCTGCGCGAGATATAAGGCGGCCAGTGACCGCCACACGTGCGCGATTGCGCGTGACTGGCGTCGCTGCTACCATCTGCTGATGAAAAAAACATCACTTACCCTCTTCCTGGCCACGCTCGCGACAGCTTGCACGCTGTCCGCCTGCAGTCCGAAATTCGACTGGCGCGACTATCGCAGCCCCGACGCCCAGTTCACGGCCCTGTTTCCAGGCAAGCCGGCCGTGCTGACACGCGAGATCGATCTGGATGGCAAGAAAGTCAGCCTGACCATGACAGCCAGCGAGGTTGATGGCAATACCTTCGCCATCGGCAGCGCCGTGCTCGACAGTGCGGAACAGGCACAGGCAGCCCTGCCCGCCATGAAGATGGCGCTGCTGAAAAATATCAATGGCGTCGTGCGCAGCGAAAAACTGGCCTCGGCTGCCAGCAGCACGGCAGCCGGCAGCCATCAACGCAGTTCGCTGAGCGTCGAAGCGACGGGCACGCAGCAAGGTAAACCCGTCTTTCTGGTCGGCCGTTTTGTGGCGCAGGAGAAACGTATCTTCCAGGTCATCATTCTTGGTGAAGAAAGCAAGCTGTCGCGTGACACCATCGACACCTTCATGGACTCAGTCAAACTGGATTGAGACTTAACGCTCGCTTAAACGGATGTTTTCACGGTCAGCAAGCTCTTGTAAATACGTGCACTGTCCAACAAATGGCCGTATCCGGCTTGCAAATGTGCAATCCGGGCAATCGGACGGCCTGTGCGATATTTCAAGTCGTGATATTGTTTCGACACTAACAACAAGTTTCAGAAAGTGCTTATGTTGATCTCATTCAAATCCAAATCTTCCCCAGAAGTGCTGATGTACCAGGAGCATGCCCAGCGTATCCTCGACATCCTGCACAAGAACCCCACGCGCGGCGTCATCACGCCAGTCGAAGCGGGCGATGCTCTGGCCTTGCTGGAAAAAGAAGTTGCGGAAAGCAAACTGCATCCGGAAAATGACATCGAACACGATGCGCATACGCCGGAAACGCTGGAAGATGGCGAAACGGGCACCCATGCGCGCGCACAGAAAGTGCATTTCTCACAGCGAGCCTACCCATTGATGGAAATGCTGCGCGCGGCCAAGGCGGAAGGTGAAAGCATCACCTGGGGCATCTAAGCCGATGAATGCTGCAGACGAAAAAAAACCCCGCACCTAGCGGGGTTTTTTTATATAACAAGCCTGACGATAACCTACTTTCACACTGGTTGCAGCACTATCATCGGCGCAAAGTTGTTTCACGGTCCTGTTCGGGATGGGAAGGGGTGGGACCAACTTGCTATGGTCATC